>JAEZCC010000035.1 GCA_023412715.1 Bacillota bacterium
GTTCCATAGCGCCGGAAATATTTCCGGCGCTATGGAACGGCCGAAAGTCCCGTTTCCATCCATTATCTGTAAATTAATGAAGAGAAATATAATTCCGCCGGAATGCGGGAAAATAGGATCGACAAAGGCCGAAGATGCTTTCGTAAAGTATTCAACTTGACGATACAACAGGCCGCCGGCTTGAAGACATCTGCCTTTCGCGCCGTGCTGACTGAAATTTTTGACGGCGAATCCCCGTGTTAAAAACACGCGGACAGCTTCTCCAGACAGTCGCGCTGATGCTCAAACGCAGGGTGAACATAACGGTTCAGCGTAATGCTCACGTTGGAATGGCCGAGCAGTTCGCTGATTGTTTTCACATCCACGCCCAGTTCGACGCATCTTGTGGCAAAGGTGTGCCGAAGGGCGTGGTAGTTGACGTCGCGGATGCCGGCTTTTTTTATCAGTTTTTTAAACCTGTACTGGCACAGCCTGGGCTCCACATACCGCCGGCTTCCGGTCAGAATGTAATCCTCGTCGCAGGCGTTTTTTCTGGCCCTGGCCAAACGGTGCAGAAGAAAATGCGGAAACGGAATATTCCTCACGGAGCATTCGCTTTTGGGCGTACTGACGACGACAACGGTTTTATTCTTTCCGCCGGGTTCACAGTTTCTGATCCTTTGAAGAGTCTTGCTGATCTTCAGAATCCCGTCGTCCAGAGAAACGTCTTTCCATTTTAGAGAACACAGCTCGCCGATGCGGATTCCGGTAAACAGACTGATCTGCACCCCCAGACCCAGCATATCGTCTTCTTTCCCTGCGGCAGCTATGAGCGCGGTCTGCTCTTCATGCGTCAGCACGCGGAGCTTCGGCAGGCTGTATTTCGGCAGCCTGATATTCAGTTCTATTCCGGCGGGCCTGAGGCTTCGTTTCAGAAGCCCAATGAGATCTCCGGCAGTTTTTACGGAAAGGCCCCCTTTGCCGTCCAGCCTGCCGCTTTGCAGTTTTTGATTGATAAATTTTTGAATTGCCGCGCTGCCGACTCGTTCCAGCGGCATTTTCCCGATGCTTGGCACGATATGTCGCCTTACGATGCCGTCATAATTGGCAAACGTGGATCTTTTCACACTCATTCTGACCGATCGCAGCCACAGGCCCAGATACTCTTCCAGAGTTTCCGGATGGGCCGGGCGCCTCAGCTGCGGATTCGTCTTCCCGCCGTTCGCTCTTGCTTCCGCCTGTGCTTTTTTTGCTTCCCGATAGCTGTGCCGGTAGATGTATCCGTAAACAGCCTGGCCGTTCCTGTTCCGGTCTTTAATATAGCGGGCTTCCCAGCGTCCGTCCCGCCTCTTATAAATATTTTCACCCCTGCGTGACATGGATGACTCGACTTCCCTTCCTGTAATTTAAAAAATGACTGAGGATATGACGGCGATAAGCCGGCGCTTTGCCGGACGAATCACACTCTTGATTGCTTTCATTGAAAATATGAGAGCCTACATGCTTTTCTAACACAAAATAAGTCGAATTTGGTTGACTTATTCTATTTTTTGCCATAAAATAGTCATATATTTTAAATTTTTTCCGGTCGTCAAGTTGAATACTTTACGAAAGTAAATTTGAACGCAACGGGCGACCGGCCCGATAAAAATTCCGGCGGCCGGCCGGAAAAACGCAGGGCATCGATTTGACAAAAAGAAAAAGCGCTGTGCCAAAACGGATTCTCTCCGTCTTGGCACAGCGCTTTTGGTTCCGTGCACGGGTCACTGCAAAAAGGAAACGGGGCTTTTCTGAAACACTTCGCTCAGAACAAACTGGTCGCAATTTTCGCAGCCGCCCCGCGATACCGCAGCCTCAGCAAAGCTCTTCGGCATATTTCCGGATGTTCGAGGCGTTGGCGAACCGCGAGACATTGCCGCCGCGGACGACAACCAGCGTCGGCGCCTGGCAGATGCCGTAATTTTCAACCAGTTTCTGGTTTTCTTCGGCGTCCACCACGCGGTACGTCACGCCGGCCCGGTCCAGAACCGACTTCGCCAGCCGGCAGTTGGGGCAGGTCTTCGTCGTGAACAGGTACACGGCGTCCCCTTCGCCCTCCGCCGCAGTTTCCCGCGCCTCGGCCGGCGCCTCTGCGGCGTGCACCCCGCCTTTCAGGTGGGAATGGTTCAGGTCGTATAGCCTGCGCTCGCGGTATTCCTCCGCCTTGCCGTCGTTCCAGTTCTGCACCGGCCGGTAATAGCCGGTGATGCGGCTGTAGACCTCGGCCGGCTCCCCGCATTTGGGGCAGGTGAAATGCTCGCCCGCAAGATAGCCGTGATTTTTGCAGACCGAATAGGTCGGGGAAAGGGTGTAGTAAGGCAGCCTGTAATTTTCGGCGATCTTCTTCACAAGGTTGGCCGCAGCCTTCCAGTTCGGGAGCTTCTCCCCCAGGAACGCGTGAAAGACCGTTCCCGAGGTATAAAGGGTCTGCAGGTCGTCCTGCATGTCCAGGGCCTCAAAAAGATCAGCCGTATAGCCCACGGGCAGGTGGGACGAATTGGTGTAATACGGGGTCTTGCCATTTTCGGCGGCCGTAATGATGTCGGGGTAGCGCTCCACGTCGTGTTTGGCGAGGCGGTAGGCCGTCGACTCCGCGGGGGTCGCCTCCAGATTATACAGGTCGCCGTACTGCTCCTGATAATCCGAAAGGCGGCTGCGCATATGGTTCAGCACATCTTTTGTAAACTGGTGCGCCTTCGGCTGCGTGAGATCTTCGCGGATCCACTTTGCGTTCAGGCACGCCTCGTTCATGCCGATCAGGCCGATGGTGGAAAAGTGGTTTTCAAAAGAGCCGAGGTAGCGCCTAGTGTAGGGGTAAAGCCCCTCGCGCAGCAGGCGCGTGATGATGTCCCGCTTGAGCTTGAGCGACCGCGCGGAAAGATCCATCATCCGGTCGAGCCTCGCGTAAAAATCGGCTTCGTTTTCCGCAAGGTAGGCGATGCGCGGCATGTTGATGGTCACGACGCCGATCGAGCCGGTGCTTTCGCCGCTGCCGAAAAAGCCGCCGGCCTTTTTCCGGAGCTCGCGCAGGTCAAGGCGCAGGCGGCAGCACATGCTGCGCACGTCGCTTGGGTTCATGTCGCTGTTGATGTAGTTGGAAAAATACGGGGTGCCGTACTTGGAGGCCATCTCGAACAGCAGCTTGTTGTTTTCCGTCTCCGACCAGTCGAAGTCCTTCGTGATGGAATAGGTGGGAATCGGGTACTGGAAGCCGCGCCCGTTGGCGTCCCCCTCGATCATCGTCTCGATGAACGCCTTGTTGACCATGTCCATCTCTTTTTTGCAGTCTTTGTACTTGAAGCCGACTTCCTTGCCGCCCACAATGGCGGGCAGCTCCGCCAGGTCGTCCGGCACCGTCCAGTCCAGCGTGATGTTCGAGAACGGGGCCTGCGTGCCCCAGCGGCTCGGCGTGTTCACGCCGTAGATGAAAGACTGAATGCAGTTCTTGACCTCATAATAAGAGAGATTGTCGATTTTCACGAACGGGGCCAGGTAGGTGTCGAAAGAGGAGAACGCCTGCGCCCCCGCCCACTCGTTCTGCATGATGCCGAGGAAGTTCACCATCTGGTTGCAGAGCGACACCAGGTGCTTCGCCGGCGCGGAGGTGATTTTGCCGGGCACGCCGCCCAGCCCTTCCCTGATAAGCTGCTTCAGGCTCCAGCCCGCGCAGTAGCCGGTCAGCATGGAAAGGTCGTGGATGTGAATGTCCGCGCTGCGGTGCGCGTTCGCGATTTCGTCGTCGTAGATTTCAGACAGCCAGTAATTCGCGGTGATCGCGCCGGAATTGCTGAGAATCAGCCCGCCGACCGAGTAGGTGACCGTCGAGTTCTCCTTGACGCGCCAGTCGGTAAGCTTGACGTAGTTGTCCACCAGCTGTTTGTAGTCGAGAATGGTCGATTTCATGTTGCGGATCTTTTCGCGCTGCTTGCGGTACAAAATGTAGCATTTCGCAACGTCCGCGTAGCCCGCCTGAATCAGCACGGATTCCACACTGTCCTGAACCGCCTCCACGCCGATGCGCCCGTCCCTGATTTTCGGCTCGTAGTCGGAGGTCACCTTCAGCGCAAGCAGATCGATGATGTCGGGGTTGTACTGCTTGTTCAGAGCATCGAACGCCTTTCTGACGGCGGCCCCGATTTTTGAGATATCGAACGCCACAACCGCTCCGTCGCGTTTTACTACCTGGTACATGTTCCCATTCCCCTTTTTCAGCATATATTCTCTACGCCGCGCAGCGCGGCGCTTTCCACATAAGGCGACACGGTTCTGAGGAAGCCCGCCATCTCTTCGTCGGAAAAAGCGGACAGCCCACCGCCGTCGATCAAATCGCCGGAATCGACGAATTTCTGGAGGAAATACCGTCTGGCCCCCCGGATGGACCGTGCGGCGCCGCGCAGGATCTCCCCGTCGTGCAGCCCTTTGACCACCGTCGTGCGGAACTCGTAATCCACGGGGCCGCCCAGCAGAAAATCCATGCTGCGCCGCACGGCGGAAAAATCGAACCCCGGCACCCCGACGGCCCCGGCGTAATGCTCCGGCGAGCTTTTGACGTCCATGGCCACGTAGTCCACAAGGCCAGCGCCGGCAAGTTCGCGCAGCCGTTCGGGAAAGCTTCCGTTCGTGTCCAGCTTGACGCAGTAGCCGAGCGCCCGCACCCGCCGCAGAAAATCCGCAAGATCCGGCTGCAGCAGCGGCTCCCCGCCGGTGACGCAGACGCCGTCGAGAAGGCCGCGCCGCTTTTCCAGGTACGAAAACAGCTTGCCGTCGGAAATTTGCGCCGCGCCTTCCGCGCCGGTCACAAGCGAGGCGTTGTGGCAGAAAGGGCAGCGCAGATTGCAGCCGCCCGTAAACACCGTGCAGGCGACCTTTTCCGGATAATCCAGCAACGTGAGCTTCTGCAGCCCGACGACCTTCATGCAATCGCTCCCCCGGTCCCGTTTCAAAGGTACGGCGCCGGCTTCCCAGCAGGCGGGACCGGCGCTCGTTTGTTTCAAGTACAAAATATCGTGTTCATTATACGATAAATCCACAAGATATGCAACCGGTATTTGAAATTTTTCTTTTCCCCTCCCGGCGCGCGGCCGCCGTCCTTTTTGCGGGCGCCTACATTTTCACGACGCTTGTGATGGTCAGGTTTGCAAAGCGCCTGTCGTTTTTCAGGTCATAATAGATCGGGCTGGGCTTGTCGCTGTTCAGGATTTTGACCTTGGGGCGCAGGCAGCAGTCCTCATAATTTTCAACGACAATCGCGGTGAGGCCGTTGCTCAGCAGCACGCAGGTCCCGAGCGGGAACACGGCGATTTTTCTTGTGAACTCATAGACGAAATCCGGGTCGAACAGCGTCCCCGCGCCGCCCATCAGGTATTCCATCACTTCCGAAGGCATCATGGCCGACCGGTACGGGCGGTCCGACGTCATGGCGTCGTATACGTCGGAAATTGCGATGATGCGGCTGAATTTATGGATCTGGTCGCCGGTGAGCCCCTCCGGGTAGCCGCTGCCGTCGTTCCTCTCGTGGTGCTGCAGGATGCCGATCAGGCCGGATGCGGGCAGGTCCAGGTTCGCGTTGCTGAGGTAGTCGTACCCCAGCACGGGGTGCTTTTTCACCTCTTCGTACTCTTCCGGGGTGAGGGCGTCCGACTTACCGATGATGTCCTTGCCGATGAACACCTTGCCGATGTCGTGCAGCAGGGCGCCCAGCCCGAGCCGGTAGAGGCTGGAGCGGTTCATCCCCAGCGCCACGCCCATCACGATGGAAAGCACGCCGACGTTGACGGAATGGTAGTAGGTGTAATTGTCATAGGACTTGAGGTCGATCATGTTGACGATGATGTCCCGGTTCGCGATGATCTCGTCCACAATGTCGTGCACGACCGCTTTCGCGCCGTCGGCCATATTCTGGCTGACCCCCGTCGTCATGCTCTGAATATAGATATCCCGCACCGTCCTTGCCGCCGAATTCCTCAGCTCATCGTCGATCACGGCCTTGATTTTGATTTCTTCCGACATTTTGTCGGCGATGTACACGCCCTGAAAGCCGTGGTGCGCAATGTGCGAAATGTACGACTGCTCAAGCCGCTGCCCCTTCTGCAGCAGAAGAACGCCGTCCGTTCCATAAAGGCTCTTCGCAAGCACCATGCCTTCACGCAGGCAAAAGGTCGGGATATATCTCATAAGGCAAGCTTTCCTCCGTATCCGTATATCAAAATTCCCGCCGGGGGATCCGGGCGTTTTCGCCCGCGTTCCCCGGCCCGTCGCTTCTTCGCCATAAGACAGCCAATTATTTTATAATAGACTTTTTTCGACATATTTCAATAGGGAAATACAAAATTTTCCTCGAATGTTCCGCGGGCGGAAGCGGGAAGCGGCCTCCGGGCGCATCTATGCATCCGGAGGCCGCTTCTTTGTCTATGACCCTGTCTTGCAAGCAAATTTCAGGAACGCGGGCGCCGTCTTCGTTTCATCGGCTCCGCGTTTTGGGCCGCGCACTATCCTTTCTGGCCCATGAACCGACCTTTCTTCGTCTGGAGGGCCGGCCCTTCCTCGACGCGTATGTTTCTCTGCTGAAGCTTTCTGATGTATCTGGAACGCATGCTGTCAAGGAAAACTGCCAGCAGAATAATCAGGGCGCTGATAATCGGCTGAATGTACAGGTCCACCTGCATGTAAACGAGGCCGGTCGAAATCATCTGAATCAGCAGCGTGCCGATGACCGCGCCCGGGAAGACCGTGCCTGCGCCGCCCATCATGCTGGTGCCGCCTAAGATCGTCGCTGCGATGGCGTCGAATTCGTCCCCTTCCCCGAACCCGGCGTTGATGTTGCCGATTTGGGTGACGGAGACCAGGCCGGCCAGCGCAGCCAGAATGCCGCTGAGAACATAGACAAAGATCAGCACCCGGTTGACGTTAATTCCGGCCTTCTGGGCATTTTCTTTGCTGTGCCCGACTGCGTAGATTTTTCTGCCGAACGGAACGAATTTGAGAAAAACAGCGCCAAACGCCGCAACGACGGCAAAAATCAGGATCGGGTAGGGCAGGACTCCAAACAGTTTCCCGGAACCGATCGTGCTGACCAAGCTGCCCGGCATGGAAATCGCTTCGGACTTCGTAATCACCAGCGTCAGCCCGCGGCCGGCGGTCATCGTCGCCAACGTGACGATAAAAGGCATTACCCGCATCCGCACAACGAAGAAAGCATTAAAAACGCCGTACAAACATCCAATCGCCAAACAAACAATCAGCGCAAGCCATATCGGCCACCCCTGCGAAATCAGGATTCCGCAGACAGAGGAAGACAAGAACATATTTGCGCCTACGGAAAGGTCAATGCCGCCGGTCAGCATGACAAAAGTAATGCCGGTGGCCAAAATGCCGATATAAGACGACTGGCGTGCGATGTTTTCAAAGTTGTTCACGGTAAACCAGTTTGGGGAGAGAAAACCGAAGACGAGAAAAACGGTGACAAACAGAACGAACGGAATGCTTTTCAGCCAGAAGAGTTTTACGTTTTTTGAATTTTCCATTTTCTCGTCCTCCTACCCTCTAACGTTTGTCAGAATCTTCTGGCGGAACGCCGTGCCAAGGATCGCTTCTCTGTCAAAATCGCAGGAATCAAAGCTGCCGACGATCTCTCCCTTGCTCATGACCAGAATTCTGTTGCAGACTCCGATTAGCTCTTCCAGCTCGGAAGAAATCATAAGGGTGCCCGTTCCGGATCTTGCAAGCCGGTTCAGGATGTTATATATTTCCGCTTTGGCCCCGATGTCGATGCCCCGCGTAGGTTCGTCCACCATCATCAGCGCGGGCTTGGTCATCAGCCATTTGCCCAAAACCACTTTCTGCTGGTTCCCGCCGGAAAGGCTTTTTGCCGTATAGGCTCTGGGATTTCCGCATTTGATATGCAGGCTGTCGATAATTTTCCCCACCGGCCGCGTCAGGCCTTTCCGGTCAATGACGCCCGCCTGGCTCCGGTATTCGGGGAGTGCGGCAAGAATCAGGTTTTCATAGACGGAAAATTCCGTGAAAAGCCCTTCCTCGCGCCGGTTTTCCGTCACAAAGGCAATCCCCCTGCGAATTCGTTCCTCGGGGTCCAGCGGTGCCAGGGGCTCTCCTTTCATCCGGATCGTTCCCGTCTCGTAAGGGGCGAGTCCGAAGATGATCTGCGCCAGCTCGCTGCGCCCGGAGCCCATCAGGCCGAAAATTCCTACAATCTCTCCCGCATGCACGCAAAAGTTAATGTCGTGCGCAATGCCAGGCTGGGACAGCCCGCTGACCTCAAGAAGGGTTTCTTCCGCCGGCTTCGGGCGTTCCGCGGGGTACAGCTGCTTGATGTCGCGCCCCACCATGGAAGAGATCATGCGTTCAATGGTAAACTCCTCTTTCGGGCCGGAATCGGTGATGTTTCCGTCGCGCAAAACCACGATCTGGTCGGAAAGCTCCTGAACGTCGCCCAGAATATGGGAGATATAGATGATGGATTTCCCCGAGCGGCACATCTTTTTGATAAGGTCGAACAGCTTGACCGTTTCCTTCGTGGTGAGCGATGTGGTCGGCTCGTCGAAAATAATGATGTCCGGATTGCCGGCGAGGGCTTTCGCGATCTCGACCAGCTGGCGCTCGCCGGGCGAAAGACGCTCCACCAGAACGTCCGGCGAAACGTGCAGATCAATGGAATCCAGCAGGCGGACAACCTTTTCTTTCATGGAAGAACGCCGGATAAACGGCGTGCCCGGGGTACATTCATAGGAATTGATAAAAATATTGTCAAGGACGCTGAGATTGTTGAACAGATTCAGTTCCTGATGAATGAACGCGATTCCGGCGGTTCTTGCATCAGCCGGCTGCTGCGGACGGTACGGCTGACCGTGGACCGCCATGGTACCGCTGTCCGGCTGCAAAACGCCGCCGATGATGTTCATCATGGTGGATTTTCCGGCACCGTTTTCGCCGATCAGGCTCAGCAGCTGGCCCTTTTTAAGGGACAGGCAGATATTCTTCAGCGCATACACCCCGAAAAACGACTTGCTGATTCCGTCGAGGCGCAGGATTTCTTCTTGTTCAGCCATTGACTGCGGCCTCCTTCTTCGACTCCGGGGCGGCTTCCGGAATCGTCCTCTGCTGCATCCGCGTGCGGACGACGTCCAGCGTGGCGGCCGCCAGGATGACGAGCCCCTTCACGACGTTGATGGTAAACGAATCCAGCCGCAGCTGGGTCAGCGACGCGGAGAGAATCGCATAGAACAGCACGCCGAACAGAGTCCAGCTGATTTTTCCTTTTCCGCCGAACATGCTCGTTCCGCCGATGACGGTAGCCCCGATGACATCGTTCAGAATGTCGCTGCCAAGCGTGGGCCTGCCCATCATCAGCCGGCCGGTATACAGCACCGAGCTGACCGCGGCAAAGAATCCGCTGAGTGCGTAGACGAAGACCGTCACCTTAACGGTCGGGATGCCCGAGACACGCGCCGCCGTGGTGTTCGCGCCCGTGGCATAGATCCAGCGGCCGCGCATCATGCGGGAAAGCATGAACTGCGCCAGCGCCCCAAGCGCCACGGTGATGAAAAACGTATAGGGAATGATGCCGATGCCGTCGCCTCCGATGGCGCAGAATGCGTCCGGCAGATTCATTATATTTTGGGATTTCGTAAGCAAAATGGCGACCGCTGAATAAAACATCTGCGCAATGAGAGTCACCATGAAAGACGGCATCTGAAACTTTGCTATCAGCACCCCGTTGAGGAGGCCGATGAGCGTTCCCGCCAGCAGCATGGCCGCAATCGCGACCAGGGTCGCGATCGCCTCGGGGGAATGGCCCAGCGGGCCCCCGTTTTCTGAGATAAGGGTGCCCCACAATGGGGACCCCGCAAAAATATCGGGACTCATCCTGCTGGAGATCAGCATGGTGCCGATCATGCTGGTCACCGCCATAACCGAGGTCTGGGAAAGGTCGATCCCTCCCAGCAGCAGCACGAACGTCTGGCCCATGGCGACCGCGAAGAGCGGCCACATATTTGAAAAAATGTTCTTAATGTTGTTGGGATACAACATGGATGGCATGATAAGGGAAATAACCAAAAAATAAACGACGCTGAGTATGACGACAAAATATTCCGACATGAGCAGCCTGGACAGCATTTTTCTGCAACCTGCCCCGTGCCCTTTAACAGGTGTCATAGACTGTACCCCCAATTCAGGATTCCGCTTCACAGCCGGTCCGCGAGACGGGCCGCCGGATTTTTCAAATCTTGTGGGGAGAAGCCAACCGTCTTCTCCCCACCGTTCCATCTGTTCTACGATACATGCTCCGGTGCAATTCCGGTTTTTACGACTGAGAGCTGCTGGAGGACGCCTTTCTCAATATGTTGCCCCACATCTTGTCGTGCATCTCTTTCATATTTGCCTGCGTAAGGGCAAAGCCGGCATCCTGGATCGTTTTGTCGGGGCTCTTGACACCGCTCTGAATGGCCTTCAGCAGTTCGGTCATGCAGGCGTTCGCTTCCGAATACACGTCCTGCACGCCGGTCGCATCCACATACCCATCGTCCATCAGCTTGCCCGCGCCGGAGTCTCCGTCGACCGCGCCGAGGATGACATGGTTGTCGTCGCCGATTTTCTTCCATTTCCCGAGAGGCTCCAGGACGCTCTGAATCTGGGGATAGAGGAAATCCGACCCGCAGAAGATCATGCTGATATCCGGATTTGCCTGCATGGCGTTGCGAAGATTGGCAAGCGCCGTGTTCGCATCCCACTTTGTCGGGATTTCCACTGTTTTTTCAAAAATGTCCGGCGCTTCCGCGACGGCGGCCTCAAACCCTTTTTTACGGGCAATTGCGTTCGTGTCGCCAAGGTCGCCGATCATGTGGCCGATGACGATTTTCTTCTTTGTCTTTTCATAGCGCGCCTTTGCCTGTGCGACCATGTGCTGGCCTGCCTTATAAGCGATGTTCTGGTTGTCGGCGACCACAACGATGGCGTTGCCGTCCTCTGTGGTCGGCGGGCGGTTGAAGATCGCGATCGGCACATCCGCCTTGTTCGCGGTCTTAATCATGGTGAGGGCCGACTCGCCGTCCTGCGGAATCAGAATGATCCCGTCCACATTCTGTGCGATGGCGTCGTTGACCTGCTCAAGCTGTTTGTTGGCGTCCTGGTTGCCGTTGTACTCAACGACTTCGAAGCCTTGTCCCTTCAGCGTTTCCACGATGCTCTTGTGGGCTGCGACCCAGAACTCCGTCTCCAGGTCCTGGAAACAGAACGCGATTTTCTTGCCCGCACCCTGCGCATCGCTTTGCTGCGCCCCCTGGGACGCGGTCTGCCCGGCCTCCGAAGAAGCCGAAGACGTCTGCGATCCGTTGGAGCTGCAGCCCCCGATCAGCGACGTCAGCATGGCCGCCGACAAAAGAATGGCCAGTATTTTTTTCATTACAGGTTCCTCCTTTTTTATACAGACGCCCGTTCGCGCGGCGTTCTCCCCTTTCCGCACGGCGGGGCGCATGTTCCGTAAGCTTTACCGCATCATGATCTGCGGCAGGGCAAACGAGCTGCCGTTCGCCCGGAATGTTTTGGACGGCCACCGCCCGGTCTGGGAAAGGACGGAGAAAGCGCCGTCCGCGTTCAGCCCCAGTTCTTCCACCTTCGCCCCGGTCACCGTGACGAACCAGTCGTACGCCTCGCCGTCCAGGATCCGGTTCTCCGGGTCCTGCGAGAGGCCGCACTGGCAGACAAAATAGCCCGTCCGCCCGCCCGGGTAGTGGCCGCGCCAGTCTTCCGCAAACCCTAGCCTTCGCAGAAGGTCCTTGTGCTCGCTGAAGATGTCGCTCCAGCGCGTCCCCGTCACGCAACGTGACATATTGTGTGCCTCAATTTCGCTGACCGCCTCGTAAGCCCCGGCGATGTCGTCGGGCAGGCGGTCCCCGAAATAGACGCTTCTTGTTACATTACAATGCAGGCCGCCGAGCCGTGCCGCCGCATGCAGCAGCACGTATCTGCCCAGCTTCGCTCCGCTCGGCACGGCGTGCTTATACCGGAAGATGCGCTCGTCGGTCCCGACCAGCAGCACGTCGCACTGGGCGTTCCTTTTCTCGTATTCGGACTGCAGCATCGCCCCGACCTCGTAATCAACCATCCCGGGCCGGATGCTGCGCGCCGCATCGCTGAGGATGCGGTCCGACATCTCCCCGAGCGTCTTCAGCCGCGAAACTTCCGTTTCCGTCAGGGGAAACTGCAGGGCGAAGATGTCGTCAAGGCGGAATTCGGCACCTGCCGCGGGGACGTCGCAGACGGGGTTTTCCCCAGCCAGCCGGACCGCCCGCCGCAGAGGGGAATCCTCATACCAATATAGCGGGACATACTCCGCTTCCAGCCCGCTCATTTCTTCATCCATAATGCGCTGGCCATCCATGACCTGCGCCACCATGCAGACGCGGTCGCGCGTGACGACGACCGCGCCGGCGCCCTCGGTCTGCGAAAGAATCACCTGGTCGCTGCCGCCGGTCGTAATCCAGCTGAACGTGTCGTGCCTCGCAAGGACCATTCCGCTGAAAGCGTTTTTTTCCAGATAGTCCCGGACCCGCTTCAGCTTGATCTGCGAATCGCTTTTCATACGCAGCCTCCTATGTATGATACAGATTGTCAAAATACGGATGTTTAGTTTTTGAAATTAATAATGAATAACAGAAAATTATTTGATTTAATTTGAATTAAGTCTAAAAATGCTCCATAATTACAAATAAATTTTATATTATTTGCATTGATTTGACTGTATTGTATCATCGTTTTTCCGTTTTGTCTATAGATTTTTCAAAAAAATTTTCAGAAATCTATTGTTTTGCGTATAATTTCATGATACAATGTAGCCGTTCAAATTGGTTCTCCCGCATGAATTTTGTGCATTTATCATTTATTTTTCTAAATTATATCCATTAAATCATACATATTTTCAAATTTCACATTAATTACGTCAACAATTTGTTTTCATAAATTATAGTTAATTATGAAAGGTGAAAATTATGGAAAGAAAAATCCTGCTTCAGGAAGTCACCCGAACCTTGAAAGCGGAGGCGGACTCCATCGCGTCCCTGCCCGGCACGCTGGACCCGGATGCGGTGGAGCGGCTGGTCCGCCTGATCGGGGACTGCCGCGGACGGATTCTGCTGGCGGGCTGCGGCACCTCCGCAATGGCGGCGCGCAAAATCTGCCACTCGCTGTGCTGCATCGAACGCCCCGCCGCGTTTCTGGTCCCCTCCGACGCCGTGCACGGAGGGCTGGGCCTCCTGCAGCCCGAAGACATCCTGATTCTGGTCAGCAAGGGCGGGAACACCTCCGAGCTGACAAAGCTGGTCCCCGCCTGCCGCGCCAAAAAGGCCTTCCTGGTCGCCGTGACGGAGGACCCGGAGTCCCAGCTCGGGAAAGCGGCCGACCTCTGCCTGAAAGTGAAGGTGGAGCGCGAGCCCGACCGCTTCAACATGCTCGCGACGTCAAGCACGCTGGCCGTCATCTCGGTATTCGACGCTGTCTGCATCGCCCTGATGCAGTATACGCATTATACAAAGGAACAGTTTGCCGTCATCCATACGGGCGGGGCCGTAGGGGAACGCCTGCTTGGGAAAAAAGGAGGAAACGCATAACCATGAAAGGGACCATGAAAGCCGCCGTCTTCAAGGACATTGAAAACATGGTGGTGGAGGAACGGCCGATTCCGGAGTGCCCGGACGCGGGCATGCTCGTCAAGGTGTATGCCTGCGGGATCTGCGGGGGCGACGTCCGCAACTACCACAACGGCCTGAAGGGCGGGATCAAAAACCAGATCATGGGGCATGAGATCGCCGGAGAGGTGGTGGAAACGGGAAAGGACGTCGTCCGCTTCCGCCCGGGGGACCGGGTCGCGCTGGCGCCGGACGTCAGCTGCGGGCACTGCTGGTACTGCAAGCGCGGGCTGGTCAACCTGTGCGTCAACCACAGGATGCTCGGCACGCATTTTCCGGGCGGGTACGCGCAGTACCTCGCCCTGCCGCCGGACGTGATGCAGCACGGTTTCGTGGAGCCGATTCCGGAGGGGATGAGCTACGACTTCGCGGCCTTCGCGGAAACCTGCTCCGCCGTAATCGCCTGCCAGAAATACAACAACATCTCGCTCGGCGACCGGGTCGTCATCATCGGCGACGGGCCGGTCGGGTGCCTGCACGTCGAGGTGGCGCGCGCCCGCGGCGCCTCCCTTATAGCCCTCGCCGGCATGGACCGCCTCGCTCTGGCGGAGCAGTTCCGCCCCGACTGCCTTCTTGACAACCGGGACCCCGAGGCGGTCGCCGCGAAGGTGCTCGAGCTGACCGACGGCATCGGCGCCGATTTCGTCATCTGCGCGGTCCCGTCCGTCATTCCGCAGCAGCAGGCGCTCGCCATGGTGCGCAAGCGCGGCAGGGTAATCATCTACGGCGGCACGCCGAAAAGCAAAGAGATGACCACGCTCAATTCCAACACCATCCATTACAACGAAATCATGGTGACGGGGGCGTTCTCTTACCCGGCGACGGGCCTGTCGGACGCGCTGGACGCAATCCGGAGCGGAAAAATCTCGGCCGGAAAATACCTGAACGCCAAGGTCTCTCTGGAGGAGATCCCCGCAGGGATGGACATGGTCAGCCGCGGAGAGGCTCTGAAGGTCCTGATTGACCCGTGGCGCTGAACCGCCCCCGCCCCCACACAACAAAAAAAGCAGCAGAAAGGAACCTGACATATGTACGAAATTGACAAGAAGCTTTTGCAGCTGGAAGAAGAAGGCCGCCCCATCCACGTCGCGCTCATCGGCGCGGGGCAGATGGGAAAGGACATTGTGGCGCAGATCAGCGAGATGAAAGGCATTGTCTGCGACATTGTGATCGACCTGAGCACGGACATTGTGATGGACGCTTACCGCCAGGCGAACGAAACGCGCGAAGTCGTCGTCGCGAACACCCCCGAAGAGGCCGAAGCAGCCATTGACGCCGGCAAGAAGGTCGCCTCGACCAATTACAAGGCCGCCGTCGGCGCACGCCAGATTCAGAGCGTCATCGACGCGACCGGCTCCCCGGAAATGGGCGCCCGGATCACGCTGGACTGCATCTTCCACAAAAAGAACATCGTGATGATGAACGTGGAGTGCGACGTGACGGTCGGGCCGATTCTGCGCAGGCTCTGCGAGCAGGCCGGCGTCGTGTACTCGCTGACGGCGGGCGACGAGCCGGGGTCCATTGTGGAGGTCTACCGCTTCGCCAAGGCGCTCGGGTTCGAGGTCGTCGCCGCGGGCAAAGGCAAGAACAACCCGCTGGACATCTACGCGAACCCCGGCATGAAGGAATGGCAGGAAAAGGCTGCCGCCCGCCAGATGAACGCACGCATGCTGCTGGAATTCGTCGACGGCTCCAAGACCATGATTGAAATGGCGGCGGTCTCCAACGCGACGGGCCTTACGCCGGACATCCGCGGCATGCACGGGCCGAAATGCAACGTGAAGGACCTCGCGAAGGTGTTTTCCCTGAAAGAGCAGGGGGGCATCCTGGAACATACGGGCGTCGTGGATTACGGCATCGGCGACATCAACCCGGGCGTCTTCGTGGTCGTGACCACCAAAAACAAACGCATCATCGACGGCCTTGTACAGCGCGACATGGGCACCGGCCCCAACTATCTGCTCTACCGGCCTTACCACCTGTGCTCCATCGAAACGCCCATCACCGCCATTCAGTCCGTCGTCTACGGGGAATCCACCGCACACCCCATGGACCACCTGACGTCGGAGTGCATCACCATCGCGAAGAAGGACCTCAAAAAGGGCGAGCGCCTCGACATGATAGGCGAATACTGCTACCGCGCCTCGATTGAGCGCGCGCAGATCGCCCGCGGGGGAAACATGCTGCCCGTCGGCCTCGCCAGGGGAGCCGTCATGAAATGCGACGCTCCGGCGGACAGCGTGATTACGTACGACATGGTGGAGCTTGACAACCGCTCGGTCCTGCTTCAGCTGCGCCGTATTCAGGACCAGATGCTTTCCGGCCGCTGACGAAGTCCGGCTTTCCCCGCTTATTCCGGGAAAGCTTTCAGAATCTATGATCTATATTTTGGGAATGGAGATGTTATGGATGGACAATCGAATCGTCTTGGGGTTCGCCCCCACCCGCAGAAGGATTTTCAGCGCGGAGGACGCGGTGAAATACAAAAACCTCATCCGCAGCAAAATGGAGAGCATGGACATTGAGTTCGTCGATATCGAGGACATCAATTCCGAAGGGCTTCTGCGCTGCGCCGAAGACGTGGAGCCGGTGATAGAGAAGTTCAGGAAAGCGAAGGTCAACGCGCTGTTCATCCCGCACTGCAATTTCGGCTCCGAGCACAGCTGCGCAAAGGTCGCCCGCGCGCTGAACGTGCCGGTCCTGCTGTGGGGCCCGCGCGACGAAGCCCCCCTGCCCGACGGAAGCCGCCTGCGCGACACGCAGTGCGGGCTGTTCGCGACGGGCAAGGTGCTGCGCCGCATGCAGGTCCCGTTCACCTACCTGCCCAACTGCCGCGTGGAAGACGAGCTGTTCGAACGCGGCCTGCGCACGTTCCTCGCGGTCGCGAACGTCGTCAAGGAGTTCCGCCGCGCGCGGATTCTTCAGATCGACACGCGCCCGGGCGATTTCTGGACGATGATGGTAAACGAGGGCGAGCTGCTGGAGCGCTTCGGCGTCCAGATTTTCCCGATCACGCTGGTCGAGCTGTCAGAGCGGGTCAAAAAGCTGGCCGCTTCCGACGATCCCGAGGTTGCTCAGACGGTGGATTACATCAATCAGAATATGGTCGTCAACATCCCGCAGGAGGATGTGCGCAAGGTTGCCTCGCTGAAGACGGCGATGAAGCGGTACGCGGTTGAAAACGACTGCAACGCCATCGCCATCCAGTGCTGGGACGCGCTGCAGCAGTCGCTCCACATGATGCCCTGCTGCGCGAACGCCCTGCTGACACAGGAGAACATCCCGGTCGCCTGCGAAACGGACATCCACGGCGCCATTTCCGCGCTGATGGTCCAGGCCGCGGGAATGGGCAGAACGCCCAGCTTCTTCGTGGACTGGTCCGTGCGCCACCCGACCAACGACAACGGCGAGCTGCTGCAGCACTGCGGCCCGTGGCCGATTTCGCTGGCGCGTGAAAAAGCGATTCTGGACCGCCCCTTCGCCTTCCCCGACCACTGCCCCGGCTCGGTCGTGGCGCAGCTGAAGCCCGGCGAGCTCTCTCTGGTCCGGTTCGACGGCGACAACGGAAGCTACGGCGTCCTGCTGGGCAACGCCCGCACCATCGAGGGCCCCAAGACCCACGGCACGTACTGCTGGGTGGAAATCCCGAACTGGAGCAAGGTGGAGTCCATGATTGTCAAAGGTCCCTACGTGCATCACGCGGTCGGGATCCACGGCAACATCCTGCCCGTCATTTACGAGGCGCTGTCCTACATCCCCGGCGTCAGGGCCGATTTCTACAGCGAAGAGCAGGAGTCGGAGACGAAAAACTTTTTCTTCCGGTAACTGCCGCACACAGGAAAAACATTCGGACCTGGCCGGGGTACCCGGCCAGGTCCGAAAAGGAGGCGCAACAGCATGCTGCTGCTAGGAATAGACGTCGGCACCACGGGCGCAAAAGCCGCCGTGTTCGACGAGGACGGAAACCTGCACGGCTACGGCTTTGAGGAATACGGAGTCGACACCCCCGCCCCCGGCCGCGCGGAACAGGACGCGGAGCTGGTCTGGGGCATCACGAAGCGTGTGATTGCGCAGGCCGCCCGGCAGTCGGGCCCGGAGATCCGCGCGCTTTCCCTTTCCGTGCAGGGGGACGCCGTCCTGCCGATCGACTCGGAGCGCAGGGCTCTCGCCCCCGTGCAGCTCGGGATGGACTACCGCGCCGTGGAAGAAAGCGCCCGGTGCGAAGAGCGGTACGGTTCCCTGCGGCTTTTCCAGCTCACGGGGATGCGGCCGCACCCGCTGAATTCCCTGCTCAAGATCCTCTGGATTAAAAACCACCGGCCGGAGCTGTACGAAAAGGCGTGGAAGTTCGTCACCTACGCCGACTTCCTCCTCGCAAAGCTGGGCAGCGACGAGATTGTGATCGACTTTTCCATGGCGAGCCGAACCATGGCCTGGGACCTGAAGGGGCAGAAATGGTCGCGCGAGATTCTGGACGGGCTCGGCATCCCGGAGCAGAAGCTCGCAAAGCCCGTCCCCTCCGGCACCGCGGTCGGCACCGTCCCGGAAGCGCTGGCCGAAGAGCTCGGCATCCGCGCCGGCGCGCTGATTGTCGCGGGCGGGCACGACCAGACCTGCGCCGCGCTCGGCGCCGGCATCACGGGGGAAAACCTCGCGCTCGATTCCCACGGGACCGCCGAGGTGGTCTCGGCCGCGTTCCGGGAGCCGCGCCTCGACGAAACCATGTTCCGCAGCTATTACCCCTGCTACCTTCACACGGTCCCCGGCATGTACTTCACGTTCGCGCTCAACCACACCGGTGGAATCCTGCTGAAATGGTTCGTCGAAAATTTCTGCCAGAACGACCGCGCGGCGGCGGAGCAGGCGGGCTTCCGCCTGTACGAGTACGTTCTTCACATGGCGAAGGAGGGGCCCTCCCCCCTGATGGTCCTTCCGTATTTCAACGGCAGAAGCACCCCGATCTGCGACCTGCAGGCAAAGGGCGCCATTCTGGGGCTGACGCTTTCCAGCACGCGGTACGACATTGCGAAAGCGATTCTGGAATCGCTCTCTTTCGAGATGCGCGTCAACCTGGAGACGCTTCGCAGCGCGGGGGTCGGCATCACCGGGCTGCGCTGCGTGGGCGGCGGCGCACGTTCGCCCATCGGCCTTCAGAACAAGGCGGACATCACGGGCCTGCCCGTCTCCACTCTCAAGGTGAGGGAGGCCGCCTGCCTGGGGGCGGCGATTCTGGCGGCAAGCGCCGCCGGGGCCTGCGGCAGCGTCCGCGAGGGCGCGGAAATCGTCGCCACGGCCCGCACCTATTACCCGGACCCCGCCGCAAGCCGCCTGTACGAAGACAGATATTGTATTTATGCGGGATTATATGATAGAATGAAGACAATTCTTCATCAGTTCTGAGAAAGGACGCGGAAGCCATGGAACAGAAGCTTTTCAGTGAAAAGCTTTCGCGAAACTGCCTGATCCGGATCCAGTCCGTTTATAAAAATTTAAAGACCGCAGAGAAAAAGGCAGCGGATTTTATTCTGGAGAATCCAGAAACCATAGCGAACGATACCATTGTAGAGGCCGCGGGCCTCGCTGGCTGCAGCGAAGCCACGCTGGTCCGCGTCGCCCGCAAGCTCGGCTACTCGGGGTACGTCATGCTCAAAGCGTCCATTCTGCAAAACGACGAAAACGACTCCGGCATCCTTTACGGTGAGATAAAGCCGAACGACGAGCCGATCGAAGTGGCGAACAAAATCTTCCAGACGTTCATCCAGAGTCTGGTGGACACGTCGGGCCTGCTGAACAACGAAACCTACCTGCAGGCGCTGGACCGGATTCAGCACGCGAAGCACCTGCTGTTTGCCGGCGCAGGGGACGCCTACACGGTGGCCTACACCGGCTACCTGAAATTCTCGCGCATCGGCCTGAGCGCCAGCTGCCCGCAGGATTTCGACATCCAGCTCATGGAGGCTTCCAAGCTCGGGCCGGACGACCTGTTCGTCATCATCTCGCACACGGGGCAGACCCAGAGCATCTACGAGGTGGAAAAATACGCCAAACGCGCCGGGACGCCGATTCTCGTCATCACCAACTACCCCATGTCCCCGATTGCAAGGGCCGCGGACATGGTCCTGCTGACCGCGACGTTCGTCCCGAACATGTTCGGCGAAATCATGACGAAGCGGGTCGCCGAGCTCTGCCTGCTGGAGACCCTGTACGTGAACACCATCATGCGGGCCGACGGCAGCGTGGGCGAAAGGCTGAAAAACGCGACCAAGGCAATCTCCATCAACAAGCTCTGATCTTGCCGGGCCGCCCTCATTTTCCCGGCGCCAGCGGCGCGCCGCTCGAGTTTCTCACCTCCAGATGCGGCCGGAAGACCGTTACGTGCGGCGCCGCTTTGTCTCCGTTCAGGCGGTCGATGACATACTGCGCGGCCGTGCCGCCGATGGACGACTGCTGAATCGCCACGCTGCTCAGCGTGGGGAAAAGCAGGTCCGCAATATCCGTATTGTCCATGGACACCAGCGCAATCTGTTCGGGGATCCGGATTTTCTGTTCCGAAAACGCGCGGTAGACGCCCTGCGCCATCATGTCGTTCGCCGTGCAGACGGCCGTCGGACGGCTTCCGACCATCGCGGCGATCCGCATGCCGCACTCGTACCCGAAGCGGTTGGTATATCCTCCAGTGAAGATGCAGCCGTCGTCCCGGGCGATCCCGTTTTCGCCGAGGGCCCTGAGATATCCGTCCAGGCGCTCCCCGCCCGCCGGGATGTCCGTCGAAAGCCCGATGTAGCCGATCTTCCTGTGGCCGAGCGAAATCAGGTGCGACGCAGCCGAATACGTCCCCTCGCCGGTGTCGGTCCCGACAAAGTCGAACGGGATCTTCTCCGGAAAGCGGAAACGCGAAACCGTGCTGATCGCGGCCGGCTTGCCGAACTGCTCCAGCGCCTCCATATGGGCCGGGGAAAAGCGGAAGGCAATATCGATCACCGCGTCCACAAGATTGAACTTGGACTGGAAAAAAGTTTTCCAGTCCTTTGGTTCCTTGTCCTGAACAATGCTGAGCACGACCGAGTACCCCGCCTGCGCGCATACCCTGTGCACCGACGAGACCAGGTCGAAATAGAACAGGTTCGAAAATTCCGGGATCTGCAGCAGGATCTGCTCGCTGCGGGACTGCCGCAGCGCCTTGGCCGCAACGTTCGGGGAATACCCCAGCCCTTTCGCCGCGTTCAGGATGCGCTCCCTGGTCTGCTCCGCGACGGTCCCCTTCCCGTTCAGGACCTTTGAAACGGTCGCCCCGCTCACTCCCGTCCGGGAGGCAATGTCATAAATGGTCACCGCGTGTTTCTTCTTCAACAGGATTCCCTCTTTATCCGTTTTCGGCGCGGACGCCGTGATTTCCGCCGCCCGTAATTTTTCTGAAATTACCGCTTGAAGTTTTGCTGAAACCAGTGTATCATAGAATTGTTGGGGAAGCAATCGATTTCCTAAAATATTTTTTCACATTTTTTTGTACATATTTTCACTCATCCGCGTAAAACAGCCTGTTTACAGCTGTTCGCGTCTTACGGTATGGATTTCAGCGTGATCCTCCCGAATCGAAGGGATGCTGCGATTCATAATTTTTTTGGGGAGTCAGGCAATCGATTGCCTTCTAAGTCATGCGGGGCCCTATGCCGTGCCCGGACCCGGGCAGGCTTCAAATTCGGCAAGCCGCCTGCCGAAAACGGCGGCTGCCGCGGAACCCGGCCGCAGGAGGACGAAAATCCCCCTGCACCGGGCCCCGCGGCACACAGGAGCTCTTATGTACTACATCGACCATTTTACAGCGCTGGTGCAGGCGATTCGACTTCTGTACGAAAAGGGACTTGCAGTATCGGGGCGCGGAAGCGTAAGCGAGCGGATGTCGGAAGACTGCGTTCTTCTCACCCCTCTGGGGATGCATCCGCTGCGCATCCAGCCGGAAAACCTGCTTGAAAGCTCCCTGCGCACGGCCCCCGCCTGCGCGGAGCACCGGGCGCACCGCGCGCTGTACCGCGCGTACGCCCCGCAGGCCGCGGCAATCGCGCCGCTTCCCTACGCTCTCGCGCTCGCGCGGGCTGCGGGCGGCGATTTCGCCGGCATCCTGCCCGAATTCCTGCGCGCAGGGTTCCGGGTGTTCGACCCCGGCGCCGGCAGTAGCCCCGCAGCAAAACCGGCGGAAAAAGGAAAGGATCCGCAGCGGCTGCTTTATCTGCCGGGGATCGGGTTTGCCGCGCTCGCGGCCACGGGGCTGGACTGCGCCGGCATTCTGGAAGCCGCCGAAAGCGCCTGCAAGGCGGAATGCCTTCTGAGGCTGCTGCAGGCGCCCGGCGGGTTCTGTCCGGGGGAAGGCGCGCGAATCTGAACAAAGGCGGAATGGAAAATGAATTTTTACACCGAATGGAAAGCCCGCAGCGACCTGCTTGCGGCCGGGAAAATGGTCTATGACAAGGGCAACCTCGTCGCGAAAGACGGCAACCTGAGCGTCCGCCTTCCCGACGGCAATATTCTGATTACCTGCACGGGGTGCTGCAAAGGGGACATGACCATGGCCCAGATTACGAAAATCGACCCGGAGGGCCGCGTCCTTTCGGGGGATCCTCCGGCGCGGGACTACCGGATGCATCTGGCCGTCTACAAAGAGAGAGACGATATCTGCGGCATCGTGCACACCCACGCGCCCGTCACGACGGGATTCGCCTCTTCGTCCTTCGACGTGGAATCCGTGCTGATTCCGGAGGTCATGCTTTTTCTCGGGGAGATCGCGTTTTCCGGGTACGCCACGCCGACGACCGAAGAAGTGCCGCGCAGCGTGGTGGAAGCCATGCGCCGCAAGCCCGGCTCCTCCGTCGTCGTCATGGCGCTGCACGGCGCGCTCGCTTTCGACCGGAACGTTCTCAACGCGGCCTATAAAATTCTTTCGCTCGACATGGCGCTTTCCGTGACGGCCGTCGCCCGCAGTCTGGGGGGCCTGCGAGCCCTGACCGACGGGCAGATGCAGGCGCTGCAGCGGCTGCTGCATCCAAATGAAACATAGTCTTTGGGAAGGAAGTTGTATGGAATGAAGGCATATCTTCTGGGGATCGATTTCGGGACCGGCGGCGCGAAGGCCTGCATCACGGACGAGCGGATGGAGCAGCTCTCTTACGCTTTTTCGGAGTACCCCATTTTTACCGACCACCCTGGGTGGAGCGAGCACGACCCCGAACGCTACTGGACGACCGCCTGCCGGCTGATCCGCGAATGCATCGGGAAAGCGAAAATCGCCCCGAAGCAGATCGCCGGCGTCGCCGCCTCCTCCGCAAAGCCCTCCCTCGTGATGGTCGACCGCGACGGCAACCCGATCAACCGCGCGTACAACCTGATGGACCGCCGCGCGACGGCGCAGGCCGCGCGCCTGGAAAAGCTGCTCGGCAAAGACAGGATCTTCCGTCTGACCGGGGACCGGCTGGAGGACCATCCGTCCATGGTCAACCTGCTGTGGGAAAAAGAAAACCGCCCCGAAGACTACGCGCGCATCCGCAAGGCGCTGGACATCGACGGCTTCATCACTATGAAGCTGACCGGAGTCTGCCAGATCAACAATTCCGGCGCGCCGCTGTTCGGGGTGGCGTATGACCTGAAACGGAATTGCTGGGACGAATCGATTCTGGAACAGATTGGGATCGATCGCGCTATTCTCCCCGACGTCAACGCCTGCGCAGACGTCGTCGGCACCGTGACGCCCGCCGCCGCCGAAGAATGCGGCCTCGCGCCCGGCACGCCGGTCTGCGCGGGGCAGGTGGACTGCAATGCGGCATGGCTCGGCGCCGGCTCGCTCAAGGACGGGGACGTGCAGATGAACCTCGGCACCTGCGGGAATTTCGGCTTTCTTCACCAGAACACGGACTTCCCCGACGGCATGATCACCATTCCCTACACGATCCCCGGGAAGCTGATCACCGTGCCCACCACGACGACGGGCGGGCAGCTGATCCGGTATTTCCGCGACACGTTCTGCCAGATGGAGGCGGGGGCCGCCGACCTGACCGGGCAGAGCGTCTATGGCATGATCGACATGGAGGCGGACAGGATCCCCGCCGGGAGCGACGGCCTCGTCATGCTCCCCTATATGATGGGGGAACGCACCCCCATCTGGGACACCTCCGCTCGTGGCGTTCTGTTCGGCCTTTCGCTGCGGCACACAAAAGGGCACGTCGCGCGGGCCATGATGGAAGCGGTCGCCTACGCCCTGTACGACTCGTTTTACCGAATCCGTGAGGGGAACTACCCGCTCAACTTCCCGATTGTCCTGAACGAGGGCGGCGCGAAGAGCAGGATCTGGCGCCGCATCATCACCGACGTGCTGAACGTGCCCACGGTGCTGACGGAAAGCAGGACAGGCGCGCCCTACGGGGACGCCCTGCTCGCCGGGGTCGCCTGCGGGGCGATCGACGGCTTTTCCGCTGCGGCCGAAAAGGTGCGGTACCAGTCCCCCATGTACCCGGACCCGGATGCGCACGCGCTTTACATGGATTACTTCCAGATCTACCAGAGCCTGTACCGCCACCTGAAAGAGGATTTCCGCAGCCTGGCCGCTGTCTCTGAGAAATATTCGCAGAAGCCGGAGGCGGGCCGGGAATAAAGCAGCCCCGCCGAAAACGCGAAAAGCGGCCCGTTCTTCGCACAGAAGGAGCGGGCCGCTTTTTTCCTTGCCCAGTTGCCGCCAAAGGTCCGCGGGTTCAGACCGCGGCGCCGGCGTCCCCGGCTTCCCTGTTCTGCAGCAGCTCGGCGTGGTAGGCCTTGATCTCTTTCACCAGGGCGGGATTCTGCAGCAGATCCAGCGCGGTCAGCGACAGCAGCTTCGCGCCGCGCGCGATGGAATCGAGCGCGTATTCCTTGATGCACCCGTCCCGGAAGGCAACCGAATGCGCCGGGGCGTTCTCTTCCAGGGATTTGAGCGACGCGTGCAGAGTCGGCACCGCATGGGAGACGTTCCCGGCGTCCGTCGTGGGGAACTGGTCGATTTGCGAAAGCTCCTCGCCCAGCTCTTCCGCGTGCTTTCTGTAAACGGCGTCCAGCTTTTTGTTCGGAATCAGGTCGTCGATCTTGTTCTGGAAAAACGACACCTTCCAGCCGGCCCCCGTCATGGAGGCGGCCCCCGCGGCGATGTTCCGCACCTTCTGGTTCACAAGGTCGACCTGCGCGCGCGTCTTCGCGCGGATGAAGAAGCGCCCCCGGCTGTAATCCGGCACGATGTTCGGCGCGCTGCCTCCGTCGACGATGATCCCGTGGATCTGCACGCCCTGCGGCAGATGCTGCCTTAAGGCGTTGATTCCGTTATAGGTCAGGATCAGCGCGTCGAGGGCGTTGATGCCCTGCTCCGGGGCCGTGCTGGCGTGGGCCGCCCTGCCGCGGAACTCGATGTCAATCGGATCGAGGGCCAGCGTGCGGGGCGTCAGGGTGTTGGCGACTGCCGGGTGGACCTCCAGCGCAACGTCGACGTCTTTGAAATAGCCCTCGCGCACAAAGCTCTCTTTCGCGCTGCCCTGCTCGCCGCCCTCTTCGCCCGGCGTGCCGTAGACGCGCACCTCGCCGCCCAGCTCGTCAAGATGCTGCGAGACGGCGACCGCGGAAAGCGCCGCGATGGTGCCGATGAGGTTGTGGCCGCAGCCGTGCCCCAGATTCGGCAGCGCGTCATACTCCGCCAGAAAAACGATCACCGGCCCCGGCTTTCCCGAGCGGAGGGATGCGGCGAAGCCGGTCCTGTGGTCCGCCGCGTTCTCTTCGATGGAAAACCCGTGGCTGCTTAAAAGCGACGAAAGCAGCTTGCACGCGAAAAACTCGTGGTTCGAAACCTCGGGGCGCCCGTGAATCTGTTTGGCCGCGTCCCGGTACGGCTGCTGGTTTTCGTCGATATACTGCAAAATCCGTTTCTGAATATCAGACATAAAGAACCCGCCCCTGTTTCTGTCAATTGTTTTCCGGGGAAGCTCAGCCGTTCCCCGTTTCCGTACGGCTGCGCGCCTTACCAGACGGGAAGGGCGGCCCCTTTGTAGATTTCGTCGATGACCTTTTTCGTCTCGTCCGTATGGTAGACCTCAATCAGCTTCTTGAACGCCGGCTCATCCTTGTCCTCCGGACGGACCGCGATGATGTTGAAGTAGTTTTTGGCGGAATCGCCTGTCGCGCTCTCGCGGTAGATGGCGTCCTTCGACGGGTTCATCCCCGCGTCCGTCGCCACGCCGGTATTGATGGCCGCAAGGTCGACGTCGCTGAGCGAACGGGGAATCTGAACGGCTTCCATCGACACGAACTGAAGGTTCTTCGGGTTTTCGGTGATGTTCTTCGTCGTGGGGGTGACCTTGTCTTTGCCGTCAAGCTTGATGAGGCCCGCGGTTTCAAGCAGGACAAGCGCCCTGCCGCCGTTGGTCGCGTCGTTCGGGATGGCCACCTTCGCGCCGTCCGGCGTTTTGGCGATATCCTTGATTTTCTGCGAATAGATTCCCATCGGGGCAATGATGGTGTCCCCGAGGGACACGAGGTTCAGGTTGTGCTGCTTGATGAAGGTCTCGAAATAAATCTCGGTCTGGAACGCGTTCAGGTCGATCTCTTTGTCGGCAAGCGCCTGGTTCGGCTTGATGTAGTCCGAGAAGCTGACCGGCTGCAGGGTGATGTTATACTGCTTCAGCCGCTCGTTCAGGCTGTCCCAGAGCCTGAAATCGGTCCCGTTGACGCCGACCTTCAAGGTCACGGGCTGTGAAAAGTCGCCGCCCGAAGAGGACGCCTGGCTTGCCGCCGCGGAAGATACCGTTGCCGACGACGCGTCCGGCGCCGACGATGCCGAACCCGAGGAAGAGCAGGCCGTGACGCCGAGCGTCAGAGCGCCTGCCAGCAAAAAAGAAATCAGCTTTTTCATAACGATCAATCTCTCCTTCTGAATCTTTAGAACGTTTATATTTCAATGGCTGAGCTTGCGGTAAATGAGGTCGCCGATCCCCTGAATCAGGTAAACGATGGCGACGATGATGATGATGGTGACGACCATGATGTCCGATTTAAAATACTGGTAGCCGTAGCGGATGGCGAAGTCGCCGAGCCCGCCGCCGCCGACCGTGCCCGTAATGGCGGAAAACCCGATGAGGCCGATGATGGAAAACGTGACGGCGAGGACGATGTCCCTGCGGCCTTCCACCAGAATGACCTTGAAGATGATCTGCATGGGAGAAAAGCCCATGGACTGGTAGGCTTCTATCACGCCGCTGTCCACCTTGACCAGGGCGATTTCAACCTGCCGCGCCATATACGGCACGCAGGCGACGATGAGCGGGACGACGGCGCCCTTGACGCCGATGGTCGTGCCGACGACGAGCCGCGTGAAGCCGGGGATGGCGGCGATGAGGATGACGAAGGGGATGGAGCGGAGGGTGTTGATGATCTTCGACAGAACGGAGTAAAAGGTCTTGTGCTCGAGGATATGCCCCTCCGACGTGACGACGAGCGCGACGCCCAGCGGAATGCCGAGCAGGGCGGAGAAGAAAGCCGAAACGGACACCATAATCAGCGTCTCCTGCAGAGCCTTGATCATGTCCGGAAAAAATTCAATCACATTGGGAATCAGGTTACTGAGCATCCCTTATCACCTCGGCTTTCGTATTCAGGGACCTGTAATAGGCAATCGCGTCCCGGATGTCCTCGTCTTTGCCGAGAAATTCCACCAGCAGGCTGCCGACGACGGTGTCGTGCAGGTTCTCGATATTGCCGAAAAGGATGTTGACCTTGACGTGATATCGGGTGGCCAGGTAAGAAAGAACCGGCTCGTGCGTGACGGTCCCGAAAAAGCTGAGCTTATAGATCGCGCCGCGGAACTGGCTGAGGTGCTTTTCTATGGATTCGCTGCCGATGGCGTGCGAAACGAATTCTTTGCCGATGGCGCTCTGCGGGTTGGTGAAGAGGTCGACGATGTCGCCCTGCTCTACAATGCGCCCGTCGTCCATGACCGCGATGCGGTTGCAGATGTTTTTCACGACCTCCATCTGGTGGGTGATGATGACCATCGTGATGCCCAGCTTGTCGTGGATTTCGCGCAGGAGCTGAAGAATCGACTGGGTGGTGTTCGGGTCGAGCGCCGAGGTGGCCTCGTCGCAGAGAAGGATGCGGGGGTCGCTGCTCAGCGCCCGCGCGATGGCCACGCGCTGCTTCTGGCCGCCGCTGAGCTGGTTCGGGTAAGCGTGCTTTTTGTCGGAAAGGCCGACCAGCGCCAGCAGTTCGTCTACCTTCGCATTGATCTGCTCTTTCGGGACCTTTCTGTTTTTCAGCGGGGCGGCGATATTCCGGTAAACGTCGATGCTGTTCATCAGGTTGAACTGCTGGAAAATCATGCCCATGTTGCTGCGGACCTCCCGCAGCTGCCGGTCCGGGATGTTCAGCAGATCCACCCCGTTCACCGTCACCGAGCCGGAGTCCGGCTTTTCCAGCAGATTGATGATGCGGATGAGCGTGCTCTTCCCCGCGCCGCTGTAGCCGATGACGCCGAAAATGTCGCCCTCGGCAATTTCAAGATTGATGTCCTGCAGCGCTTTTACTTCTTTACCCTTGACGTAAAACGTCTTGTTGATGTCTCTGAGGCTTATCAATATGGGACCACCTTTTCAGTCGAATGGCCGCCGCGCTTTTCCGCAAACAGACGGGAGGCGGAAAAGAAAAATCCGGCTGGCCTTTTCGGCCAACCGGATCCCGCTGTGCTGTGCGCGGGGCACAGGGAGCTACAGCAGCAGAAGGCGTCGGCCATTTTCCGTTCCGGGCATGCGGCGGCACATGATGCACATGGCGCACATCATGGATTCCATCAGGAAGCTGCGGAACGAGTTCGTTCTCATGGCTTTCTCCTCCGATTTCAAAATATAGCATATATATATGCTTTCTATTAGTATAGTAAGCCTATCTGTTTTGATTGTCAAGCAAAAGTTTCAATTTACTGAAGTTCTTTCGGCACGAACCAGAGGCCCTTGTTGTTCGCTTTCATATAGGCCTTGAGCTCGTCGGAATGGTAGGCGGCGACAATGTCCTTCGCCCATTTGGCGTCTTTGTTTTCCGCCTTGACGACCAGCTGAAGCATCAGGTGGTCCAGGATATCCTCCTGAAGCAGCGCGGTGGAGGGGTCGATTTTCGCGTTGTAGACAATGCTGCCGGTGATGACCGCATAATCGAAATCGCTCAGGGAGCGCGGAATGTTCAGGGAATCCATCTCGACGAAGGACAGGTTGTATTTGTTCCCGACAATATCGCCCTGCTTCACTTTGGAAAGATCGACCGACTTGTTCAGCGTAATCCAGCCCGCCTTCTGCAGGAGGACGTAGGCTCTGGCGGTGTTCGACGCGTCGTTCGGAACGGCGACGACCGCGCCCTTCTTAATTTCGTCCAGCGACTTGTGCTTGGAAGAAAAGATGCCCGCCGGCACGGTCGGAATCGGACTGATCGGCGTGAGGTCGCCCTTGTAGGCCTTGTTGAAATTCTGGGCGTACGCGGTGTGCTGCTCCACGTTGAAGTCGATTTCACCGTTGTTCAGCGCCGTATCGTTCTGCAGAAGGTCGGAAAACTCCACCGCCTGCAGCTGGTAGCCTTCCTTTTCCAGAATCGGCTTGATTGCGTCCTCAAACAGGACCGTATAAGGGCCCTGCGATTTTCCGTATTTCAGGACCTTCTTGGCGGAAGAATCCGCCGCCCCGCTGGACGCGGCCCCGCTCTGTGCGGCGCTCGTCTGCTGGGCCGGCGTGTTCTCCCCCGGCGCGGAGCAGGCCGTGAACGCGACGGACACCGCCGCGAGCAGGCTTACGATTGCAAATGCTTTTTTCCTCATGATTTTCTCTCCTCACAATGATTGGATATCATTAACTATGGGTGCGGACTTTTCTTGAAAAATGATTGCCGATCGACTGAATCAGCTGTACAAACAAAATCAGCACGACGACCGTGGCGGTCATCAGCGGCGTGTTGAACTGCTGGTAGCCGTAGGTCAGGGCAAGGTCGCCGACACCCCCTGCGCCGATGGCGCCCGCCATGGCGGTGACGCCCAGCAGGCCGATGGTCCCGGTCGTCAGCGACAGGATCAGCGACGGCAGGGCCTCCGGCAGAAGAAAATGCCAAATGATCTGGGCGGTGGAAGCGCCCATCGCCTCCGCGGCCTCCAGAATGCCCGCGTCGACCTCAAGAAGGGAGCTCTCCACCAGCCGCGCGAGGTACGGGCTGATGTAAAACACAAGCGGCACCAGGGCCGCCCGCGTCCCGATGGTCGTGCTCACGATGGCCCGGGTCAGCGGCATGATGAAGACGAGCAGGATGATGAAGGGAACCGAGCGGACGATATTGATGAGGTAATTCAGCAGGCGGAACGCCGTCCGGCTTTCCAGAATCCCGTCTTTTCTGGTCAGGACCAGCAGAATGCCCAGCGGGACCCCGATCAGCGCGCCGATCAGAAGCGCCCAGAACAGCATGTAAACGGTCTGCTCCGCCGCCAGGATGAGCTTTGCCGAAGAAATGTCGAGGTATTGCTCAATCAGTGCTTCCATATTCCAGACTCACCTTCCTTGCTTCCACGCCGGATTCCCCGATGTACCGCTCCGCTTTGGCGATCTCGCTCTCCGGCCCCGTGAGGCGCACGATGAGGATGCTCAGCACCGTGCCCTGCAGCTCGCTCACCGTGGCGAACAGGATGGTCGTTTCGACGTCGAAATTTTTATCGACGCGCGACAGAAGGGCGTCCTGCGCTTTTTCCCCGGTGAATTTCAGCCGGAGGATCTCCCCTTCCTTTCCGTCGGCCCGGACGGCCTTCCGGATGCTCTCGGGCACCGTGTCGTCAAGCACCGTCTTGACGAACCCCTTCGTGATTTCGTGCTGCGGGTTGCCGAACACGTCGAGAACGTCCCCCTGCTCCACAATCACGCCGTCTTCCATGACCGCGACGCGGTTGCAGATCTCTTTGATGACGTTCATCTGGTGCGTAATCAGCAGAATGGTGACGCCGAGCTCGCGGTTGACCTTTTTCAGCAGTTCCAGAATGGACTCCGTGGTCTTCGGGTCCAGCGCGCTGGTGGCCTCGTCGCACAGCAGGATGGACGGGCTGGTCGCAAGCGCCCGGGCGATGCCGACCCGCTGCTTCTGCCCGCCGGAGAGGTTCTCGACGTAAGTGTCTTTCTTGTCTTCCAGCTCGACGAACTTCAGGAGCTCGCCGACGCGGGCCTCGATTTCCGCTTTCGGCCTCTTTTCCAGGATCAGCGGAATGGCGACGTTCTGCCGGACGGTCTTGGAGTTCAGCAGGTTGAACTGCTGGAATACCATGCCGATGTCTTTGCGGACGTCGCGCAGCTTCCGCTTCGGCAGCGCCGTCACGTCGGTCCCGTTGATGACCACGCTCCCGGAATCCGGCCTCTCCAGCAGGTTCACCGTACGGATCAGCGTGGACTTTCCCGCCCCGCTGAAGCCGATGACCCCGAAAATGTCCCCGTCGTCCACCCGGATTGAGACGTTTTTCAGCGCCTCGACATTTCCGGCCCTGCCGGCAAACGTCTTGCTCACGTTCCGGATATCGATCATGCGGGCTCCCCGCCCTGCAGGGCGCGCAGGGCCTTTTCGGCGAGCGAGGCGACATAGGCGGACGCCGCCGGCAGCGCCTTCGGGTCGACGCGGAACTTCGGGTTATGGTTCGCCTCGGACGGCCCCGTGCCGATCTGGACATAGACGCCGCGCAGCGTCTGCTGGTAAAAGGCGAAATCCTCGCCGCCGAGGGACGGGAACGCCGGAATAGCCTTCAGGCCGCTCTCTTCCGCCGCGGCCTTTGCGAACGCCGTCCAGCGCGGGTCGTTGTCCGTCGCCGGGGGGCCGGCGATCCAGCGGAAGTCGGCCTTGGCGCGGAACGCTTCCGCAATGCCCCTCGCCAGCTCTTCCAGACGTTTCGGAATCAGCTCGCGGTCCTCCTTCTGCAGCGTGCGGACGGTCCCCTCCAGAAAAGCGGAGGAGGGAATCACGTTCCACGTGCTGCCCGAGGCGACATGCGTGATGCTGACAAGGCTCTGGTGGAACGGATCGGCGTTGCGGCTGACGACGGTCTGCGCCGCGGAGACGAACTGCGCCGCCGTCACAATCGGGTCGATGCTGTCCTGCGGATGCGCCGCGTGGCCGCCCTTGCCCGTAAACGTAATCTCAAACCGGTCGACCGCCGCGGTCATGGCACCCGGCGAAAGTACGACCGTGCCGACCGGGACTCCGGGGATCACGTGGATGCCGAAGATTGCCTGCACGCCGTCGAGCGCGCCGCTTTCCGTGATTTTCAGCGCGCCGAGCGAAGATTCCTCCCCGGGCTGAAAAATGATTTTGACGGTCCCCTGCAGCTCTTTTTCACGCTGCTTGAGCAGCAGCGCCGTCCCGAGGATGGCCGTTGTGTGAAAATCGTGGCCGCAGGCGTGCATCTTCCCGTCGTTTTCCGACTTGTAGGGCAGGTCCGTCTGCTCCTGAATCGGGAGCGCGTCGATGTCGCAGCGGACGGCGACGGCCGGCCCGGGCCGCGCTCCCCCCACCTCCGCGACCAGGCCGGTTTCAAGCGGCAGGTCCAGAATCCGGATCCCCGCCCCGGTCAGCACCTCCCGGATTTTTTCCGTCGTCCCGAACTCCTGAAAAGACAGCTCAGGGTGCCGGTGGAGCCATTGGAAGGTCTGAAGCAGCTTTGTTTCGTCCAGTGCCGAATGATTCGTACTCATAGATTAAATTCCTCCAAACTCGGAACCGACGCCATTTTTCCGAAAAATGCGCATAAAAAACCGGCAGATCATACGACCTGCCGGTCCTCCCGCGCGCCGGCCCGCATCGCCGCGGGCTGCCGGAGCAGAAAGGCCCGGTCCTGTTCCGGTCCGGGCCGTCCACAGCGCGCGGCGGTGCACATGGCGCCGCCTGTTCCGCGGTTTTCCCCACGCATCATGGCAAGCCCTTCTTCCGGAATTTATAGTAATAATATATGTTTTACTGGTCTATTTGTGTCTATCATAATCCGCGCCCGGCGTTTTGTCAAGGCATTGAAAACCGGCGCGGCTCACCGCTGCCTGGCGGGAGCGGCCAGAACGCGGTTGATATTGATGACGCGCAGCAGGTTGTTCAGCCGCATCAGCAGCCCGATGGAAAAGCCCCAGGAGGGGTAGATGCGCGTCTTGAAGCTGATGGGGTAGCTTTCGAGCAGCTTCAGGGGAAGCCCCCAGCGCTCCAGCTCCCCGGCGTTCCGCACGCCCCATTTCATCCCGGCCTGCCGGATTCCGCATTTCCGGACCATCCGGCTCGCCAGGCGGACGCCGGCCGGCGCAATGGCGTCGAAAACAATCTCGGCGCCCGGGAAGCGCCCGCAGATCATCGAGAAAAATCCGCGCACCTTTTCTTGGTCGAAGTACATCAGCACGCCCCCGGCGAGGAACAGGATCCCGTCCTGCGGCGTTTCAATGTCGTCCAAAAAGCTTTCGTCGAACATCGACTTCGGGATGCAGCCCGTCTGGCGGCTTTCGGGGATCAGCTCGCTACGCAGGCGGATCACCTGCGGGACGTCCAGATCGTACCATTTGATTTTCCCGTTGTTCACCCGGCGGAACGTCGTGTCGAGGCCCGCGCCGATGTTCACGATGACGGCGCGGGGATGCCGCTGGATAAAGTCGCGGATGATGGAATCGAACTCCCTCGCGCGGATGGCGAGGGTCAGGATCTGGAAGCGGCGGATCTCGGACCGGAACCTCGTGAAATCGTAATCGATCCGGCCGACCAGCTCGGCGGCGCTGCGGTCCTTCAGGACCGTATCCTTCATTTTGCACTCTTCCGCGCGTCCCCAGAGCGGCACCAGAAGGGTCTCGTTCACGTTCCTCAAATCGATTTTTATCTTGGCACTGTTTTCCATTGCAACTCGCCTCACCTGACGCAGTTCCGTCATGCGTAAATATGCTTGCTGAAATACCGGTCGCCGCGGTCCGGCAGAATCACCACAAGGTTGCTGCCCTCCGGCGCTTCCAGCGCCGATTTGCGCGCCGCCGAGAGCGCCGCCCCGGAGGAAGTGCCCGCGAGGACCCCCTCTTCCGCCGCCAGCAGCCGAAGCTCTTTCACGGCCTCTTCGTCCGCGATTTTATAGACCCGGTCGACGAGCGACATGTCCATCGTCCCCGGCATGAAGGTATTGCCGATGCCCTCAATGGAGTAGCAGCCCGGCTGCCCGCCGCCCATGGTGGAGCCGACCGGATCGGCCATCACGATTCTGACGCTCTTTTTCTGCTCTTTCAGGAATTTTCCCGCGCCGGAAAGCGTGCCGCCGCTGCCCGCGCCGGCAACGAGACAGTCGACCTTTCCGTCGAGGTCGTTCCAGATTTCCGGTCCGGTGGTGCGGTAGTGGGCGAGCGGATTGGCCGGGTTTTCGAACTGGCTGAGCGTCACCGGGTGGTCGACCTGCTTTTTCAGCTCCTCGACTTTCTCAATCGCACCCTGCATGCCTTTTTCGAGCGGCGTATGGACAATCTCGGCGCCGTAGGCCTTCATGATGGTCTGCTTCTCTTCCGAAAATTTTTCCGGCACGGCGAAAATCACGCGGTAGCCCCTGCCTAGAGCGGCCAGCGCAATGCCGATGCCCGCGTTGCCGGCCGTCGCCTCCAGAATGGTGTAGCCGGGCTTCAGGACGCCGCGGTCCTCCGCGTCTTTGACCAGCGCGGACCCCATGCGGTCCTTAACGCTTCCGCCCGGGTTGAACAGCTCGAGCTTGGCAAAGACGTTCCGTCCGAGCGCAAAATTCATATGGTTCAGCTTCAAAAGCGGGGTATGGCCAATCAGTTCCCGCACATCGTTGTAATATGTCATTTCGGCTCCCTCACAATCGACTGTTCAAACGCCTGCTCCAGGTCGGCGGCAAGATCCTGTTTGTCTTCGATGCCGACCGAGAGGCGCACAAGATTGTCGACGATGCCCACCTTCTGCCGGATCTCATAAGGGATGGAGGCGTGCGTCATGCTGGCGGGGTGGCAGACCAGCGACTCCACGCCGCCCAGGCTTTCGGCCAGGGCAATCAGCCTGACACTCTGGAAGAACTTACGGATGTCGTACCGGTCGGAGAGCACGAACGAAATCATCGCGCCCGCGCCGGACGCCTGCTTTTTCTGGATGGCGTAGCCCGGAAAATCCCCGAAGCCCGGGTAATAGACCCTGGTCACGCCGTCGTGCTTCCGGAGGAAATCCGCCAGGTAGGCGGTGTTTTCCAGATGGCGGTCCATGCGGACCGAAAGCGTCTTGATGCCGCGGACCAGCAGCCAGGAATCGAACGGCCCCAGCACCCCGCCGGTGGCGTTCTGGATAAATCCGAGCCTCTTGGCCGTCTCCGCGTCCTTCACCACAGCGAGGCCGGCCACCAGATCGCTGTGCCCGCCGAGGTATTTTGTCGCGCTGTGCACCACGATGTCCGCGCCCAGCGTCAGCGGCTTCTGCAGGTAAGGCGTCATGAAGGTGTTGTCGACGATTACGGTCAGGCCGTGCCGGTGGGCGATCCCCGAAGCCGCCGCAAGGTCGGTGACGGTCAGCAGCGGGTTCGCCGGGCTTTCGATGATCAGCGCCTTCACGTCCGCGGTGATCCGGCTTTCCAGCAAATCGAGATCCGAGGTGTCCACAATGTCGTAGGAAAGGCCGAAATTCCGGAATACCTTGTCGAGCACCCGGAACGTGCCCCCGTAGACGTTGCTTGAGATGATGAGCCGGTCGCCGCTGTGAAACAGCGACAGGACCGCCGTGATCGCCGCCATTCCGGACCCGAACGCAAATCCCGCGGCGCCGCCCTCCAGCTCAGCGATGAGCTTTTCGAGCGATTCCCGCGTCGGGTTCCCCGTGCGCGAATACTCGTACCCGCTGTTCTGCCCCAGCCCGCTCTGTCGGTAAGTGGAGGTCTGGTAAATGGGGACGCTGACGGCCCCCGTTCTCGGGTCGCCGTCGATGCCTCCGTGTACCAGCCGGGTCGTAAAATGCTGATGCATAGTCGCCTCATCCTTTCAAAACGATGTTTTTTAAATCCGCAGCAAAAAGAAAAAGCCGGGCGGCAGACTGCCGTCCGGCTTTTTCCTTAAAGCGAAAATATTCCGTCTAAGAAAAATATCGACAGCGAATCGGCCTTTTACCCATAGCAATGCTGCACAGACAGCTACAACATGCCGCTGCGCCGGACTGCAATGCATAAAAGCGATTTGCCATGATCCATTTCTCCTTTTCAATATATACTATATATATATGTTTTGCTTAAATTTATGTTACAACTTTATTCTTCCGTTGTCAAGAAAAAATCGCTTGACATGAAAATAAATATTATATATTATACATATATAAATGATATATTTTAGAGGCTGCCATGGAACCACAAAAAGAAAATTTCCGCCAAAAAGTGAATTTTGCCGCCGACCTGAAAGGCTTTACGATTCCGGCGGTCACCGGGGACCGCATGTACGCCTGCCTCTTCACCCCGGCGGAAGAGGGTCCGAGGCCGACTGTGCTGCTGCTGCACGGTTACCCGGGCGACGAGAACAACTACGACCTCGCCCACGCGTTTCAGCGCGCGGGCTACACGACGGTCGTCTTCCATTACCGCGGGACGTGGGGAAGTGAAGGAAAATTCAGCCTGTCGCACGTGCTGGAGGACGTTTCGTCCGCGGTCGGCTTCATCCGCGCACACGACGGGGATGAAGCATACCGGTTCGACGCGCACAGGCTGATTCTCATCGGCCACAGCATGGGCGGCTTCGCGGCGCTGCAGACGGCGGCGGCCGCTTCCGGGCTGCTGGGCGTGGGCGCCGTCGCCGCTTTCGATTTCTCCCTTGCGGCAAAGAACGAAAAGCTGCGGGACGCGGTTAGGCGGGAGTTTGCGGACTGCGTCCCGATCCGCCGGATCGAGCTCGACGGCCTGATGGGCGAAATAGACGAAAACGCGGAGAGATGGAGCTTCCCCCGGCTTGCCGGCGGGCTGTCCGGCCTGCCGGTCTGTCTGATCGGCGCGGCCGACGACGAGATCTCCCTCCCGGAACGCCACCTGTTCCCGCTGTACCGGTCGCTTCTCCGCGCCCCGGGGGCGAACGTCACGTTCCGCATGCTGAACGGCGGCCACTGCCTGAGCGGCACGCGGCTCGAGCTCGCGGACTGCCTGCTGGGCTGGATGGATCGGCTGCAATCATAGCCCGGCGGCTGCGGACGCCAATTTCAGGCACGGCCGCTTTCTTTGCCGCCTTTCGGCAGGAGGACCCGGAACTCGGTCCCCCGGTCCAGCTGGCTTTTTACGCGGATGGTGCCTTTGTGGGCTTCCACAATGGCTTTTGTAATGCTCAGGCCCAGCCCCGAGCCGCCGGTGTCCCGGTTGCGCGATTTGTCGGCGCGGTAAAACCGCTCGAATATATTCGGCAGATCCTCCGGCGGAATGCCGTAGCCGGTGTCGCGGACGGCAAGCTCCATGAATTTGCCCGTCGGTTTCACCTTGACTTCCACCTGTCTGCCGGCCGGGGTGTATTTCAGCGCGTTGGACACGAGGTTGACGACGACCTGGCTGATCTTGTCCCTGTCGGCGCAGACGGTCCCCCGCTCCCCCGAAAAGCCGAGAGCGACCCCTTTCTGATAAAACTCCGGCTCAAAGTTGTGCAGGATGCCCTGCACGGCTTCGGAAAAATCAAACTCCGAAAGGCTGAGGACGGCGTTATCCGCTTCCGCCCGTTCCAGCTTCTCCAGGTCGCCGACCAGCCGGTTGATCCGCAGGATTTCTTCCCGGCAGCTTTCCAGCCGTTCCCTGCCTGGCTCCCATACGCCGTCGATCATCGCCTCCAGCGAGCTTTGCAGGCTGGCGAGCGGCGTCCGCAGCTCGTGGGAGACGTCCGCAGCCATCGTCTTTCTCAGATCCTGCTGCTTCTGGAGGGACTCCGCCATGCTGTTGACCGTATCGGTCAGCTGGACGATTTCCCTTGTGCCCGAACGCTCCGTGATGCGTCCCCCGAAATTGCCCTTCGAGATTTCCGCGGCGGCCTCGACCGCTTTTGAAATGGGCCTGCTGATCCTCCGCGACATCAGCGAGCCGAGGACGAAGGCGAGAAGCAGCGACAGCGTGCCGATCACGGCGAAAATGATGTTGATGCTGTTCACGAACCGGATGTCGTTGTTCGTGTAATAATACGGCCCGTAGTAGCCGATGTCGGCCTCGCCGACCTGTTTGAAATCGCTCTGCACGGGGAAGGACGTTTCTTCGTAGCCGCCCTGAAAATTCGGGTTCTGGCTTTTCATGTTCCGGGCCATCTGCTGAAGCATCTGGACGCACATGCCGTTGTTGTGCACGGTGGCGTCCCAGACCGTTCTGCCGCCGGAGTCCTTCACCTTGAGAATCATGCCCTGCTCGAGGGCGCTCATGCCGATGTTTTCGACCGCGCCGACGTTCCACTTCCCGGCCGACGCGTCGTACTGCTTTTCGACGAGGCCGACCACGTTCTGGCTCTGCTGCTTCATCTGGGATCTGACGTAGTCGCTGAACTGAATCCGGAAGAAGAAGTTGACGAAAAAGCTGGTGGCCGCCACCAGCAGCAGGGCCATGACGGCATAGGTGAGCGACAGCTTGGACCGCAGGCTATGGCTCATCCGGAACACCCCCGAACTTGTAACCCACGCCGTGCACCGTCAGGATGTACCGCGGGTTTTTCGTGTCGTCTTCGATTTTCTGCCGGATATTCTTGATGTGGGAGTCGACGATCCGGTCGAACCCGTCGAAGTCGTCCCCCATTGCGGCCGCAATCAGCTCTTCGCGCGTAAACGCCTTTTTTGGGTACTGCGCCAGGGTGCTGATGATCTTGAACTCGTTCGGCGTGAGGCCGACGGGCAGCCCGCGCTTTCTGATTTCAAAGCCGGTCAGGTCGACGACGAGGTCCCCTCCGCCAAAAGAAAGCACGGAAGGCGAGGCGATCTCCGCGCGGCGCAGCAGCGCCTCCACCCTCGCCATCAGCTGCCTCGGGCTGAACGGCTTCGTCACGTAATCGTCCGCGCCGAACGCGAACCCTTCGAGGATGTTCTCCTCTTCCGCGCGGGCGGTCAGCATGATGACGGGCACGGTGGATTTTTGGCGCAGCGCCCTGCAGACCTCTTCGCCGGAGATGTCCGGCAGCATCCAGTCCAGGATGACGAGATCCGGTTTTTCCTTTTCATAAGCCAGCAGCGCTTCCGATCCGGTGAACGCGGTCACGGCCGAATATCCCCTGCTCAGCAGATACGATTTCACGACGTCCGCGATTTTTGCCTCGTCGTCGACCACAAGAATTTTTTTCACGCTGCCCGCCGCCCCCGCCTGAGTGCCGCAAAATTTTACCGGGAGCCGCCCCGGATTCTCCCGCCGTTTCTTTTGCCATAAGGAATTTCTCCTGATAGTATACAAGATTTTCCCGGTTTTAACAAACCCGGCCGAAATTTGCGCCCGGGCACGCGGCTACCGGCAGCAGGTCATGCCGCCGCCCGCGGAGACATAGCCCTGCGCTTCCTGCTGAATGGCGTTCCGGTCGATTTTATTGATGTCGTCCACCACTTTGACGTAGCCGCGCAGCATCCCCATGCCGCACTGGAACGAAAAATCGGACTGCGGGGTAATCTGCGGCGTGGAGGTCTGGCTGCCCAGGTCGATCTGCCCGTTCAGCTCCGGGAAAACCACATATTCGTTGCAGGAAGAAAGCTGCGAAACCTTGAAATTGATTTTTGCGGGGACGCCCTTCTGAAGCACGAGGATGGCGGGCGAGTAGCCGCTGCCGTCCACCGTGACCGTGACGCTCTGCCCGCCGCCGCTGACCGTCGCGACGCCGAGCGCACCCGCGGCGCTTTCGGACGACGCCTGCTGCCCCCCGGCCGCCGGGACCGTCTTCGAGACGTCGTCGACGACCGAGATCGTGCTTGTGATCATGCCCATAGAGCAGGTGTAGGTGACGGTGCCCGTCTGCTGCGGCGTGAAATCGATCTCATTGTCGCCCGGGCTAAGCGTCTTCGAAACGCCGTACTGCGGAATCGTCACGGTGCCGTTGCACCCGTTGATCGCGCTTTCGTCCGCATGGATCGTCCACTTCACGCGGACGCCCTTCTGCACGGTGATGGGGGCGTAGCTGTTCGGCTGAAGCTGCGTCGTCACGGTCTGCACGCCGTCCTGCACGACGGCCACGTTCCCGGCCGCCGCGGCCTTTGCGGAAAAGGCGCCCGCAAAGCTGATGCCCGAAAGCGAAAATCCGCGATTCAGCATGACGATGCCGAGGAACATGACGAGCACCGCGCTGACGCGCATCATCTTATGGGTGAATTTTCCGCTCAGAAAAGAGCTGACGGCCCCGAAGCCGAACATCAGGGGCACGGTGCCGATGCTGAAAGCGAACATTGCCAGCGCCCCCTTTACGGGGCTGCCCGTGCCGAGCGCGTAGATCTGCATAGCCTGCAGCGGGCCGCAGGGCATCAGGCCGTTGAGCAGGCCGATATAGAACGGCCCGCGGTTCGTCCCGCCCGCGTAGAGCTTTCTGCCGACGAACTTCGGCATGTGGGGGGTGATCCTGCGCAGCCATGGGAAGACGTTCAGCATGTTAAGCCCCATCAGCACCATGAAGATCCCCGCGGCAATGGCGACGACGCCCTGCGCCGTGCCGGAAAAGCTGACGACGGAGCCGAGCGCGCCGACAATGCCGCCGACCGCCGTATAAGAGAGCACGCGCCCCGCGTTGTAAAGGACGCTCGGTTTCAGCTTTGCCCAGCTGCCGCCGCTCTTCGTGTCCCGGTAAGAGACCGCCTGCGAAAGGTTGATGCCGCCGCACATGGCGACGCAGTGCAGGGAGGTGATGAGGCCCACCACGAACAGGATGCCGTAGCCCATGTTCTGGTTGATGCTCGGCATGAAGCTGAAGCCGACGGTGTTTTTGACAATCAGGTACCCGGCCAGCAGAATGATGCCGATGCCAAGGATCTGATTGATCGGCATTTTTTCCGCTTTCCGATCGGAGCCCGACGGCTGCCGGCCGTTGGGCTGATTGAGGACCGTGTAGTCCAGCTTTTCAATGATTTCAACAATCCGGCCGAGAGAAATTACCTGCGGGTCGTACCCGACCTTCGCGGTGCCGTCGGCAAAGCTCACCTTTGCCTCGAGGACGCCCTCCGTCTTTTTCAGGCGGTTTTCGATCCGCATTTCGCAGCTTACGCAGGTCATGCCGCCTATCCGCAGCACCTTCCGCCGGATGGTCCGGGAACGGTCCCCGGCCGGCTGCGTTTGCGGCGGGGCGGAAACGGGTTCCGGAGGATTTTCCGAGGGGACATACCCGGCGCGGCGGACTGCTTCCAGCACCGACCCGATTTTCACCCGGCCGGGATCGTAGGAAAATACGACGTTCGACTTCGCAAGGCTTGCCCTCGCCCCGGTGACGCCGTCCATCGCGTTCAGGGCGTCTTCGACCGCCTTCGCGCTGGAATCCACCATCATTCCCTGAACCCACAGCTCTTTTGCGACCCATTGTATGGCCATTGTCTCACACTCCTCGCAGGGGAATACGGTCTGCGGCGGCCTGTTCCGCCGCCGCTGTTTACGATTTTATCCGCCGGATGTGTAGATTTGATGAAGATCGTTCAAACCGAGGCCGCCGCGGCGCGAAGCGTACAAAAATGCCGTTTCCCGCAGCGGGAAACGGCATAAAGCGCGAAGACAGGGACCGCAGTTCTGCGGCCCCGTCCCAAAAAGAAATTTTTTCAAGGCAGCGGCGCGCGCAGCTTTACGGCGCCGAAAGTCCGGCCGCGGTCACGGGCGTTCCTACCGCCGCCATGCACGGTCCGCGCGGTTGACGGCCCCCATGGAAAGCACGCCCAGCGCCATGACGCCCGCCACGCACAGCCACGCCCCGCGAAAATCCACGCTTTTCAGCAGCCGGCCCATCAGCATGGGGGAAAGCGCGCTGCCGGTGCCGGAAACAATGGTGGTCAGCGAATTGACGCGGCCCAGGTGCGTCTGCGGCGTGCGCAGCGCGATAAAGCTATTGGTGTTGATAGTGACCAGAATTTCCCCCAGCGTCAGCACGACGGCCGCCGCGTAAAACAGCAGGGGCCACCGCATGTCGACCGAAAACATCAGAAACGAAATCAGGTAGAGTATTCCCCCGGCCGCAATGACGTGCGCGGAAGCAAACCGCTGCGTCGAATGCGTGAGCACCGGCGTAAGCAGAATGACGCAGACGGCGTTGATGCTCACGGTGAAGCTGTAGAGCAGAGGACCGCGATCCCCGCCGAACAGCCCCGCCGTCTGCAGCGGCAGAAGAAAGCTCCACTGCATATAGCACAGGTAATACAGCAGCAGCGCCGCAGAAAACACCTGCAGCACGGGGACCCGCCGCAGGACCTCCCAGAGGGACTGCCGGGGCGCGTCCGCCTGCGCGGATTCCTTCGGCGCGACGGCCGGGGTCGCCGGCAGAAGCAGCGCGGTGATTCCCGTTGCGGCAAGCGTCGTGACCGCGTCCAGCACGAAAAGCAGCGTGAGGTTCCCGAACAGCAGCCCCGAGAGAATGGGCCCCACCGTAAAGCCCAGGTTCATGCCGAGGTAGTTGAGGGAATAGGCGGAATTTATCTTTTCCGCCGGCGTGATGGCCGCCACAATGCTGTTGAAGGCGGCGGACGCGCCGGAATACAGGCAGGCCGCCAGCGCAATCAGCATGGCCGTCGTCAGCGAGGGCCGCAGGCAGGCGCAGACAAGGTACATCAGCGCGCCGAGCGTGTCGAACAGAATCACCACGCGCTTGCCGCCGATCCGGTCGCAGAGCCACCCGCCCAGCATGATGAACGGCGGCTGCGCGGCGATAAACAGCGTTGTGAACAGGCCCGCCCGCTCTTTGGAAAAACCCAGCCGCTCGGTCAGAATCAGCGCGAGCAGCGGCATGACGACGTTGCCCAGATTGTTGACGACGCGCGACAGAAACAGCACGTAGTCGCCCCGCGGCAGCCCCCGGTAAACGGGAAAAAGCTTCTGGAACATCGGAACCTCCCGTCCGCGGCCGACGCCGCCCGCCCCCGCCGCACGGCGCGGCTCCGCATCCTCCGGGCGGCTCTGCAGAGGGCCCGGGGATACGGGGAGGCATTTTTCAGAATGATGCCGGTAAAACGGCATTTCTGTAATTATATTCCCTTATGCGGCGCAATGCAATGGAAACGACGCGCCCGGGCTCCGCCGCCGTCACACCGTGCGGTTCGAATTGCAGTAGTCGACGTACTGCGAGGTAAAGCACTCGATTTTCTTCGTCACCTTCCGCAGCTGGGCCTGCATGGTCTCGAGCCGCTTTTCCACATTCTTTTTATGCTCCGCCAGCATTTCGCAGCGCTGCTTCAGCGTTTCGTCCCCCTGCCTGCTCAGGTCGACGAATTCCCGGATCTGCCGGATCGGCATCCCCGTGCTTTTGAGGCAGCAGATCAGGCCGATCCAGTCGATGTCCTCTTCCGAAAAACGCCGGATGCCGCCCTCGCTCCGGCCGACGGAGGGCAGAAGGCCCTCTTTCTCATAATAGCGAAGGGTATACTCCGGAAGGCTCGTCCTGCTCGACACCTGTTTGATTGTATAATACACACTGAACATCTCCCGCCCATTTTTTTAAGTTATGTCTTGACTTAAAGTGAGCTTTAAGTCTTATACTTGTATTATAAAAGCGAAACGGTCAGCTTTCAAGACATTGATTTTATCTTGGTAAGGAGTGTGTAAAATTGAAAACGATGAAACTCGGGAAGTCCGGCCTCGAAGTGCCGGTGATTGCGGTCGGCTGCATGCGCATCAGCTCGCTGGACAAAGCCGGGGCCGAAGCCTTCGTGCAGACCGCCCTGGAAGAGGGGCTGAACTTTTTCGACCATGCGGACATTTACGCGGACGGGGCCTGCGAACAGAAATTTGCCGAAGCCATCCATATGAACGACGACATCCGCGAAAGAATCATTCTCCAGTCCAAATGCGGCATCCGCAAAGGGATGTACGACTTTTCGAAGCAGCACATCCTCGAGGCCGTCGACGGCAGCCTGAAGCGCCTGAAAACCGATTACCTCGACGTGCTGCTTCTGCACCGCCCGGACGCGCTGATGGAGCCGGAAGAGGTCGCGGAAGCCTTCAATATTCTGAAAAATTCCGGCAAGGTCCGCAATTTCGGCGTCTCGAACCAGAAGCCGATGCAGATTGAGCTGCTGAAAAAGTCCGTGGCGCAGCCGCTCGTCGCAAACCAGCTGCAGCTGAGCATCACCAACGCCAATATGATCTCGAACGGCATCAACGTGAACACGGAAAATCCGTCCGCCGTCGACCGGGACGGGAGCATCCTCGACTACTGCCGCCTGAACGGCATCACCATCCAGGCGTGGTCGCCGTTCCAGTACGGATTCTTCGAGGGCGTGTTCCTCGGCAGCGACAAATTTCCGGAGCTGAACCGCGCAATCGACGGCATTGCGGCAAAGCACAGCGTGTCGAACACGACCGTCGCGCTGGCGTGGATCCTGCGGCACCCGGCGCATATCCAGGCCATCACCGGCACCATGAACACCGGCAGGCTGAAGGACTGCGCAAAAGCGGCCGGCCTCGAGCTGACGCGCGAGGAATGGTACGAAATTTACCGCGCCGCCGGCAACCAGATTCCGTAATCCGGCGGCACGGCCTTCCGGCAGAAAAGATAAGGAGATGCTGTTATGGGTTTCAACTATTATATTCCGACAAGAATTTTATTCGGCAGGGGCCAGCTTTCCCGCCTGCACGAGCAGAAGCTTCCCGGCAGAAAAGCGCTGATTGTCACCTCCGCCGGCCAGTCCGTCAAGCGCAGCGGCTACCTCGCCAGGCTGGAAAAAGAGCTTGACCTCGCGGGGGTTTCGCACGCGCTGTTCGACAAGATCCGCCCCAACCCCGTAAAAAGCCATGTGATGGAAGGCGCGCGCTTCGCCAGGGCGGAGGGCTGCGATTTCGTGATTGGCCTCGGGGGCGGCAGCAGCATTGATTCCGCAAAAGCCATCGCCGTGATGGCGGTCAATGAAGGGGATTACTGGGACTACGTCGCCGGCGGCACCGGCAAAGGAAAGCCCGTGCCGAACGATCCGCTGCCGATTGTCGCCGTCACGACGACCGCCGGCACCGGGACGGAAGCCGACCCGTGGACGGTCACCACCAAAGAGGACACCAACGAAAAAATCGGGTTCGGCTACGAAAAGACCTTCCCGACCCTGTCCGTAGTGGACCCGGAGCTGATGACGACCGTGCCGGCCAGCCTGACGGCCTTTCAGGGGTTCGACGCGCTCTTCCACAGCACGGAGGGCTACCTGAACGTCACGGCGTACCCGGTCAGCGACCTTTACGCGCTCAAAAGCATCGAGCTGATCGGCCGCAGCCTTGCGGACGCGGTCGCCGACGGCTCGAACGCGGAGGCGAGAAGCGACGTCGCGCTGGCGAACACGCTGGCGGGCATGGTGGAGTCCACCTCCGGCTGCATTTCGGAGCACGCCATCGAGCACGCCATGAGCGCCCTCCACCCCAACCTGCCGCACGGCGCGGGGCTCATCATGATCAGCCTCGCGTACTACAAGAAGCTGGCGCAGAGCGGCAAATGCGGCGCCCGCATGACGCAGATGGCAAAAACGCTCGGCAGGGCGGACGCTTCGTCGGCCGCGGATTTTGTCGCGTGCCTTAAAGACCTGCAGAAGCGCTGCAGCGTCGATCGGCTGAAAATGAGCGACTACGGCATCACGAAGGCGGAGTTCCCGGCGCTGCTGAAAAACTCGAGGGAAAACATGGGAAAGCTTTACGACGTCGACCCGGTCACGCTTTCGGATGCCGACGTGCTCGACATCCTCGAAAAATCCTACCGGTGAATTGACACGCCCGCCGATCCGTGATAAGATAGACAAAACCAAATACTTGCGGGGGAACTCGAAAGAGTTGAGAAGGCTGAAACCTGACCCTTTGAACCTGTCAGCTAACACTGGCGTAGGGAAGCAATCCACTAATTTCATCAGAAACGAGTGCCTTCCCCACATGGGGAAGGCACTTTTTTATTTGAAAACTGCATATGCGGGGGAATTCGAAAGAATTGAGAAGGCTGAAACCTGACCCTTTGAACCTGTCAGTTCACACTGGCGCAGGGAAGCAAAACTTGGAAGAAGAAGACGCTTGCCGAACCCGGCAGGCGTCTTCTTTTCAACCGAACGAAAGGATGGTCCTATGAAAAAAGTTCTGTCGATTGCAGGCTCGGACTGCAGCGGCGGCGCCGGAATCCAGGCCGACCTGAAGACCTTTGCGGCCCACGGCGTCTACGGCATGAGCGTGATTGTCTCCGTCGTCGCCGAAAACACGGCGCGGGTCATCGGTACCCAGGACGTCGCGCCCGAAATGATCGAAAAGCAGATCGACGCCGTCTTTCAAGATATCGGCGCGGACGCGGTCAAGGTCGGCATGCTCTCCCGGTCCGCCTGCATGCGGGCCGCGGCGCGAAAGCTCAGGGAATACGGGCCTAAAAACATTGTCGTCGACCCCGTCATGGTGGCGAAAAACGGCTGCCCCCTCATGCAGCCGGACTCCGTGGACACCCTGATGCGGGAAATCCTGCCGCTGGCGGACCTGCTCACCCCGAACATTCCGGAGGCGGAAACCATCACCGGCGCGCCCATCCGTTCCGCCGAAGACATGGAGCGCGCCGCGGAGCAGATCCGGCGGCTGGGTCCCAAAGCCGTGCTGGTCAAGGGCGGGCACGCCTCGGGCGACGCGCTGGACGTTCTGTTCGACGGCGACCGCTTTTACCGCTTCAGCGCCGAGCGCATCCCCACAAAAAACACGCACGGAACAGGCTGCACCTATTCCTCCGCCATCGCCTGCGACCTTGCGCTGGGCCTCGGCCTCGGGGAAGCGGTAAAGCAGGCCAAGGACTATGTCACCACGGCGATTCGGCACGCGCTGCCCATCGGGAAGGGCTGCGGGCCGACCAATCATTTTTACAGCCTCTACCGAAACGGGCTGCGGGAAGGAGTTCTGTCAGATGAATCATGAAACACAGATGGAGGCCGCCCGGAAGGGCGCCGTCACGAAAGAGCTGGCGCAGGTTGCGGAGGACGAGGGCGTTCCGGAGCGGGAGCTTCTGCCGCTCGTGGCGTCGGGCCGGGCCGCAATTCCGGCGAACGTCCGCCATAGTTCCCTGCACCCCTATGGAATCGGCGCGGGGCTGCGGACCAAAATCAACGTCAACCTCGGCATTTCCGGCGACTGCGCCGATTACCGCGCGGAGCTGGAAAAGGTCAGACTGGCCGAAAAATTCGGCGCGGAAGCAATCATGGATCTGAGCAACTACGGCAAAACGCGGGACTTCCGGAAAAAGCTGATTGAAACGTCCCCCGCCATGATTGGCACCGTTCCGGTTTACGACGCCGTCGGATATCTGGAAAAGGACCTGAAAAGCATCACGGCGCAGGATTTTCTGAAGGTCGTGCGCGCCCACGCCGAAGAGGGCGTGGATTTCATGACCATCCACGCGGGCATGAACCGCCGCTGCGCCGAAATCTTCCTGCGGGAAAGGCGGCAGATGAACATCGTCTCGCGGGGCGGGTCGCTGCTTTTCGCGTGGATGAAGATGACGGGAAATGAAAATCCCTTTTACGAGCATTACGACGAGCTGCTCGACATTCTGCACGAATACGACGTGACCGTCAGCCTCGGGGACGCGCTGCGCCCCGGCAGCATTGCGGACGCGACGGACGCTTCGCAGATTGCCGAGCTGACGGAGATAGGGCACCTGGTCAAACGCGCCTGGGAACGGGGCGTGCAGGCTCTTGTGGAAGGCCCCGGTCATATGGCGATGGACGAGATTGCGGCCAACATGAAGCTGGAAAAGCGCCTCTGCCACGGGGCACCCTTTTACGTGCTGGGGCCGCTCGTCACGGATGTCGCGCCCGGCTACGACCACATCACCTCCGCTATCGGCGGGGCCATCGCGGCGGCGAACGGCGCGGACTTTCTGTGCTACGTGACGCCGGCCGAGCATCTTCGCCTTCCCGACCTCGGCGACGTCAAGGAAGGGATTGTCGCCGCCAGAATCGCGGCGCACGCGGCGGACATCGCCAAAGGCGTGAAAAGCGCCCGGAAGGCCGACTGGAAAATCAGCGAGGCCCGAAGGAAGCTCGACTGGGAGGAGATCTTCCGCTGCTCGCTGGACCCGGAAAAAGCGCGGGCGTATTTTGAAAGCGCCCCGCCGGAAGACCGGCACAGCTGCTCCATGTGCGGAAAGATGTGCGCGGTACGCACCATGAACCGGATTCTGGACGGGCTGGACGTGGAGCTGCGCGAAGAAAGAAAGCAGGGTGGAAATGCTTAGCAAAGAAGAGATTCAGGCCCAAATCGTCCGGGCCGCCGAAACCGTGAGGCGCACGAACCCGATGGCCGGCTCCATCACGAACACCGTAACCATCAATTTTGTCGCCAACGCGCAGCTTGCCGTCGGCGGAGCCGCCGCCATGGTCTACCTGCCCGACGAGGGGGAATTCCTGGCACAGGCCGGCGGGGCCTTTTACATCAACGTCGGGACGATTCTGCCGGTTTACGAGCAGAGCCTCCCCCGCACCGCGAAGACCCTGCACGACACGGGGAAGCCGTGGGTTCTCGACCCGGTCGCGGTCGGCATCGGGTCGCTGCGCACGAAGCTGCTGAAACAGTTCAAGGCGTACCGGCCCGGCATCATCCGGGGCAACGCCTCCGAAATCATCGCGCTGGCCGGTCTATGGGAGCTGGACGGCGGCGCGGAGCTCTCCCGCGTCCGTGGGGTCGACTCCACGGAACCCGTCGCTGCCGCGGGAGGCGCGGCCGCCGCTCTGGCCAGATGGACGGGCGGGGCCGTGGCGGTGTCCGGCAAAACGGACCTTGTCACGGACGGCTCTATTGCGGCTTTTTCCCACGGAGGTTCCCATTTCATGGAGAAAATCACCGGGGCGGGCTGCTCCCTGGGCGGAGTCGCCGCGGTCTACGCGACGGCCGCCCCGCCGTTCATTGCGGCGCTGACCGCAACCGCCGTGTACAACCTGGCGGGGAGCCGAGCCGAACGCAAAGCGGACGGCCCCGCAAGCTTTCAGGCCGCGTTCCTCGACGAGCTGTACAAAGCCGCGCCCGCCGAAATCGCCGCCAATCCGTTTGAATTTGAGGAGGTCTAGCCTGTGAATACGCTGATTGCGGTCGCGATTTCACCCTGCGGCACGGGGGACGAGCTCGCGCCCGAGGTGGCTGAAGCCGTCAGGATCATCCGCGCGTCTGGCCTGCCGAACCGGACCACCTCCATGTTTACGGAGATCGAAGGCGAATGGGACGAAGTGATGAAGGTCGTAAAAGACGCGGCGTTCGCGCTGGCCGGCAGGGGAATCCGCACGGAAATCGTCCTGAAGGCAGATATCCGCCCCGGGTTCACCGATATGCTCCATGAAAAGACCGAGAAGGTGGACAGGATCCTGGGAGGAGAACATGTATAACAGAAAAAATTTCGATCTTTCCGCCTATCTGGTCGTGGGTCCTGAAAACACAGAGGGCAGGCCCGTTGCGGAAATTGTGAAAGACGCGGTGGAGGCCGGCTTTACCTGCGCGCAGATCCGCTCGAAGGTCGCCTCGGCGCGGGAGCTGATCGAGCTGACCCGCCAGGCCGCCGGCGTCATCGCCGGGGCCGGCAGGCAGGACGCCGTCACCCTGCTTGTGGACGACCGCCTGGACGTCGTGCTGGCGGCGAGAAAACAGGGCATCAAGGTGGACGGCATCCACGTCGGGCAGTCGGACATTCCCGCAGAGGTCTGCCGGGAATACCTGGGCGCCGATTCCGTCGTGGGGCTGTCGGCCAGGACCCACGAGCTGTTCGAGTACATCGCGGCCGCCGACGTCAGCCGGATCGACTATTTCGGCGCCGGACCCCTGCACGAAACGAAAACCAAGCCGGACTGCGGGCTGGACGCGGACGGGAGAATCGTGACCAGAAGCTTCGGCGATTTCACAAGGCTCGCGCGGCTCAGCCCGATCCCGGTCGTCGTGGGCGGCGGCGTCAAGCTCGCCGACATTCCCCGGCTCGCCGGGACCGGCGCCGCCGGCTTTTTCGTGGTGTCCGCCGTGGCCGGGGCCGGCGATCCGAAGGCGGAAGCCGCAAAACTGGCCGAAGCATGGAAGTCGAACCGGGCCCAGCCCCGGCGGTGATTCTTCTCTTCCCCGCGCCGCAGAAGCACCTGCGGCGCGGGCGCAAACCCCGGCGCGGCGCACGAGGCGGCCGCGTCTGCGCATGCCGGGAGCCGGGCCCGCCGAGAAAAAGCGGCGGCGCGCTCCCCGGAAACGCAACGGAAAATTTTCGTATTATACTTGACAAAGTATATCCACAATAGTATATTTATATTGTTCATAAAACGTTTTAAGATTGGAATGAATTCTGTGCTGATTACACGGGAAACCGACTATGCCCTGCGGATTCTGCGCGCGCTCGCGGACGGCGGCAGAATGACAACGGAAGAAATCTGCCGGGAAGAGCAACTCCCCCGCCAGTTCGCGTACAAAATACTGAAAAAGCTGGAACAAGCCGGCCTGGTCGGCATCTCGCGCGGCGCGGAGGGCGGCTGCCGCCTTCGCGCGGACCTGAAGCGGGTCAGCCTGTACGACCTGACGTCGGTAATGGGCGGCGACCGCGCCGTCAGCGCCTGCATGCAGGCCGGCTACCGGTGCGCCCGGCGCGAAAGCAGCGGCACCGGCTGCCAGGTGCACCTGCAGCTGCTCGAGGTGCAGCGCGCCCTCGACCGCGAGCTGCGCTCCCGCAGCCTGTACCGGATGCTCTACGGCCCCGGCGGGGAGTCCGCCGGAAAGGCGCCGCACACGGGGGAGCCTCCCCCGCCGGCAGGCCGGTTTTCCATTGACGTTCCCGATTCCAGAAGAAACGATTGAACAAGAGCGAAGGAGGAAGCTGTATGCAGTACCAGACCCTGAAGCAACAGGAGGATCTGCGGGCAAAGGTCCGCGAATTTGCGGAAAAAGAAGTGAAGCCGCTTGCTTTTCTGCTTGACAAGGAAAGCCGCTTTCCGGACGAAATCGTGCGGAAAATGGGCAAACTGGGCCTTATGGGGATTCCCTACCCGAAGCAGTACGGCGGTGCCGGGCTCGACATGGTCAGCTACGCCGTCGCGGTGGAAGAGCTCGCCCGCGTGGACGCCGGGACGAGCGTGACCCTTTCCGCGCACACGTCGCTCGGTTCCTGGCCGATCTACGCCTACGGCACGGAAGAGCAGAAACAGAAATACCTGGTCCCCCTCGCGAAGGGCGAAAAGCTCGGCGCGTTCGGCCTGACGGAGCAGAACGCCGGCAGCGACGCCGCCGGGACCGAGACGACCGCGCAGCCGCAGGACGGCTGCTACGTGCTTAACGGCGGCAAAATTTTCATCTCGAACGCCGACAAGGCGGACTTCTACATTGTGTTCGCCGTCACCACGCCGGGCATCGGCACACACGGCATCAGCGCCTTTATTGTGGAAAAGGGCCGGGAGGGCTTTACGTTCGGCGACCACTACGACAAGATGGGCATCCGCTCTTCCTCCACCGCCGAGCTGATTTTCAACGACGTGAAGATCCCGAGGGAAAACCTGCTCGGCAAAGAGGGCGAGGGGTTCAAAATCGCCATGTCCACGCTCGACGGCGGCCGCATCGGCATCGCCGCGCAGGCGCTCGGTATCGCGCAGGGCGCCTACGAGAACGCGCTGGAATATTCCAGGGAGCGCGTCCAGTTCGGCAGGCCCATCTGCCGCCAGCAGAGCATCGCCTTCAAGCTTGCGGACATGGCGACAAAGCTGCGCGCCTCGCGCTTTCTGGTTTACAGCGCGGCGGAGCTGAAAGAAAACCACGAGCCCTACGGCCTGGAGTCCGCCATGGCCAAGCAGTACGTCTCGGACACGTGCCTTGAGATTGTCAACGACGCCCTGCAGATTTTCGGCGGGAGCGGATACCTCAAGGGGATGGGCGTGGAGCGCGCCTACCGCGACGCGAAAATCTGCACCATCTACGAGGGGACGAACGAGATTCAGCGGGTCGTCATCGCCTCGCACATCATCGGCAGGGCGCCGAAGGACGAACGCCCCGCCGAACAGCACGGGCCGATTACCGGCGCGCGCAAGAAAACCATCTTCAAGGACGGGACCGCGAAAGATCAGGTGAAGGCCCTGGTGGAAGCGCTTAAAAAAGACGGGTACGACTTCACCGTGGGCACCGACGCCGACACGCCGATTTCTCAGGCGGACCGCGTCGTCAGCGCCGGCCGCGGCATAGGCGAAAAGAAGAACATGGCGCTGGTCAGGGCGCTCGCCGCGCAGGCCGGGGCGGCGGTCGGCTCTTCCCGTCCGGTGGCGGAAACCCTGCAGTACCTGCCGCTTGACCGGTACGTCGGCATGTCCGGCCAGAAGTTCAACGGCAACCTGTACATAGCCTGCGGCATCTCCGGCGCGGGCCAGCACCTGAAAGGCATCAGGGATGCGACGACCATCGTCGCCATCAACAGCAGCCGCGACGCCCCCATCTTCAAAAACTGCGACTACGGCATCGTCGGCGACGTTCTGCAGATTCTGCCGCTGCTCACCGCCGCGCTCGACAACGGCGAGGCGAAGAAGCCCGCGCCGCCCATGAAGAAGATGAAGCGCGCTGTCCCGAAAAAAGCCGCGCCGTCTTGGAAGCGGTACGTCTGCAACGGCTGCGGGTACGAGTACGACCCCGCCGTCGGCGACCCTGAGGGCGACGTGCGGCCCGGCACGCTGTTTGAGGCCCTGCCGGAAGAATGGACCTGCCCGGACTGCGGCGGAGAGAAAAACGGCTTCATCGAGGCGTAGCCCCGCGCGCGGCGGGCCCGGAAGACAAAAACCTTATGGATATACAGGAGGAAACGGTCTATGTACTGTGTCAGAAATATCACGAAAGATCTTTACTGGGTCGGCGCCAACGACCACCGGCTCGCCCTGTTTGAAAATATTCACCCCATCCCCCGCGGCGTTTCCTACAACTCCTACCTTCTTCTGGACGAAAAGGCCGTGCTGTTCGACACGGTCGACTGGTCGGTATGCCGCCAGTTTCTGGAGAATGTGGAGCATGTGCTGAACGGCCGCCCGCTGGACTACCTGGTCATCAACCACATGGAGCCGGACCACGGCGCGTCGATTGCTGAAATTCTGCTGCGCTACCCGAAGGCGAAAATCATCACGACGGAAAAAGCCGTGATGCTGATGCACCAGTTCGGCCTGCCCGTCGGCGGAAAAACCGAAGAGGTCAAAGAGGGCGACACCCGCTGCTTCGGGAAACATACGGTCGCGTTCGTCGCCGCGCCGATGGTCCACTGGCCCGAGGTGATGGTGACGTTCGACACGACCGACGGGGTACTTTTCTCGTCGGACGCCTTCGGCTCCTTCACGGCGCTGGACGGCAAGCTGTTCAGCGACGAGGTCAATTACGCCCGCGACTGGATCGACGAGGCCCGGCGGTACTACACCAACATCGTCGGCAAATACGGGCCGCACGTGCAGGCCCTGCTGAAAAAGGCCTCAGCCCTCGACATCAAAGTCATCTGCCCGCTGCACGGCCTTGTCTGGCGGAAGAACCTCGCGTATTTTCTCGATAAATACGACAAGTGGAGCCGCTACGAGCCTGAGGAAAAGGGCGTCCTCATCGTGTACGCCTCCATGTACGGCAACACCGAAAGCGCGGCGCAGATTCTGGCCTCCAGACTTGTGGAGAAAGGGATCACCAACGTGTCGGTCTACGACGTTTCCAACACCCATGTGTCGTACCTGATTTCCGAGGCCTTCCGCCTGAGCCACATCGTGCTGGCCTCCGTCACGTACAACCTCGGCATCTACCCCGTCATGCTCAACTACCTGGAAGACATGAAGGCCCTGAACGTGCAGAACCGGACCTTCGCGCTTCTGGGGAACGGCTCGTGGGCCTGCCGGTCGGACGTCCTGATGCGCGGGTTCCTGGAAAACAACCTGAAGAACGTGACGGTGCTCGACGAATCCCTCACCCTGAACTCCGCCATGAACGAGGTCAAGCAGCCCGAGATGGACGCCCTCGCCGGCAGCCTCGCGGAATCCCTGAAATAGCCGGACGGCCGGCAAAACGAAAGCGCCCCGGATGGAAGAAAACAATCCGGGGCGTTTTTTCCGCCGTCCCCCATCATGTGCGGAAACGGCAGACAGGCGCGGAAATTCGGTGTATTATATTGGAAGCACAGAAACAGGGAACAGGCCTTCCGGCCCCGGAAGGCCTGCCCGGAAGGAGGGCGGCCGCATGATTGTCAGCGCAAGCCGGCGCACGGACATCCCGGCATTTTATTCCGAATGGCTGATGAACCGCCTGCGGGAGGGATATGCTCTGGTTCAGAACCCGGGGAATCCGCACCGCTTCAGCCGCGTACGGCTGGATCCGCAGGCCGTCGACTGCATCGTATTCTGGACGAAGGATCCCGCCCCGATTCTGCCGAAGCTCGGCGAAATCTCGGCCATGGGCTACCCGTTCTATTTTCAGTTCACGCTGACGCCCTACGGGCGGGATCTGGAGCCGAACCTGCCGCCGAAAGCCGATTTGATGCGGACGTTCCAGCGGCTTGGCGAAGCGCTGGGCCCCGAGCGGGTGGTGTGGCGGTACGATCCGGTCGTTTTCACGGATCGGATGGATATTGCGTATCACCTGCGCTGCTTTGAAAAAATGGCCGCATTGCTGGAAGGCCGCACGCGCCGCTGTATTTTCAGCTTTCTGGACCTTTACCCCGGCGTCCGCAGGGCCTTGCGGGGCATTCCGGTGCGGGAGATCCGGGAAGAGGACATGCGGCGGATTGCGGAGGGGTTTTCCGAAACCGCGCGGAAGCACCGGCTGCGGCTGTTTACCTGCTGCGAGCCGGCGGACCTGGGCCGGTATGGAGCCGCCCACGCTTCCTGTATCGACGCGTCCATGATCGAAGACATCCTCGGCTGCCCCGTCCGCTTCAAAAAGGACGCCGGCCAGCGCCCCGGCTGCGGCTGCATGCAGAGCGTGGACATCGGCGCTTATGACTGCTGCCCGCACGGCTGCCGGTACTGCTACGCGGCCTCTTCGCCGGGCGCCGTCCGGAAGAATGCCGCGGCCCACGACCCGAAATCGCCCCTTCTGTTCGGGACGCTGCCGGAAGACGCGGCCGTCGCCGAGCGGAACGCGGCAACGGTGAAGGACATGCAGATGCGCCTGCTGTGACGGTACGGAGATCTTTCAAAAATCTTAACGAAAAAGTTATTGACCGAATCGGTCCACGGTGTTATGATAGCCGTAAACCGATTCGGTCAATCTGATGAAAGGTGGTTCTTGTGGAAAAATTTCTGAACCTGCCTGCGGAAAAGCAGGACACGATCATCGACGCCGCCCTCGCCGCTTTCGGCGCAAACGGCTACAAGAAAACGTCCATGAGCGACATTGCCGCCGCGGCCGGAATCTCAAAGCCCATGGTGTTTCATTATTTCGGGACCAAAAAGGCGCTGTACCTTTACCTGCTGGAGGTGTGCGGCCGCACGGTCATGAGCGAGATCAACGCGAAATTCGATCCGGCCGTGACGGACTTTTTCGACAGGATTCTGCTTACGACAGGCATTGAAATCTCCATGATGAAAAAGCACCCCGCCATCCCCTCGTTTCTCAAAAGCGCGTATTACGAGACCGACGTCACGGTACGGGCGGAGATACAGGCCGATTTCACAAGCGCCGAGGGAGAGAATTTCAGGCAGAAGATCGTGTTCGACGGCATGGACGCCTCAAAGTTCAAGGACGGCGTCGATCCCAAACTGGTGATGAAGACGCTGACCTGGATGGGCTACGGATACATGGATCTTTCGCCTGTCGATGCGCTGACGGACCTCGACGCCATCTATAAGGAGTTCGAGGACTGCATCCGGATGCTGAAAAACAACCTTTATAAGGAGGAATCCCTCTGACCCGCTTCTTTGAAGATCCGCCCGGCGCGCCGTCTTTTCAAGAATGGTTTTCTATTAATGAATATTAGGAGGAACCGGCCATGAGCGCCATCGAAATCAAAGACCTGACAAAAAGCTATGGAAAATCCAGAGGGATCATCGACGTGAACCTGAAGGTCGAGGAGGGTGAGATCTTCGGCTTCATCGGGCCGAACGGCGCCGGAAAATCGACGACCATCCGCACGCTGCTCGGGCTGATCTATCCCTCGGGCGGCAGCGCGGCCATCTTCGGCAAAAGCTGCATCGACCACCCCGAGATCCGGCGCGAAATCGGCTACGTCCCCTCCGAAGTCTTTTACTACGACCATATGCGGGTGATCGACCTGCTGAAATACTCGGCCAGCTTTTATAAAAAGGACTGCACGAAACGCATCGAAGAACTTGCCGGAATCATGGACCTCGACCTGAAAAAGAAAATCGACGACCTGTCGTTCGGCAACAAGAAAAAGGTCGGCATCGTGCAGGGACTGCTCCACGAGCCGAAGCTGATTGTCCTCGACGAGCCGACAAGCGGCTTGGATCCGCTGATGCAGCAGAAATTTTTCGAGCTGATTGAGGCGGAGAACAAAAAGGGCGCGACCGTGTTCTTTTCTTCGCATATTCTCGGCGAGGTGCAGAAAATGTGCAGCCGCGTCGCCTTCATCAAAGAGGGAAGAATCATCCGGCTTGAAAAGATGAGCGATTTGCAGGAAAACAGCTACAAACGGTTCAGCATCGAGACGAGGTCGCCGGCCGACGCGGACGCCTTCCGGATCGACGGGGTCAGCGACCTCGAAACGAAGGGCAGCGAGATTAAATTCATCTACCGGGGCAACATCAACACCATGATGAAAAGAATCGCCGGAATCGAGCTGCGCAACATCTCCATCGAAGAACCCGATCTGGAAGAAATCTTCCTGCACTACTATGCCAAGGAGGGCTGAGCTGCATGAATATGTATCTGCACGAGCTGAGATCCCTGCGGAAATCCACAATCCTGTGGACCTGCGCCCTGATTGCGATTGCCGCTCTGTACCTCTCCCTGTACCCCGGCATGGCGCAGGACGCGGAGGATTTTAAGAAGCTGCTCGGCGGGTATCCGCCGACGGTGCGGGCGATGCTGGGCATCAACCTCGACTATATCACGTCCATGCTGGGGTTCTATTCGTTTACGTTTTCGTTCATCGCGCTCTGCGGGGCCATTCAGGGCATGAATCTCGGGGTTTCCGTCCTGTCGAAGGAGACGCGGGAGCGGACGGCGGACTTTCTGCTTGTCAAGCCCGTTTCGCGCATGTCCGTCGTCACGGCAAAGCTGCTGGCGTCGTTCACGGCCGTCGCCGTCACAGACATCGTCTTTTTCGGCGCGTCCTTCGCCATTGCGAACGCCGTGAAGACCGCCGATTTCAGCGGGAAGCTGTTCTTCATGGTCAACCTGACCCTGCTGTTCCTGCAGATGATATTTCTGGCCCTCGGCGCGGCCGTCGCCGTCTGCTTCAGGCGGCTCAGGAGCGTGCTTCCGGTCTCGCTCGGCGTGGTCTTCGGGTTTTACATCGTCGGCGCCCTGATTGCCACCGGCGAAAACAGCGAAGCGGCCCGCTGCTTTTCCCCCTTCAAATATTTCGACACCGCCTACATCCTTCAGCATTCGGCATATGAGACTCCCTACCTGGTCACCGGGGCGGTCATTGTAGTGGCCGCGGTCGCCGCCGCCTATGTCATCTATATCAAAAAAGATATCCACGCCGTAAGCTGAACAGATTGAAAGGAGGCTCCCTGATGAATATATTTTTGAGAGAACTGAAAGCCAACCGCAGGACCCTGATCATCTGGTGCGCCTGCATGATTGTCACGGTCCTGGGCGGCATGGCGAAATATACGGCCTATTCCTCCGGCGGGACGAACAACCAGGTCTTCAACGAACTGCCGAAATCCGTAAAGGCCCTGCTGGGGATGGGGAATCTGGACGTGACGACCATCGCCGGCTTTTTCGCGCTCCTGTTCCTCTACCTGGCAATCCCGATCGCCATCCACGCCGCAATTCTGGGCAGCGGCATCCTCGCGAAAGAGGAACGGGACAAAACGGCCGAATTTCTGATTGTCAAGCCGGTTTCGAGGTCCACCGTCGTCACCGCCAAACTGATGGCGGCTCTTGTGAACGTCGCCGTCCTGAACGCCGTTACGCTTGTTTCTTCCATCTTCATGGTGAAGGCGTACAACAAGGGCAGGGATCTCACGGGTGAGGTCGCCGTGTTCTTCCTGAGCCTGTTCCTTATCCAGCTGATCTTTTTATCGCTCGGCGTGCTGCTGGCGGCCCTGATGAAAAACCCGAAGGGCGCGGGCTCCACTGCCGCCGGCGTTGTGGTCGGGGCGTACATCATCAGCGAAATCACCAGCGTCAACGACCGGCTGAGCGCCCTGAACGTGCTTTCTCCCTTTAAATATTTCAGCTACGACCGCATTATCGCGGGGAACGGCCTGGACCCCGTCATTGCGGCGCTGTCGGTCCTTCTCACCGGCGTTTCCATCCTGTCGGCCTATTTCTTCTACCGGAAGAGGGACCTGAACGTCTGACCAGACAGAAATCGGTGAAAAAGAAAGCCCCGCTTAAAAGCGGAGCTTTCTGCCGTTCAGGACGGGCGGTGGAAGTCTATTTCTGTCCTGCGGGCAACATACGCCGGCTCCAGGACCGGGCTGTACAGATATCCCCGGCGGTACCCGCTTTGCAGCTCGTCGTAGAACGCCGGGCATTCCAGAATGACGGAGAGGACGTTTTCGCCGTCCTTTTGGAGATAGCTTTCCGGAATATGGAACTTCTGCTGCGGCCCCAGGATATCGTAGCGGCCGATCGGCCTGCCGTTCACGTAGATCGTCAGCCGCTGGTCGGCCTCTTTCGTGCGGAACTGGAGCGGCGCGCTGAACGCCTCGTTCCGGCTGTAGCAGAACTTCCGCCTGAACCAGACGATGTGCCCGAGCGTTTCGTCTGGGACAAATTTTTCCGCGGACGGGACTGTGCCCCAGAGGCTGTCGTCGTAAGGCAGGGTATGGTACCCGCCGTTGATGCCCGTCAGGCCCTGTTTCAGGTAAAAGCCCGAAACCTCCAGCCGGCATGCGCTCCCGTCCGCGTAAGTGCCGTGCAGGAAAAACGGATGCATGATGCCGCTGTATTTCACCAGGGCGCCCTCATGCGGATGGGATTTGTTGTGGAACTCGTTTGCATAGAGGATTGTCATGTCGTTCGTGCCCTTTTTGAGCGCCCGGGTGACGTCTTTCATCCGGATTTTTTTATTGTGGCTCTTGTAGACCAGGGTGCCGTTGAGATAAAGGAACATGCGGTCGGTGCCGTTGTGCTCGTAATCCATGAAAATCATGCCGGGCGCGTCTTCCAGCTCGAACTTCGTCTTATACCAGTAATAGCCGTGTTTCGTGAAGCCGGCCTCTTCCAGAGAAATCGGCCTGTCTAGCCTGACCCAGCCGGAGCAGTCGTAACCCGCGCCGATTTCCGCCGTATCGCCTTTGTATTTCCACGGCGAGGTCCAGCGGAAAGCCGGCCTGCCGGGGAAGGTCCCCGTGCGGAAGGCGAGCGTGCGGATCCCGGTGCGGGGGTCCCCGGCGAGCGGCACGTCCGTCCCGTTCAGCACGGCGTCCGTCGGCAGGCTTTCTTCCGTCAGAGGGAAGAAGCGGACGGAGCAGGCGGCGTTTTCTTTGATTTGACAATTGAGGCTTACGCCGTCCGCGGTTTCACTGACGCCGGCAAGGTAGTAAAGGTCGTGGAACAGCAGCCCGTTTTTCAGCTCTTCCACGCCGCCGGCCATCTCTTCTTCTATAATAAGAATGGAAACGCCGCCGATCCGCAGAATCTGCAGATCCTTGTGCGTGTACTGCAAAAGGCAGCCGTCCCCGGCGTCATACCGCCCGAACTCACCTTGGACGGGATGGACGTCCGCCGCCTTCACATTCAGGAGCAGTTCGCCGCGCGTTCCGCATTTGCCGAATACGACCAGCGCGGTCCTGCCGCCGCACTCCTTTGAAAGCAGGATTTCGGAAGTCCCGTAAACCAGCATGAGGCTGCTGTCCGGCACCCGGAAGGCCACGGGGAGCATGCGGGTCCCGCCGCCGTTTACCGCCGTGCGGAAGGTGATTTCACGCCCCAGAAGCTCCGGCGCGATGCGGACGGTGAGGTCTTTCGCCTCCTTCTCGATATTCCGGATGAAGAAGAAGCGCCCCTTTTCGTTTCCCTCCTCATAGACGTCGAAGTTTTCGTGGCATGTGTTCACGCAGGTGTCCGGCCGGGCGCCCGTCTCCGTCAGGAGCACGACGCTTTCGCCGCCGGCGGTCACGCTTACGTAGGACCTGCCGTCGCTGTTGAGGATGATGCCGGAAAACTGCTTTGCAAAGCGGATAAAGCCCTTGATCCACCCGTATTTTTCCCTGTTCAGCTCGCCGTTTTCATGGATCGGCGCGCCGCCGAAATCGTAGCTTGTAATGTTGCCGAGGCCGCCGAGGAAAACGACGTCGCCCCGCGCGCCCATAAACGGGAAGGACGTGCCGCCGACCATCATATAGTAATTGATAATGGAGGCCCCCTGGATCAGCACGCTTTTCGAGACCCCCTGCACGACGGAAAGATCCGGCTCGTACATCGGGACCCCGATCTGGGAAAACCAGCCCGCCTGAAGCTCGAGGATCATGACGGGCATGCTGCTCTGGGATTTTTTCGATTCGATGATTTTGTCCTCGTACAGATGGTATTCGCCCATCCACAGGCCCGGAATATACGGGTAATAGGTCCGCGTGTCGATGATGCCTTTTCCGTGCAGGAACGCCGCCTCGTTCGCAAACTTCGGCACGTCGATTCCGTATTCTTCCATCATGTCTTTCAAGGTAAGAAAGTAATCGACGGCGTCCTGCACCGTAATGGTCTCTTCGCCGTATTCAATCAGATGGTCGTATTCGTTTTCAATCTGCGCCGCGATGATGGAGCCGCCGTTGGTGATGAGATGGCTGCGGATTTTGCCGCTCACGGCCCGATACCATTTTCTGCACAGCGCGAGGTAGCCTTCGTCCAGCATGCGCAGGCGCAGCTCTTTTCTGGCTATCTTCGCAATCAGCCAGTCGGGGTGCCCGCCGAAATCGAGCTCGGCGCAGATGTACGGCCCCGGCTTTATCAGGACATAGAAGCCGTATTTTTCGCACAGGGTGAGAAAGCGGTCGAGATCGTAGTCGCCGTCCCAGCGCTCCTTGCCCTCCTCGGGTTCGTGCATGTTCCAGGCAATGTAAACCGAAATCAGGTTCGCGCCGGTGCTTTTCATCTTCTGCAGGCGGTCTTCCCATTCCGCGGCCGGCACCCGAAAATAATGGAACTCCCCGCCAATCAGGAACACGTGCTCGCCGTTTATCAGAAACCCTTTTCCATCATAAGAAACGACAGGTTTGCTCATTTGCTTCTCTTCCCTTCGGCAATGATTTGGCCGGCCGAAAGCCCCGCGCTTTCAGCCCAAGAGGACGTCAATCCGGTCGAACCCGCCGGCGCGGACCTTCTGCGCATACGGGGCCGGAATGACGTTTCCCTCGATTTGCACCGCGTCGCCGGAGCCGCAAAGCTCGGCGCGGAGCACTTTTACGCCTTCTTTTCCGAACGTGTCCCGGCGCGATTCGTTGTGGTAGACGGCAAGCGTTTTCCCAAACAGCCTGCAGGCGAACGTGTTCGCGGGGAAGGTCATGCAGACGGGCGTCCCACCGGCAGGCACCCGGCATTGTTTTTCGTGCTCCAGAAAAAGCCGGCCGGGCAAAACGGGCTCCAGCCTCATGCTGAGCCTTCCGTTTTCATCGAGGAAAAACGGGACCCGGCCCACCGTCACGATGCGCCACATGCTGAGAAATTCGGCGGAGGCGCCGGTCAGCCGCGACACAAACCCACCGCCGCGCAGCTTTTCGTTCGGGTAAACCGAGCTTGCGAGAAACGACGAATTTTCGAGGATGCTTCTCCCGTAGACCTCGGGGTCCAGGAACGGGACCAGGGCGGTTTTTGCGCAGCGGAAGAACTCTTCATACGCGCCGCACCGCAGCAGCTCCAGAAAATATTTGTATTCCATATGCAGGAAGATCGCTTCGTTTTCCAGCCAGCCCCGCGGGAAAATATTCTGCCGCCCGATTTCGCCCGTTTCGTTCATGATGTTGCCGCAGATCTTGTACATGTCCAGCGCAGGGTCGTACAGCTCCGTCTTCCGGATGGCGCGGTGCATGCCGCGCGCAAGCCGCGCGTCTTTTGCCATGCGCAGCACGTGGACGGGGCCTTCCAGGAAAAGCGGGAGCGGCCTCTGCCGGAACGCGAGCGCCCTGACGCGGGGAAGGCCGCCGGCGTCTTTTCTCTCGGCGCCGTCCGCGCCGCGCAGGATTTCGTATTTTGTCACTTCATTGATAAAATAGGTGGCATAGACGCCTGTTTTCGGGTCGGCCGCTTTCCGCACGCCCCGGTCGACTTTTTCCACCGCGGCGGAAAGGAACTGCTTCAGGTCGTCCGCCTCCACCGCGGTCTCTTTGCCGGTCACGCCGAACATGATTTTTCGGCGGTATTCCTCTTTGACGCTGTTGCTGCGGTCCCAGTACTCGTAATCGCCGGCCGGCCCCCGCAGCAGCTCTTTGATTTCGGAATAAAAGCGCGCGGCTTCCTCCGGCAGCGGCACCGCCGCGTGTTCCGGCGCGAACCGCTCCAGGACATCCAGAAAGACGGACGCGAGGCGTCCCGTCTCGCAGCTTTCGTTGATGGAAGAGCCGAGGATGCCGGGCAGGCCGTTCAGCGCGTCGCACCATCCGGGCTTGTCGGCCTCCATCTCGACGCCGACGCCCTCCGGGTCGAGCGACGCGATTTTATTGACCAGCAGCACGACGATTTTCGTCGCCAGCGGGCAGGCATAAATCCCGCCCGTACCGCAGCCGGTGCGCACTTTAAACGGAAGGCTCCCGCGCTGCGCAATCATCTTGTGCTTTTCGGCCGACTGCGCGACGGAATGGAACCGGCGGACGCCCGCGTCCGTCAGGACGTATTTTTCTTCCCGCGGCAGGACGACGCGGTCGCTGTCGTAAAACGAAAATCGCTTCCCGCTGAAAAAGAGATCCGAAACGCGGTCCGGGTACATCTCGATGAACTGCTCCAGCAGATCGGTGTTGTATGTCCAATGGTCGACCCAGTAGCCGTCGCTGAAATCAGCCAGCTCCTCCTGGTCGCACATGCTGAAAATCCGGTCGAGAAAATCGTCCATGCCGCCCTTTTCAGGGGCAATCCCGCGCCGCTCCAGCTCGCCGAGCAAGGAGCCGGGCGTGAAGGGTTTTTGCAGGATTTTCAGCACTTCTTCCCTGTCTTCCGCCCTGAAAAACGCTTTTACGCAGTCCCGGGCCGGGGCCGCCTCACGCAGCAGGAACCGGGAGCCCTTTAAAACCAGCGGATTGAAGCCGTCCAGCTGAATCAGGTCAAAAAAGGTCTTGATATTGGCGTCCTCCGTAAACGGAAAGAAAAAAACGTCGTTCCTGCGGTTCTGGTCGACGTCGCGGAAGTTGGAATTACCCTGCGAGTAATACGTGGAGTCCACCTGAAAGAAGTTGTATTCCCGCTCGAGGTCGCCGTGCTTTCTTGAAAAGACATAAAAGCAGTGCCCGCCGCCCAGCCGCACGGGATACCCGCCGCGCAGGACGTTGTCGAGGAACGTCTGGCCGCAGTAAAGGTCGAACGCTTTCGAGCTGCTGACGGTGAAAACGGGCTCCTTCAGCTTTTCAATCAGGAGCCTGTTCTCTTCGATCTTGCTTTCGAGATACTCCTGCGTCAGCGTCTTTTCAACGTACCGCTCCAGCCTGCCGTATTCCCCAATGTTGCCGACCAGCGTATACGTGACGTCCGTTTTGCCGGGGCCGACGGCGGCGCGGTGATGCCCCAACGCGCAGGGCGTAAAGCCCATATCCGGCTGCGCCGCGGGGACCGTGAATCCGTCCGTGAAATTCACCGGGTAAGAAAAATCCGTCTCACAGCCGAAAATTGCGGAAGGCTCAATCACGGTTTTATAGATTTCGGGTTTTCCGTTTTGAAAACCGAATTGGGCGAAAAAGTTTCCCCCTTCGATCTGCACGGTCTCGGGCGTGTCGTAAGGCAGCGCCTTGATGCGGTAAAACGGAATTTTGTCGGCGTGTTCCACCCGCATCCACGCCTGCCGCAGGTTGCTCATTTCTTTGAGGTCGCTGTTTTCGAGGTAATAGGGCAGCATGACCGGCATGCCGTCAAGCATCTCGACCGTAAGATCCCTTCCGGTCAGGTTGGCGACCCTCACCCTGCGGATCAGCCCGCCGAACGATTCGCCGGGCATGGTGCAGTACATTACGTCGATTTTCAGCCCGAGCGTGCGGTTCTCCTCCTCGATTTTCAGGTCGTGCGAGGTAATCCTCATCCTCTGGACGACGTCGTCCTGCGCCTCGCCGCGCGGGCCGTCCTGAAACGGCTCGCAGAAGGCCGCCCTGCCGGACGCCGGATCGCCGATGCGCAGGAACGTGCGGAACCCCTGCAGCGAGGTCATCCGGTATGCCTTGTTGGCGGGCTCGAACTCCATGATGGCGTTGTCCTTGTTATTCACCCCGAAGGTGGAGACGCACTGCCCTCGGTTCACGTAATACAGCCACATCGGCTTGCCGTGCAGCCCCGCGATTGCAGGCAAAAAGCTTGCAAACGGCTTGGCCCGGTTGTAATTTTCAATCACGAACTCATCGTTTTCACCGATATAATAATTTTTCGTTTCCACTCCGCTGTCCTCCCACGATAAAAAACGCCGTTAAAATCAGGATGTTTCATTGCCTTTCCACTGTAATTTTATCAATTGCCGCGAAGAAAGTCAGTAGAGGATTTTGTCTTTTCGTATGAATTTTTTATGGTGCTGCCTTCGACAGGTAATTGCGTCCTCTTTTACCGGCGCGCCCTTTCAAGCTTCAACGGCTGTTTTTCACGAATCGTTTTTCATTGGAAAGCGAGTGTCCCATATGCTTCTTATAGACATTATAAAAATATCTCCAATCAGAGTAGCCTACCTTTTCGGCGATTTCGTATATTCTCATGTCCGTATTGATATAGAGGGACTTTGCCCTCTCCATTTTCTGCGTGGTCACATAATCAATGAAATTGACGCCCAGCGATTGTTTGAAAATGCGGCTCAAATAATTCTTGCTCAACCCGATATGATCGGCAGTCGTCTGAAGGCTCAAATTTTTATCATCAATATGTGCATGGATAAACCGTATTGCTTTCTTGATATCTTCGTCGGCAAAGGCGTTCTGCGTGAAATCGCTCGTAAACGAAATGCTGCCGTCTTTTTTTTGATACATCTCCTTGTGGGCAGCCGCATCGGCTTCGAGGAACGCTGCGTGCAGATCCGTATCTTGATAAGGAAAACGGCTGACGCCGGCGACAAACGAAAATCCCATCCACTGTTTTATGCTGAGAAAAACAGCCTGAAGCATTTTTCTGAGCGCCTTTTCTGTTTCTTCCTGGGAATAAGAGGCGGGGATGGTCAATATGGCTACATATTCATCGATACCGACGCAGACAAGCTCATTCATGAACGACTGATCCATAATTTCTTTGAGAATGTTTTGTATGGAATATTTAAACAAATAGATATCTTCCGAATACATCTCCTGGTAACAGTTCTGATACTCCATCGCTTTCAATACGGCGACGGCTAAACTTTCACGGCCGATTTGCGCCCCCGACCGCTTCAGCTGTTCTTCCAGGACCGCACGGTCATACTGTCTGCCGTCGAGTATGTCAAACAGAAGGGTTTCCTTGATCTTTTTGCTGTTGGCATGCAGATGATTATCTGCGGACCGCTCCTCTCTTCGGGCGGCTATCTTTTTTGCTGCCTTCAAAACGGAAGACAAGATATCTTCCGGCAGCATCGTTGGTTTCAGCAGGTAGTCACATGCTCCGAGATTCATTGCCTTGCGGACAAGATCAAACTCGTTGAAGCAGCTCAGGATAATAATTTCAATATCAGTATCATTCTGCCGGATATTGCCAATCAGTTCCATGCCGTCCATAACCGGCATTTGGATATCAGTGAGCAGTACATCAATTCGTTCCATCTTCATAATATCGAGCGCTTCCCTGCCGTTCGACGCACAGATTGCGTTTAAGCCGTTTCCACTCCAATCAATGCTTTCCATGATGGACGTTCTGACAAAGGCTTCATCATCAACGATTAGAATGTTCTGCATCATTTTCCCCCGTTTCGCCAATCGCCGGTATCGTGATGACAACACGCGTCCCCTTGCCTTCTTCGCTCGTAATCTTCAGGCCGTATTGGTCCCCGAAATTCAGCCGAATCCTTTCCCTCACATTGCTGATACCAATACCGGTCAGCTTTTCACAACTGTCCCTTTTCATGCCCTTTCCATTATCGCAGATTTCGAAAGAGAGGGATTCCCCTTCCTTTCTTCCCTGAATCAAAATAACGTTGCCCGCGCTTTTGGGAGAAAACGCATGGATAATGGAATTTTCAACAATAGGCTGCAGCAGCATTTTCAAAATCATGTAGTGATTCAGTTCTTCCTCAATCTGGAACGTTACAGTGATGGAAGTATTGAAACGTTTCTCTTGTATAAACAGATAATCCCTGATAAAGGTCAGCTCGTTCGGAACAGGGACCAGTGTGTCGCTGACCTTGCTGCTGTACTCCAAAATCTTTACAAGTGACACGATCATCTTTGTAATATCGTTCGCATGAATACGGATTGCCATCCACTTAATGGTGTTCAGCGTATTATATAGAAAATGCGAATTGATCTGGGACTGCAGGGCGACCATTTCCATCTTCGCCCTTTCATATTCCTTTGTCACATTCGCATCAATCAGCTCTTTGATTTTCACCACCATTTCATTAAAACTTTTTACCAGGATCTGAAGATCCCTATTCTGTACCCTCTTCACCGAGATATCAAAATCGCCCTTGCTGACTTCTTTCATGCTCTCGGTTATTCTATTCAAGGGCTTTGTAATTTTAATTGCAAGAAAATATGACAGAAAGACCGCAATGACAAGTGAGAGCACTAGAACGACAATCAACGTATTCTGGAATCTGCGGTACTCCGCCAGAATGATTTCGTTCCCGCTTACCAAGGTAATCGTCCACCCCATGCTGTCGACATACTTCTGGTAAACGTTTTTTTGACTTTTTTTCTCAGCTTCGGAACTGTTTTGGGTGTCTAGCAGATCTGAAACAGGAATGCCCTCGTACCTGACGTCTGCGGCGTATTTTCCAAGCTGCGTTTTGTCGGGGTAATAGAAGATTCTGTTTTGGGCGTCTGTAATCGTCACAAGCTCGTCGCTGTCCATCCCCTCCCATTTTGCCGCATTTTCCATGGCCGAATATTTTATGTCCACCTGAACTGCCCCGATGGCATGACTGCGGTACGTAAAATCCTTAATGTAAAGCACCGAGCTGACGACAACCGGGTTCTGGTAAATTTTATATAAAAAGCCGTATTCCGCCTCATGAGAAGGGACCAGAAACTTTTTTGGATTGGCGCTGTCAGACAGGTCTTTCATCCACATCTGTGACAGCAGGGCCGCTTTGTCACAGCTCTGGTTCGAGGTGAACACTTCGTTTTCATACCCGACAAGATAGAGGTTATCGATGGCCTTGTACGCCCTTCTGATGTTCATTAACTGGGACTCGGTGGATTTTAAAAGGTCAAGCTTCTGCTGCTCCGACTTCGCCCCGTAATTTTCAAAAAGGTTCGAAGTGACCGCCAGCTCGGCCGCCTGGTCTTCCGCCATTTTCTCCTGGTCGGCAATGGCTTGCACCCTGTCTGAAACCATATTGATCAGATTCTGCTGATAGATCAGTATTTTATCTCTGTAAAACGCATTGATATTGGAAAAATAATACCAAGTTATGATTCCACCCGAAAGCAGGGACATTGTAATCAGTGCCAACGCGAAATTGAAACGCAGCGTATGGCCCTGAAAAACGCCGATAATTTTTCTGAAAAGGATTCCTTTTCTTCTCATACTTTTCGCTCCCGCTCTTTTCTGCCTGCTGATATCACTATAGATCACGGGCAGATCAGGCGCAACCGGAAATTCAATCTTTGCGCTCCGGTGCCGCTTAAGTCCCTATACTGAAAGGATCGCTGCCATCGCGTCCCTGAATCCCTCCAAGGTAAAATAATAATAGAAAATCGGTTTGTTAAAATCGGAACGGAGCAATTGAAGCACCTGTTCGCGGGCTTTCCAGAAAGAGGGGCCCGCTTTTGCGGGATAACGGTCGAACGTCGTCATCGTCACCAACTTCGACTTATCAAATTCACAGATCACATGGAAAAACGGCGAACCGCCGCGCTCCAGGACCAGCGCAAAGACAAAATCCGAAGGCATTTTTGAAACCAGCAACCTGATCTTTTCATAGAAACAAAGAGTGTCCCCGCTTCTGCTGAAAATTCGGATGCCTTTATTCCGGCGGTACTGTTGGAATAGGGCGATGATATATTGGTCGGCATCGAGCGTTCGGAATGGCTGCTGAACCGAAGTGTAATAATGGATTAATGTGTTTTGGTCAAAGGCATGGATTTCGTCATACTGCGGATATTCCTCAAGAATCCGGTACGCGTCTTGCTCCGCCGAGGCCATACGAAACTCCGGAAAAGGGATTTCGGTATTCTCGGAATCCACAGCTCTGCCCGCCGGATTTCCCGGGCCACACAGAAGATATAAGACTCGTTTTGGCGGATCGATGATATCCATCACCGCCGAAAGATTCTTCCACGTGCCCGGGTCAAGGTCGACGATTCGGATGTTTTTGTCTATCATGATTCCGCCTTCTCTGCTGTTTCCCATACGGAAACGGAGTACGGCTTCAAAAGCGCCCGGACCTGATCTTCCCCCGCCATATCCGCCGCGTTCCACTTTCCGGTGAATTTCTTTTTGCCGCGGAAGGAGAGGACCATGCCCTCCGGCGCAGAAGAAACATTGGCGGCAAAAAGGAGACATCTGGTCCCTCTGTGGTGAACAGTAATCTCGACGGAACGATTGTCGGAACGATAGTCACAGAGTTTCCGCAGGGGGTTCACATCAAACTCGGAGCCATCTGGAAGCAGGCGAATTGAGCCTTTCCCGATCGGTGAGGCGACATCCGATTTGGAAAGCCTGTCGCGCAAAATCGCACACGCCTTGAATTTTTCGTTAAGGTACGGTACACCTGGACCTATCACCAGTTCCCCCCCTTGTTCCGCATACCGGATCAATTTTTTCTGATCTTGTTCGCCCATAAAGTCATACGCTGAGGCAAATACGACCGGGTACCTGCAAAGCTCTTCCAGAGTCAAATTTAAATCGGAATAGTTAAAATCGACCTGCGCGTCTGACAGTGTTTCAGAAATGCAGTCAATCCAAGTCTCATTTGACCAGTGGGCAACGTCGCCGTCGAAATATTTCAGGCTCAATCCGTTTTCGGGCTGAAACAGAAGCGCCGGAAATTCCGGCCCTCTCATCAAACGGTTTGAAGAAAAGCCGCTCAGATCGAGGCTTGAGAGCAGCGCCTTCAGCCTGCCGGAATCGTAATTTTTCGCCACCAGAACCCCCGGAGTCCTTTGGAAGCGAAACAGCTGCGCTTCTTTGAGAAACCGGTTCAGCCTGCAGAACAGATCAAAATATTCTTTTCTTCTTTTTCCTGTCCGTGTAATCGGGCATCCCGTCCAGCGGTCGCGTTCCACAAGCATATAATAATTGACCGCTTTGAGCCCGTTCATAAAAGCATACAGAATAGAAAACTCTTCCTCTTCGGGACTGAGGAGCGTTCCGCGGTCAAACCATGAGCCCGACCCGAACTCGGGGACAAACGGAAGAGCGCTGGTGCCGGCAAGATACCGGATCCGCTTTTTGAGCATCCTGCTGTCGTCCGGGTCGGCGTAGGCATCGATGCCGACAACGCTCATCCCGGGGATTTTTTCACTCGCATGCACATTTACCGGGGTATAATGCTGAAAGGCACAGTTATGGAAAACAGGTACCTTGATGCCGATTGCCCTTATCATTTCAATCATGCGCCGCAGTGCGTACTGAATTTGATATTCCTTATATTCGACCCAGTCGAAATAATACGGCAAGTCCTTAAAATCTTTCCCGCGGAAGCCGGCCGGGGGGAAAATCTCGTCGAAACCGCCGGCTTTGATGCCATAGGCTTCCTCCAGCTTTTCTATGGAGCCGTATTTTTCTTTCAGCATAGAACGGTAAAGGGAAACGGAACCCCTTGAATAGTCCATAACGTAAGGGCGATCCCGGAAAAAATAGCAAGTCTCGTTATCCGCCTGCACGGCGATGATGCACCCTTCCGGATCCTGGTGTTTTTTCAGGATAGGGGCTAATTTTTCAAAATATGTTTTTACTTTCAAATAAAATTTTTCGCTTGCATAGGAAGGGATCGGGAACTGCTTTGTAAAATACGGATAGATCACAGGCGTCTGCCACGGCGTGCGGGCCTGTATCTCCTCGTCGTACAAAATCCATTCCGGGAACCCGAAAAGCGTCAGTTCAGCATTGATATGCGGCCCGGGGCGGATGAGCACCCCGAGCTTTTTTTCTTCACACAGCTTCAAAAAAGCGTCCAGATCCTTCTTACGGTCGACTGTGCCGAAATCGTACTGTCCGGGCGCGTACTCATGCACCGACCAGGGGACGTAGGTTTCAATAAAGCCGAAACCCATTTCAGCAATGCGATCGAGGACGGTCGCCCAGACCTCCCGGTCGATTCTCCAATAATGCACCGCGCCGCTGTACAGTGGGACCTCTCGGCCGTCGATTTCGAGGCCGCCGGCTGTTATGGAAACTGCCATTCCCCATCATCCTCCCTACATCACCCTTTTACGGCCCCGGCCGTCATGCCTTTGATGATCTGTTTCTGGAACAACGTATACATCAGCACCACAGGCAGAATTGCGATTACAAAGCCCGCGCATATCATCCCATACTGGGTCTCGTAGGATCCTTTCAGGGTGGCGATGCCCATGGTTATGGTTTTGAGCTGGGGGCTTGAAATCAGCACCAGCCCGTACAGCAGATCATTCCAGCTGTTCAGAAAGCTCAGCGTCGCGGCGGTGGCAATACCGGGCTTGGAGATGGGCAGCATAATGCTGAAAAACAGTCTTACCCTGCCGCACCCGTCCATTGTGGCGGATTCTTCCATTTCTTTCGGGATGACTTCGTAAAAACCCGTCAGAATAAAAATGCTGATGGAAAGGTTGGACGACACATAAATAATAATCATCGAGAGAAGGCTGTTTATCAGCCCGATGTTCTTGAACAGGATGACCGAAGGAATCAGTACCGCATGAATCGGGATCATGAGACCGAGGGTAAAAAAGGCGTTGAGCCATACGCTTTTTACGACCCTTGTAAGTGTATAGGCAGCCATTGACGCTATGAGGGAAAGGATCGCAATGGTCGCGAAACAGATGATACAACTGTTGAGAAAATCCTGCCCGATGCTTGCGCCGGACCACGCCTCGGAATAATTTTGAAACAGCCAGCTCTTCGGCAGGCCGAACGGGTCCCCGAAGATCTGCTCGTTATTTTTAAAAGAAGTGATGATGACCCACAGAAACGGGTAGCAGCAGCACACCGTCCATAAAAAGAGGAAGAGATATCTGGGCAAAGAGGCAAAAGAAAATTTTCCGGCCGATTCCGGTTTCATACGACCACCCACTTCGGTTACAAAGGATTTTTCCGTTTGAAAATGAGATTAAAAAGCAGCAAAAAAATCAGGGAAATTACGACGATAGATACCGCGATCGTGCTGCCCATGCCGAAATCCGAATTCATAAACGCCGTTTTATACATATACACGCCCAAATAGGACGACCAGACCCCGGGCCCACCATTCGTCATAATCCAGGGATGGTCAAACGATTTCAGCGAACCCGTAATGCACAAGATGACGCAGGTACCCATGAATCCCCATATGGAAGGAAGAATGATCTTCGTCAATATTTTGAAGCTTCCGGCGCCGTCGATCTGGGCGCTTTCAATAATCTCCTGAGGGACAGACTGCATTGCAGCATAGAATATCATCATGTACAAGCCGATATACTGCCAGACCTGCGGCAGCATGACGGAATACAGGACCAGCTTCACGTCGGACAGCCACTGCCGCTGAAGAAAGCCAAGGCCCATTCCGGCAAGGAGTTTATTGAAAATTCCGATTTCGCTGTTATAAAAAAGCGAAAACATCAGGCCGATCGCCACGGGGGCAATTACAACCGGAAGAAAAAACAAGGTCCGGAACAGCTTTGAGCCCCTTTTACACCGATAAACGAGATAGGCGACGATTAGCCCCAGAGTAATCTGAACCAGAAGAGAAACAAAAACCAATTTGATGGTGTTGGAAAAGGTGATCCAATAATCTCTTTCGCTTAGCATGGAGAGATAATTTGAAAAACCCACAAACACCTTTTGCGTGGAGCCGTCCCATTGCGTCAGGCTATAATAAAACGACATAAACATGGGGGTGATCATGAAAAGCCCGTAAAATAAAAACGCGGGAGCCAGAAACGCGCAGGCAAACAATTTTGTATTTTTTTTCACCGTATCCACCGCCATTATCTTCAAAGAAGCGGGAAAATGGATTTTTCCCGCTTCTTAAGGAAAAAACTATTTTGCTTTGTCGTAAACCTTTTGAACATTATCCACGAACTGCTGGGGAGTCACGGATTTGACCAGCAATTCGTCCAGCTGAGAATCCAATGTATTAAGGGTATTCATGTCGTCTATCATCGAATCGTGTACCGGCGTGAGCTTCTTGTTTTTGACTGAATCCATCAGCTTTTTCATGATGGTAGACGCCGACGACAAATCTATATCGACCTTTTTTGCGGGGATCATTCCGCTTTTTGTCAGCGACTTGGTAAGCTCGTCCGACGCCAGAAAATCGCTCAGCTTCAGGACCATATCCTTTTTGGCCGGGTCCTCGAACGACGCCTTGTTAATTACAAAGCCGTACACGGTAAAACCGGAAACAGACATTGTCGGGTCATTGGTCGCTCCCGGCATTTTCGGCACGGAAATAATGTCGCTCAGGTCCTGGATATTCTGCGGAATATTTGCGAACATCCAGGGGTACGTATAAGTCATGGCGGCCTTCTGGCTGGTGTAAAGCTGCAGCGCGGGACCCCAGTCGCCGTTCGCCACCGTGTCTTTGGGGAACATGTTGTCGTCGACCATGTTCTGCAGAAGCGTCGCGACCTTCAGCGCATTGTCCGTAGCGAACTTATGCGTTTTGCCCATGCTGTTCAACTCGTCTTCCGCGTTCGTGTACTGATTATACAGCTCGCTGAAGAAGAATTCCGCGGGCGTTCCGTTTTTGCTCCCCATCGCGATCGGGACGACTCCGTTCTTATTGAATACAGCCGCATCTTTCTTCAAATCATCATAGGTTTTCGGGTAGCTCAGGCTGTACTTCTTGAACAGGTCCTTATTGACCAGAAAAACGGATCTGGTCCCCTCGATCGGCACGCCGTAAGTGGTGCCTTTTATCGTATAATAGCCGAACGAAGAGGGATCAAATTGATTCTTTTTTACGGATGAGCTTGCCTGAAAATAATCGTCGGCGTTCAAAAGCACTCCGCTTTTCACCATGGATCCCAGGAGACTGCCGCCCCAATAGGTAAATACGTCCGGCAGGTTTCCCGAGGCGAGGTCAACTTTCATCTTTGTTTTATAATCCTCGGTCGTCGCCGTTTCGCACACGATGTTCGCCTTGTCGCTGTTCTCTTTGATGAACTGGTCCAGCAAAGGCTTGAAGTAGTTGTATTTGCCGTCTCCGGGCCCCCAGTTTGTCGCAAAACGGATGGTCACCTTGCCCGTGTTTGCGGCTGCCGGGCTGCCGGAAGAGACGGTTTTTTCAGCGGAAGTACAGCCTGAAGCCATAGAAACCACAGAGGCAACCGCAAGTATAACGCCCAGGATCCTTTTGCCCTTGTTCATTTAAAACTCCTCCTTAATAAATGAGTAGAAGGTTGGCCAGCCTCTTTCTCTTTGTCGACACTTCTATTGTAATAAAATTGCCCCCATCTGAAAATCCTAAAATCTTATTGAAAATGTTATAAAATATTACGAAAAAGCTCCCGCCCGGCCAGCCGGGGGGAGCTTCAGGGAGGCGGGGACCCGGCCTGCGCTCAGTTTTCGGCGCGCGAGTGCCCAAAGAAAGCGTCGTGCTCTTCCGGCTCCGCGCAGGCGCGCGCCCCGTCGCGGAACTGTTTCGTGGTCATGCCGGTATAGCGCTTGAAGATGTTGTGAAAATATTTCTCGTCCTGAAACCCGACGTCGAACGCGACCTCGTAGCTTTTCAGGCTGCCGGCCCGAAGCAGGTCGCAGGCCTTCCGGACGCGGAACCGATTGACGTATTCGACGAAGGTCGACCCCGTCTGCTGCCTGAACAGCATGCTCAGGTAGGACGGCGTCACATGGATGACCTCCGCCGCCGACTCCAGCGTGATGTGCCTGCGGTAGTCCGACTGAATATAGGCGATGGTCCGCCTGACGAGGGAAGAAACCGAATTGGAAGACGCCATGTTTTTCCCGATGGCCTGGATAAAATCCGTCAGGACCGACCGGATTTTTTCTATGCTATCGCTTTCCAGGATCTGCCTGATGTCGGCGCTTTTTCTCTTGGACAGGCCGTTGAACGAAAAGCCGCGCTCCCTGCAGAGCTTGTAAAGGCTGCAGACCAGCGTGACGGCCGATTCCTTTGTTTTCTCCTGCACGTCGGCGGAACAGGCCGTGCAGGCTTTGAGGAACCTGTCGATTAATTCCGCGGTCTTTTCGGAATCCTCCAGATTTCTGAGGAAGTATATCTCCGGATTTTCCGGCACGGACAGGCTGCTTTCCCGGTTCAGCTCCGCGAAGAACAGGATGCTTCTTTCAAACAGGAATTTCGAGGTCTCGGCGGCCTGCCGGGCTTCCAGATACGCGCCGTTCAGGAGCGAGACGTCCTGCCTGCAGTCCGAGACCCCCACCGCGCAGCTCACGCCGCACAGATTGCAGCAGCGATCGACCGCGTCCTTCAGAGCGCCGTAAAAGGCGCCGAAATCGTCGGCGACGCGGTCCATCCCCGTGACGGCCGCAATCTTGTCCTCGACAGCCAGGACGGCGGAGGGCCACGCGGCGAACGCGGCCTCCACCTGCCGCCGCAATTTTGCCGGGTCGTTTCTTCCGCGGCTCTCGTCCGCGGCCTGCGTCGGGTCGAACACGCACACGGCGACGGTGCTCCCAAGCGCCTGCAGCCGGCACATTTCTTCCCGCAGCCCGAGGCTTTCGACGGGCACGCCCAGCATGAGCGCGCTCAGGAGCCGCTCCCTGCTGCTGCCCGCGCTGTCCTGCAGCAGATGATCGTAATCCTCCTGCAGCTTGCTCTGCTTCTTTTCGTCCTCAAGCAGCCGGATGCATTTCTGCACGGACCGGGCGATGTCCTCCGGCCGGCAGGGCTTGAGAAGATAGTCGACAACGGAAAGGCTGATCGCCTCTTTCGCGTAATCGAATTCGTCGTAGCCGCTTAAAATAACATATTTCGTACGTACGCCCATCGTCTGCGCGCGCCGGATGACGTCGAGCCCGCTCAGAAGAGGCATCTTGATGTCCATGATGCAGATGTCGGGCTTTTTCGCCACAATCTGCTCGTACGCCTCGATTCCGGTCTGCGCTTCCCCACAGATTTCCACCTGATAGCTCGGCCAGTCGCACTGGCTTCGCAGGGCTTCAAGCTTATCCGGCTCGTCGTCAGCCGTTAAGAGCTGAAACATTTTCCAGACTCCTCTCTGGCAGATTTTCCGGCAGATGAATCTGCACTGTGGTCCCCTCGCCGACGCGGCTGACAATCTGAAGCACGTCGTCGGATTTTCCGTAATAGAGGCGCAGCCTCTCTTTGACGTTCCGGATCGCGAACCCGTGCCCGTTCTCCCCTTCCACCTCGCCGCGGAGAATGCGGCCGAGCAGCTCCGGGTCGATGCCGCAGCCGTTGTCCTGAACGGTGAAATGCATCAGCCCGCCGGACAGCCCGCCGGAGATTCCGACGAAGAGCGGCTTCTGCATGCTGTCAAGCCCGTGCACAATCGCGTTTTCCACAAAAGGCTGCAGAATCAGCTTCGGTATTTTTTTTCGCAGCACCTCCGGCTCAATCTCGACCCGATATTCCAGCCGGTCCTTGAAACGGACCTTCTGCAAAGACAGGTAGCTCATGACAAGCTCTTTTTCTTCCTCCACGTCGTTCAGCGCGCTGCCCCGGTTCAGGGTCAGGCGCATCAGGCGCGAGAGGGTATAAATCATATCGGCGGTCTCGCGGTCGAACTTCAGCGCCTTGATGTAAATGGAATCCAGCGTGTTGTAGAGGAAATGCGGATTGATCTGCGCCTGCAGGGTCTTGATTTCGGATTCCCGGTTCCGGATTTCCAGCTGGAGCACCTTGTTGAACAGGTGGTTCAGCTCGGCGGTCATTTTATTATATTCGTCGCCGAGAACGCCTATTTCGTCATGGTAGGAAAAATAGAGCTTGTTCACGAAATTGCCTTTCTTGACCGCCTGAATCGCATGGACCAGCTTTTTCAGCGGCTTCGACACAAGCGACGCGGTGAACAGGGTCGCAAGAAAGGAAAACGCCAGGCACACCAGCAGAGAAAGCAGCAGGACCGGCGCCTTGTCGGTCGCCTCGCGCATCACGGTGTTCATGGGGATCAGGCTCAGCACGTTGCAGTTTTCGGCCAGCGCCGCGCTTTTGGCATACAGGTATTTTTCGCCGTCGAGATCGACAATCGACTGGTCCGGCAGATGCAGAAAGCCGGAAAGGGACTTCTGTTCCGAGGCCATGTTCCTGAGCGGCTCGTATTCCGTGTTCATGGAAAGGATGCTGCCGGCGCCGTCCGTCAGGATGTACGCGTTCTCGTCGTGGGGAACGTAGGACCAGACGGTGTTCCAGTCGATGCAGATCACAAGGAAGCCCTGCAAACTGTAGCGGTTCAGGTCCAGCAGGCCGCGCAGCATGGTCAGCTTCGGCCCGGAACGGTCGCCGGCGAAATAGCCGTTGTCGTCCGAATAGGTGGTCCAGTAGGGCTTGCCGACCATGGACATCATGGTTTTATAATCGGCCGAGCCGTAGATTTTGGAAAGCGCGTTGGGCCTGTTGTATTTGCTGTAGTAAAAATTGAAGCCGTTCTGCGTGTAGATGGCGATATAGCTGATGTAATCGTTCGAGACAAGCGTATTGATGGCGAGGTTGATCGACGCGTCCATGTTTCTGTTGACGCCGGAGCCGCTCTTCACTTGGTCGGACGGAAGGCGCAGCATGTCCTGAAAGCTCTGGTTCAGGAACAGGTTGGTGGAAAGCGCCTCCACGTTCTTTTCAATCAGGTTGATGTTGTTGCTCACAAAGCTTGCGTCTTTTACCTGGAAATTGCCGATCTCGGTCACGACGTTCTCTTTATATATATGATAGAAATTGACCGTCAGAAAGGCCGTCACTAAAAATATGATGAAAAAATTAAGGACCGTGATCTTTTTGCGCAGCGGCAGGTCCATGAAATGTTTTTTCACAATTTCACATCCTTTGCCTCATATTTTACCATTTTTTTGTTTACTTTCAATATTTTCAGGAAAGTGTTTAAAATCGTTTACCAAAAATAAAAATTGCCTACTTATTTTTTTGCAATTATATGCTACTATCGTTGCGGCACAAGAATCATTCTTGATGAATTGACGGGAGGAAATTCTATGGTGAAAAAAAGCATTTCAAGAGCGCTGCCGCTGCTGCTGGCCGTTCTGATGTCCGTCTCGGCGGCCGGGTGCTCGTCTTCCGGGAACGCCGGAAGCGCCGCGGCGTCGCAGCCCGCGGCCCCGGCGGAAACGTCGGGCGCTGCCGGCGAAAAGGTCACGCTGACCTTCTTTTCGGACCTGCCGGACCGTTCGACCGGGCAGGGCCTGCTGGAGCAACAGCTGATCGACAGCTTCACGAAGGCGAACCCGAACATCAGCGTTTCCGTCCAATCGCTGCAGGACGATCCCTACAAGCAGAAATTCAAGACCTACGTGGCGGCGAACAACATGCCGGACATCTACATGGTCTGGGGGCAGCCGGCCTTCTTCCAGTCCGTCATGGAGCAGGGGTACGCCGCCGAGCTGAACAAGGGCGATTACGACTCGTACAACTTCCTGCCCGGCTCTCTCGACGGATTTTCGCTGGACGGCAAGCTGTACGGCCTGCCCAGGAACTCGGATTTCATGGGGCTGTACTATAACGACAAGATCTTCAGCGACAACGGCCTGCAGCCGCCGAAGTCCACCTCCGATTTCACCGGCATGGCCGCGAAGCTGAAAGCGAAGGGAATTTCGCTTTTCGCCATCGGCGGGCAGGAAAAATGGCCCCTCGCCATCATGTGGAATGACATTGTCGTCAAGGAAACCGGGTCCGACAAGATCATCCGCGACGCGTTCACAAAGCAGGATTTCAGCGACCCGGAGCTTCTTCAGGCCTCCAGCGATTTTCAGAAGATGGCGACCTCCGGCATTTTCCAGGCCTCCATTACGACGGACAAAACCGCCGACGCGCAGAACCTGTTCGCGCAGGGCAAAGCCGCCATGTATTATTCCGGCGAATGGGACATGGCGATGGCGACCAACGAAGCCTTTAACGAGGAGTTCCGTAAAAACCTGAAAGTCATGGCCTTCCCGACCGTCGAAGGCGGCAGCGGGAAAATCACGGACATCATGGGCTGGAACGGCGGCGGATACGCCATCTCTTCGAAAACCCAGCATAAAGAAGCGGCCACCGCGCTGCTGAACTACATCATGAAGCCCGAAAACTGGACCAAGCTGGGCTGGGAACAGGGCCTCATCGTCCCCGGGCAAAAATTCACGGACTATATGACCGGAAAAGAAACGGAAGTGCAGAAGAGCCTCGTCAACATTCTGAGCACGGCGACCTCCACAAGCGGCACGCCCGTCAACGACAGCGGCTCGGCACAGTTCAAGACGGATTTTGAAACGGCCGTTCAGGAGCTGGCGACCGGCATGATGAAGCCCGACAAATTCATCCAGACCCTGACCGACTCCGTAAAAGCGAACCCCGTCTCTTAAAAAATCCGAGGCTGTTTCCCTCTGAAGAATGAAAAAGCATCGCTCTTCATCCGGATTTCTCAAAATTTACGGAATGACGCAAAACGCAATGTGGGAGGCGGCCGGACTGCCTCCCACATTGTATATTAAACCGCATGGAACAAGCATCCCGCGGATCGGCGCATCGCGCGCCGGAGCCCGCCGGATGATCCGCCGCACAAAATTCTGTCGAAAAATAAGCCGCTGCTTGGAGGGCTGCCGTTTATGCATCGGGTATTATCAAATAAATGGGCAATTTTCTGGATGGTGTTCCCAGGGCTTGCCGTTTTCTGCTTCGCCGTTTTCATCCCGCTTTTTTACAGCATGTTTCTGGGCATGACCGACTGGAAGGGCTACGGAGAGATTCACGTCGTCGGGCTGAAAAACTTTGCCGACATCCTGTTTCACGACCCGATCTTCGGGGTTTCCCTAAAGAACGCTCTTCTGCTCGCCATTCTGACCATGCTGGTCCAGCATCCCGTCGCCCTGCTGTTTGCCTACCTGATTGCAAAGGTCGGCGGGCGGCGCGAAAAACTGTTCCGCACGCTTTTCTTCGTGCCGTGCGTCATCTCGACCGTCGTCACGTCGCGCATGTGGGTCGCTTTTTTGAACCCGACCTACGGCCTCGTCAATAACTTTCTGAAGCATGCCGGCCTCGGCTTTCTGCAGACGGACTGGCTGAGCAACCAGAAGACGGCCATCTACGCCCTGATTTTCATCATCATGTGGCAGGGCTTCGGCTGGGCGCTGCTGATCTATTATTCCGGCATCAAAGGGCTGCCGAAGGATATCATGGAAGCCGCAAAGGTCGACGGCGCAAACGGCGCCCGCCTGCTGTGGCATATCACGCTTCCGTTGCTGCGGCCGGTGATCGTCGTAAACCTGACCGTCGCGCTGATTTCTTCGTTCAAGCAGATGGAAACCATCTTCCTGACGACAAACGGCGGGCCGGGCAATACGACGCAGTTTGTTGCGAACTACCTTTACGTGGAGGCCTTTTCCGCCCAGAAATACGGCTACGCGAACGCCATTTCGGTGCTTTTTGTCGCCATCTGCATTCTGGCGACCGTCATTCTGAACAAAGCGCTGAAACGCGAAGCAATAGAAAGCTGACGGGTGAAGTGAAATGAATACGGAGAAAAGAAAACGCAGCATCCCTCTCACCGTCCTCCTGACCGTCGTCGCCCTGGGGCAGCTGGTGCCTCTCGTCTGGCTGTTCGATTTTTCTCTGGCGAAAAGCGGGGACCTGTTCGGGTCGAACATGTTCATCCTCCCCAATCCGCCCCAGTGGATCAATTACGCGAAGGCGTGGGCGGACGGGAAAATCCCGCAGTATTTTCTCAACAGCATCGTCGTCAACGCCCTGAGCATCGGCCTCGTCGCCGTGTTTTCCGTCACCATGGCCTACGCGTTCACGCGCATGAAGTGGAAGCTGAGCAAGCCGCTTCTCGCCCTGATTACCATCGGCATCATGGTGCCGATCCACGCCACGCTGCTCCCGAACTTTCTGATCTTCACCAAGCTCAGAATCGCGGACACGTATTTCGGGCTGATTATCCCCTATGTCGCTTTCGGGCTGCCGATGGGGACCTTCATTATGACCGGATTCATGGAAGGGGTGCCGCACAGCGTGGAAGAATCCGCGATTCTGGACGGCTGCAGCACGCGCCAGCTGATTTTCCGCATCATTTTCCCGCTGGTGCGCCCCGCGATCGTCACCGTCATCATTATGACCTACATCAGCACCTGGAACGAATTCATCATGGCGGCCACGTTCATTGCCAACGACTCCCTGCGCACGCTGCCCTATGCCGTCTATAATTTCGCGGGACAGTATTCGGCGGATTACGCAGTCCAGTTCGCCGTCATGACGCTGGTTGCCATCCCGTCGCTGCTGATCTACGCGTTTTTAAGCGACCAGATTACGGCCGGCGTGACCGAAGGCGCGTTAAAAGGATAAAAACAGAGTCCCCGGCAAGGCCGGGAGCGCATCAGAAAGACGGCCGCCC
>JAEZCC010000015.1 GCA_023412715.1 Bacillota bacterium
GGGCGGCCATTCACACCCGCGGAATTATTCCTGGGTCGCAGCTGCCGAAGCAAGATGCTCGTTGAGCTTCTGCACCATTTCTTCCGCATCGACCGCATGCACCATACAAGCCTGTTCCAGCGTTTCTCCGCGCGAGGCGGGGCAGCCCAGGCAGTACATGCCCATTGCGAAAAAGAAAGGCGCGCTGTCCGGATCGATATCGAGGATATCGCCGATCAGGGTGTCTTTTGTAATTGTCGTCATTGCAATAACCTCCGTTTTGGCCCGTCGGATAAAATCCTTCTGGGACGGCTTTATTATAATACCGGGCCGTCCCCTTTGCAATAGGCACTTTGCGGGGCGGCGGCGCACGGACGATTTTGCAAAGATCCCGCGCTTCTGTTATAATGGAATATAATAGGAAAACAATCGGAAGGGACAGAGGTGAATCCATGTGAAATACGACGCGTTCACCGCGGGGATCGAACCCGGCGGGCTGCGCAGCAGGAACGAGATCCGCATCCTCGTCTGCTACCTGGTGACCAGCGTGCCCGGGCCGCTCTCCGAAAACGACCTCGTCGACATCATCGTCGAAAACGGTCTGGCGAATTACTTTGAGGTGACCGACGCGATTGCGGAAATGGGGCAGAAGGGAAACATCGTTCTGGCGGGAGAAAACCCAAGGACATACACGGCGGGCGAGTCCGCGCAGATCATCTCGAAGCAGCTCGACTTCGAGCTCCCCCCCTCCGTAAGGGAAAAAGCGCTCTGCGCGGCCATCAATCTTCTCGACCGGGCGAAGCGTGAAAGGGAAAACACCGTGGACATCGTCCCCGAGCAGCACGGATTCCGCGTCACCTGCCACGTTTCCGGCGGGGAGGAAGACCTGATGAGCTTTTCGCTCTCCGTGCCCGATGCGGCGCAGGCCGAAATTGTCAGAAAAAACTTTCAGGATTCGCCGGAAACCGTCTACCGCATGCTGCTGGCGCTCGTCACCGGGAACCGCGACGTCGCCGCGGAGCTGCTCGGCGGCCAGCGCCCCGGTAAGGTGTGACTCCCCGCCATTGATAAAAAGATACAAAACCGTTCACAATGCGTTTAGGATTGAACGCGCAAAAGATGGTAGGATAAAGGCATAACGCTTTATCAAAAAGGAGAGCTCACGTTGGACGCCGCTTTTATCATAGATCTTTTCCTGCATCTCGACAAATATCTGAACGTTCTGCTCAGCCAGTACAACACGCTGGCGTACTTTCTTATTTTTGTCGTCCTTTTCATCGAGACAGGGCTTGTGTTCACGCCGTTCCTGCCGGGCGACTCGCTGATCTTCGTAACGGGCGCCATCGCCGCGGCAGGCGGCCCGATTAACATTCCGGTCATGCTGGCGCTGATGTACGCCGCGGCGGTCGGCGGGGACACCGCCAACTACCACATCGGCAGCGCCCTGCGCGGAAAAGTCGAGCGCAAAGAGCACGTGCCGCTCCTTAAATACGAGTACCTGGAACGGACCCAGGGCTTTTTCGACCGCCACGGCGGCAAGACCATCACCATCGCCCGCTTTGTGCCCATTGTGCGCACGTTCGCGCCGTTCGTCGCCGGCGTGTGCCGCATGCCTTACCGCCGTTTTCTGCACTTCAACGTAATCGGCGGCCTCTCGTGGGTGACCGCCTTTTTTCTGTTCGGCTACTGGTTCGGCAACATCGACTATATCCAGCAGCACTTCGGGCTGGTCGTGGTCGCCATCGTCCTGATTTCCGTTCTGCCCGCCGTGATTGCGTATATCGCCGGAAAGCTGAAAAAGAACTCCTCCGGCCCGGTGATGACGAAAGGGCCGGAAGAGTAACGCCGCCGGGTTCGCCGCGCGGCGTTTTTTATTTTCCGCGCTTCTCGAAATAAATCTTATGATCCACAAGCTCCATCCGCTTGATGCGGGCGGAGACGGTTTTCCGTTCCCCGTAGATATTTTCAAGGAAGATTTTTCCGCTGTCGTCCGGCACGATTCTGTCGACCGCGTCCAGCAGCAGATCCGACGTCCCGTCAGGCTCCAGCCAGTATACGTTCGCTTCGCACATCACGATTCCTCCTTCAGCATGCCGCGAATATAAACGACGATATCCCCGATATAATGGGGAAGCGGTTTTGCGGTCACGCCGGCCACGTGGATTCCGCACCGGTTCAGCGGGATGAGGACTTTCTGCGCCGCGCTGCGCGCCACGGCCGCCGCCATAGGCAGGGTCAGTTCGCCGAGCATGGAGTCGGCCGCAAGAATCGCCACGCTGCCGATGATGAGGTCGGCCTTCGGCGCGTTCACCGCGATCGCGTTTTCGCCGGTGGCGCCTTCGTTGGCCCCCGCCTTCAGCATGGCGGAGGTCGCCAGCGCGTTCGTCCCGAGCGCAAGGATTTCGATATCGTCCCCCAGCTCCGTGCGGATCGCCGCGATGACCGCTTTGCCGATTCCCCCGCCCTGCCCGTCGATTACCGCTATGTTCATTCCATCACCGTCCGTTCGAATGGATGCCGCAGCCCTTTGCGGCTGATTTCGCGCCGCGGCTGCCCGGCCGCATGGATTCCAGAATACGTCCCGGTTCTGCTACGATTATACGCCGCGAAAAGCGCGCGCACAAGCAAAAGCCGAAAATCGGGAGGAAACCCCGGCGGAAACGTTCAGCAGCGCAGCATGCGGTCCAGCCTGGCATGCAGCCCGGCGATGCGCCGCAGCTCGGCCGGGTCGGTCACCTTCCGCCCCGAGGCGTAGTATTCAACCGTCCCGCCGTTCCCCGCCGCGCCCGCGGTCAGCCCGAGAACGTCGGCCAGGTGGCTGACCGTTCCCGCGCTGCCGTCGATGATCTCCGTTTTCTGGGGCAGGAACTCCCGGAACGTGTCCTTAAAAAAGTTGAAATGCGTGCAGCCAAGCACCAGGGCCGAATATCCGTCCAGGCGATACGGGCGGAACTGCTCCTCGAGATACCGGCGGACCCTTGGCGAAACGAATTCCCCGTTTTCCGCGAACGTGACGAGCTCCGGAAGGGCAAGCGTGTCCACGCAGTGCCTGCAGTCGACGCGCGACAGCAGGTTTTTCAGCTTTTCCCCTCTCACGGTGACCGGCGTCGCCACGACCAGCACGCGCCCCGCGTCGTTCTCTTCCACCGCGGGCTTTACCGCCGGCTCCATGCCGAGAATCGGCACCCGGCGGTATTTTTCACGCACATAGCCGATGGCGGAGCACGTGGCGGTATTGCACGCAATCACGACCGCCCCGGCGCCGAGGCCGGTCAGGAACCGCACCGCGTCGTCCGTGTACCTTACAATCTGCTCCCTTGACTTTCTGCCGAACGGAACATGGTCCACATCGGCATAATAAAGGTAGTCCTCGCCGGGCAGAGTCAGCATGGCCTGGTGAAGGACGGTGATTCCTCCGATCCCGGAGTCGAAAAAAGCTATTTTCATCTTCTGCGATACTTCCCGTTAAAAATTGCCAGCGCCCGGCCCGCAGGCGGCACGCCCCCGGCCGGACGTTAATTATTTTACCTGTTTTGTTTGGATAATTCAACCTCTGCGGTATGCCGATACAATTTTGGAAAAAATGCTGAGACGTTTTTGTCTGTTTTTGTTAAAATTATATTGACTTTTTCGCATTGTGCAAATATGATAGAAAGAAAGAAGTAAAAAGCAAGTGGTGATTGATCGGTGAACGGCGAAAAAGTCATTATAGTTGCGAACGATACGCGCCAGGGACTCAGCGTGATCGACATCCAATTCTATAATATCAGCGGAAGAATCAGCGGGCCTCCGCCGCACCGCCTGATCCGCAACATCAACGCCCTGCCGCTGCGGGACAAAGAGCGGGTCCGGATGATTGTGGCGCGTTCCTACGGACTTCCGGCCAAAAACGTCGTTTTTCAGTAAAGAAAAAGAAACACGGGACCGCGCGGTTCTGCCTTCGGCAGGAAGCGCGGGCCCCGCTTTTTTGCGGCCGGGTGTGCCCGCCGCCCTTTTCCCCGGTTATGCGGACGGCGCGTCCCCGTCCCTGCCGCCCTTGTGGAGGAAGGCCCCGACGGCCATAATCACGGCGAACACAATCAGATAATAGACCACGCTCATCCCATGCGCGAAGCAGGCCGCGACCATCATGAAAATACAGCCGAGCACGGCAAGCGCCGGCATGACGAACCGCCGGAACGGCCCGAAATCCTTCCCCTTCGCCATCAGCATGAGAAAGATGGGGATATATGCGCCGTACAGCGTGATGATCGGCAGTTCCGACGTGTCAAAGCAGAAGTTTCCGAACCACGGGGCCGGGGCAATGACGGCCCCGTAGAAATACAGCAGCCAAAACCCGCAGAACAGCACCCCCAGGACGGAGGAATTGGTCGGCATGTTCGTCAGCTTGTCCACCTGTGCAAAAACCTGCGGCTTCGGCCCGCGGCCGCGGACCGCCAGAGAATAGATGCCGCGGGTGCAGCCGAGCATCAGGCCGTTCAGCGTGCCGAGGCACGAAATGATGACAAAGACGAAAATCAGGGAGCCGCCGACCGGCCCCAGGATATTCTGGAAGGCCAGCATCGCGCCGGTCTGGCCGCTCTTCATCAGCGTTTCTGTCGTGACGGCGCCGGCAAGGCCGATATAGTACAGAACATAAACGGCGACGACAATCAGCGAGCCCCAGATGAGCGCCCGCGGAAGGTTTTTCTTGGAATCCTTCAGCTCCGCGTTGATGGAGGTCGCGATGATCCATCCCTCATAGGCGAAGGCGACCGCCACGACGGAGGCGAAAAGCCCGCCGCCGGCGCTGACGCCGGAAGCCGCCGCATGCGTGAAATTGCGCACGGTCAGCCCGTTCATGAGGCCCGCAATCGTGCCGGCCACCGCCATCAGCACCAGAGGGATCAGCTTGATGATGGTCGTCGCGACCTGGAATTTGCCTGCGAGAATAGGCGAAAGCGCGTTCAGGGCGTAGCTGCCTACAAGGTAAAAGCACGCGATGGTCATACACGCGCCGCCGGTGATGTCCCACCCGAAGAGCACGCAGGTGTACCGCGCGGAAACCCACGCCAGCACCGAGGTCAGGGTCGGGTTGTAGATGGTCGCCATGAACCAGCCGACGTAGTAGCCGTATTTCTCCCCCACGGTCATTTCCGCGTAGTCCACCACGCCGTTGATTTTTTCATACTTCGTCGCCATCGTCGCAAACGTATAAGAGCAGATAATCATGATGATTCCGACGATAATCCACGCGGCGATGCCGATCGGCATGTTGCCTCCGGTCGCCTTCAGGACGGTCTCCGCTTTGAAAAACACGCCGCTCCCGATGACAATGCCGACGACCATGGCAATCGCGGTCAAAAGCCCGTACTTCTTTTTCAGTTCGTTTTCCATTCCCTCAATTTCCCCTCCAACGTTCTGTCTCGTTCCGGGGCGGCCCGGCGGCAGGTCAGGCCTGACCCTCGGAAGCGGCCGATCCTGACCGGAAACATGCGGACTCAAGCAGCTTTGCCAAAGCCCCCAGCCCCTGCGCGTCCGTTTCGTCAAAGCGGGCGGGCGTCGGGCTGTCGATGTCCATCACGCCCGCGACGCGCCCCTGCGCGTGCAGCGGGACGACAATCTCGGACCTTGAGCCGCTGTCGCAGGCGATGTGCCCCGCAAACGCGTGCACGTCGGGAACGATCTGCACGCGATCCTCCCGCGCGGCCGTGCCGCAGACGCCCTTCCCGAACGCGATGCGCACGCACGCCGGTTTGCCCTGAAAAGGCCCCAGGACCAATTCGCTCCCGCGCGCCAGATAAAAGCCGGCCCAGTTAACGTCCTGCAGCGTAAGGTACAGCAAAGCCGCCAGGTTGGCCAGATTGGCCACCGCGTCGCTCTCGCCCTGCAGCAAAGCCTCTGCCTGTTTCTGCAGCAGCGCGTACATCTCTTCTTTTTCATTCCGGCCAGCGGATCCGGTACGAAGCATTTCCGACTCCTCCCGACGTTTGTCGCGTTTTAAACTTTTTCATTTTACCACAAAAAAGCACCGACATCAATTTATTTTTTCAGCATATATCAGAAAGCTGAATTTTCGGGAGCGCCGTCGTTTCTTTCAATTTTTTCAGATTAACCCTTGAAATTCACACACAAATATGGTATATTGATAAAGCTGTTCAAAAATGAAACGGGGTATTAGCTCAGCTGGGAGAGCGCCACACTGGCAGTGTGGAGGTCAGCGGTTCGATCCCGCTATGCTCCACCAAAATAGCCTCCGGAAATGGCTCTAAACGCTGTTTTTGGAGGCTTCCTTTTTGTCCATGCGGATTTACAGCCTCCGGAAACGGCTCCGATCTAACAGATATGTTCCGGTTAAAGCCCAAAGGTGTTCTCCAGATTTTTCGCCATTTATATCGCTGCATTACAAAAAGGGCAGTGACCGCTCGTAAAGCGGCCGCTGCCCTTTGATTTACATTCTGCCTCAATCGGAAAGCTGTTGTTTCAAGTTCTTGTTTTAGTAATACCTCATACTGGACACAACACGCCCAAGGATATCAACCTCCGGGACTATAATAGGCTCCATGCTGGAATTTTCCGGCTGTAGGCGATAATGTCCCTTCTCCTTGTAAAATCGTTTTACCGTCGCCTCCTCATCGACCATGGCGGCGACAATCTGCCCGTTTTCTGCGTAGGGTGTCTGCTCTACAATGACAATATCGCCATCGTATATTCCCGCATCTATCATAGACATGCCTCTGACACGCAGCGCAAACAGATCATTTTCCTGCCCTGCATGGCGCGGTAAATATTCGATAAAGCCATCCAGCTCTTCCACTACCGCTATGGGAACGCCCGCCGCAATATTACCGAGGATTGGCACCTGTACAACATGACCCACTTCTTTTTGGGGGACTTTTACCAAACGCACCGGTGAATTTTCATACTCCATCAGATCCCCCGGCTGACAATGCAGGACTTTACATAAAGTCGCTATTGCGTCCGTCGTGACGCTTTTTCCTTCGCGTAATTTCTGCAGCGTACTCTGCGATAAAATATTTTCTTTCCGGATGCGGTATGTTGAAAGTCCCTGCCCTTTCATCCGTGCAAACAGTTTGCTGTAATCCATTGGCATACGCTTCACCCATCAAAATCAAATTTATTATCATTATTATATCACTTGTATGCACTTTAGGAAGTGCCTATTTTCATAAAATTATGCACCTTAATTCGTGCATAATTCATATTGATTATGCACTCTATAAAGTGTATATTCAATCTATAAGCTGAACAGAAAAAGGACTGACAAATATGGGTTTGAAACTGATTTATTTCGTAAAGCTGTTCCTGATTGTAACCTTATCCGCGATATTTCTGGCATTCGTTAATATAGCATTCGATCTGCCGCTCCTGCTTCTTGCCGTCTCCGCAGCTTGCTTCATATTGATCCGCCTTTTGTGGGTATCGGCGCTGAAGGATGAAAAAGCAATCAAAAGACAAACCTGCCCAGGCAAAACCGGCAGAGCGGTTGGAGAGATATCACCGGATTTCAAGCGAGCTGCATAAACACATCGGTCAAAGGCTCAAAAAAAGGCTTTAGGATGGGGATTTCGAAGGATTTGATCCTCTAAAATAAAACTCCGTAATACCCGTGACCTATGAAAAAAGGCTGGCAGAACATATGCTCTGCCAGCCTTTTTGTCGCGGATCAAAAATAAACCGGAGCGATGCAGAAACGTAAAAAGTGGGCAAGCCGGCCTGCTCAACGAATTGAAATCCATCAGCTTTCCTGATATTTAATCCGAAGCCTGAGTTTGCGGCCCGGCAAAATTTACCGATGCTGCGTATTTCGTATATTGATAGGCAATTCTGGGCGTTTCATCCCGAACATAGATAATCCCGCATTTTTCAAATCCGTTTTTTTCTATCAAATGCCGCATCGGACGGTTATTCTTATGGGTATCTATCCGCAGGTTGGAGATTCTTTTTTTACAGAAATCGAAGCACTGGCCGAAAACGCCTTTCACTGCCCCATCGCTGGCAATTCGGTGGATTGTTCCGTAAAGATCGTCATTTTTCCATGAGCCGCCTTCTATCTGCGAATAGGTTGCGTCCGGCCCGATAATGAAAGCGAAAACCCCATGTACTTTATGATTCTCCACATATACAAAGAGCTGTTCGCTTTGAATATCCTCTTTCAGCATCCCGCGATCAGGGTAGAAATCCGGCCATTGCGTGGCATTCCCGTTGGCTGCCATATACTTTCTGGCAGCCGCGTAAATATCCATGATTGTATCCAGGTCTTCATATTTCGCACACCGTATCATAGGCATCCTCCGGCTTTTAATCCCGCCGACTCATGTTTCATCACGAATCCGCAATGCAAAACCCGTTATTTTTCGTCTGGATCCTCTTTCTTCCTGGGCCGCCCCCCGATGTTTCCGCCCCAGAACCGATCCGGGCGGTGCAGATCCGGCCTTCCGCCCAACCGGCCGGCTCCGGGGTGAGGGCCGCCCCGGTTCAGATATTCCCCGAACCTCTCTGCAAACGGCATGCGGTTTCCAAAATCGAACCCGTCTTCCCCCAGCTTCTTCGCAAGGTCGTCGATGACGCGGGTGAGATAACCGTACAGCACGTCCTGTTCCTTTTCATCCAAGCAGCCGAACAGTTCGTTGCTGTCCGGCTGCCGTTCTTCCAGGTCCGACGCTCTTTTGCCCGCGTCCGTCAGATGGATTTCAATCACCCGGCGATCTGCCTCGGAAGGCGTGCGGCTGATATACCCGCTTCGCTCCAGCTTGGCCAGAAGCTCGCCCAGCGACTGGGAGCGGATGTCCAGAATACTGGAAAGCTCTTTCTGGCTGATATCCGGCTTCAGCTTCAGCAGGGCCAAAACCCGCCCCTGCCCGCGGTGAGGATCGGCCATCGGGCCGTATTCCCTGTAATTCTGCAGCCGGTAACGGCGGAGCAGCCATTCGAGATGCACAAGCTGTTCGTATAAATCGTGCCGATCGCCGCCCATATGATTCTCCCCCTGCCTCTGTTTTCTGCCCTTTCGTCTTTACGAGAAGGCACCTTCACGATTTCAGTATACGACGGGCCTTCGCCGCTGTCAAGAACGGAGCCTGAAAATGGTCCGTTGATCGGCATCATTCGGTCATTGGCCTGACCTGTTTGTAATCGTCCAAAAAATATTTTCAAAACAGTTGACAAATCATTCAGGTACCTTTATAATTCAATCGAGAAGGTACCTTTTTATTACTTTGCCAACGGAGGTTTTTCAAAATGAGCAATAAAGATCGTGATTTATCCGGACGGCTGATGGACGCGGGGCTGCTTCTCCGCCTGGTGCAAAACCGGAATACATATGCGGCTCCTTCCGGCTTATGCGCAGAGAAAATACTAACGCTGCTGAAATCCAGGCCGGGAATCGGCGAAAAAGAGCTTGCCGACTTGTCCGGCATCCGCAGAAACAGGCTTGCAAGATGGCTGAACCGCCTGGGATACGAGGGCCTCGTCGAATCCGGGGACGGCGGCGCGGAAGTCGGCCTGACCAAAGCGGGGGCGAAAGAAGCTGAAAAGATTGAAAGGGGCCGCGCCAAAACCGAGAGCCTGTTTGACTGCCTGACCGCTGAAGACCGCGAAAAACTCTCGGACATTCTGGATCGGCTTTCCACCAGGCTGAAAGAGGAAACAGACGAAGACGGCGAGGATTTTGACGATCTGCCGGAGTGCCGGCGTTTTGGCCGTTTCGATCACGGCGTTTGCGGCCCGCGGCCCGGTTTTCACGCTTTCTCCGGAAGACCGGGCAGGGTTCCCTGGTAAATACCGACAAGGAAAGGAATCAGGTGAAGCAGATGCAGGATATCATTGAAGTAGAGCATTTTTCCAAACATTACGGAAGCTTCAAAGCGGTGGACGACATCTCGTTCCGCGTCAGGGAAGGCGAGATCTTCGCCTTCCTCGGCCCGAACGGGGCCGGCAAAAGCACGACCATCAACACCTTATGCACAATTCTGGACAAGACGGCCGGCACGATGCGGATTAACGGGCACGACGTGTCCGCCCAGAAGGACAAGGTCCGCAGGGACATCGGCATCGTTTTTCAGGAATCCACGCTTGACGTGAAGCTGACGGTCGAAGAAAATCTCCGGCTGCACTGCAGCTTCTACCGGGTGCCGAAGAACGAAGCGGAGGAGCGCATCCGGTTCGCCCTCGCGCTTGTGGAGCTGACGGACTGGCGGAAGGCAGTGGTGGGCGGCCTCTCGGGCGGCATGAAGCGCCGCGCGGAGATCGCGCGCGGGCTGGTGCATTTTCCGAAGGTCCTTTTCCTCGACGAGCCGACGACCGGGCTGGACCCGCAGACCCGCGCCGGCGTGTGGGCCTATATCCGGAAACTTCAGAAAGAAAAGAATATCACGATCTTTCTGACGACGCATTACATGGACGAGGCCGAAATCTGCTCTCACGTTGCGATTATCGACCACGGCAAACTGATTGCGTTCGACACCCCGGAAAATCTCGAAAAGCAGTACACCAACACCGTTCTCACCATCCGCAGCAGGGAACCGGAAAAAATGGAACATTATCTGAACGAAGGGACCATGCGCTACCAGGCCGACGGCGGGCGTTTCCTCATCAATGCCGGGGAAACCTCGAAGGCGCTGGAGCTTCTGTCCCTTTTCAAGGACAGCATCACCGATTTTGAAGTGAAGAAAGGCTCGCTCAACGATGTATTCCTGTCCGTCACGGGGAAGGAGATCAGAGTATCATGAACGCCGTCGGCGCTATCGTAAAGCGCAATCTGCTGAATTTCACGCGGAATAAGGGCCAATTGCTCGGCATGGTCCTCATGCCGCTGTTCTTCCTGTTCATCTTTTCGTTCCTGATGAAATCCGCAATGAGCGGGCTCGCGCAGCCCATGAATTACCTGATCGCGGGGATCATCATCATGACGGTGTTCCAAGGCTGCATCAGCAACTCCACCGCCATTCTCTCCGACATTGCGAGCGGCTTTATGAGGGAAATCCTCGTCGCGCCCATTTCACGGACGCAGATTTCCGTCGGGCATATTCTCTCCACCGGCATCATCTCTGTGCTGCAGGGGTTGCTCCTGACCCTGATCAGTCTGTTCATCGGCTTTCAGCTCGATCCCCTTCATCTGGCGGAGATGATCGGCGTCATGGCGCTGGCGGGCGTGACCTTCGGCTCGATCGGACTGTTCCTCGCGACGATCTCCCGCAATTCGGCCTCGTTCCAGATCGTCAGCACGGTCGTGCTCATGCCGTTCACTTTTCTATCTGGCGCCTACATTCCGACCACCATCATGCCAAAATTCCTGATGCCGCTGGTCTATCTCAACCCCCTGACCTATCTGACCTCCGTCTTCCGTTTTATTTCTCTGAAGATGGAGCACACGCCGACCGCGACGCTCGTTCAGGAAGGCGTGGCTTACAATATCCACGGCTTTCTGATCACGCCCGGACTGGGCTTGCTGCTCACTTGCCTCATCGGGGTCGTCTTTCTGGCCCTCTGCGTCTATCAGTTCGGCAGGGCCGATTTTTCCAATGTCAAGGTGGCGTCGCCCAGGCACTGAATCCCGTGTACCGGCAGGCCTTTTCTATTACCAAGACAGACGCGCCAACAGCGGAAACATGGAATCCGCCGTCAGATTCGCGGGACGAGGATTTTATTCAATTGAAATTTATTTTAAAAAATACCAAGCAGCCTTAAAATCACGAGAACGGCGCCAATCCCGAAAAGCGTTCCAAAAATAGCTTTATTATGTTTGGCAAGCCATCTGGGCAGGAAAATATCAAAGCCCGTCTCATGATTCACGGTATATTTTTCCCCCACGACCGTCAGCGGACACCTCCAGCCGAACAGAAGAAGAATCAATCCTTCTATCACGACCAGCCCGATGGCGAGAAAGGTGTAACCATTGACCCTGTCAAAGATACCTGCGAACAGGATATAGAAAATCACCAGGACGAAGAACGCCCAGATAATTGTATGAATCAGTTTAAGGCAGAACAGCTTCTTGCGCATTTTTCCCTCTTCTCAAGCGGACAAACGGCTGTTTCCGCAAGAAAAACATCATTCCTCCATCGGTGTGTGCAGGCGCTTTCCGGGTAACCGGCATGGCTGCGACAGACGATAAAAATTTTGAATTGCGTGCAATTTATTCCCGCTGCCGGTCCGGCGTTCTTCCCAAACGGCCGCCAAAATCCAAAAAATCCCCATTTTGAGTGAGCAGAAGATCCCGCGAGCCAACAGGGAGATCCTCAAAAATCTCCTGCGGCACATTCTTAGCGGTTTCCGTGCCGTCGTCGAAACGGAACGTTACAAGATAAGAGACGCGGTGGCTCGGCATTTTCGAAGAGCCGGTTTGTTCCATCATTACTTTTTTGCCGAGTATGGTGGCATATGTTTCGACCGCGGGGGGTGCGTCATCCGTCAAACCTTTTCCGCTTTTTAAATTGTTGTGATAGCTGACAAAGCTCCAGATTACCATGCCGAAAATGAGTGCTGCAGCGCCTATTAAAATAAACACGCCTTCCATGGATGAAATCCCTTCCTAAGTATATTTGATGACCGGCCTGATACGAGTCCGGAAAGACTCCTGAACTTTATATTTACCATGAATACGAACCATACGCCGTATTATACCATACTTTACGCCGCCGCAGGAATGCGGCGGCGCTATCTTTATCTTATAGATACGAAATAACCCCACAGACCGATTTGCGGCGGCCGCCCGGAAAAAGCGG
>JAEZCC010000027.1 GCA_023412715.1 Bacillota bacterium
TGCTGTTCATGCAGGAATGGGCACTTCCTTTCGGCTGAACTGTGTGTGGTAACTCAATTCTAACCGATGCGCTCCATTCCTGTCTCTATTTTTTCCTTAACTGTCCAATATGTATTGTAGTCCTACATAATTTTTTCGGCTTTTTTTGCGAAAGACTTGAAAAGCCGGGGCGGAGCGGATATAATAGGTTACAATAAATTAATAAATGCAAAGGGGCATGCCGATTACTTTATCGGCATGCCCTTTTTGATTTCATTCTGTTTTTGCCGTGTCGGACAAAACAATGGAAATTATAACTGAGGTGATAGACAATGGATAAAATCGACGCCACTCTGATTTCCGCATTGCAGGAAAACGCACGCGTTCCGATCAAGACGCTGACGAAGAAGGTGTTCCTTTCTTCCCCCGCCATTTCCGCCCGCATTGAGAAGCTGGAAAAACAGGGGCTCATCAGCGGCTACCATGCGGCCATCAACCAATACCTGCTCGGGTACCACATCAAGGCGTTCATCAACCTGCAGATGTCGCCGAACCAGAAGCCGGAGTTTTATCCTTTTATCCGCGCGTGCCCCAACGTGATTGAATGCAACTGCGTCACGGGCAATTACTCCATGCTCATCAAGGTCGTTTACCACAGCACCATGGAGCTGGACGAATTCATCGGCCAGCTTCAGAAATTCGGCCCGACCGAGACGCAGATTGTCTTTTCCACCCCGGTGGAGCCGCGCGGCGTCAACGTGTTCGACAGCCTGAAGCCGTAGTCACCGCCGCGGCCTTTTCCGGCGGAACATGCCCCAGAAGAACCACGCGCCCAGCACGAAGGCGGCCGCGAAACCGGCCGCGCCCGCCCATGGGACGCCGAGGAAGGACTGCGGCAGGCGGTCCGACGCGCAGAGAATGGCGGAGGCGATGAGCAGCCCGCCCTCCACGAGGCCGACCGCGATCCGCTCCGCCATTTTTTCCAGGCTGCGCAGCGGTTCTTCCGAGCCGGTAATCTCTATGTTCGTTTTTGTCTGGCCCTTGATTCCCATTTTCAGAAGTTCCGACACCTGGGACGGAATGCCCGGCACGCGCCTGCCGGACTTGAAAACGGAAATCAGGGCCTTTTTGATTTCCGCGTCCAGGTCGAGATCCTCCAGGGCGCGCCCGGAAAGATGGTTCATGATAATCTGCAGGACGTTGATGTCCGGCGCGACGGTGCCGACCACGCCCTCGACCGTGACCAGCCCGCGCGCCAGCATGGCGATCCCCTGCGGGACGATGATCCGGTTCCGGTTGAGCACCGGCAGCAGGTCCGCGCGGAGCTTCAGCAGGTTCATGCTGCCGAGGTCCAGCATCTGGTAGCGGCTCAGCAGGGCGTCGAGGTCCGCGTAAAGGCGGGGGCGGTCGGGCGGCCGGTCCGGGTCGCAGAACATGCCGACAATGCTGCACAGGCTGTTCAGGTCCGAAGAGGCGACCGCGTTCATGGCCGCGCGCAGCACGGAGCGGTCGTAAGGGGAGAGCCGCCCCATCATGCCCATGTCGAGCCAGACGATCTTCCCGCCGAGCACCTTCAGGTTGCCGGGGTGCGGGTCGGCGTGGAAAAAACCGTCGCCGGCAATCTGCTTCACGTAGTTTTCCGCCAGCTTCTGGCCGATCTCGTTCCGGTCGTAGCCCGCCTCTTCCAGCGCCGCGGTGTCGTCGATGGCAAGGCCGCCCAGGTACTCCATCACCAGCACGGAGGAGGAAGAAAGGCTGCGGAAGACCCGCGGGCTGACCACGTAAGCCACGCCCGCGTTGAGCCTGCGGAACTCCTCCGCCTGGTCGGCCTCCCGCAGGAAGTCCATCTCCTGCTGGGCGGTCGTCCACATCTCGCCGATGATCTGGCCGAAATCGATCGCGTTGCCCGTCCCGCCCACGATTTTCAGCAGGCCGGAGACGCGCCGCAGCAGGACCACGTCCTGCTCCATGATCTCGCGGATGCCGGGCCTGCGGATCTTCACGACGACCGGCTCCCCGTTTTTCAGCTGCGCGTAGTGCGCCTGCGCGATGGAAGCCGAGCCGACGGGCTGCCGGTCGAAGCGGGAAAAGACTTCCCCCAGCGGCTTCTGAAGGCTTCTTTCGACTTCCGCGCGGGCCAGCGCGAACTCCATGGGGCGCACGTCGGCGCGCAGCCTGCGCAGCTCTTCGCAGTAGGGCAGGGGGAGCATGTCCGACCGCATGGACAGGATCTGCCCGAATTTGATGAAGGTCGGGCCGAGATCCTCAAAGATCATCCGCAGCTTTTCGGGCGTGACGCCCTTGACAATCTGATGGCTGCGGAGGACCCTGACGATTTCCCTCAGACGCTCCCGCCCCGCCGCGGTTTCAGACGCCGGCATTTTCCTGCGGCTTGCTCTCCTCCCGGCGGTCCGCTTCCATCCGGGCGATTTTTGCTTTCAGCTCTTCCAGTTCTTCCGGCGTCAGCCGGCTCGCGGCCTTGCTGATGTCGTCCACGGTCTCCGGGCCCGTGACGTTGATGCTGACGGTCTCTTTGACCTTGCGGGCCACGTTGTGCTTCAGTTCTTCGTTCAGGACCTTGCCCTGCTCCACGGTCAGCTCGCCTTTTTTCACGAATTCGTCGATCATCTGCTTCGCTTTCTCGGATGTGAGCGCGGCGGCTCCGATGCCCGCCAGAATGATTTTTTTCAGATCGTCGCCCAGATTGGCTGCCATTGCAAAAACCTCCCTGAAATATAATTTTGTCTCTGAGTCTATTATACACAAATTGCGGCCGAAACCAATGTTCGGCACAAAATTTTACAGGCTGCCGCGGACCCCTTTCCCACAGCGGAGAACGGGACCCGCGGCAGCCTGCTGAAACCGGAGAAAGCTCTACCGCGCTTTTTTATATTTCAGTCTTGTGGCGATGCCGCCCCTGATATGCCTCTGCGCCTTGTTGTAGTCCAGCACAGCCTTGACCTTTCGGTAGAGCTGCGGGTCGATCGCTTTCAGGCGCTGCGCGACGTCCTTATGCACGGTGCTCTTGCTGATGCCGAATTTTTTAGCGGCGGCCCGTACGGTCGTCCTGTTCTCGGATATGTACTCGCCAAGCTCTACGGCGCGTTCCTCGACAATGCCTTTCACTGTTCCACCCTCCAAACCACTCCAGTTGCTAATAGGTATGCGGTAAGGGGGAAAAATAGTACAGGGAGTGGCTGGGCAGAAGGCGGAATGCTTATCTTTGCGGCCGGCGCTTAAAAGTTCACGCCGCACTCCAGGATGACGTTGGCGTAAGAGGTGGTTTCGCCGGTGCGCACAATCGCCTTGGCGTGCTTCAGCAGCTTTTTGAGCTCTTCGTGGGGAATGTACCGGTGCGGCAGGCCCTTCAGCGTTTCGCACGTTTTGTCGTGCAGGTCGGGGCTTGCCGCTTTCATTTCTTCCGCAAGCAGGAACGATTCGACGACCAGCTCGCCGGAGACCGCTTTAAGCGTGTCAAGAAAAGAAGGGATGCCCCTTACGAGGGAAAGATCTATGACTTTTACGCCGTCCGGCAGCGGAAGCCCCGGGTCGGCGATCACAAAATATTCCGTATGGCCGGCTCCGGCGATTGCGGCGCATAGTTCCGGATTCAGAATTCCGTCTTTGGTCATCTTGGGAAAGTCAGTCCTTTCAGCAGATATACTATCATTCTATGATAAAACGTTTTAATTAACTTTAGTGACTATTATATCGCGTCCGGCATTTGCGGTATATAGTCATTATGACTAATGATGCTGCACGTGATTTGTCAATATAAATAAAAATCGGAGGGACAGGCAGGATTATTGCAAGAAGGTGTTGACAAACCCGTGAAAGGAGGTTATCCTCTAGGTAAAACGTATTACTAAATTTTGTCCACAGCATCACATATTTCTTATGCAGAATGCAGCACCGCTTTCCGACCATTCCGCTCCGGAGATGATTTTTACATATGAGGGTAACCATCAAAGACATTGCAAAAAAGACCGGGCTTTCGGTTTCCACGGTCTCGCTCGTGCTGAACCGAAAAAGCGACCGGATTTCGGAGAAGACCATCCAGGCGGTCCTCAGAACGGCGCAGGAGATGCACTACCACCCGAACCGCATCGCCGTGGGGCTGATTACGAAAAAGACCCAGACGCTCGGGCTTATCATCCCGGACATTGCGAACGCTTTTTTTGCCGAGATCGCCAAGGGCGCGGAGGCGGAGTGCCAGAAGCAGGGGTACAGCCTGATTCTGTGCAACACGAACGACAACCCGCAGAAAGACGTGGATTACGTGAACGTGCTGCTCGACAAGGGCGTTGACGGCATCCTGTTCACCATGGCGGTCAGCTCGCAGGTGCGCAAGGATCTGCAGTGCTTTCACATTGTGCGGCAGGCGGAAAAACCGATGATTCTGGTGGACCGCGCGGTGCAGGACGAGGGCGCCGAGCCCGCGGCCCCCTGCGTGAGTGTCGACAACGAGCTGGGCGGCTATCTTGCGACGAAGCACCTGCTTCAGTTCGGCCACAAGAAAATCGGCTTTATTTCCGGGCCGATGGGCGAGCAGTCCTCCCAGAAACGTCTGTTCGGGTATATCAAGGCGCTGCAGGAATGCAGTGTAACGTTTGACCCGACCTTGATAAAAGTCGGGGATTACCACATGGAGACGGGCTACCGGCTTTCGGGGGAGCTGATTGCGCAGGGAGCGACCGCTGTTTTTGCGGGAAACGACATGATGGCCTACGGCGTGTACAAACAGGCGAAAGAAAGGCACATCCCCATTCCGGGCGGCCTTTCGGTCGTGGGGTTCGACGACCTGGAGTTTTCGCAGTTCATGGAGGTCCCGCTTACCAGCATGAAGCAGCCCGCCTACGAAATCGGCGAATGTGCCGTGCAGAAGATCATCGGTTGGATCGAGCACCCGGAGGAAAAACCGGAAAGCGTGCGCTTCCAGCCGGAACTGATGGCCCGCGACAGCTCGGGAGGCGTTCCGCGGAAGAATTCTTTATCGGGAGAGGGGATGGCGGAAAATGCCGAAAATTCTTAATTTTGGCTCCATCAATATCGACAATGTTTTTCAGGTGGACGAGTTCGTCCGCCCGGGGGAAACCATCGAGGCGAAAAGCCTGGAGCTGTTCCCCGGCGGGAAGGGGCTGAACCAATCGGTGGCGCTTTCCCGGGCGGGGGCCGAGGTATACCATGCGGGCAAAATAGGGCCCGACGGGCAGTGGCTGCTAAACCTGATGAACGACGCCGGCGTACGGACCGAACTGGTGGGCAAAGGCGGCTCCGTCACAGGCAAGGCGATTATCCAGGTCAGCCGTTCGGGCCAGAACTGCATCATCGTCTACCACGGGGCGAACGGAGAGATTACGAAAGAGGACATCAATGCCGCCCTGAAGCATTTCGGCCCGGGCGACGTGGTGCTGCTGCAGAATGAAATCAACAATATTTTATACCTGATTGGTAAAACGTTTGAGCAGGGAATGAAAATCGTCTGGAACCCTTCGCCCCTCTCTCCGGAGATGAAGGATTACCCTCTGGAGAAAATTTCCTGCTTCCTTCTGAACGAAATCGAGGGGTGCGGCCTGACCGGCGAGAAAGAACCGGAGAAAATAGCACAGGCGCTGCTCCGGCGGAACCCGGAGGCCAGAGTCGTGCTGACGCTCGGCAAAGGCGGCGTGTTCTACCGCGACGCGCGGCAGTGCCTGCGCCACGGCATCTACCGGGTGCCGGTCGTTGACACGACGGGCGCGGGGGACACGTTCACCGGCTTTTTCCTGGCGGGCGTGCTCAGGGGCCTGCCGCCGGAAGAGGCGCTGCGCCTCGCGTCGGTGGCCTCCTCCATCGCGGTTTCCCGCAAAGGCGCCGCGGCGGCGATCCCGACCTTAAAAGAAGTGGAACAGTCCGAACTGGTTTTACAGTGACGAATGGATTTGAGGTGATATCTTGCATATCAGCATGAAAGGCATCAACAAAAGCTTTGCCGGCAACCCGGTCCTCAAGAACGCGCAGTTCGAGCTTGCGGACGGAGAAATCCATGCGCTGGTGGGTGAAAACGGGGCGGGCAAATCCACGCTGATGAAAATCCTGACCGGCGTTTATACACGGGACGGCGGCGAGGTCCTCGTGGACGGCCGCCCGGTGAATTTCACGCACCCGAAAGAGGCGGAGGCCGCGGGCATTGTCTTCATCTATCAGGAGATCAACGCGATGCCGGATCTTTCCGTGACGGAGAACATGTTCATCGGCAGGGAAATCCGGAAGCGGTTCGGCGTGATTGACAAGGTTAAAATGGAACAGCAGGCGGAAGAGGTCCTTCAGCGCCTCGGCGTCCGCATCCGCGTGAAAAAGCCGATGGGCGAGCTTTCCATCGGCCAGCAGCAGATGATAGAGGTCGCAAAGGCCCTGATGGTCGACGCCAAAGTCATCATTATGGATGAACCGACCGCCGCCATGACGCTGGAAGAAACGCGGACCCTGTTCCGCATTCTGGGCGATTTGAAGAAAAAGGGCGTCTCGGTCATCTACATCTCCCACAGGATGGAAGAGATTTTTGAAATCTGCGACTGCGTCACGGTCCTGCGCGACGGGCAGTTCATCGGGACCCGGAGAATCGGCGAGACCGACATGAACAGCCTGATCCGCATGATGATCGGGCGGGAGATCGGGGAACGCTTCCCGGCGAGGAACTGCACCGTCGGCGACACCGTCCTGGAGGTGGAGGATTTTACCCGGGCGGGCGCGTTCAGCGGGGTGTCCTTTTCCATACGGGCCGGCGAGGTCCTCGGCGTGTCGGGGCTGATGGGAGCCGGCAGGACGGAAATCATGCAGGCGATCTTCGGTTACCTGCCGCATGATTCCGGCAAAATCCGGGTGCTGGGCAAGGAAGTCGACATCCGTTCGCCCCGGCAGGCCAAAAAGCTGGGCATCGGCTTTATTACGGAGGATCGGAAGACCGAAGGGCTGATGCTCGAGGATTCCATCCAGAAAAACGTCGGCCTGCCGAACCTCTCGCAGATTTCCCGGCACGGCGTGCTGGACTCGAAAAAAGACGACGAAATGGTCCGGAACGCCATTCACGACCTCTCCATCCGCTGCTCCGGTCCGGCGGAGGCGTGCGAAAACCTCTCCGGCGGGAACCAGCAGAAGGTCGTCTTTGCAAAATGGATTTTCATCGACCCGAAGATCCTGATTCTGGACGAACCGACGCGCGGCGTCGACGTCGGCGCGAAGAAAGAAATCTACAGCATCATCAACCGCCTGGCCGAAAAGGGCGTCGCCGTCATCATGGTTTCCTCCGAGCTTCCGGAAATTCTTGGCATGAGCGACCGGGTCATGGTTGTCCACGAGGGAGAAGTCGCCGGGATCCTCGACAATCTCAACGGCGGCGGTCAAAAAGCTACGCAGGAAAATGTTATGATTCTGGCGACGGGAGGAAAACTTGAATGAGCACAAAAACTGTAAACCGGCTGAAAACCGATTCCATTCTGCAGAGCCTCGGCTCCGTGATCGCCCTGGTGGGGCTGGTGATTGTCTTCAGCGTCATCAGCACCGATTTCCGCAGCATTGACAATATTCTTGCGCTGCTGAAGCAGGCGTCGGTCAACGGGCTGATTGCCTTCGGAATGACGGGCGTCATCCTGACGGGCGGCATCGATCTTTCGGTCGGCTCCACGCTGGCGCTGACCTCCATGCTGTGTGCGGCCATGGTGCGCGGGGGAGTTTCTCCGCTGCTGGCCATGCTGGCCGTGCTCGCGCTGGGCGTCGGGTTCGGCGGGGTGAGCGGCGTCCTCGTTACAAAAGGGCGTCTGCAGCCGTTTATCGCGACCCTGATTACCATGACGGTCTTCCGCGGCCTGACCATGATTTTTTCTGGCGGCATGCCGATTTCAAATCTCGGCCAGGACCCGTTCCTCACCGGAATCGGGAAAGGGACCCTCCTGATGGTCCCGGTGCCCGTCTGGGTGATGCTGATTATGTTCGGCCTGTTCTTCTTCATGCTGAATAAGACCACGTTCGGCCGCCGGGTGTTCGCGACGGGCAGCAACGAAAAGGCCGCGAAGCTTGCCGGCGTGAACGTCAGCAAGACCAAAATCATTGTTTACGTCATCTCGGGCCTCACCTCCGCGCTGGCCGGCCTCATCCTTCTTTCAAGGCTCGGTTCCGCGCAGCCGACCATCGGCACGGGCTATGAAATGGACGCCATCGCCGCTGTGGTCCTCGGCGGGACCAGCATGTCGGGCGGCCGCGGCAAGATTTACGGGACCCTGGTCGGCGTCGTCATCATCGCGGTCCTGAACAACGGGCTGAACATCATGAACGTTTCGTCGTATTACCAGGACGTCGTCAAAGGGCTTGTGATTCTTCTGGCGGTGCTTTCGGACCGGAAGCGGTAAGGGCCTCGCCTGTGATCTTTCAGATTTCAAAACATCCATTCGATATAAATTTTTCAGAAAAGGAAGGTATTTGTATGAAAAGGTTTCTCTCGGCAATTCTGACGGCATCTCTGGTGTTCACGCTGACCGCCTGCAGCACGGGCGTGGAGCAGACGTCTTCGGCGGGGTCCGCGGCGTCTTCGGAAGGGGCTTCCGCGGCTTCGCAGGCCGCGGGCCTCAAAAACAAGACGATAGGGCTTTCCGTTTCCACGCTGACCAACCCGTTCTTCGTGACGCTGTCGAACGGCGCGAAAGCGGAGGCCCAGAAGCTTGGCATGTCGCTCACCGTGGTTGACGCGGGCGACGACACCGCAAAGCAGACGAACGACATCGAGGACCTGATCTCCAAGAACATCGGCGTGCTGATTGTCAACCCGGTCGATTCCGACGCCGTCGCTCCGGCAGTCAAGGACGCCAAAGCAAAAGGCATCAAGATTATTTCCGTGGACCGTGTTGTGAACGGCGTGGACGTCGACTGCAAAATCGCATCGGATAACGTGATGGGCGCCAAGCTTGCGACCGAGTACCTCATCAGCCTGGTCGGCAAAAACGCGAAGGTCGCCCAGCTGGAAGGCATCCCCGGCGCTTCCGCTACGGTCGACAGGGGCAAGGGCTTCCACGAGGCCGCGGACGGCAGCCTGAACGTCGTCGCCAGCCAGACCGCGCAGTTTGACCGCGCCAAAGGTCTGAACGTGACGGAAAACATCCTGCAGGCGCACGGCGACCTGAAGGGGATCTTTGCCCAGAACGACGAAATGGCTCTCGGCGCTGTCGAGGCTGTCTCCGCCGCGAAAAAGAATATCGTCATCGTTGGGTTCGACGCGACGGACGACGGGCAGAGCGCCGTCAAGTCGGGCAAAATGGCCGCGACCGTCGCCCAGAAGCCGGATCTGATGGGTTCCACCGCGATTGACAACGCGCAGAAGCTCATCAACGGCGAAACAGTCCCCGCAAGCATCCCGGTGGAGGTCTCCCTGATTAAAAAGGCAGGCTGACGCCCCGGCCGAACGGGAAAATCAGCAAAACGGTCCGGCGCCGAAAAGGCGCCGGACCGTTTTCGGCACTTTCCGCGGCCGACGCGGGCAGGGGCCTACTCTTCCAGCTCGTTTTCAATCAGGGATTTCAGCTCCCTGCAGGCCTGCTCCTCGTCCGGCCCGTCGGCGGTGATGGTCAGCTCCACTCCCGCGACGGCGCCCAGGCGAAGGATAGCCGTGATGCTCTTGGCGTTCGACCTGTCGTCGGAGCCCGGCTTCTGCAGCCAGACGGCAGAGGAATAGGACGCGGCCTTTCTGGCTACCTTGGTCGCCGGGCGGGCGTGAAGGCCTATTTTGTTTTTTACTGTGGCATGAACCGAATACATTCTGCGTCACCTGTCATTTACAATAATTTCGCCGCTTTGATATACTCCTGCGCCTTTTTCGCGTCGACGGGGTTCCAGAGGATTCCGTCCTTTTTGATGCTCGTGCCGACGATGACGCCGTCAGCGTACGGAAACAGGCTGGCAATGTTGCCGGCGCTGCTCCCGCTGCCGATGATCAGCGGCACTTCCGGGAATCTTTTCTTAATAGCGGCGAGCTTGGAGCTTTCGGGCGGCAGGCCCGCCCTCGGCCCTCCGAACAGGGCCCCTGCGATCGGCATGTTCATAATGCCGGCGTCTACCATGCTCTCGGAAGTGCGGGTGTCCAGGCAGGTTCCGGCGTGCGCCTCAAAATAGGTGTACACGCGGACCTCTTCCGCGCCGATCTGTTTCTGGTAGCGGAAGATTTCGCCCGGGCAGTAGCTCTGGGGGCCGAACAGGCCGACATAGCTGTTGCTCACATAAGTCCTCACAAATTTTGCCCCAATCGCTTTTGCAACCGCTAAAGTGGCAAACGGGTCGATTAAAACGCCGCAGCCATAAGGAATTGTCAGTGTCTCCGCGACCTCCGCGGCAATCCGGGTATAGCAGGCGACCGTCTCCGGGCCGACCTTGTTGAGGTAGGGGCGGTCGCCTTCATTGGCGAACACGACGGCGTCGAAACCGGCCTCGGTAAGGATTTTCGCTTCTTCTTTCAGGCGGACGATCTGATCCTGAAGCGTGACGGAGGGATCGGCGTAGTAGGTCCCCGGCAGCGCCTGCATATGAAGGCAGCCGATCACCGGTTTCGGCACGCCGAAGGTTTTCAAGTGTTGCTCCATTAACATAAGTATGATTCCTCCATTAGAATATTTGCCGTATGGCACCGGCAGAAAGAAGGGCCTGCGTTTCGGGCCGCCCGCATGCGGAACGCGGCGGGGGTCAGGTCATAATGTTGCACAGCGACAGCACGATGGCCGCGAGGAAAATGACGATGATGACCGTGACCGGTTTGACGCGCTTCCGCAGCAGGGCGTAGATGCCGAGGAAAATAGCCATCGGCAGCAGGGCTGGCATGATCTGGTCCAGAATGGACTGGATTTTGGTCACGTTTTTCCCGACCGTAAAGCTGAGCGGGGTCGTGACGGGAATCGTCGTTGCGACAAGGCACCCCAGCACCGTCATGCCCATTGCGCCGAGGCCTTCCGTAATCTGCTTGATCAGCCCGCCGCTCAGGATTTTGGTCACGGCGTTCTTGCCGAGCTTATAACCGGAAAAATAGGTCGCGTAGCTGACCCCCAGGGCGTAAACGGAAAAGAGAAGCACGACCAGAATCGGCCCGAGGGGGTTCCCCTGGGAAGCCAGCCCGATGCCCATGGCAAGAAGGATGACCTTCACCAGGCCCTGCGTAATGCTGTCGCCGATGCCGGCCATCGGGCCCATCAGCGCGGTCTTCAGGTTGTTGATGGAATCGTCGTCGATGTCCGCGTGGTTCGCGCGCTGTTCCTCCAGCGCGGCGATCATGCCGGGAATGACCGCGCCCCAGGTATTCTCCGTGTTGTAATAGGTCAGGTGGCGCGTCATGCCTTCGGCAAGCTTGCCCTTGTCGTTCTTATAGAGCTTTTTCAGGACCGGAATCATGCACTGGCAGAAGCCGAGGCCCATCATGCGCTCGTAGTTGTAGCAGATCTGGCCCCAGCAGACCCAGTTGAACCAGGACCTGCGCAGCGTCTTCTTGTCGAGGGAAACGGTCTGGGTCTGTTCGTTTTTTGCGAGATCGCTCATCTTTCTTCCTCCTCCTCCGCCGATACGTCCGTGCCGGAATCGCCCTGCAGGATGGCGTTGTTCTTAAATGTGTAAAGCAGATGCAGAATGCCGAACGCCGCGCCAAGAAGCGCAACCGGCATGGTGGTCAGCTTGAGGTATGCGGCCAGCACAAACCCGACGATGAAGAACGGAATCAGGGACTTCTTCATCAGGAAGCTCATCAGCATGGCAAGGCCGAGGGCGGGGATCAGGTGGCCGACCAGCTTCAGGATGGAGATGACCTGCGTCGGGATGCTCGACAGCATCGCCTGCAGGAAGTTGGCGCCGAAGTAGACGCACAGGAACGACGGGATAAAGTAAGTCAGGAACGGAATGATCTGCGAGGCGAGCATGTTCATCAGAATCACGCCGCGCGTGTCGCCCTGTGCGGCGTATTTGTCCGCTTTATGAACCCAGATGGAGTTCAGGGACATCTTCGCGTTCGCGCACAGCAGGCCCAGCAGGCCCAGCGGGACCGCTATGGTCAGCCCGACGGACGGATCCGCTTTCGCAAGCATGGTCATCGCCACACCCAGGTAGCCAGCCAGCGCCATGTCCGACGGCAGCGCGCCGCCGATGGCGACCATGCCGATGTACGCCATCATGATTGTGGCGCCTGTTTTCAGCCCGTAGGTGACGTCCCCCATCATCAGGCCGTTGACCAGGCCGGCAATCAACGGGGCCCCAAAATAGCAGGACCACCGGAGCCACATCGGGAAGGCGGTCGCAACCAGCCAGGTCAGCAGTGCGACCACAAGAGCATAGACCAGAATCATACAATATCAACTCCCTCTAAAATTTTACCGGATCGGACTCGCTCGAAATGAATTCTGCGGGCGGCGGCTGCGCCGCGCATCCTCCGCCTTCGCCGCTAAAGCTTCGACGAAACGTCGATCTTCGCGTCGGAGTACAGCATCTGCAGGTAAACGGACACCCCTTTTTGCTGAAGCTGATGAATCATCTCCTTTTCTTCCGGCGAGAGAAACACGTTTTTCGTGATCGCCTTTCTTGACGGGCCGGCCCCGATGTTGCCCAGATTCAGTTCCTTCATCTTTGGATTTGCCAGCGCGAGGCCCAGGGCATATTTGAGCTGCTTGAACAGAATCATGGCTTTTTCCCCGACTCCGCTGTCGGAAGCAATCCGTTCGGCCGCTTTCTCGACCGACGTGATTTCAATCCGGATCCCGGCGGGCGCCGCCATCGTCAGCACCTGCTTCATGAAATCATCCTTCGCAAGCTGATCGTCTACAATGACGATGCGTTTCAGGCCCAGGTATTTCGACCACGAGGCGATAATCTGCCCGTGCACGAGCCGTTCATCGACGCGGTACAGTACGATTTCCACAATGGGTTCCTCCTCTTCGGTTTATGATACGGCTATCTGGCGCCGCCTTTGAGCTTTGCGGCGAAGTCCTGGATTCCCGCGGTGCCTTCCGCGACCGCAATGGCTTTCGCCTTTTTCAGATTGCAGGATTCCCTGCAGTTCAGCACCTCAATTAGCATCGGCAGATTCGCTCCCGTTACAATCTCCACCGGAACGGTCCCGCCGAGCTCGCCGAAAACGCGCGTGCCGGCGAGGAACGGGCTGCCGCTGAGAATGTCGCAGAGGATCAGCGTTCCGCCCCGGGGGGAAGAATCCGCCACAAACTTTCTGATCGCCTCGGAAAGCTCGTCCATGCCGCACTCCGGCGGCACGGCGAGCGCCTTCACGCCGGGCCCCTGGCTGCCGACAATCATCTCGGCCGTTTTCAGGAGCTCCACGGAAAGGCTTCCGTGGCTCAATAATAAAAGGTCAAACATGACAGACCTCCTTGTTATGTTTTCGCAGATTTCTCACGGCTATGGGGAGCCATTGGGATAACTGCATAGTTGAATGATAGCATAATGAAAAAAATTGTCTAATTTTTCAGAACAGCCTTCTTTGCGCGAAAGTGTGTCATTTCCGGATCGGCCTGTTCCGTGCCGGTTGGCCGCCGCGCCGCACCGGATCCGCCACGGCGGCGACACGCATTTCGTCGGCCCTGCCGGTCTGTGGCATGGAAAATCGGTAGAATCGACACACTTTTCTTCGGAAAATCCGCGCAGGCCCGGTAAACGACACGGGGAGCGACGGAAATGACACAGTATTTTCCTACTGTTAATAAAAATTTCACATTTTATTCTTTAATCATTCACATATTTTTCTGTTTTCAGTATAGCGTAATAATAGAGAGAGTTATATTCCGAATTTTTAGCTATTAGATCTAAAATCTTTGCAATTGGCGGATGGTGAAAAGGCATGGAAAACCGACACACAAAGCTGGACCGTTCCACCAGAATTCTGGAAACGGTCAAGAACATCACTTCCCGCCAGCTGTCGGAAGCTCCGCAGGGGACCGTCGGCGCCGACGCCGGGAACATCGCTTCCCTGCTCAAGCTGGACCGGGCGAACGTGTCGAAGCTGCTGAACGTTCTGCAGCGCTCCGGGGACGTCGTCAAAATCATCGGCAGGCCGACGCTCTACGCCCACCGGGAGGAACTGGCCAGGCGTTTTCCCGGCGTCTTTTTCCCGTCCGCCGTCCCGAAGGGGCAGACGCTGCGCGACTTTCTGGGCGAGCGCGAAAAAAGCCCAAAAGCCGCCCCGCCCTCCGCGGCCGCGCTGGAGCGGGAAATCGGCTGGGACGGCAGCATGGCGGCCATGATCCGGCAGGCCAAGGCCGCGGTTTCCTACCCGCCGCGGGGGCTGCACACGCTGCTGGCCGGCAGCCTCGGCATCGGGAAAAGCAGGTTTGCCGAAGAGATGTACGACTACGCCATGAAAACCGGCGCCCTTCCGCCCGACGCAAAATTTGTCGTGTTCGACTGCCAGGATTACTCCTCGTCTTCCGCGCAGCACATTATGGCCCAGCTGTTCGGCATTGCGAAGGGGGCCCTTCCGGGCGACGAAAAGGGAAAGCGCGGGCTGATTGAAACCACCAAGGGGATTCTGTACCTCAACAATATCCAAAGGCTGCCGCCGAGAGCGATGGACCTGCTCGCCGCTTTCCTTGAGAAAAATATTTATTCCAGGCTGGGAGAGCCGGCGATCCTCCGTCAGGCGGACGTCATGGTCATCTGCGCCACGACGGAGCCGCCGGGTTCCCAGCTGATTGAACGGCTGTGCGAGCGCATCCCTGTCGTCATCCGCCTGCCGAGCATCAGCGAGCGCAGCACGCGGGAGATTCTGGAATACCTGTTCCTCTTTTTCGGCAAAGAAGCCGCGGCCATGCGGCTGCCCGTCCGGCTGCGCCGCGACGTTCTCGCCTGCCTTGCGGCCATGCCGTACCACGGGAACATTGCGGAGATGAAAAACCTCGTCCGCATCGTGTGCTCGCAGGCGTACCTGGAATATACGGCACAGCCGATCCGCGGGAAGGTGGTCGGGATTACGGAGAGGCATCTGCCGCCGGAGGTCCTGCAGACGGTTTCGGGCGGCAGCCCGCGGACTGCGGAAGTGACCGCCCTCCTTTCCGGTCTGGACGGCGACGACGTGCTGCTCACGCCGGGCGGGGCTCCGGCCGTCCCGAAGCCCGCCGAAAAGCCGGAAACGGGCGGGCTTTCCGAAGACCCCGGCCGGACAGACGGGGAAGTGGTCGAGGTCGGGAATGTGGACAGCTACATCGGCAGATGCATTTCCAGGCTGCGCTCCGGCGCCGACGCAAAGCTTCTTCACCCGGAAAAGCTGCTTGCGCCGCCGGTGTTCGAGGCGGTCAGCAACGCCCTTTCGGGCGGCGACTACCGGTACATGATGCAGAACCAGTCGCTGCTGTACGGCTTTCTGCTGCATCTGCGGAACGTCCTTTCCCGGCTTTCCAACCGCGTGCCGGTCCGCTATTCCGGGACCGCGGACGTCGGCCGCACCAACCCCAGGGAATATGAAGCCGCACAGAAGCTCAGGGACTGCATCCGGCAGGCGACGGGGCTGCTTCTTCCGGAGCAGGAGCTCGGGTTCATCGCCATGTACCTGTACCTTGCCTCCCGGTGGTCCGAAAACAGCCGGGTGGGCCTGCTGGCGGTCTGCCACGGGGAAAGCGCGGCGGAATCCATGGCGAAGTACGTCAACTCCGTCTGCGGCTGCAGCCGCGTCGCCTGGATCAATTTCGGCGCCGGGATGACGTACGAAGATCTCCTGCAGGCCGTCCGCCGTCAGGCTGCGGAGCTTGACAGGGGACTGGGGGTGCTGTTCCTCACGGATATGGAGCCCCTGCTCTCGCTGCACCAATCCCTGACCCGCGGCACGGGGATTCCGGCGGACACCCTGCCGAACGTCTCGCTTCCGCTGATGCTGTCGGCGGCGCGGAAAAGCATGGAGCCGGGCTGCACCCTGCAGGCCCTGTGCGCCGCGTTCCCGCAGGGGCGGCCGGGGCCTGAGAACTCCCCCGGCAGTGAGGAGCCGGATTTCATGAGCCGCATCATCCATGAAATCCTGTCGCAGTCCCTGACGTTCCTGAACCCGGAAAAAGCGGCCAGAAGCCTTCTTTCCGCAATGAACGCGATCCTGGACGAGCTGGGGCTCCCCTATTCCGACGAGATCGCCATAAAATTCATCTTTCACTGCTCGCATATGCTGGAGCGGGTCATCCGGAACGAGCCGCTGAAATATGTAAAGCTGAACGCCTTTCTGGACGCCCACGCGCAGCTGATCTATCTGATCGAAAAAGACCTGACCCCAACGGAAGAGATTTTCGGCGTCAACGTTCCGATGTCCGAGCTTGCCTACGCCGCCGAAATCTTTTTGCCGTATCTGGACGAGACGGCCGGCGCGGGGCAGAGCCTGCGCGCCGGAAACAAAAAATAATGACCGCCGCGGAAATCTGCGGCGGCAGCGGAGGATACTTATGAAAATCTATCAGGGAGTCGCGGGAAGCGACGGAATCGCGGCGGGGCTCGTCAGAATCAGCCGGGAAGGCCCCGTGCAAACCGGCGGGCCGACCCGCGTCGGCGCGGAAGAAACGGACGCGCAGCTTCAGAAATTCGAAGCCGCGGTCGGGACCGTCCGCGGTGAGATCGCCGCCCTTGCGGAAAAGGCAAAGAAGGAAATCGGAGCCAAAGCTTCGGAAATTTTCGAGGCGCAGATGATGATTCTGGAGGACCCGGAAATCACGGACAGCATCCGGGGAAAAATCAGGACGGAGCGGCTGAGCGCCGCGTATGCGTCGCGGCAGGTCGTCGAAGCCGTCTGCAAAGAGATGGGCGCCCTTGAGGACGAATACATGCGCGCCCGCGCGGCGGACATCCGCGACGTGGGCAGCCGGCTTCAGTTTGCTTTGAGCGGGAAACGGAAAGCGGCGCGGGAAAGCAGCAGCCCCTACGTGCTGGTTGCCGCCGACGTTACGCCCTCCGACACCATGTCGCTCGACACCAGCAAAATTCTGGCGATCGTCAGCGAAACGGGGAGCAAAACCTCGCACGCGGTGATCCTCGCGCGCAGCATGGGAATCCCTGCCGTGGTGGGCGCGGCCGGGGTCGTCGCGGGCCTGAAGGACGGGGAAACGGTCATTGTCGACGGCAGAAACGGCACCGTCGCCGCGGAACCCACGCAGGCGCAGATGGAAGAAGCGCTCGAGCTGGGCCGCAGGGCGCGGACCGAGCGCGACGGCGTTCTGCGCCGGGCCGCCCTCGCCGCCGTGACGCTGGACGGCGCGGAGGTGAAAGTGGAGGGGAACATCGGCTCCCCGGACGGCGCGGACGCCGTTCTGGCAAACGGCGGGGACGGCGTCGGCCTGTTCCGCAGCGAATTTTTCTATATGGACCGCGGCAGCTTCCCCACGGAAGAGGAGCAGTTCGAGGCATACCGCAGGGTCGCGGCGGCGCTGAACGGAAAAACCGCCGTAATCCGGACGATGGACATCGGCGGAGACAAGCATCTCAGCTACTTCCGGCTGCCGGAAGAAGCGAACCCGTTCCTTGGGTACCGCGCGCTGCGGATCAGCCTCCATGCGCCGCAGGTGTTCAAACCGCAGCTGAGGGCCATCCTCCGGGCCAGCCATTTCGGCAGCCTCGCGGTCATGTTCCCCATGGTGTCGTGCATCGAAGAAATCCGGGCGGCGAAAAAGATCCTCGAGCAATGCAAGCAGGAGCTTCGGGACGAAAAAATCCCCTTCGACGAAACCATCAAAGCCGGCATTATGGTAGAGATTCCGTCCATTGCCCTGCAGGCGCCGGCCGCGGCAAAGGAAGCGGACTTTTTCAGCATCGGGACCAACGACCTGCTGCAGTATACGCTTGCGGCCGACCGCATGAACGAGAAGGTTGCTTACCTTTACGACCCGTACAACCCCGGCGTGCTTGCGCTGATCCGGCACGTCCTGTCCTCGGCGCGGAAGGCCGGCATCCCGGCGGCGATGTGCGGGGAGCTGGCCGGGGACCGGCAGGCGGTCCCCCTGCTGCTGGGGCTCGGCCTGCGCTGCTTCAGCATGAACGCGCACAGCATCCCCTTCGTCAAAGAGCAGATTCGTTCCCTTTCCCTGGAAGCGTGCAGCCGCCTGGCGGAATCCGCCGTGAAAGCCTCCACCTCGGAGGAAGTGCGCGCCCTGCTGGCGTCGTTCTGAAAACCTCGGAGAACCCCCCTTTTTCATTATTGTGCCGTTAAAACGCCCCGGCGGCCCGCGTCCTTTCCCGGGACCGGCATTCGTCCAGGAGGCGTTCGGCCTGAGCCATCAGCCCTTCCGGATATGTTCCACTTTGAATCCGTGCCAGGATTTCTTCCGCCGCCTCTACATTATGGGAATAGCCCGGCATGAGAGCCGGCAGCGACCAGTCGCCCGGCACGCACGCTTCCGCACGGCGCATGGGGGAAAAGGGATCCCTTCCCTCAAAATGCTTCTCTTGATAAATCCCGGCAAGCAGGCTCTTTACCGCCAGGACCTGGATCTCTTCAAAAGCCGCCGCCGTCTCGCCGCGCTGCTGGCGCAGAAGCCCCGTAAAAACGTGGAGCAGGGCATCGCCGGCCCAGTTGTCCGGCTCATGAACGTTCCCGCTGTTTTGCCGGACACAGCCGGGGGAAAAGCCGGAATCGCACCATAAGATGCGTCCCTGCCCGTGCGGAAAGCCGGACGCCTGCTTTTCAGTCACAACGCCAAAATCGCAGAGGATGCCGTCGTCGAACAGAAGCTGAACGGAGCCGCCGCACCCGGTTCGGACATAGGCGATCGGGCAAAGCTTTTCCAGCCCGGATAAGCCGTTCAGCAGAGAAGCCCTGCCGCCTTCTTCGCAGATGACCAGAAAATCGAGATCGGACCACCGGTCGAACCGGCTGAGCTGGGCCAGCGAGCCGAAGGCAGCCACCGCTTTCACGCCGCGTTTTGATTTCCAGTACGCCACGATGCCGTCCATTCTTCTGAGGGAATCTTTTTTGTCCCTGCCGGCGGCAGCGACCACATCTTTCAGTTCCGCGAACCCTGCAAGGCGGTATCTGGCCGAAACGCACGCACGCGCGCTGCCGAGCCCGGCCGCGTCGAACCCGCCGCGCACCGCCGCCTCGACGCCCGCGGCCGCGTCTTCCACGACAAGGCAGCGCCCGGGCGGAAGGCCCAGCTTCCGCGCCGCCGACAAAAACACTTCCGGGTCCGGCTTCGAATGCCGGATTTCATTGCCGTCCACGACGGCGTCGAAATAGTCCGAAAGGCCGATGCGTTCCAGAATATACCGCGCGTTTTTGCTGGAAGAACCGATGGCCAGCCTGCAGCCAGCTTTTTTCAGCGCGTCCATCGTTTCTTTTACGTCGGAAGACACGTCCGACGGCGTCATCTTTCGCAGCAGGCGGACATAATCCCGGTTTTTCTCTTCCGCCAGCTCTTCTTTTTCCCGCTCCGAACAGATCTTCCCGCCATGCCGGAGGATGATTTCCAGGCTCTCCATGCGGCTCACGCCGCGGAGCCGTTCGTTGACCTGCTCGTCGAAGGGAATCCCGAGTCCGTCCGCCAGCTTCTTCCACGCAAGATAGTGGTATTGGTCGGTCCGGCAGATGACGCCGTCCAAATCAAAAAGAATGCCGTCGTATTTTCGCATGCTTTCTTGCTCCCTATCTGCCGAATCCTGTTTATTTTCCGCCGTCATTGGAAAACCCGCACCGTGAGCGGAACGCTCTTTTCCCCGGACACGCTCCATTCGCCGCCCTTCCAGCCGAGGGCGAAGTCGTTGCCGAGGTCGTCGCGGAACCGGACGGCCCCGGATTCCCCGGCAAGGAAGAAACAAAGATTGCGCAGGCGGTCCGTCCGGCTGCCGACGCCGCTGCCGAGCCGCAGGGAATCGTCCAGGTTCAGCGCGACGCCGTAGCCGCCGCGCAGAAAGACCGGAAGGCGGCCCTCGCAGGCGATTTCATGCCTTTGCCCGCCCCGGTAGGCTTTGCCCGTAAAAAAGCCGTACCACGTCCCGGCAGGGAGATAAACGCTCCGGCCGGCCGCATTTTCTTCCGTCAGCGGAGCGGCCAGAAGGCTGTCGCCCAGCAGGAATTCGTCCTCAATGTCCCTGACCGCTTCGTCGGAGGGGAAGGCGTACACAAGCGGGCGGAGCATGGGGCGGTTCCGCTGTGCGCATTCCAGCGCGGTGCTGTAAAGATACGGCAGCAGATTCATCCGCAGGTTGTGCCAGAAGCGCATCTCTTCCACAAATTCCGGCTTTCCGTATCCCGCCGCAAGGTTCCAGGGGCTGCGTTCGTTGTCGCCCTCTTTCGACGGCAGAAGATCGCGGAACTGCCCGCCGTCCGGCTCCGAATGCCACTGCATGACCGGGCAGAAGCAGGCCGCCTGCGTCGCGCGCCGGTAGAGGTCGAGGGACGGCAGCGGCCCCGCGAAGCCCGCGATGTCGAACCCCCAGAACGGGATCCCCGTCATGGCCGCGGAAAGGCCCGCGCGCAGCACGCTTTTCAGCTCCCCGTTTTCGCTCTGCTGATCCCCCGCCCATAAGATGGGGGTCCCGTGCTGGCCGGCATAGCCCGCGCGGCTGAACAGCACGCGGTTTTCCCCGATGAACTCCGTGTAGGCCTGCGTGTAGCTCTGGGCATACCGGTTCCGCATCCGCTTTCCGTCGGAGCCGTCGAAAAAGCGCAGATCGTCCCTGCAGACGAATTCCCCGCCGTCCGTTTTAAAACCGTCCACGCCCAGGTCGAGCAGGTATTTCCGCTTGGCGAACCAGTGCTTTTTCGTCTCCGGGTTCGTAAAGTCCGGTATTATGGACCCGGCGAACCAGTGCCCTTCCGGGATCCGGTACGGCTCCCCGGCCTGCGTCCGAACGCACAGCCCGTTCTGCGCCGCAAAGCTGCGGTCGTTTTCATTCTGCGCGTTCTCCGGTTCCCCGGCCTGCAGCTTTTTGTAGACGGGGGCCTGCCACAAAACGAGGTGCAGCCCGGCGCCGTGCAGATCTTCCGTCAGCCCGCGGGGATCCGGCCACGGGCCTCCGGAAAAATCGAAATCAGAATACCGAAGCGCGGCGCCGCCCGGCACGGGCTTGTATTTCGCGCCGTTGAAAATATAGAACGTGCTTTCGTCGCTCCATGCCTCCAGCACAAGCACGGTCGCGGGGAACCGGTATTTCCGCAGCAGCTCCATCTGGCGCTCCGCCTTTTCCTGCGAATCCCAGTGGTTGGCGGAAATCCACGGGCCGAAGGCCCATTTCGGTGGGATCCGGGCCGGCCCCAGCAGGGCCATATACTCGGAGATAATCGTCTCGGGCGAGCCGTCGAAAAGAACGACGCCGGCGCGGGCCGGCAGAGAGACGGCAATCGTCTCGCCGAAGCTGAACTGCGTCGGGCAGTCGGTTTCCGCAAAAAGGCCGAAGCCCGTGTCCGTCAGGAAAAACGGCGCAGGGCAGTACGTCTTTTCGCCCTGACGGCAGAATTTTTCTTCGACCCGGTTCACCGCCGTGCGGCCCTTCTGGTTCAGGGCGTCGTATTTTTCCCCCATGCCGTACGCGGCGCGGTACGGAAGGGAAATGAACAGCTTCGCGTCTTCGCCTTCCGCCTTCCAGCGAAGCCGCGCCTCGCCGCCGCGGAAGGGGAAGCGCAGCTCCGCTTCGGGGCGGTCGAAATGGATTCGTTTCATGGCCGTGTTCCGGGTCAGCCCTTTACGCCGCCGACCGTAAGTCCTTCCTTAAAATATTTCTGGGCGAAAATATACACGATAAGGATCGGGATGATGGAGACAAGGCTGCCCGCCATCATCAGGTTGTACTGGTTGCTGTACTGCCCCTGCATCGAGTTCAGAATCAGCGGGAGCGTATAGTTCGCCTGGTCGGTGAGCAGGACCAGGGGAAGCAGGTAATCGTTCCAGAGATCCATGAACGACAGAATGGCAAGCGTCGCCAGCGTGCCCTGGCAAAGCGGGAGGATAATCTGGAAGAACACCCGCCCAAGGCTGGCGCCGTCGATGGTCGCCGCCTCGATGAACGCGTCGTTGACCGTCAGCATCTTCTGGTGGAGCATGAAAATGGCGAACGCGTTGAAGAGCTGCAGGAACAGGAACGCATTGAGGTTGTTCAGAAGGTTCAGCTTGCTCATGACGATGAAAAGCGGGATGAACGTGGTCTGCGCGGGGATCATCAGCGCGGCGAGGAACAGGGCGAAGACGACCCCGCGTCCGCGGAACCGGATCTTGGTCAGCGCAAAGGCGGCCATGGCCGCGCAGAGAAGCCGCAGGGCCGTGCAGCAGACGGAGACGTAGAAGCTGTTCAGGATGGAGGACCAGAAATTCGGGATGCGGAACAGCTTGCGGTACGCGTCGGGCGTCGGATTTCTGGGGATCCACTCCACCGGAAGCAGCATCAGCGCGCCGCTGCTCTTAACGGAGGTGACGATCATCCAGAAGAAGGGCACGCAGACCAGAAAAGCGACAAGCAGAGCCGCCAGATAGAAAAACACGCGGGAAACGGTCTGCCTCGCGCGGGAAGAATCAGTCATCGTAATTCACCCACCTATGCTGCAGTTTCATCTGCACAAAAGTCAGAACCATGATAATCAGGAACAGAATCCAGCTGAGCGCCGAGGCGACGCCCATTTTGTAGTAGGTGAACCCGTATTTGTAGATGCGCTCCACCATGACCATGGTGGAACCGCCTGGGCCGCCGTCCGGCGTCATGATGACCACCTGCGGGAAAATCTGGAAGGAGTTGATCATGCTGATGATAAGGACAAAGAAAATGGTCGGCGTCAGAAGGGGCAGCGTGATTTTGAAAAAGCGTTTGACCCGCCCCGCCCCGTCGATGGCCGCCGCTTCGTAATAATCGCGGTTGATGCCCTGCAGGCCGGCCAGCAGCATGAGGCCGAAATAGCCCATGTCCTTCCAGACCGACGCCAGAACAATCGCCGGCATCGCCCACTGCGGGCTTTGCAGCCACTGCGGGCCCTGAATGCCCACCGCGGAAAGCATGGCGTTCAAAATGCCGTACTGCGGGTTCAGCACCCACCTCCAGATCAGCGAGCCCGCCACCCACGACGTGATGACGGGGATGTAATACACCACGCGGAAAAAGCCGACGCCGCGCACCTTGCTGTTCAGGATGGCCGCCACGCCGAGCGAAACGACCAGCATGATCGGGATGTACAGCACGACGAATTTCAGGGTGTTCCGAATCACCTGCCAGAATTCGTCGCCGGTAAAAATGGAGGCGTAATTCTGAAAGCCGACATAGTACTGCTTCATAAAGCCCTGAAAATCGCTCGCCAGCGTCAGCCGGCTCAGACCGTCCCAGCTCGTCAGGCTGATGAGCAGCGTCGCCGCGATGGGGATCAGGCTGAACACGAAAAAGCCGATAAGGCTCGGCAGCAGGAACGGCAGCGCGGCGCGGAAGCCCGACGTGCGCGAAGATTTCATAAAGCACTCCCCCTTTTCGTCTCAGTCTGTCTTTCCGGGCCGGCCCCGGAACCGAGTTTATGCAGCGAGGCGCGTCCGCTTCCCACGGAGGCCTCGTATGCTTCGCCGCGGTAGAAAAAGCGGAACCGGAGGCCGCGGATGTTCTGCGGCAGGCGCGGCGTCAGCTTCGGCTTTCCGTTTTCAAAGGAAAGCCCGCCGAACCCGAACACGACCGTCTGCCAGCACTCCCCCAGGCAGGCGGCGTGCAGACCCTCCATGCCGGTGTTTTCCATCACGTCGCGCAGGTCCAGAAAGAGGGCCCTGCGAAAATAGGACCGCGCCGCGTCCGTCAGGCCGTTCTGCGCCGCGAACAGGGCGTGCGTGGCAAAGCTGAGGGTGGAATCGTGCAGGCACACCGGCTCAAAATCCTGCCAGGCGGCGAGCTTTTCCGCTGCGGTGAAGACCTCCGGCAGGCGCGTCATCAGCAGAATCACGTCGGCCTGCTTGATGACCCGGTACCGCTGCAGGCGGTCGAAGCAGACCGTCCGGTAGCTGGCCGCGTCGTTTTTTTTCAGGTCCGAAACGCGCACCGGTTCCAGCAGGTCGAAGGTGTCGTCCTGCTTCCAGCGGCCGGTGGCCGGGTCCCTCGGCAGTTTGATGGCGTCCTCCAGCGCGGCCCACGCCGCCGCCTCTTCCTCCGTGAGCGCCAGGCGCCGGGTGGCCGCCTCGTCGTTTTCAAGAAGGTAACGGGCGGCCCCGCGGGCAAGCCTCAGATTCCTTTTCACAAGCATGTTCGTATACAGATTGTTCCCGGTAATGCCGCAATATTCGTCCGGCCCCTTGCAGAACAGCAGATTCACGCGGCCGGTGCCGGGCTCCGGCGTGTAGCGGCCCGCCCAGAAGCGCGCGGTCTCGACATAGACCTCGGCCGCGCCGTGCGCGTAAAAATCAAGGTCGCCCGTCGCCTGTACGTACTGGTCCATGGCGAAGACGATGTCCGCCGTCACGTGAAGCTCCGAAGCGCCGATGTCCCAGCTTTCGCACTGCTCGCTGCCGTCGAACGACGCCATCCACGGGTAGCGGGCCCCGGGGCAGTTCATGCCCTGCGCGTGCCGTTTCGCCTGCGGAAGCGCGTCCGCCCGGTACCGCATCAGATTTTTTGCCGCGCCGGGGTCCGTGTAAAGGTAAAACGGCATCATGAACAGATCGCAGTCCCAGAAATAGCAGCCCTTATACCGCGTGTGGGTCAGGCCGCGCGCACCGATGCTGACGGAAGGGTCCCCGGCGGAATCGTTCGCTATCAGCTCAAAAATCTGGTAGCGCACCGCCGCGTCCGTCTCGCCGTCCCCCTCGATTTCGATATCCGCCGTTTCCCAGCGTTCGGCCCACGCGGCCCTGTTCTGCGCGAACAGCGCGTCGAAGCTCCAGTCCGGGGCCGGCCGCCTGATGCGCGGGTCCCGGTCCCTGCTTGTCGCCACGAAGGCGCACTGCTCGACCGAGGCGGTCTGCCCGGCGGAGACACGGCCCCCAAAGACAAGCCCCGCGCCCTCTTCGTCTTCGCTCACCCGCCGGAAGGCCAAGGCCCCGGCGCGGAACGCAACCTCTTCCCGGACGCGCAGGCGGGTCCCCTTCGCCGTCAGCTCGACGCACAGGCCGCCGTCCGAAAAATCCTTCCGCACAATTTCGGCGAGCTGCTCCGTCCGGGTGTTGTCTTTGGTCTGGTCGTCCGGCACCGGCAGGTTGCAGCAGGAGGTGCGGACGCCGCCGAACAATTCAAGGTCCATGTCCTCCTCCGGGGTGAGGGTAATCCTCTGGACCAGCAGGCCTGTATCGGCAAGCGAGAAAAAGCGCTCCTCTTTTACGCGCAGGGACTTCCCCGCGCACCGCGCCGTAAACTCGGCCGTAAACAGGCCGCCGCGCAGGTCGAGCGCGCGGCTCACGGCGGCGCCGCCGGTTGCGGCCTTCGTCCCGTCCGCCCATATCTTCGCGTAGACCGGCGTCGGCAGGTTCATAAAATCCGTGAGGCCCGGCTTCAGCTCGCCGAACATCCCGGCGACAAACAGGCCGTTCCGAAAGGGCGGGGCGTCGTCGGCACAGGCAAGATATCCGCGCGCCCCCATGCGTCCGTTCCCCGAAAAGAACACGCTTTCAAAAAAATCGTCGTCCCTGGCCGCGGGTTTCGTCCCGATGCTCCATTTTTCCAGCTTGATGTCATTTCTCATCGACGCGGTCCAGCCTTTCCTTTGTTTGTTTCATCGCGTGGCACAAAAAACCGGCGCAGGTCGCAAACGCCGCGCCCGTCGCACACTCGCCCGTGTTTTCGTCCACGCTCTCGCAGGCGATCAGATCGTCCATCCCGACCCTGTGCAGAAAATCCGCGCTCCGCCGGACCCGGCCGCACAGAAGGCTGTTGGCGACGCTGAGGATCCACGGGTGCGGCGCGTGCGGGCAGCCGATTTCGGCAAACCTGCACGAAGAGAAGCTGTACGGGTAGTCGGCGGAGCGGATCAGATCGACCGTATTGCGGTAGATTTCGTCGTCCGGCCCGCAGAAGCCGTAGTACGGAAGAAGCTGCAGGCTGCCCGGCGGCTCGTCGTAGATATTGTAATGGCCGAGCAGATCCACGGACCACGCGTAAAATTTTCTGCCGTCCTTTTCTTTCACGCACAGCCACCCGATTGCCTCCCGGACTTTTTCGGCCGTCCGTTCCAGCTCCCGGTAGGCGGGAAACAGACGCGCGGCCGCGCGGAGGGCCGCCCAGACCAGAACGTTGTCGTAGGTGACGTAGGGGTAGACGCGCTCGTCATCCGTCGGCTGCAAAAACGTGTCGTACAGCTCTTCGGAGGCGCTGCGGTGCTGCCCGAGCCGGCGCAGGATCTGTTTGACCCCGGACCGCACGGCTTCCTCTTCCAGAATCGACGCGTCGCCCGCGGCCTTCGCGTACATTTCAAGCGCCAGCACCGGCGCCGCCAGCTCATCCAGCTCGAAGCCGGGCTCGAGCACGGTACCGTCGATATAGCGCGAATGGACCCCGAAATTTCTTGCCTGGCGCCGGTACACGGAAAGAAGCATCTCGCGCGCGAGTTCCGGGTCTGCGTCCAGCACGGCGGGGAAGCTCCACAGCAGGCTGTCGCGGTCCCAGTACGCCGCGCTGACGTAATAGCGCGGGCTGCGGCTCGTGACGACCACAAGCTCTTCCGTGTCCAGCGTGACGCCGGTCGAAAAGAAGATGCAGAAGAACAGATTGGTATTGTAAAGCTGCGTCAGCTTCCCGTCCCGGAACTCAACGGCGCGTTTCCCGAGCCACGCGAGCGTGCGCTCCAGCTCGAACCCGTACCCCTGCCGCAGCATTTCTTTGGCGCTGGTCGCGGCGGCGACCTCCTCGAACCCGAGGCCCCAGTACACCGTCAGCGAACAGTTTCGGCCCGGGGCAAGCGTCTCCGCCCGGGCCAGGCGGTAGTCGACCCCGTCCGCGCCGGTGGAAAAAGAGGTCTCGCATTCTCTGTCCGCCATGGGCGCGAACGCAAACAGGGGCGTCCCGCAGCGCGCGTCGAACACGATGCCGTCGTTCCAGGCACTTTTGAAGCAGCGCTGCGCCGCGTCAATCCGCTTCTCCTCGTTGACGCAGTGCCAGCTCGACGCCCAGCGCCCCTCAAGGCCGAATTCGGCCCTGTACGGAGCTTCCGAATGGTTCTCGAGCTCCAGCCGAACCAGAAAGCCGCGCTCCTCCACCGGCGCCAGAATCACGCCCCGCAGGGAAAGGCCGCCGGACTGCAGCTTGAAGCAGGGAATCCAGTACCCGAGCCGCTCCCATTCCGGCGCCCGCAGCGGGAAGGATTCCCCGTCGATTTTCAGGAACGGAGCAATCAGCGGCTTCCCTTCGTCGCCGCGCAGGTCGATCAGGCCTTTGCACCCCATGGAAAGAAAGGTCATATCGCAGATTCCGGCCGTTTCCCGCCGTATCCGCGGCAGGGAAATCATCTGGTTCCCGGTCGGTATGTAAGAGGACGACATGAAAACAACCTCCTGCTGTTTAATCGGTTAAATTTGAATCCAACAAAAATATAGCGGATAATCAACATATTGTCAATAGTATAGCCCGAATATAAATATTTTTTATGTAAAACTCTTGACAAGGCACAAAATTATCGTTATTATTAACTCGAAATTAGTTTAATCGATTAAACAAAAGTGGGAATGATTCATGAATAAAAAGGTCACGATCAAACAGGTCGCCGCGGCGGCGGGCGTCTCGCCGGCAACGGTCTCGTATGTGCTCAACAAGAAAAGGACCATTTCCGAAGAGACGAAGCGCCGCGTCTGGGGCGCCATCAGCGCGCTGGACTACGTGCCGGATCTCTCCGCGCGCAGCCTGACGGCCGGAAGCTCCAAGCTGATCGGCGTGGTGGTCCCGCAGACGGAAGAGGGCAACCGCCTGATGTTTGAAAATAACTTCTACAGCGAAATTCTTGGGAGCATCGAGCTGTGCGCGAGAAAACGCGGGTACCACGTACTGATTTCCGCGTCGGACTCGAACGAAACGTACCTGACCCTGGCAAAAGAGCGGAACCTGGACGGGATCATCGCAATCGGGATGTATCCCAACAGCTTCTACCAGGAGATGAAAAAATCCCAGAAGCCCATCGTTCTGGTCGACAGCTACTGCAACGACCACTATTACCACAGCGTCAGCGTCGACGACGCTTACGGCAGCTATCTTGCGACAAAATATATGATTGAGCACGGGCACCGCGAAATCGCCTTCTTCTGCGGCGAAATCCGGGAAAACGGCGTGATGAAGCAGCGCCTGAAGGGCTACCGCGAGGCGATGGAAGAAACGGGGCTCGCGTTCAGCCCGGACTATGTGTTCGAAGGCAAAATCGATTACGAGAACGGCATCGGGCTGACAAACAGGCTGTGCGACTCCGGCCTGAAGGCGACGGCCGTCGTCGCTTCCGCCGACATTCTCGCAATCAGCGCCATGAAGGCCTTTTACGAACGCGGAATCCGCGTGCCGGACGATATCTCCGTCATCGGCTTCGACGATCTGCAGGTTTCAAAGTACCTGACGCCCGGCCTCACGACGGTCCACCAGGATATTTCGGGAAAAGGCGAACGCGCCATGGAGCTGCTGTTCAACAGCATGGAGGATCCGACCCTGACCAAGCGGGAAGAGATCATGCCCGTAGAGATTGTGGAACGCGGCTCGGTAAAGGCTCTGAATGTTCCCACGGAAAGGCAGGTGAAATGAAAAAGGCTACACCGCCGGCAAAAGCATGTGTAGTCTTTTTGTAAAAGCAGACAGCAGCCCGCCGCCCGCTTCCGCTCTTATTGTAGCGGAAAGAGGCGGAAAAAGCAACCAAAATAAAGATGGAGGAATCATGATGAAAATGCAGCGCTCTATTTTAAGCCTGGTTCTGACGGCACTGATGTTCACCTCTGCCGCGTGTTCGTCGGCACCCGCCGCGAGCAGTCAGAGCGGGTCCGCCGGGACTTCCGCAGCTTCCGCGTCTTCCGCCTCCGGGCCGGTCACCATCACGTTCGACCAGTTCTCCGGTTCCGGCGACAACGAGCAGTATCTGCAGAAGATGATCGACGCCTACAAGGCGGAAAACCCGAACGTCACCATCAAAATGCAGTCCTACGGCTACGACGATTATTTCACCCAGCTGACGACGAAGGTGGCCGGCGGCAAGGCCGCGGACGTGTTCGAGCTGAACTATGAAAATTTCGTTTCCTACGCGAAGAAAAACGCCCTGATGCCTCTTGACGATCTCATCAAATCCCAGAACGTCGACGTTTCGATATACAACCAGACCGCCCTGAAGGCGTTCAGCGCAGACGGCAAGCAGTACGGCGTGCCCGACAGCTTCTCGACTGTCCTTCTTTTCTACAACAAGGATCTGTTCGACAAGGCGAAGGTCTCTTACCCGACCGACGACTGGAAATGGTCGGACGCCATGGCGGCGGCTCAGAAAATCCGCGCGCTCGGCAAAGACACCTACGGCTATTACCACCCCTGCACCTTCAACGAATTCTATAAGGTTGCAAAGCAGAACGGCGGCGGCCTGATCAGTGCCGACGGCAAGTCGTTCACCATGGATTCTCCGGCCAACGTGCAGGCGCTGCAGTACATGGTGGATATGCAGGCCAAAACCAACGTCATGCCGACCGCCGCGCAGGTCGAGCGGACCGCCAACGCCGACTGGGATCTCTTCAAGTCCGGCCGCCTCGGCATGCTGGTCACCGGCTGCTGGGCCTTCCCGGATTTTGCGAAGAACTGCAATTTCAAATGGGACGTCGTCGTCGAGCCGGGCAACACGCAGAAGGCGACGCATTTCTTCTCCAACGGATACGTGATCAACAAGGACAGCAAGGTGGCGGACGAAGCGGTTAAATTCATCACCTTCATTTCCTCCAACAAGGAGGCGACCCAGATCCGCCTCGACGCCGGGTGGGAGCTGCCGCCGGTCAACGACAAATCCATCATCGACCAATACACGGCACAGACGCCCCCTTCCAACCGGCAGGCCGTGTTCAAGAGTCTCGACTACCTGGTGACGCCGCCGGTCATCTCGCAGTACCAGGAGCTGCAGGATATTGTCGGCAAGCACCTGGACGCCGCCGTGGCGGGCACGGTGACCCCCGCGCAGGCCATGAAAGACATGCAGGCCGACTGTACGCAGAAGATCGACCTCTCCAAATAGCTGCCCGCAAGGTCCGTCCATAAACGGAAACCCACAAAATCAGGGCCACGCATTGAACGCGTGGCCCTGATTTTTTTGCCGCGCTCCGGCTCAGCGGGAACCCGAAACGGTCCCGACCCATTTGGCGAACGCGCCCATAAATGTTTTGAGGTATTCGCGGGTCCGATCGTCCATCAGCTCGCCCTGGCTGTTCAGCAGGGAGGCCACGTTGCCGATGTAGGCCTCCGGCTGCTGGAGCAGCAGGACGTTCAGGAACACCATCGGCTGGCGCAGGTGGTGGTTCGCGCCGAAAGCGCCGAGGCTGCCGGGCGAGACGCTGATGATGGCGCCCGGCTTTCCGTCCCAGGCGTTGTGCCCGTACGGGCGGGAGCCGACGTCCAGCGCATTTTTCAGCACGGCCGGCACCGAGCGGTTGTATTCCGGCGTGACGAACAGAAATCCGTCGAGCGCCGCAATCTCTTTGCGGAAGCGGACCCAGGCCTCGGGCGGGTTTCCGTCGTCGTCGAAATCCGAGTTGTACATCGCCAGGCCGCCGATGTCGATGAACTGCATGGCAAGCTCTGCAGGCGCCAGAGAGGCGGCCGCCCTCGCAATGGAGCGGCTGAAGGAATCGCGGCGCAGGCTGCCTACGAAAACCCCGATTTTTTTACTGCTCATAAAAAACACTCCTTTATTTGTGTTTATTTCAGATGGATCTTTTGTCAAAGAAAATCAGTCGGATACGGTGAAACGGCCGTTTCTGACGGACGGATGCTCGATTTCGTCCAGAATGGCGGCGGCAGCGGTGGCGTTCGTCACATGCGAGCCGCCGTCTTCGGCGCTGAGCAGATGGTCTTTCCCCAGCTTCGGGCTGTGCCGTTCGCCCTCCTGGAACACGGCGGAGGGGGAGATGCCCACCCAGTTGACGTTGTCGGCGCCGCGCAGGAATTCAAGCTCCCGGAACTGCGCTTCCGGAATCGCGACCCAGCTTTCGGCACCGGGCTGCCTGCGGAGGGTTTCGACAAAAGGCCGGCCGTTTTCATCCAGCAGGCTGCCGGCCCCGAGGATAAAGAACAGGCGCGGTTTTTGGGTGCCGCGGAACAGGGCGACGAGCTTCGCCGCCAGCTCCACGTGCAGGTAGGCTTTTTCGGGCGGTGCGCTGAACGCGTCGACCACCACGTCGAATTCCGAAAGATCTTCTTTTGTCAGCTCGAACGCGTCTTTTGCCAGAACGCGGGCCCCGTTGCCGAGCAGCTGGCGGGCGCGCTCGCCGTTGCGCACAATGGCCGCGGCCTCGTGGCCCCGCGCCTGCGCTTCTTTGAAGACGGCGCGCCCGGCCATGCCTGTGGCGCCGATGATGGCGATTTTCATGGGAATCCCTCCTTGTCCTTTCTGGCGCCGGCCGTCGGGAAGGCTCCCGCCGGGATCGGCGTTTTTGTCTTTTTTCTGCTGTTTTTCGGGGAATTGCTGCAGAAGGGCAGAGAGCTTTACACGGCCCAGCCGGGCCTCCATCTCGTTCTGGATTTCGCCGTACAGCCGCGTAAGGATGCCGTTGATATGCGCGCCCACGGGACAATTCGGATTGGTCCCGGTATGGATGTCGAACAGGCTGCGCTGCGGCTCTACGGCCCGGAACACCTCGAGAAGCGAGATCTGCTCCGCGGGCTTTGCCAGGCCCGTGGCGCCGAGCTTGGTCTGCGTGTTCAGCAGGCGCGCGCTTTTCAGCTTGCTCATGAGCCTTCGCACCAGGGCGGGGTTTGTCCCGATGCTGCCGGCAATATAGTCTGACGTGATGGGGCATGGCTCCCGTGCGACCAGGCACAGGATATGGATGCCCACCGACAGCTTTGAGGAATACATGGATGCGCTCACGCCCCTTTTGTAACTATTATAGTAACAAATATGTCTTCTGTCAAGCGGGATTGGTAAAAATTCCTTTCCTCCGGATGCGGGCGGCACGCGGCAGGCCCGGAGGACGCGCGGAAAAGGCCGGCGCATTTCTCTGAATTAACATGAATTTAATGGCCTTTTTCCGCCGTATATGATAAATTAATATCATGATTGCAGGGTGGTCCCGCTTCCCGGCGCCCGGGCTTCCGCCCCGGCCGGCTGCGGCCCGTGAAAGAAGGCATGCATACGAAAAGGAACCTGTTCCCGCTCGCACTGTGGGCGCTGTTTGAAGCCATAGCGGTCGTGCTGTGGCTTGCGCTTGACGATATTTTTTACCTGATCAACTTTTCGTACATCGGCACCTGTCTTACGCTCGGCATATTCTTTTACACGAAGAAGCTGAAGTATGCGCGGAACATCGTCCAGTTTTCCGTCGGGCTGTATATGCTGCTCTACCTGGGCATTTTCGCGGGGGAAAATATGCAGATAGAGGGCTTCTGGTACTATCTGCTGCTGGGGGTGTTCGAAGCGGCGGTCATCCACTACGCCGTCGCAAAAATCGTAGGCCCTCTGCTTTTTGGCCGCGGGTGGTGCGGCTACGCCTGCTGGACGGCGATGGTGCTCGACCTGCTGCCGTACAGGACGCCGCTGCAGCCGAGAAAGAAATACGGCTTTATCCGGTACATCGTTTTCGCGTTGTCCTTTCTGTTTGTCGGGGCCCTTTTCCTGCTGCGCGTCCCCAACATGGAGGCCGTTATGTTCTGGAGCTTCCTTGCTGGGAACCTGCTCTACTACGGCGTGGGGATCGCGCTCGCCTTCCGCCTGAAGGACAACCGCGCGTTCTGCAAATACGTCTGCCCGGTCACGGCTTTTCTGAAGCCCGCGAGCTACTTTTCGCTGCTCCGGGTCAAAAATGACGAGGAAAAATGCGTATCCTGCGGAAAATGCAGAAAAGCGTGCCCCATGGATGTCGATATGACGGACAATTCGCGGAAGCGGCTGAACGGGACGGAATGCATCCTCTGCTTCCGCTGCATCGACACATGTCCCCGGCACTCGCTGCACGTCTGACGCGGCCGCGCGCCCGCGGGGCGGAACGGCAGCCTGAAAGGAAAACAGGAATGAACAAGGAACGGCGCCTGGATTTTATCGGTATCGCGGGAATCACCCTTCTGGTCTTCGCCGGCATGTATTTTTCGCTGTCGGCCAAAGACGTTTTTACCGGCGCGGGGTTTGTGTTTGGGATCGTGTATTTCTTTTTGTATCGGGCAGTCACCCGGAAATCGTTCGAAGAAATGCACTTCAGCGCCCGCAGCCTGGGAAAGTGGCTGAAACAGCCCGGCATATGGGGCTGGATTCTCCTTCCGGCGGCGGTCAACCTGCTGCAGACCGCCGCGGCACGTTTCATCTCGCCGCCGTTTTACGGCGAGACGGTCCGGGACGAGCTGACCCGCATCAGCGTGCTGGTCCCGACGGGCGTGACCGCGGACTTTCTGGTCCTGATCCCGTATCTGCTGGTTCTGGCGATGGGCGAAGAAATCTGCTTCCGCGCCTTTTTTCAGGACAGACTGGCCCATTACGTCCCGGCCGGTCTGGCAATCCTTTTGGGCAGCATCGTCTTCACCGCGGGGCATGTTGCCAGCGAGCCTCTGGGAGTCGCCGCTTTCTGGGTGCTGAACACGTTCGTCCTTTCCATCCTGTTCGGCGTCATACAGAAAAAGACGAAAAACGCCTACGTGCCGACGATTTCCCACTTTGTCTCGAATTATCTCGCGTTTGTGCTCATCTATTTCCTGAAATAGATTTTTCCGGGTCCGCATTCCGGAAGCGCGGTACCAAAACAGGGCGAAGGCTTCAGACCGGTTCCGAAGCCTTCGCCCTGTTTTTTGTGTACCGGCCGCAGAGGTCGTTCACGCTCTTCTGCTCGGTGATGACCTCGTAAAAGTCGCTCAGCGGGGCGAGCCTGCACATAAAATCCATGTTGAATTTGGAAGTGTCGCACATCAGGATCGCCTTCTTGCTGTTGTCGATGAACTGGCGCTTCACGCAGTATTCCTCCTCGTTTGCCTCGGAGGCCCCGTTTTCCACGCTGAATCCCCGGCAGGACAGAAAGGCCAGGTCCGCGTTGTAATGGCTGACGAAGTCCTTCGCAAAAGGCCCGACCAGCGATTTCGAGCTGCCGCGCAGGCTGCCGCCCGTGCACATGAGCCGGATGTTCGGCAGGTCTGAAAGCAGCATGGAAGTCTTCACGCCGTTGGTGACGATACTCAGGTCGTTGAACCGCGCGAGCTTTTTCGCCAGAGAGGCCACCGTGGTGCTGGAGTCGAGGAAAAGCGTCATGCCGTCCCGGATATATTTGAAGGCCTGGTCGGCGATGACCTGCTTGCGCATGGAGTTCTGACTTTCGCGGAACGCGAGAGGGTCCTCCGCCGAGCCGCCCTCGATCAGGACGGCGCCCCCGTGCGTCCTGTAAATCAGCCTGTTTTCCTCCAGGCTTTTCAGGTCGCGGCGGATGGTGGCCCCGCTTGCGAACAGCGCCGCGCAGAGCTGCCCCACCGTGACCGCCCGGCCGTTTTTGCGCATCAGTTCCAGAATCTGCTGTTTCCGTTCATAGGCCAGCATGGCTTTTTCCCCTTCTGAATGAGCATATCTGATTGAAAATGATTAAAATATCGAAAATGAACCACAGATGGTCAATTTGAACGCCAAACGTGGAAAAACGTGATTATTTCTGATAGGATGATAGCAGTTCAGGGTCGGAAAATCAAGACCGGATTTTATGGAAAAGGGGTTGCCGCAACTATGACATCGGCTGACGAAATCAAAAAGGAAATCTGCGAGGTGGGCCGCAGAATCTACGCGAACGGCTTTGTCGCCGCGAACGACGGCAACATTTCCGTCAAAGCGGGCGAAAACGAATTCTACTGCACGCCGACGGGCGTCTCCAAAGGCTTTATGACGCCTGACATGATTCTCAGGGTGGACGGTGCCGGCAGGATGCTGGAGCCGAACGAGACCTGGCGGCCGTCTTCCGAAATCAAGATGCACATGAGCGTCTACACGCACAGAAGCGACGTGACGGCCGTGGTGCACGCGCATCCGCCGATTGCGACGGCCCACGCGGTCGCCGGGCTTCCGCTGGATTCGTACATCATGCCGGAGGCGGTCATTTCTCTCGGCGCCGTTCCGCTGACCAAATACGGGACCCCCTCTACCCGGGAGCTGGCCGACAATGTCGTGGACGCCTTGCAGACGCACGACGCCGTCCTGCTGCAGAACCACGGCGCGCTCACCGTGGGCGTAAACCTGATGAACGCCTATTTCAAGATGGAGACGCTGGAGTATTTCGCAAAGGTCAGCTATTACGCGAAGCAGCTCGGCGGCGCCAAAGAGCTGACCCGCGAACAGGTCGAACGCCTTCTGGAGGTGCGCAGGGCTATGGGCGTCCCGGGCAGGCACCCGGGCTTCGAAAAATGATTCCGCCGGGCCGAAAGGCGAAAAGCGGCTGCGGGGCGGCGGCCCCGCGGACGGGCGGACGGGAGGGGAAGGCAGCATGGAAAAATATTATCTGGCGGTCGACATCGGCGCTTCCGGCGGGCGGCATTTTCTCGGCAGTTACAGCGGCGGCAGGCTCTCCCTTCAGGAGATGTACCGCTTTGACAACCGGCTGGTCCGGAAGGACGGCCATCTCTGCTGGGACGCGGACCGCCTGTTTCAGGAGATCCTGAACGGCATGAAGCGGTGCGCGCTGGCGGGGAAAATACCCGCCAGCATGGGCGTCGACACCTGGGGGGTGGATTTTGTCCTGCTGGACCGGGAGCGGAAACGGCTCGGGGACGCGGTGGGCTACCGTGACGCAAGAACGGCGGCCGTCCTTCCGGAAGTGGAGCGGCTGCTTCCGGCGGAGCGGCTCTACGCGGGGACGGGTGTCCAGAAGCAGAGCTTCAACACCGTCTTCCAGCTTTACGCGTTGCAAAAGGAGCACCCGGAATACCTAGAACGGGCGGAGCGCTTCCTGATGATGCCCGAGTATTTCAGCTTTCTGCTCACCGGCGTCCCGAGGAACGAATACACGAACGCGACCACGACGGGCCTTGTCAAGGTTTCCACCCGCGGCTGGGACACGGAAATCATGGAGACGCTGGGAATCCCCTCCGGCATTTTCGGGAAGCTGAACCCGCCGGGAACGCCCGTCGGCAGGCTTTCCGCGAAAATCCGGGAAGAGGCCGGCTTCGACTGCGAGGTCGTGCTGCCCGCGACGCACGACACGGCCTCCGCGGTGATGGCGGTGCCCGCGCAGAAGGGGGAGCGCAGCATTTTTCTCAGCTCCGGGACCTGGTCGCTGATGGGGATGGAACGCCCGCAGGCAGACTGCCGGGAGGCGAGCCGGCGCATGGGGTTCACGAACGAGGGCGGGTACGGGTCCCGGTACTGCTTCCTCAAAAACATCATGGGCCTTTGGATGGTTCAGAGCGCGCGGCGCGAGCTGCCGCGGCCGTACAGCTTCGACGACCTGTGCTCGATGGCGGAAGAGAACGACGGATTCCCCTCCAGAATCGACGTGGGCGACCCCGCGTTTCTGGCCCCGGAAAGCATGGCGGAGGCCGTCCGCGCGTACTGCAGGCGCTCCGGCCAGCCGGCGCCTTCTTCCGCGGGCGAGCTGTTCGCCTGCATTTACCATAGCCTGGCCGACAGCTATGCGGACACGGCGGAAAAGCTCGAGTCCGCCGCGGGCGGGCCCTGCCCCGTGATCCGCATCGTGGGCGGCGGGGCGAAGGACGGATACCTGAACCGCCTGACCGCGGCCCGCACGGGCCGGACCGTTTCCACCGGGCCGGCGGAGGCGACGGCGATCGGCAACCTGCTTGCGCAGATGCTGAGGGACGGGGTCTTTTCCGACCTCTGGGAGGCGCGGGCGGCGGTGGCCCGTTCGTTTGAAATCAAAAAAAGGTGATTCCGGGCGGAATCTCCTCCGCGCCCGGAATTCAGAAAAGGCCGCCGGACAGCGCTGCTG
>JAEZCC010000038.1 GCA_023412715.1 Bacillota bacterium
AGAATCCGCAATGTGCCGATTATTCGGTTGCAGATGGAGCCAGTACTCCGTTTGCAGGGGGCGGGTGCTGGTAACACCCGTCTCTGCATTGCACTTTTTATTGTGCCCTGTACTCCAAATTATACCTTTTTCTCGCGGGAAGTCAAGCGATGCCGGCAGCATTCCGCAGATTATTTATCCGCCCCCAAACCGGCTTTAACGGAATTTTATATTTTAATACCCCAAAAACACCGAAATCAGTGTTTTCGGCGCCCCGTTTTGTTTTCGCCCGATGCACAAAGCTGAATTATGAAATTAAAAAGCAGTTTTGAGATAATTGGGAGAACCCATACGCCCCAAAACCGAATATGCAACATGATTGTAAACAAAAAAAGCAGCTTAAGCGATTTTCTTGAGCTGCTTTTTTTTATATACTGAAGCTGTAAAAATTTTACTGATTTAGGGATCAATGTTATGACTTATTACTAAAATAGTTTCTCCGGGCAAACGGGCCGCAAAGGGAAAACGCGGAGGAATGCGCCGGCCGGAACGCGGCGGCCGGGGCCTGCGCAGGGCGCCCGGCGGGGGCGGCCGTCTTGAAACTTCCGGAATCCCATTCGGGCGAGGTGATGGAACGGGAACATCGGCATCTGAAAACTGTCCTCAAAAATGACAGGACGAGGGAGGAGAAAAGGATGAAAAGGAAAATACTGAGTGTTCTGTTGTGTCTGGCGGTTCTGGGAACGGGAATGTTGTGCAGTCCGCTTCCCGGCGCGGCGGAAGAAGCCGCCGAACCGGTTGTTGCGGATAATGCGGACGCGCGGCACACCTCGAAAAACGGCACCTGGAATGCCGGCGCCTCTAAAACGGGTTACTATGGAGACGATTATGAAGCGAATCCGGGCGGCCAGGCGGACGCCTGGTTCCAATGGCAGCCGGAGATTACAAAAGCGGGCTGGTATCATCTGTACTGCATGCTGCCCAATGTATCGACAACGGATACCAGCATATCGAACCAGGCTTCTTACACCGTCACCGGCAGCGACGGGGACAAAACCGTCTATGTGAATCAGCGCAAGAGCGGAGGAAACTGGGAGTATATGGGTACTTTCCGGTTTGAGGCCGGTACGTCCGGCAAGGTGGTTCTGAAAGGGACCGGTAACGGGACCATCATTGCCGACGCTCTCCGCTTTGCGTACACGGATGACTCCGGCACGTTCGTTTCGGACAATACCGACAGCACGACCGAGTTCGGGGGCACGTGGAACGACGGCTGGGGAAAGCCCGGCTATTACGGTACGGACTATGTTTCGGCCCGCGCCGATGAAACGGGCGGGACCTGGGCCAAATGGAAAACGGCCCTCGCGCAGAGCGGGTATTACCGTGTTTCTTACAGCCAGCCCACGGTGAGCGCGGACGATACCAGCGTCTCAAACCGGGCCCCTTATGAGATTGCACATAGCACGGGAACCGCCGCCGTCTATGCCGACCAGCGCCGCGCGGCAGGGTGGTATGAGCTTGGGACTTATCTTTTCCCGGCCGGCGAAGCGGAAATCACCCTCACGGCCAAGGGCGGTTCCGTCATTGCCGATGCCGTAAAATATGAGTTTATCGGCCAGCCCGACGAGAGCGGAATCGAAGTGGATAACGATGAAGCGCAGGTGACCGGCGGCTGGAGCGCTTCCACCTGGCGCGCCGGTTATAAAGGGAGCGATTATCTGACGACTCCCCCCGACGATGCAGGCGGCAAGTCGGTCACATGGACCCCGAATATTCCGGAGGACGGTTACTATGCGGTTTCCTGCTGGTATCCGGAAGGAAACGCACAGTCCTGCACGGACGTTCCCTATACGGTAACGGACGCTTACGGCAGCACGGAATACCCGGTCAGCCAGAAAGAGAACGGCATGCAGTGGCGTCTGCTGGGCGTCCATTGGTTCCGGAAAGGCACGGGCGGTTCCGTGACCCTGGTCAACAAGGGCGGCGGGGGCGGTTCCGCAATCTGTGCGGACGCGGTGCGCTTTTCCCCTCTGACACATGAGTACGACGACGCGGCGTTCACAGGGGAAGGCTCCTGGACGCGGCAGGAAAATCCCGGCGCCGTCGGCGGTTCCTATCAGGTGGGAGAAAACGGGGCAACCCTTTCTTCAGAAAATCCGGTGTTGGTCTCGACAGGCGGATATTATCTGCTTCAGTATCACAGGCCGGCGGGAACCATGCCGCAGGGAACGGCAGTCGTGTCTCTGGGCGCCGGCAAGTATACGGTGGACCTGGGCGGACTGCATGAAGGCTATAACACTTTGGCTTCCGTGCCCATCAAAGAAGGGCAGGCCTATGGCGTCTCCATCACGGCGGAGGGCGGCACCGCGTGGGCGGATGCCCTGCGGCTGGTCTATACGGGGTATGACCTTGCCTATCTCGACTATGAAAACGGAAGTCAGAACGAAGGCTGGAGCAACAGCGATGGAAGCGATTGGGCCGTGACCGACGGCGCCCTGACGGGAACGGCCGGCTCAACCTCCTGTACCGACACGCAGTGGAACAGCGTGGAGCTTGCCGTCAAGCTGAGCGCCGGCGATATGAGGCCAGACGGTTCGTTCGGCATCATTCTGGGCGGTGACGGGCAGAAGCGCTCCCTGCTTTCTTATGATGCGGCGCGGAAGAAGTTTTCCGTAACGGATATCGATGGAAAACAGCTTGCGGAGAGCGGAGAGATCACGCTTGCCCCGGGCCGCGATTACGAACTGACGGTTTCCATGAACATGCCGGAGCTGTCCGTTTCCCTGGACGGCGGCGTGATTCTGACCGGCAGCCTGTTCCGCAGCGGAGAAATCGGCTTCTTTACCGACGGGGCCACCCTTTCCGTTAAGCATTTGTTCATCAAAAGCGGCAGGGGAGCGGCTCTGCTTTCCGGGAGCTATCAGGTGGATCTGAACGATCCGCAGCAGGTAATCCAGGGACTGGGCGTCGAGGTCCAGAGCGATTCCATCGCGTCCGGGAACAGCGGCCTGCCGGAGGCGACGACCTCCGCCCCGCACGACCTGACCCAGAGCGAGCGGGACAGGTTGTACAGCGACATGCTTCAGGGGTTCCGCTATCTGCGGCTTGCCACGGGGCTTTACTACCGCGGAACGGACGCGGAAGGCAAACATCTCAGGGAACGCTGGGACACCCAGAATGAAGAACTGGCGGAACTGATTGAAAAATCGGGCATTGAGGGCGTGGACTTTGAATACTGGTCCCCGACGCCGTATTTCAAGTCGACCGGGAGCTACATCGGCGGTACGCTCAAATGCTTTGACCCCGCTTTCACCGGAAACAGGCAGGACTTTCTGACGGATTTCGCCAATACCGTCAAGGAAGACATCGCTTACCTGGATGAAAACGGAATTCCTGTTATCGACTTTGGCCTGCAGAACGAACCGCATGTCGGGGGCGGCGGTTATTCCAAATGCACGTACACCAACGAACAGTACTACGAGACCATGAAAGCGGTTATTCCGGTGCTGAAGGCGGCATACCCTGGGCTGCGCATCCATGCGGACAGCAACAGCGGCCAATATGGCCGCGGCGGCGCGCTGATCCGTCAGGACCCGGATCTTCTGGCTCTGATTGACGGCTGGACCTTCCACCGCATCGGCTATGATTCCAACGACCAGATCAGCAACGCAGCTTATTACAACTCCAACAAAGGCCGCGATGATATCGCGGTATATAACAATGAATTTGAATATCTGGATGAATACACCAGCGACGTGCGCTGCATCAACACGGCCCAGTCCATCATGAACTGGATGACCTTCGAGAATTCCCCCACCTGGTACTGGCTGCATATGCTCAAGCCGCTCGGCAATTCGGAGGCTTCGGGTTATTCGCTGGGCTTCTGGCGCGCACAGGGTGACGACAAGGTCTACGACGGACCCTATAACGATCTCGCGCAGGGGGAATGGGACTATAACTATCAGAACTGGAATTCCGTCCGCGGCTTCCTGAAATACATGCCGTGGAATTCCCAGAGGTACACGGTGCATGAAGATCAGGTGCGCGGCGATCAGCGCATCATGGCCTTTAAAACCCCGGAAGGCAAACTGGCGATTGCCGTGACAAACCGTTCTACGGACCAGTACTTCCGTTACAATATCGACACGGGCGTCGATGCGGGTTTCAAGGGATACCGCTATACGCCGCAGGGACATGACGAGATTTCGCTGGAGCCGCAGAACGGCAGCAGCATCAGCCCGACGCTGCCCCCGCTTTCCATCGAGTTCTGGGTCCAGGCGTGACGGACGTTAAAATTTAGAATGGTCCGCATCAGCTTCCTTCAGACCGGGTTCCATCACAGAGGCCGTGCCGCCGTTTTAGGGCGGTACGGCCTTTCTGCGGTGTTGCGGCATGGAGTGAAAGCAGACTGCCGCAGGCCTTGCTTATCAAAAAGCGGAATACATGAGAGGCTCCCCGGCCGGCGGCTATTCCGCAGCCTGAGTGATAAATAATGCAGTAATACGTGAATTACACTAAAATTTTCTGATATAATGGAACAAATTCGGTACTTTGCTTTAAGGGGCGAACCGATTTGGCCGGTGAACGGTTTCTCGCTTCGTTTTAGGTTGAGGAAAAATACCCGTGGGAGGAGAATTGAGGAGAAAATGAACTTTTTTCATTCCGCCAAGAAGCTCATGGCGAAGCTCTCTTTCAAAGTGTTCTGGCTGCTCATCCTTTGTCTGGTTCTGCCCATGTGCTGCATGTTCGGGTATACCAAAGCAAATCTTGAACAGTACATTCAGGAAGAGCTCAGCAATAAAATCATTCAGGGCATGTCGAGAAGCCAGAATGAGGTATATCAGACATTTCAGAATATGGCTTCCATTTCAAGCATGATCGTCATGAACACGCAGCTGAAAGACACCATGCAGAACACGCAGCTTCAGTATTATGATAAGGCCGTGGCCTTTGATAAGACTTTAAACGAATTGATGGCGTTGAACCTGCTTTCGGCGGACGATATGAAGGTCACCTTCTTGGACGCGAAAGACAACGTCTATTCCGACTGGAGCAGAAATTACAACGATTATTCTTTCCTCTTAAAGCAGAAATGGATTCAGGAGAGCATCCGGCAGAACGGGCATATCACCTGGAGCATGTTCATGCCGGGGTATGTGATAGAGCCGAACAAGGAAGAGGAAAAATACATTTCGCTGGCGCGGTCCATGCTCAGTGACGGCGTGACGGGCAAGCGCGTCGGCACGCTGATCATCAGCATCGGGCAAAGCCAGTTCAACAGCATGATTATGCGGTATGCCTATTCGGACAGCGATATGATTTTTGTCTGCCTTGACGACGGGGAAATCCTTCTGAAAAACAGCTCCCGGGAAGCCGTTCCGGACGGCCATGTCAGCGACAAGATTAAAACGGCCGCCTCGCGCCTCAGCGGGAACATGCGCGACGATTACGGCGGCAGGCAATATCTGGTCAGCTACTATATGCTCGACACCCCGTGGACCTTTGACGGCAAGCGGCTGCTGGTCATGCATTATACGGATTACCGCGGCGTCATTGCGCAGATGGACAGGTTATCGCGGCAGATTGATATCGGTTTTCTGGGGTTCAGCGTGGTGATCGTTTTTTTAATGGGCTTTCTTTCCACCAAGCTGGTCAAGCCCATACGGGCGTTGTCGAGGCAGATGGAGGTTTACTCGATTGACCGGGAGCTTCAGGGGCTCGACATGAAGCGCCAGGACGAAATCGGCCATCTGAACCGCGCGTTCGCGCGGATGTCCGGAAATATCCGAGAGCTGTTTTCCCGGCTGAACCACGAGCACGCGGTGCGGGAGAAGTATCAGTTTGAAGCGCTGCGCGCCCAGGTGAACCCCCATTTTCTGTTCAATACCCTGAATATGATCCGCTGGATGGCGATGATTCGCCAGGAGGACAGCATTGTGGAGTGCATCGACGCCCTGGTGCATATGCTGAAATTCAGCATGAGCCGCGGCGGCGAACTGGTTCCTCTGGACGAGGAGATCGGCAACATCCGAAGCTATGTTTTCATTCAGAACAACCGCTTCGGCAACCAATATGAAGTGAAAATCGACATCGACCCGGAGCTGCTTCACCTGCAGGTCATCAAATTCATTCTGCAGCCGATTGTGGAAAATGCCGTGATCCACGGCTTCGACGGCGAGAACGGGACAATCCGGATCTATGGAAAACGGACCGGGAAAATCCTGAATCTGTATGTGAAGGACAATGGGAAGGGCATCCCGCCGGACGTGGTGGATCAGCTGGGCCGGTCGGAGGATCCGCATCTCAGCCAGAAAAAGGTGACCGGGATCGGGCTGAAAAATGTGGACGAACGCATCAAAGTGACGTACGGCGAATCGTACGGCATCCGGATCGAGAGCCGTCTGGGCGAGGGGACGACCGTGATTTATACTCTGCCGGCGATAGAAGGGGAGGAAAAGACTCTTGAGGAAGATCATGATAGTTGACGACGAGTTTTTGGTGCGGGTCGGCATCAAATCCATTCTGAACTGGGAAGAGCATGGCTACAGCGTCGTATGCGAGGCGGTGAACGGAGCGGATGCGCTGGAAAAGATGAATCAATACCATCCGGATATTGTCCTGACCGATTTAAAAATGGATAAAATGGACGGCTTTGAGCTGATAACACGGTGTAAAAACCAATACCCTAAAACCAGATTCATTGTATTGAGCAGCTACAATGATTACGACAACGTGAGAAAAGCCATGAAGCTTGGGGCGGTGGACTATATCTTCAAGCTTACCGTAAAGCCGAACGATATGCTGGGCGTCCTGGACGAGGTAAGCAAATCGATGGAGGAAACGTCGGCGAACGACGCCGGATCCATTGTGCTGAAAAATATTTCCGCCATAAAAAACAGGCTGATCAAGACGGCGATTCAACAGAGCTATTTCGATCCGTCGGAATTGATGAGCGAGTTTCAGACTCTGAAGCTGAAAACGGATTTCAGCCGGAGCTATGTGTCCCTTTATATCAGCATCGATAATTTTTATGCCCGGCAGCGGAACGGGACGCTGTCGGACATTCAGCCGTTGAAATTCTCGATGGAAAACATCGTACAGGAGATCATGGGCAAAAACTTGCAGGTCGAGACCTATAATTACGATCAGGGCGATTTGATTGTCCTAATCAATTCCAGCGCCGAAGAAAGCTATGACCATCTGTGCGCGGAAGTGAAAAAGAGCGTCCTGAAAATTATTGAATACATCAGAAGATATTTGAGCGTAGAAGTAACCGCTTCCCTGAGCGGCGTTTCGACCGGCGTCGGCCAAATCAAACGTGCCGTTGAGCAGAACCAAAAGGCCCTGTCCGCGCGCTTCCTGTCGGGCGGGGGCACGCTGTATGTTTTTCACGATGCGAAAGACGAAAACTCGGAATTTGTTCTGCCGGACGGACTCAAGCCCGCTTCCATGGAAGAGTCGCTCTGGAAAAACGATTTTACGCAATTGCAGACGTATTTGAACGCGTTTTGGACCTTTTGCCGGGAGGAACCGCCGGAGCATGCGGGCAAGATCCGGATCGAGCTGCTGGAACTGTATTACTGCCTGCGAAAGCACGCCCTGAAAAATCAGGTGGATCTGGATGACCTGGTCGATGAAAACGGTTTTACCCTCTACGAGGCCATTACCCGGTACGATATGATCTCTGCCATAGAGACCGGTTTCGGCCGCGTTGTGGATCAGTACCAAAATCAGCTTGCCAATCATGCGCCGAAAAAATGCCACAGCGAAATTGAAACGGTGAAACAGTATGTCAGAAAAAATCTCAGCTCCGTTCTCAGCGTGAAAGAAGCGGCGGAGCTGGTCAACATGAGCGAGAGCTATTTTTCGCACCTTTTTAAAAGCGAAACCGGAATCAGCTTCATCAATTACGTGAACAAGGTCCGCATCGAGTATGCGGAGACCCTGCTGCGCAGCACGGACGGAAGGATCAGCGACATCGCCATGAAGGTCGGTATCGACAATCCCAATTATTTCAGCATCCTGTTCAAGAAAATCACGGGCCAGTCGCCGAACCGGTATCGTAGTTAAATGATAAAGAAAAAGCAGGATAGTGATACTGCGTGTTTTCTCAATTCAGTGCGCCGGGCGGAGCGCCGGTTTTTGAACCGTTTTGATATACATAAGAACAGATTGGATGATTCCATCCGTCTGTTCTTGTTTGTATAATGAAAGCAGAAAAACCGTTCAAGAACGGTATCAATGGTTCCTGACAGTAAAGATGGAGGAGGATTTTTATGAAATGGAAAAAGTTAGCCAGCGCCGTGCTGGCAGCGGCTACGGTGGCTTCGATTGCAGCCGGCTGCAGCGGCGGCGGCAGCAGTGAAACCGGCGGCAGCGGCAGTGCCGGCCAGACGCAGAAAAGCGGTCAGACCGTTACGCTGCGCATCTGGGGAGGGGTTCCCCCGGAAGCCGGGCCCCAGAAGGCCGTCGACAATTTCAACAAGGCGTTCAAGGACAAAGGCGTCCAGGCGGAATATGAGAGGTTTGTAAACGACGATACCGGGAATCTGAAGCTGGAAACCAACCTGATGGCCGGCAGCGGCATCGACGTTTATATGACGTATACGACCTCCTATCTTCAGAAAAGGGCTTCCGGGAACATGGCGCTTGATCTTTCGAGCCTCGCGAAACGGGACAATTTCGACATAACCAAGTATTTTGGAGATATGGCCAAAGCGTATTACATCAACGACAAGCCTTATTGCATTCCAACGAAAGTGGACCAGTACGGCATTGTGGTCAACAAGACCATGTTCGACCAGGCCGGCATCGCGGTCCCGACCGACTGGACCTACGACGAATTCAGGGAAACCGCGAAGAAGCTGACCAAGGGCGAAGGCCAGAACAAGGTGTACGGCATGTTCTGGAACACGCAGCAGGATCTCATGAGCCCCTTCAACTACCTGTCGGTGCAGACCATCGGCGGAGATCCGCTTTACAAGGCCGGAGGAAAAGAAGCGAACTTAACGGACCCGGTCAATGTCAAGAGCGTCGAGCTGCTCAACAATATGATGAATGTAGACAAATCCGCGCCGACCCATACGGACAGCGTCACGCAGAAGCTTTCGCAGGAGGGCATGTTCCTCACGGGCAAATGCGCCATGACGGTCGGACCCTGGATGGTCAGAAGCATCAAAGACACCAAGCAGTACCCGCATGACTTCGTGACGGCGTTTGCTCCGTATCCGGTGGCGGAAAAGGACGGACGCAAATATACCCAGGGCGGTTACGGAGACCTGCTCTGCATCAATCCGAAATCGCAGAACATCGACGCGGCCTGGGAGTACGTGAAGTGGTACTCCACCGAGGGAATGCTCCCCGTCGTAGAGGGCGGGCGCGTACCGGCTTCCAACACCTTTAAAACGGAAGACGTCGTAAAAGCTTATGTCTCCGGATCGGAAAAGCTTTTTGACGCCGCATCGACGGAAAATGTCCTGATTAAGCATGCGTCCATCTACGCGGTTCCGTCCGTCACCACAAAGCTGCCGGAAATCACCAAAATCGTTCAGGAAGAGCTTGAAAGCATCTTCACGGGCAAAAAGACCGTGCAGGCCGGGCTTGAAAGCGCCCAGCAACGTGCCAACCAGCAGCTGAGCAGTTCGGATTAAAAGGCGGGGGGGAAGAAAAATTCTTCCCCCTTTTCTTTCAAAACATTTGGCGGAAGACTTTCGCTGAAGGGAGGATGGCAAATGAAACTAAGCAAGCAACTAAAAACAGATTTGACCGGCTACGCTTTTATTTTACCGAATATCGTCGGGTCCGTGCTGTTCACCCTGCTTCCCGTTCTGTTTTCCCTTGTGGTGAGCTTTACCAACTGGGACTATACGAAAGGCTTCGGGAACTGGAAATTTATCGGCTTCCAGAACTATATCAGCATGTGGAAGGACGGATGGTTTACCGCCGCGCTGGTAAACACGCTCTTTTTTGTCGTTACGGTCGTCCCCGTCACGGTTATCCTGGCGCTCGTTCTCGCGGTCGTGATCGACCGGTTTTGCTTCGGGAAGCTGCCCATACGCCTCGCGATGTTCATGCCTTATATCTCCAACGTAGTGGCGGTGGCCATCGTTTGGGTCATGATGTACTCGCCGTGGGGCCCTTTTACGCAGATGATAGAAATGTTCGGCGTAAAAAATCCGCCGCAATGGCTGGGCGACACAAATTGGGCGCTGCCCGCCATCATTTTAATGACGATATGGTCGAACGTAGGGTATGCGATTATGATCTATACCTCCTCCATTCAGAGCCTGCCGACGGATGTGTATGAGGCGGCGGAGGTGGACGGAGCCAGCGAGATTAAAAAGTTTTTCAAGATTACGATTCCGTTTCTGTCTCCTACGACTTTCTTTTTGGTGATCACCACCTTTATTACATCTTTTCAGGTCTTCGCCCCGATTCAGATTATGACCAGGGGGGGACCGGGCACGGCGACTTATGTGCTGGTCTATTATATTTACACTTCGGCGTTTACATTCTACAAAATGGGGTATGCGTCGGCAATGTCCTGGATTCTGTTCATCATCCTGTTCATCATCACCATGATTGAATGGCACGGGCAGAAAAAATGGGTCAGCTACTGATGCGAGGGGGAAGACAACCGTGACATACCAAGCAGCCGTACAGAAAGACGTCGCATACAAAACCAGAAGACGGATCGTCCGCATCGTCATCACGGCACTCATCGCCGTGTTTGCTTTCACCATGGTCGTGCCGTTTCTGTGGATGATTTCCGCATCCCTGAAGCACGAACTGGATGTCATGAAGCTCCCGATCGAGTGGATCCCGAAATATTTTTATATCGACAGCTATAAGACCGTCTGGAACATCGGGAATTCCGCCCCGCGCGACTACCATTTCGGACTGGCGTACTGGAATTCCCTCAAAATCGCTTTCATCAACCTGACGGGTTCCGTCATCACAAGCACACTGGCCGGCTATGCGTTCGCCAAAATCAAATTCCGCGGGTCCAATGTGATATTTCTCATTTATCTGTCCACTATGATGATACCCACACAGGTCACCCTGATCCCGAAATACGCCATGTTCGATAAGCTCGGGCTGCTCGGGACCCATCTCACGCTCATCCTGCCGGGGCTTGTCACCATTACCGGTACGTTCCTGATGCGCCAGTTTTTCATGCAGGTGCCGAACGAGCTCGCCGAATCGGCCCGAATAGACGGCGCGGGAGAATTCCGGATATGGGCGCAGATTATGGTGCCGATTGCGAAACCCGGCATGGCTTCGCTTGCCATGATCGTGTTCCTTTGGAACTGGAACAACTACCTGGACGCTTTGGTATTCCTGCCGGACTGGAGGCTGTACACCATACCGCTTGCTCTGACCAATTTCATTGAAGAAAGCGTGACACAATACAGCCTGGTGATGGCTGCTTCCGCTTCAGCCCTTCTCCCCGTATTCGCCGTGTTCCTGATCGGGCAGCGGTTTTTTGTGAAAGGGCTTATCGCAGGCGCGGTCAAAGGCTGACATCAGACAATGCTATTCTGAAAGGATGACGACTTTCTTGAAAACAATTATCGAACCGCAAAAATCAATTCCCGTCGTCGCGGAGCCGGACGTCCTGGTCGTCGGTGCCGGCCCGGCCGGTTTTTCCGCCGCGGTGTGCTGCGCGCGCCAGGGCGTAAAAACCATGCTGGTTGAACAGACGGGCGAAGTGGGCGGCGTTGCCACATCGGGGCTGATGAGCCACTGGACGGGCAATACGAAGGGAGGCTTTTACGAAGAGATTTTAGACCGTTCTTCGGAAGCCGCCGGCGACTGGGACACTGCGGGCTTCAACGGAAGCATGCGTCAGATCATCAATCCGGAGAAGTTGAAAACGGTCATGCTTCAGATGCTTGAGGAAGCGGGGGTCAGGCTGAGACTGTACACTTTCTCCAGCGAAGCAATTGTGGAAAACAATAAAATCAGGGGAATCATTGCCCAGAGCAAAGCCGGCCGCCAGGCCGTTCTTGCCAAAATCGTCATCGACGCAACGGGCGACGGCGATATTGCCGCCAGCGCAGGGGCTCCCTACCAAAAAGGCAGAGAGGCAGATGGAAAAATGCAGCCGATGACCATTATGTTCAAGGTGGCCGGCGTGGAGGTCGGCCGCGGCGTTTTTCCGGGCTCGTTTGAAGAGACATTCCCTGTCCCGAAGGGGGACATCCAGACTTTGGGGCGCGATCACATTCCGTCGCCTGCCGGGCACGTACTGCTGTACCGGACGACTCTGCCCGGCGTCGTGACGTGCAACATGACGAACTGCGTCGATGCGGACGGGACGGATCCGGACGACCTGACACGCGCAACCTGTGTCTGCAGAAGCCAACTGGACCCGATCGTAAAGTTTTTGCGCGAGTATGTTCCCGGCTTTGAAAAATGCTACCTGATCAGTTCCGCCTCCGTCGTGGGCGTGCGGGAGACACGCCATTTTCAGGGTGAGAGCTGCATCACGGAGCAGGATATCCGCGAGGCGCGTGTTTTCGACGACTGGGCCGTGACGCAGGCCAGCTTCAATTTCGACGTGCACAGCCTTACCGGCAGCGGCCTGGATGAAACCGGGGAGCAGAAGCAGTTTAAACAGAAAAAAGGGTACACCATCCCTTACGGCTGTCTGGTGCCGGTGAAAATAGACGGGCTGCTCCTGGCGGGGCGCGATATTTCCGGTACGCACATGGCCCATTCGAATTTCCGCGTGATGCCCATCTGCGCGAATATGGGCCAGGCCGCCGGTACCGCTGCGGCGCTGTGCGTGCAGCGGGGAATCGAACCGCGCGGGCTCGATGTGAAATATCTTCAGGCCAAATTGAGGGAGCAGGGCGTAAAGCCCTGATAAGAGAATGATGGTTCCTGTGATAAATAAAAATTATGATTTTATCGTGGTCGGCGGCGGGATGTCAGGTCTCTGCGCGGCGATCGCCGCGGCGCGCGGCGGCGCCAAAACCGCTCTTGTGCAGGATCGCCCCGTCCTTGGGGGAAACGCCAGTTCCGAAATCCGTATGCACATCTGCGGCGCCGACTGCCATATGACGCGCCCGAACGCCCGCGAAACCGGGATCCTGGAAGAAATCCTGCTTGAAAACAAGCACCGCGGGGCGGGGAGCAATTACCCTGTCTTTGATTCCGTTTTGTGGGAGAAGGCGCACTTCCAGAAGAATCTTTCCCTTTACCTCAACACCCGGGTGCTTGGCGCGGCCGTGCGGAACGGCCGCGTCGTTTCCATTCAGGCCGGGCAGATGACGACGGAAAAATGTTTTTGCCTGAAAGCGCCCCTCTTTGCAGATGCCACGGGCGACGGCGTGCTCGGTGCGAAAAGCGGCGCGGAATACCGCATTGGCCGCGAGGCAAAATCGGAATTCGGGGAGGAGCATGCCCCGGAGAGTCCGGATGCCTGCACCATGGGAAGCTCCCTGATGTTTCACGCCCGCGATGCGGGACATCCGGTCCGGTTTACAAAGCCGTTCTGGGCCAACACCTATACGGAAGAAGAGCTTCGCCTTCGGGATCATTCCCAAGTCACCTCCGGGTACTGGTGGATCGAACTGGGAGGAGGCCGCCGCGAAGTCATCAGGGACGCAGAGATCATCCGGGACGAACTGCTCAAGGCGGTGTTCGGCGTATGGGACCACATCAAGAACGGCGGAGACCACCATGCGGAAAATATGGAACTGGACTGGGTCGGCTTTTTGCCCGGAAAACGTGAGAGCCGGCGGCTGATGGGTCCTTATGTGCTGAATGAAAACGACTGTAGCGGGGGAAGACGCTTCCCGGATGCCGTCGCCTACGGCGGTTGGCCGATGGATGTCCACGCGGTAGAGGGCTTTTTGCGGGCGGGCGAAGAGCCGACGGTATGGCTCAAGCTGCCCGACGTCTATACCATCCCGTATCGTTCCCTTTACTCGGTGAATATAAAAAACCTGTTCCTCGCGGGGCGGGCAATCAGCTGCACCCATATGGCGTTTGCTTCCTCCCGCGTAATGGGGACCTGCGCGGTGGTCGGGCAGGCGGTCGGCACAGCGGCGGCCCTGGCGGTTCAAAGGCGGGAAGAACCGGCAGATGTTCTCGGGCAGATCGACGGGCTGCAGCAGGCCCTGCTGCGCGACGACTGCTATATCCCCGGTATCGTCAATTCTGATCCCCTCGATCTTGCCCGGCAGGCGGAGATAACGGCTTCTTCCTGCGAGGAAGCCTGCGGGCCGGAAAATGTTGTGAACGGCGCAGCCAGAACCGTCGGGAAGCAGGCGAATTTCTGGCAGGCTCCCGTCGGCGGACGGCCCTGGCTGTGCCTGCGTTTTGTCCGCCCGGTGACCGTACGGAAGGTTTCGCTGACCTTCGATTCGAATCTCAGCCGTGAAATTACGATTTCTCTTTCCGACGAGGTCCTGGCGCGGCAGGTGCCTGGGACTCCGCCGGAACTGGTAAAGGATTATACGCTTCAGGGCTTCTGCCGCGGGGAGCAGGTATTCGAGAAGGACATAGAGGGCAATTACCAGCGGCATTGCGTCCTCCTGCTGGAAAATCCTGTGGAGTGCGACCGGCTCCTGCTGACGATCCGGGCAACCAACGGGGCTGCTCTGGCAAGAGTCTACGAGGTTCGCGTCTATTGAGAGCATGGCCGGCGTTCGGTTCGCTGCCGGCGGCGGGGCACGACGCGCTTCTGCCATCGAGCTGTTTTACAATCGGAAACGTCTGCATGCCACGCCGGGTCATTTGAGCCCCATGCAATATCGTATTCCTTAGATCCTGACTGGCCCGATTCGGCGTGTACAACGGTCGGCCCGCCGCTGAACCGGGCTGAAACGTTGCATGACTGAAAATTCAATCCAGCTTCGGCTGCGCTTCAAACGTGACGCAGCCCGCCGCTTTTCCCTCGGTCTCAAAAAAAACCAGCTCATTGTTTCCCTGCCGCAGCAGGGGAGCGGGGACGTAAAGGCGCTTCTGCGGGCCTTTTTCCCAGAACCGGCCGCCGGTCGAGGAAAATCTGCGCGCGGTCGTTCGCCCCCAGAAGCCGCAGCTTTTCCAGCCGGTCGCGCCAATACTCCGGCACCACGCGGAAATAGTGGACGGAGCCAGAAATGATTTTGAACGGTTTCTCGTGGAGGTAAAACCGGTCCCGGATTTCAAAACGGCTTGCGTTCATCTTTTGCTCCCTTCTGCGCCGCCTCCGATTTTGAGGGGCGGCCCCTGCTATTTGATGGAACCAATCATGCCCGCGACAAACTGCTTCTGCATTACGAAGAACAGGAATCCTGTCGGGAGCGTGGCAATCACGATGCCTGTCATGATCATCCCGTAATCCGGCGTGTAGGAGGATCCCATGGCGGAAAGGATGAGCGGCACCGTGCGCTTCTGCGGGTCCTGCAGAGCGACCAGGGGCCACAGATAGTTGTTCCAGCTGCTCATAAAGGTGATAATGGCGCCCGCAGCGTAGGAAGACCTCATGACCGGCAGATACATATGGATGAAGATCCCCGGCTCGTTCAGCCCGTCGATCCTCGCCGCCTCCAGAATATCTTTTGGGAAACTTTTTGTGTTCTGACGGAAAAAGAAAATTAAAAAAGCGGTGCAGACATACGGCACGATGACCGAAAACAGGGTGTTGAGACCGATACCGGTCAGGCCCGCTTTTCCGGCTGTGCTGAACATGCGGTACAGCGGGATCATCAGTGCGCAGAACGGCACCATCATGGAGAGAAGCAGAACGTTAAACACGCGATCGCGCGCCTTGCTGCGGAAAATTTCAAAGCCGTAGCCCGCCACAGAAGAAATGAGAAGCGCCAGGGCCGTGGTGACGGCGGCAATGAGCGCCGAGTTGCCCAAAGAGGCCCCAAAGTTGAGCGTGTTATGGAACAGATTGCCAAGGTTCTCCGCCAGATGCGCGCCGAAAGTCAGTTTGCCGGCGTTGACCTCTCTGGCGTTGTTGGTGGCCGATATGACCATCCAGAGAAACGGGAAAACGGATAGAAACGATACGGCGATTAAAAAAATATATTTTAAAACCGAGAGCGTCCGACTTGCCTTTTTCATTGATTCTCTTTCCCTCCTACCTTCATCTGAATCATGGAAAGAAGCATAATCAAAACCACCACGATGAAGGCGACTGCGGCGGCGTATCCGAAGTTGGGGGTGTATTTGAAGCACAGGTTGTAAATGTACTGCGAGATGGTGACCGTTCCGTTTGCCGGCCCGCCCTGCGTGATATTCTGCACTTCGTCGAAAAGCTGCAGCGTGCCTATGGTGGAGGTGATGGTGGTGAACAGAATGATCGGCTTCAAAAGAGGGACCGTCATGTGCGTCAGCTTCTGCATAAAATTGGCCCCGTCGATTTCGGCGGCTTCGTAGATGCTGGGCTCGATATTCTGCATGCCGGAAAGATAGAAAATCATGTTGTACCCGGTCCAGCGCCAGGTGATGGACAGGATAATCAGCACCTTCGCCCAAAAGGCGTCCGTTGTCCACAGAATGGGGGAAAGGCCAATATGGGCGAGCAGCTGGTTGAAGATGCCGTCGTTGGAAAAGATGTTCTTCATAATCAGCGAATAGGAAACCAGAGAGGTGATGCAGGGCAGAAAGATCGCGATGCGGAAAAAGGTGCGTCCCTTCAGATTTTTATCGTTCAGGATTACGGAGATGATCAGGGCGAGAATCAGCATCACCGGGACCTGGACAACCAGGTAAATAAACGTGTTTCCCAGGGCTTTTGCCACCGTCTGGTCGTGAAAAAGCCGGATGTAATTTGTCAGGCCGCCGAAATGGATATTCACGCCCTTCCCTGTCTGGAAGGACATGGCCAGCGCGCCGATCATCGGGAGAAATACGAAGATGGAAATCAGCACGATACTCAGAGAGACAAAAATCCAGCCCCAGCGGTTCAGCTTTTTCTCCAGAGGATGCCGGGTCGGCCGGCCCGGCCCCTGTTCGGCGACTGTATTCGGATTGCCGCTCACACGAAAAACCTCCTTGTAAAAAGCGGCCGTTGCCATTTCTGGCAATGGCCGCTTTGTTTTCCAGGTGCCTGAGTTTTCGTCAGCCGGCGGCGGAAACGATGCCCTCCACTTCGGTCTGCGCGTTTTTCAGGGTGTCGTCCATAGAAGCTCCCTTGATGATGCTCTGGACCGTCTCGGTCATTTTGCTCTCGATATCGTAGGTGGATGTGCCGTAATTCACCGCCGGAATGTTCTGGGTCCAGTCGATCCAGTTCTTGTAGATCGGCTGGCTGCTGAAGAAGGCGTCCGGCGAGTTTACGTTTGTACCGGAAGAAGCGTCCTTATACGTGCTGACAAGGCTGATGTCCTTGCACAGACTGTCGAGCAGATCCGTGTCGGAGGCGAACGTCTTGCTCAGAAAATCTTTGGCGGTGTCCTTGCCGGCCACTTTGTCGATCACATACCAGCTGGCTCCGCCGCAGTTGGTCGCATTCACGGAACCGGAGACATTGGACATTTTCGGGAAGGGAGCGACCGCCCATTTTCCGGACTGGTCGGCCGCCTTCTTGATGCTGGAGGCATACCAGCAGCCCTGGACGGCGGTGGCGACCTTGCTTTCATTCACGGCCGCTACACCCGCGTCCCAGCCGGAGGCGGTGACGGTGATTCCTTCCGTCTGCATCTTTTTATAAAGGGTGAGCGCTTCCTTGAGCGCGGCATTGTCGGCGATATCGGCTTTTCCGTCGGCGCCGACATACCACTTGCCCGCGGACTGAATCATCATGCGGATGAGCCCAAGGTCGCTCGGGTCGACGGAGATCATGGCCTTGCCCGTTTTTGCCTTGACCGCTTTGCCGATTTCAATGAATTTGTCCCAGGTGAGGTTTTCCATGTCGGAGGCCTTGTAGCCCGCCTGTTCAATCAGGTCGGTCCGGTAAAACACGCAGGCGACGCCGCTGTCGAAGGGAACGCCGTAGACCTTGCCGTCCTCCGTCATGGTCTTCAGCTTGTAGGCCATGAATTTGTCGGGCTTGGTGACGTCGGAAAGATCGCTGAGGACGCCCGGATACGATTTCAGGTAATTCTGGATGCGGTAATCCTCGATCAGTACGATGTTCGGCATCCCGTCCATATTCCCGGATTCAAAGGCGGTGTTCAGCTTTGCGACAATATCGTTCTGTGCCATGCTGACCACGTCCACCGAAACGTCCGGATTGGCTTTTGCATAAGCCGCTTTCGCCTCATTTGCGGCTTTGACGTTGAACGTGTCGTCCCAGGCCCAGATGGTAAGCTTTTTCGCGGTGTCTGTAGCCGCCGCGGAGCTGGCCGCCTGGGACCCTTCCGCCGCCGACGGAGCGCCGGCCTCGGAGCTGGCCGCCCCGCCCCCGCTGCAGGCGGTGATGCTCACCAGCATCGCCGCGCTCAGGATGGCTGCCGCCATGCGATTGCCCTTCATAGTTGACTCCCCCTATAAAATTTTGTGTCCATACACATTTTCTTTGGACCGTGCCATTAGTTTATCATGAATTTTCACAAAACCTATAGGACTTTTTTGGGACGTATTGTTCTTATTTTTAGAGGTTGTGACAGGTTTGTCCAAGGCCGGTTTAGGACTTATTTCGGATATTTGTATTTTCTTAAGGCGCATCGTCGCCTTCCCGGATGATGGGGAGCGTCACTTTTACGGAGGTCCCGTGCCCGGGTTCGCTGAAAATCTTCACTCCGTACTGTTCCCCGAACAGCAGATGGATCCGGGCATTCACGTTCCGGATGCCGATGGAACGGCTGTCCTCGTCCGGCGGCCCGGCGAGCAGCTCGTCGGCCCTGCTCTGCGGCATTCCGGCGCCGTCGTCAATCAGCTCACAGCACAGGCTTTCGTTGTGGCAGTCGATCAGCACGGAGATCACTCCCTTTTTCCGGTCGGCAAAGGCGTGGAAAAAGGAATTCTCCAGAAAAGGCTGCAGCAGAAGCCTCGGCATCCGGCAGCCCGCGGCGGAGGGGCTCAGGCAGATATCCGTCTGAATCTGCTGGCCGAAGCGGATTTTCTGTAAGAAAATATAATTTTTTAAATTTTCCACTTCTTCGGAAGCGGGGATCAATTGCCGGCTTCCGCCGATGGTATTGTGCAGAAGCAGTGAAAACGTGTCGATGCTTTTGACCGCTTTCTCGGAATCCTTCTGCCAGATCAGCCACTTGATGGAGGTCAGCGTGTTGTAGATAAAATGGGGATTGATCTGCATCTGAAGCGTGTGGATTTCCATGCGGCGTTTCTCCTGTTCCAGTTCAATGAGCTGACGCACATAACGGTTGAGGTGCTCCATCATCATGCGGAACGCGCTGGAAAGCTGCTGCACCTCGTAACCGCCCCTGATAACCTCGATATGATCGGGAAGACCTTCTTCCGTAACTTTGTCCATGGTATGGACAAGCCTGTTGATCGGGCGGGTAATCTGGCTGATGAAAAAGAAAACGGCGGCAAGCACCAGAACAGTGACGGCCAGGCAGATCGAGAGGATATAAGCGCCGCCCTGCATTTCGTTCAGCGCGCGGAGGTAGTCGAAGGCGCTCACGATATGAAGGTTCCACCGGGGCATGGTCCGCGTAAGCACAAGGACCTGCTGGTTTTGCAGCGCCGTATAGCGGCTGCTTTCTTCCTTGGAGTCCATATCCCGGATGATTTGCTCGAGTTCCCCGTCCTTCTGCCCGACAAGGCTGTGTTTCGGCGCAGAGATTACGGTGCCGGACCCGTCGAGGAGCATCAGGTTGTTCGTGCTGTTCCCGAGATTGTCGAAAAAAGCCTGCAGATCCTGCTGCTTCATCACGACGTATGCAAAGCCGTATACGGTCTGGGAGCCAGGGGAGGTCAGGGCTTTCAACGCGATAAAGGCGCTGCTGTCCTTGGAGTTTTTTGTGATTCCGCTGGGCATGTAACGGTACAGAATCTGGTTGGGGTGTTCGCGCGCCTCCTGCGTGATTTTACTTTTCAGCAGCTCTTCAACCGGTATGGAGAGACTGGACTGGTTGCTGACATAGCTTTGTCCGTTCATGCCGATGACCGCAACGTCGTAAAAGGTGTCCGGTTTGACCGTGTCGAGCTGTTTAATCATGTCGTAGACCAGGGTGAATGTTCTGGGGTTTTCCGGTTCGGTTTTTAAGTACTGAGAAAAGGCCCAGCTGTTGTTGATTGTCAGCTCCACATCGGTGATCCTGTCGTTCATAGTCTCCATTTTCGCCTGTACCATCGCCATGATCTGCTGATTGGAGCGGCTCATGGTTTCGACGTATCCCTGCCGCGTCATTTGAAATGCGGCGGCCAGCGTAAAAGTGGAAACGACCAGAACTCCCGATACGACGACGCACGCAATCTTGCGGAAAAGGCTGCCGGGGTGCAGGGCGCTGATCTTTTCTCTCAGATTCACTTTTCTCGACTCCCCTGTTTTTCATACTTCCGCCGGTATTCCCGCGGAGTTATGCCGGTCATTTTCTTGAAGACGCGGGTGAAATAACTCTGGTCCGTATAGCCCACCGCCCCGCACACGTCGGCAATGGCGAACGTCCCTTCCCGAAGCAGCTCGGCGGCGTGCAGAATGCGTGCTTTGTTCAGATATTCGCTGAATCCCTCCGTGTGATGGGAACGGAAGTAGGAGGAAAGGTAGGAATAGCTGAAATTGAACTGCCTGGCCAGGCTGGAAAGCGAGAGCGGCTCGTTGTAATGGCTGTCGATGTAATTTAAGATGTTTTGGATGGGACTGCCCTGGGAATCGATTTTATATTTGCGGATCAGGGAACGAAAATCCGTCTCCATGACGGAAAACAGACGCTTGAAATCCTCTGCATAGGGACAGGCGTAAATCTTGACCAGACAGTCCCGTTTCAGGTAAGAGAGGCTGTCGGCATTGAGCCCCTGGTCTTCCAGGACCGAAATCATCTGGTACCAGGCGTTTTGCACCAGCGTTTTCAGTTCCATCTCGCCCAGCAAACGTTCCGCAATCGCTTCGTTCACGTAATCCGCCAGCGAGTCAAGCGCTTCTTCCGTCTGCAGCGTTTCCAGCAGCCTTGCATAATTCACGGTATTGAATTTTTTGGCTTCTTTTGGTTCCGGGAAATCTTCCGGTGTTAAAAAGTGCTTTCCCTTATAGTAAAAGTTTCGGTCCAGGCTGCGAAGGAAGGAACCGCCGTAAACCTCCTTCAGACGGGACGGGGAGCTGAATTCCCCGCTGGCGACGTAACAGATCCGCGGTTCCTGCAGGGCGATCTGCGCGATGGAATCTCTCAGCATGCGAAAAACGGATTCCCTTTCCGGCTGCGTAAAATTGACGACAAGCAGCAAAACGGATTCGTCGGCGACAAGCTGCACAAAGTCGCAGTCCGGCATGTTTTTCTCCAGGCTTTGGGCAAGCAGTTTTTCCTGTCTCTCCAGAGCCGCTTTATCTCCGTCGAAAATCCGGACGACATCCATCCCTGTCAGGACAAAACAGGGCTTCCGGAACGCCTTCTGAAACTGCTTCTGAGTCTCTTCCGCAGAGAAGCCGGACAGCAGCTGTTCCACGCAGGCGGCCAAAGACCGGTCGCGGCGCCCCTGCAGCGTCAGCCCCGGGATGCGGGCCGCCGCCTGCTTCATGGTCTTCAGCAGACCGGCGGGATTCAGCGTCGGCTTCAGGACGTAATCGGCCGCGCCGCTCTGGAACGAGTTTCTCACATAATCGAAGTCGCCGTAGCTGCTGAGCACCACCACCTGAAGGTCCGGATATTTTATCCGCAGGCTTTGTTCCAGATCCAGCCCGTTCATGACAGGCATGACGATATCGGTCAGCACAATATGCGGGTGAAGCTTTTCCATCAGCTCGAGCGCTTCTTTTCCGTTGCCGGCCTCCCCGACAATTTCAAAGCCCTCCGCCCGCCAGTCCATCATGTTGCGGATTCCCTGCCGCGTGATATATTCGTCCTCCACAATAAGCACTTTGCAAAGACTCTTCAACAGCTTCCCCTCCTATTGAAGCGCAGCGTGATCGCCACCCTGGCGCCGCCGCAATTGATGCGGACAAAACCTTCTGCGGTTTGTAATGCTTTACCATATCTGCTAAGGCTGCCGTGCAAATTTTACACTAATTTACCATAAATATCAATCCGATTGGGTCGGGTCCGGGGAAAAGAGGCTTTCGCAGCGGCCGCCGTTCAAAAATAGAACCATCCGTTTCAGAAACTGTCGGATGATTATTTTTGTGTATTTTCCGTCCTTCGCTGCGCTTATGGCCGTATTCTAAATAGATTTCTTGGGGAATAGGGACAGGCGGCCGCAGGGCAGCTTCCCGTTTCCGGATCCCGACAGGCCGTTTTTTATTCCGGGCAAGAAACGCATACGGATCCTGCCATAAGAGTTCGGAATCGCTGCTGCGCAGGAGTCAGCGCATGGGACAACATCTCGAACAATTTTTGCATGAATTTAAATATAAGATTCATGCAAAATAAAGTCCTAAAAGATTGACAATTCGGGGGAAACACAATATAATAGTATTTACTTTATATTTTATAAATAAGTCAAGTATATGCTATCTTATTTTCTAATATTTCAAAACAAATCGATGCGGTAAGCATAACGCAGCAACCTGCTCAATGGGCTCTGCGCGCTTTTAAAATTTGTGGTATGCATGACAATTCAATATATAATGCACAATCGGGGCAACCTGAAAATTTCTTAGTGAAAGGAAAATGAATCAATGAGACTGGCACATGTTTCTTGGGTGAAAGCGGAGCAGTACTTTAAAAACAACGACATGATTATCATCGCTACGGGCAGCAACGAATGCCACGGCAAGCATATTGCACTTGGAACCGACACGCTGATCCCGAATAAAATTCTTGACCTGATTGAAGAAAAATCCGACGTGATGATTGCACCGACCCTTCCGTACGGCGCCTGCGACGATCTTTCAAAATTCCCCGGAACCATCACGCTCGGAACGGACGTACTGTACAGCGTCTTGAAAAAAATCACGGACGGATTCTTCGGCTTCGGGGTCCGCAGATTCGTTTTTCTGAACGGCCACGGCGGCAATATCAACGTGCTTGACCGCATCTGCTCCGAACTGCATCAGCGGGGCGCCCTCGCGGCGGAACTCAACTGGTGGCTCATGGCCTGGGAACTCAACCCGGCCTGGAAGGGCGGTCACGGCGGCGCCGAAGAGACCGCGGCCGTCATGGCGGTGAACGAAAATTTTGTAGACAAAGACATGATCGGCCCCATGGAGCTGAAAAACGATATCGGAGAAAACATGGTCACCACCGGGTTCCGTTCCGTGAAGTACAAGGGCGTCACGGTCCAGTTCCCACGCTTTGTCAAGGAATATGCGGGCAACGGATGGATCGGGCCTGATCACCCGGAAAAAGCGACGCCGGAATGGGGACGCGAGATGCTGCAGGCGACTGCGGATTATATTGTCGATTTCATGCAGGAAATGAAGAAGCTCAAGCTTCCCGAGCCGATGGTGTAAGGACCGGCATCGCAGAAAATCAAAATAAAGGGGATCAGCGGATGGATCAGAACAAACGGACAATGCTGAATTTGGTCGAGGAGCTTTCCAACGCCAAAGGGGCTTCCGGTTTTGAGGACGAGGTTTTGGCCGTAGCAGAAAAGAATGCGCAGGATTTCTGTGAAATCAGAGAAGACAGCGTCAGGAATTTGTATTTATCCCGAAAGGAAAACACCGGCAGCCGGCCGGTCGTCATGCTTGACGCGCATACCGATGAGGTTTCCTTTATGGTGCAGGCAATCAAGCCGAACGGCACGCTGCGGTTCGTTCCGCTCGGTTCATGGCCGGCCAGCGCCGTCGCGGCCCACAGGGTTCTGGTCCGCAATGCGGACGGTGAGTACATACCCGGAATTACGGCCAGCAAACCGCCGCATTTCATGACGGAAGCCGAGAAAAAGGCGGAAAGCGATATTTCCAACATGGCGATCGATGTTGGGGCCACGTCTAAGGAGGACGCCGAAAAGAATTTCAAGATACGCGTCGGCGAACCGGTGGTGGCCGATGTAAAGTTTGAGTATCTGGAAAAGTCCGACCTGATGATTGGCAAAGCGTTCGACTGCAGGGTGGGCGTTGCCTCCGTCATCGAGACGCTCCGCAGCCTGCAGGGCGCCGATCTCGCCGTTGACGTGGTCGGCGCGCTGGCCGCGCAGGAAGAAGTCGGCACCCGCGGCGCCAAGGTCACGTCCCGGACGGTCAGGCCGGACATTGCGGTCGTCTTTGAAGGATGTCCCGCCGACGATACGTTTACGGTCGATTACATGGTGCAGACCGCAATGAAAAAGGGCCCCATGCTCCGCTTTGTAGACCGCGCCATGATTACGAATCCGAGATTCCAGCGTTTTGCGCTGGATCTTGCCCACGAGCTTGAGATCCCGGTTCAGGCCGCGGTCCGCACGGGCGGCTCTACCAATGGATGCCAGATCAACCTTTCCAACCGCGGCGTGCCCGTCATCGTCGTTGGGATACCGGTCCGCTACGCGCATACCCATTACGGGTTTTCTTCCCCGCAGGATTGCCTGAATGCAGTCAGACTGGCTTCGGCCATTGTGAAAAGATTAAATACAGAGGTCATTGGAAAATTTTGAACCTATGAAAGAGGTGCGGAACATGAAAAAAGGTTTCAGACAAAAGGCAGCGCTCCTTCTGGCAGCCTGCGGCATCGTCAGTTTTGCCGGATGCTCGGCCAACCCGTCTTCCGGAAGCAGCAGCACGGGCTCTTCCGCCGCCGGAAGCGCCGGCTATGAAGACACCGTGAACATCGGCATCGCGGGGGACCCGACTACCCTTGACCCGAACCAGACGGGCATCGGGCCGACGGAAACGACTGTCATGAATGAAATCTACGAGGGCCTTGTAAAACCGAGCGCCGACAGCAAAACCATTGAACCCGGTCTTGCGAGCAGCTGGAAGATCAGCAGCGACGGCCTGACTTATACGTTCCAGCTGAAGCCGGACATAAAATTTTCCGACGGAACGCCTGTCAAGCCGGAAGACTGGATCTGGTCGCTGACCAGGGCCAGAGACTGTGAAACCTCTGAATACCGCTTCATCGCCGAGGCGATCAAAGACGTAAAGGCCGACGATAAAACCGTTACGATTACCCTCACGAAGAAGTGGGCGCCGTTCCTGGCTGATTTGTGCACCTTTAATATGGTGGTCGGCAGCAAGGCGTACTACGATAAAGTCGGCGGCGCCGCATATGCGCAGAAGCCGCTCGGCACCGGCCCGTACATGCTCAAGGACTGGCAGAAGGGCAGCGCCCTTTCCCTGGTCAAGAATCCGTATTATTACAAGTCCGGATATCCGAAGACGGCAAACCTGAAGTTCAGTGTCGTTACGGACGACAACACCCGCCTGATGCAGCTCCAGTCCGGCCAGATTGACGTCATGGGCGACGTGCCGTATTCCGAGATCGATACCATCAAAAAGGACCAGAACCTGAAAATCCAGACCTACGAGTCCACCCAGATCCGTTACCTGATCCTCAACACCACCCAGAAGCCTCTTGACAACCTGAAAGTGCGCCAGGCCATTCTTTATGCGACAAACAAGCAGGAGATTGCAAGCCTTGTTGCAAAGTCGTATGGCAAACCCGTCGCCTCCGTCCTTTCCGAATCCCAGGGCAAGTGGTTCAACTCCGATCTGAAGGTCACAAGCTACGATCCCGACAAGGCGAAGCAGCTCCTGCAGGAGGCCGGTTTCCCGAACGGCGTCACGCTGACCGTCAGCGTCAGCTCCGGCTCTCAGGTCTATCAGCAGATTGCGACGCTCCTGAAATCCGAATGGGCGAAAGCGGGCATCAACGCGAACATCGAGCTGCTTGAAAAAGCGGCGCTGAACAATAAATTCCAGAGCCTGAAGCACCAGGTTACCATTCTGCAGTGGGTCGACGATATTCTGGACCCCTCCGAAATCTCCGGATGGATCACCGACTACAGCCAGAGCCATGCGTGGTACACCGGCCTGCAGGACCAGTCGCTTCAGGACCTTAATACGAAGGCCAGCGAGGAAATGGATGAAACTGCGCGCCTTCAGATGTATAAGGATATTCAGCAGAAGATCAACGATAACGTAAACGTCGTCCCCCTGTTCCGGAACGATTTTGTCTATGCAATGTCCGGTAAGGTGCAGAATCTGGAGGTCAGCCCGTTCAGTGTCATGCGGCTGGAAGATATCCAGAAAACAAAATAAAGTCCGCAGCGTTTGTGGGAGGGGCCGGGAAGAGAACGTGAGCAGCTTCCCGGCCCCCTTGTATAAAATGACGAAGGTGTACCGAATGAACAGATTGAACTATATCTTAAAGCGCGTTCTGCAGATCATCCCCGTGCTCATCATCGTTTCCATCCTGATTTTTCTGATGCTCCGGTTTATTCCCGGCGATCCGGCACGGCTGGTCCTCGGAGACAAGGCGACGGAAGCGGAAGTGGCGGCCATGCATAAGAAGCTCGGCCTCGACCAGTCGATGCTGACGCAGTACTGGATTTACATAAAGGGAATTTTTACCCTGAATCTGGGGGACTCGCTGAAATACCAGAGGCCGATTGTCGACCTGCTGAAAGAGCGGGTCGGCGTGACGCTTCTGCTGACGCTTGTCTCGACTGTTTTTTCCCTGGTCGTCAGTTTCCCTCTTGGTTATTTTGCAGGCATGCACAAGGATAAAGTGGGAGATCATGTCATCCGGACGGCCGCTCTCGCGGCGATTGCGATGCCTTCTTTCTGGGTGGGGCTTCTGCTGATGATCGTTTTCGGCCTTTGGTTTCACGTTCTGCCGGTCGGCGGCTGGGGTTCCACGTTTACCGACCAGCTCAGATGCCTGATTTTGCCCGGGATTACGCAGTCGCTGATGACCTCGGCTCTGCTGATCCGCAACATCCGCAATTCCGTGGTTGAAGTCAACGTCCTCGATTACGTCGATTTTGCAAGAAGCAAGGGAATTTCGGAGAAAAAGGTCAAGAACAACCACATTCTTCGCAATGCGATGATTTCAACGGTGACGCTTCTTTCCATGCGGATTGCCTATATGCTTGGCGGCAGCGTTATCATCGAGACCGTTTTTTCCCTTCCGGGAATCGGCGCGCTGACGACGGACGCCATTTTCTCACGTGATTATTCGCTGGTGCAAACGCTGGTTTTTCTTTTTGCCTTCCTCGTTCTGGTCATCAATCTGCTTACGGATATCCTGTACTCGTTCCTGGATCCCCGGGTGGAACTCTAAAGGAGGATCGAAAATGATAAAATCGGCACTTATGAACCGGCGGCTGAAAAAACGCCCGGTGTGGTTAAGAAATTTATCTTTTCTGATCGGCGCGGCGATCATCCTTCTGGTAGCCGCCGTTGCCCTGTTCCCGCAGGTGTTCACTTCGCTCGACCCGCTGGCCGTGGACGTCAGCGCCTGCCTGCAGGCCCCTTCGGGCGCGCATCTGTTCGGGACGGACAACTACGGGCGCGACATTTTTGCAAGGGTGATCTGGGGGACGCGGATCGATCTTCTTCTCGGTATCTTCGGCACTATGATTCCGTTTGCGGTCGGCTGCATCCTTGGGCTTCTCTCCGGGTATTACAGCGGCCTTCTCGACAGCTTCCTCATGCGCGTGATCGATATTCTGATGGCGTTTCCGTTTATCGTTCTGGTCATCGCGATTATGACCATTCTGGGCCAGGGCATGATGAATGTCTACATTGCCCTTTGGCTTGTGGACTGGATCGCCTATGCGAAGCTCGTGCGCGGAGACGTGCTGGTCCTGAAAAATTCGGAATTCATACAGGCGGCGAAAATAGCCGGCTTTACCGATAAAAGGATTCTGCTTCGCCATCTGCTGCCCAATGTAATCAATGCGGCGGTCGTGTTCGCGGCTTCCGACGTGGTGCTCAATATTCTGACGGGCGCCAGCCTCAGCTTTATCGGGCTCGGGATTCAGCCCCCGGCTCCGGAGTGGGGCGCCATTATGAATGAAGGCCGGGGCTATATCAATATTGCGTGGTGGATCACTTTCTTCCCCGGACTTTGCATGACGGTCACCGGCATTGGGTTCAGCCTGCTTGGCGACGGGCTGGCCGACTTTCTGAGGACAAAAGGAAGGTGAAGGGCGCGATGGAAAAGTTACTGGAAGTCCGGGACCTCAAGACTTATTTTTACACAAAAGACGGCGTGGTAAAATCAGTGGACGGTGTAAGCTTCCATGTCCGGGAAGGGGAAACCTTCGGGCTGGTGGGCGAATCCGGCTGCGGAAAAAGCCAGACCTGCCGTTCCATTCTGAGGCTGATTAAAAGCCCGGGGAGAATCGTGGGCGGAGAAATCCTCTACCGGGGAAACGACATTGTCAAAATGAGCCCCCGGGACCTGAGAAAAATCAGGGGAAAAGAGATCAGCATCATTTTTCAGGAGCCCATGACCTCCCTGAACCCCGTTCTGAAAATCCGGAAGCAGATTTACGAGGCGTTCGATGGGCAGAACCTGACCAGGCAGGAGAAAAACGACCGCGCTGTCGAGCTGCTGAAGCTGGTGGGCATCCCTTCGCCGGAGGTCCGCATCGACGAATATATCCATCAGTTCAGCGGCGGAATGCGTCAGCGCGCAATGATCGCCATTGCGCTTGGTTCAAACCCGAAACTGCTGATTGCGGACGAACCGACCACCGCGCTGGACGTCACCATACAGGACCAGATCATGAAGCTGATCAACAGCCTGAAAGAAAAGCTGAACATGAGCGTGATCCTCGTTACACATGACCTTGGCGTTGTCGCTCAGATGTGCGACCGTGTGGCCGTGATGTACGCCGGGACGATTATGGAGATGAGCGATACCGTCACGCTGTTTTCCAGGCCGCGCCATCCGTACACTTACGCCCTGATGTCTTCTCTGCCCGACCAGAGCAGGAAAGGGACCCGCCTGGAGCCGATTGCCGGTTCTCCGCCGGATCTCTGCAATCTTCCCGAAGGCTGTCCTTTTGCGCCGCGCTGTAAATTTGCGCAGGACGTCTGCCGCAGGGAGCTTCCCCCGCTGGTTGAAATCGAGCCGGGGCATGTGACCAGATGCCACTGCAGGCAGCAGACCGAAAGCTTTGAAGGCATCATTTCGGCACCGGCCCGAAGAAGGGAGGAGGACGGAAATGGAACAGAACGCTGACATGCGAAGTGCTCCGAAGGTCATCGAGACCCGCGGGCTTTCCAAATGGTTTGAGCAGAAATATACGATCACGGACCGTATGGCGGGGAAGCCCCGCAAATACGTCAAGGCCGTCAACAACGTTTCGTTTTCCATCTATCGAGGGGAAAACCTCGGGCTTGTCGGCGAGTCCGGGTGCGGGAAAAGCACGCTCGCCAGGACCATCATCCGGCTTTACGCGCCGACCGGCGGAAGCATCCTGCTGAACGGAACGGACATTACAAAGCTGAAGGGCGAGCAGCTGCGCAGGATCCGCCCGTCCATGCAGATGGTCTTTCAGGACCCCTACTCTTCCCTGAATCCAAGAATGACGGTTTATGAAATTCTCGCGGAGATGCTCTCTGTACACCGCGTGGTTCCCAAAGGCGAAATCCCGAAACAAGTCAGGGAACTGATGGAGATATGCGGCCTGGGTCCGGAAACCGCGGATCGGTTCCCAGGTGAATTTTCGGGCGGCCAGAGGCAGCGGATCGGAATTGCCCGCGCCCTTTCGCTGAACCCGGAATTCATTATTGCAGACGAACCGGTTTCCGCCCTGGATGTTTCCATTCAGGCCCAGATCATCAACCTTCTGGCCGAGCTGCAGCATTCGCTGAACCTGACGATCCTGTTTATTTCGCACGATCTTCATGTGGTGCGGTATATCACCCACAGGGTCGTTGTGATGTACCTCGGTTCCGTTGTAGAGCAGGGCCCGACGGAAGAAATCTTCGGGCAGCCGCTGCACCCCTATACCGATGTTTTGATCAAAGCGACGCCGGAGCTGAACCCCCTGGTGAAAACAAAGGAATATGCTATCACGGGGGAACCTCCCAGCCCGATCGACATTCCCTCCGGATGCGTTTTTCACCCAAGATGCGCCCGCTGCCGCGAGAAATGCAGGTCGAAAGTGCCGGAGCTGCGGGAGATCCTTCCGGGAAGGTTTGCCGCCTGCCACTATCCGCTGAACGAAGAAAAATGATTTTGGAATAAGGAGCGATGATTTTTGCCGAAACGAATGCAGAAGGACGAACTTGAAGCGCTGACGAAAGAACTGCTGATCCGGCGGACAAACGGGTGCCTGCGGGTGCCCGCGGACCAGCTGGCAGAGGCTGACCGCTACTGCGAAGGGTATAAAAAGTTCATGAACGCGGTCAAGACGGAACGGGAGGTCGTCGCCTATGCCGTCGGTCAGGCGGAGCAGGCGGGCTTTGTCCCGTTCCGCCCCGGAGCGAGCTACCACCCCGGCGACAAGGTGTACCGCAGCAACCGCGGGAAAGCGCTGACCCTGGCGGTCGTCGGGAAAAGCGGATGCCGCAACGGCGCGCGGATCGCCGCCGCGCATATCGACTCCCCGCGTATCGACCTGAAGCCCCATCCGCTTTATGAAAAGGGCGGTCTGTCGCTTTTCAAGACCCACTACTACGGAGGAATCAAAAAATACCAGTGGACGGCAATCCCGCTTGCCATGCACGGCCACATCGCCCTCAAAGACGGCAGGCAGCTTGACGTAAGCGTCGGCGAAAAAGCGGGAGAGTCCCGGTTCTGCATCACGGATCTTCTGCCGCATATCGCCGGCGGGCAGATGAAGAAGACGCTGTCGGAGGGCATTGGAGGAGAAGACCTGAACATCGTCACGGGAAGCCGCCCCGTCTTTGCCGAACAGGAAGACGGCGAAGACTTGATAAAACTGAACGTCATGAAAATCCTGAATGGGCGGTACGGAATGACGGAAGAGGATTTTGTTTCGGCCGACATCGAATTCGTTCCGGCTTTTCCGGCGGAGGATATCGGGTTCGACGGGAGCATGGTCGGCGCCTATGCGCAGGACGACCGTGTCTGCGCATACCCGGCGCTGACGGCTTTGATGGACGCCGCCGTTCCGGAGAGCACCGCCGTTACAGTCCTGGCCGATCGGGAAGAAATCGGCAGCGTGGGAAACACGGGGCTGAATTCCCGGTTCCTTTCCGATTTTATCGCCGACCTTGCGCGGGCGGAGGGCCTTGAGGCGCGCCATGTCCTCAGTCTTTCCGAATGCCTTTCCGCAGATGTTACGGCGGCCTATGACCCTACCTATCCGGATGTGTTCGAGCCTGCCAATTCCTGCTTCCTAAACGGCGGGGTGGGGCTGGAAAAATACACCGGCGGACGCGGCAAAAGCGGCACCAGCGAGGCTTCCGCCGAATTTGTCGGCAAGATTCGCCGCCTGTTTGACGAAAACGGCGTGCTGTGGCAGATAGGGGAAATCGGAAAAGTCGACGCGGGCGGGGCCGGAACGGTCGCCAAGTTTGTCGCCGGTCTGAATATCGACGTCATCGATATCGGCGTTCCGGTTCTTTCGATGCATTCTCCGTTTGAGGTCGTGTCCAAGCTGGACGTTTCTATGACATACAAGGGGGTTCGGGCTTTTCTGTCGAGGTGACGCCCGGCTCTGCCTTTCCTCCTGCGGGGTCATGGCCTTTTTTCGGCGAATGCCTTTGCGTTCCCTCCGGCTTAACCGGAGAGTTGTGGAAGGACCAGGGACTGCGGAATTTATTTTTCCGCAGTCCCTGGTCCTTTTTCCGTCTGGCTGTCGTTGATAAAATTCACGACCTGGTTGGCGTTTGCCACAAGCTCGTCATATTTTGTGCCCATTTCGATCACGATGCCGGACGCGAGCAGATTGATTAAAGCGATCGGCAGAGCAAGCGAATTATAGAATAACTTTGTCGCCGTGTTGCAGATGAAATTCAGGCTGCTTTTTGTTACGGCCGGAGAATTTAGGCTGTCCGTAATTGTTATGACGTCGACGCCTTTTTGCTCCGCGTAGTCGGTAATGCTGCCAATCAGCGTAAAATATTTCGGGAAAGAGATGCCGATGAGCAGGTCCCCCGGTTTCATCCGCACAAGGTTCGCCTGAACATTGTCCATATCTTCCGGGTGGATATAGGAACACCCGATTCCCAGGTGCGAAAGATGCAGAGAAAGCGAATCCGCCATGATTCTGGAAACGCCGTGAAAGCAGATGAAAATGTTTTTTGCGTCGATGATTTTACGGGCCGCCTTCAGAATTTTTTTGCTGTCGAGAGTACTGTAAAAATTGGTGCTTTTCGCCATTTCGTTGACACAGATCTGGTGCAGCAGTTCTTCTTTGTCTCCCGGCTTTGAGAACGGCATGTCCAGAACAAAGAAATTTGAGTTAGAGAAATTTTTCACCAGATTCTGGGTATGGATCCGGAATGCATTTTTCAATTCAATATAGTTGTCGAATCCGAGCTTCTTGCACATACGCAGGATTGTCAGTTCTGAAACAGAAAGCCGCTCGCTTAGGCTTTTCAGCGTGATATAACAGATATCTTCCGGGTGAGATATCATGTAATCTGCTACTTCCTTCTGCTTGCTGGTCAGATCCGAATAAAATTTTTCGATATTCTGATATAAATCCACAAAAGCCACCTGCCGCTTTAAATCACTAGAAATTTTTATAACATTATAACATAATCCTCTGTAAATTTCGAGGGAGAGTGATAAATCCAGCACCGCGTTTTTCACTTTGCTGCTTTTTGTCTTCCGGAGTACATTCAATTATTCCGTCATGTTTCATCTGACAGTACCGTAAGTGCAGACTGACAATGAAACCAACCGGTAAAAAGTGGCGCCAACTACACGTTGACGCCACTTTTTGTATGGGAAAACCCCGCGTTAGACGCGGGGTTCCGTGAAGCTTTTAGCGGTGAACAAGGAAATAAAAACTCCTTTTGATGTAGAATAGAGCTTGCGGTCTGGCAACTGCAAGAGAACATCAAAAGGAGGACATTCAAATGAATGACGTACACAGTCTATCACATACGAAATGGGTGTGCAAGTATCATATTGTTTTCGCGCCAAAATACCGCAGAAAAATCATTTACAACCAGCTCAGGACAGATATCCAAAAAGATATCAGAGATTTGTGCAAATGGAAAGGTGTAGAAA
>JAEZCC010000002.1 GCA_023412715.1 Bacillota bacterium
CCAGCGGCGTGGAGCCCGTCGCAAGGCCAAGCACGCTGCGCGGGAACAGGATCACCTGCGCCGAGACGATGTTCGCCGCCTTGCGGCTCATGCCGTCATAATCTTTCGCTTCCAGAATTTTCATGTCTTCTCTTCCTTTCAAGCTTTTGATCCGTTTTCCCTTTCCCTGCCCCGGAGCGGCGGACGGGCCGGAACCGCCCGTAAAAAGGCCGCGGAGAACCGGGCCTGCCTCCGTTTTGCCCGGCGGCAGGCCGAAACCCGCAATGTTCCGGCAGGGGAAAGCCCCCGCCCTTTATCTGTTATCTGTCGTGCGCCGCGTTGCGGTACTCGATGGGAGAAACCTTCATGGCCTTTTTGAACAGGCGCGAAAAATGGGTCACGTCGTTGAACCCCAGCATCTCGGAAATCTCGTGGATTTTGAGCGAGGGGTCCTCGAGCAGCACTTTTGCCTTTTCGATCCGGGTGCGGTTGAGCAGATCACAGAAGCTTTCCCCGGTGACCCGGTTCAGCAGCTTGCTCAGGTACCACTGGCTGACGTACGTCTTTTCCGCAAGCTCCGTCAGCGTCAGCTTCTCGGCGTAATGGACCTTGATGTATTCGAGGGCGCTGCGGACAATCAGGCTGTTCGCCTGGTTCATCTCCTGCTTTTCGGCCTCGTTTTCCTGCGGGGCCTCGCCATCCGAGGGCTTATGCTTCTGCAGGTTTTCCGTCATGGTGCGGAGCGCTTCCTCAAGCTCGCCCATCTTTGAGGGCTTCAGCAGAAAGCGGGTCACGCCGAGATTGATGGCCCGTTTCGCATATTCAAAATCCCGGTAGCCCGTCAGGACCGTAATCTGCATCTCCGGGAATTCCCCTCTGAGGCCGGCCAGCATGGTCAGGCCGTCGAGGTTCGGCATCTTGATGTCGGTGAAAAGGATGTCGGGCCTGTGCTCGCGGATCGCCAAGGCCCCGGACTTCGCGTCCGACGCCGCGGCGACGACCCCGCAGCCGAATTTGGCCCAGTCGATGACCTTTTTCAGCCCTTCCACAATAATGTCTTCGTCGTCGATCAAAACAACCTTGTACATGCCAAGCCTCCGAAAAAAATCGCTGCTGCGGCCCGCCCGCGGGGCCGCGCCTTTTCTGCGCGCCTCAGCCCTTGATGGCGCCCACCGTAAGGCCCTTGATGATGTTTTTCTGCAGGAAGATGTAAACGACCAGAACGGGGACCACGACCAGAACGACGGCCGCCGCCATCAGCCCGTAGTTCACGCCGGCAATCGAGGTGATCTCGCTCAGCAGGCGGGTAATGGTGAAGGTGTCCTTGTAGCGCAGGAAAAACATCTGGGTGAACAGGTCGTTGTAAGACCACAGGAACGTAAAAATCGCCACCGTCGCGAACGCCGGCCTGACGACGGGGACAATCACCTTGAAGAAAATCTGGAAGACGCTGCACCCCTCGAGGTACGCCGCCTCTTCCAGGTCGACCGGCAGCCCGCGGATAAAGCCCATCAGCACGATGATAGCGAACGAAAGGTTGCCCGCAATCTGCGGCAGAATCACGCTCAGCTGCGAAAGGGAGATATTGTCCGTATTGACGATGTGCCAGCTGAACATCATGCGGAAGACTGGGATGATCGTCGAGAAGACCGGGAACATCATGCTCGCAATGACGAGCGAATGCAGGACCTGCCTGCCGCGGAAGCGGTAGCGCGCCATGCCGTAGGCGGCGAAGCCCGCAAGCAGAATGACCGCCAGGGTCACGATTACGGAGATGATGATGCTGTTCTTATAGGCGCCCCAGATGTCGACGCGGTTGAAGGCCGTTTTATAGTTGTCCAGCGTGAAGCTTTCGCCCATGGGGATGGAAAAGGAGTCGGAACGGATCTCTCCTTTCAGCCTGAAAGAGTTCTGAATGACCCAGACGAAGGGGTAAATCGTCGTCAGCGCCCAGATGGACAGAAGAATGTAAGTGATGATATTTCCAAGGGCGGATTCCCGGCGCGGCCGGCGCGCCTTGCCCGTTTCCGCCGTAACTGCTGTTGTCATACCGTGACCAATCCTTTCGAGACGCCCGGAAACGCCCTCTCGGGGTCTGTTCCTCCGGCGAATGGAATTGCTGCTGCCCTGCATGCCGGCCCGCGCGGCCCGGCGTCGGCCGGGGCCTGTGCGGCGCTTCTCATGCTCAGTACTCTTTCTCTTTGAAGACCTTGTTCGTAATCTGCGAGATGACCACGCCGAGCACCACAATCACAATGGCGATGGTGGAGCCGTAGTCCACGTCCCCCATGGTAAACGTCTGGTTGTACATGTAAGTGCCCGTCAGCCAGGACTTGTTCATCGGCATGCCGTCGCCCATCATGACGTAAGGCAGGTCGAAGATTTTCAGCGCGCCCGTAATGGCGAGGATAAGGCAGGTGCACAGCACGTTGTGCAGAAGCGGCAGCGTCAGGTAGCGCACGCGCTGCCACCGGTTGGCCCCGTCGATTTCCGCCGCCTCGTAGAGCTCCGGCGAAATATTGTTCAGGCCCGTGGCGAGAATGACAAAATAGAAGCCGACGTACTGCCACATGACCGGCAGGGCCATGGTGAAGAAATAATGCGTCTCGTCCTTCCAGTCTATCATATCGGTCGCGCCGAAGAACTGCAGCAGCTGGTTCACCATGCCGCCGTCGTATAAAAATATCAGGTTGAACAAAAGGCCCAGCGCCGTCGCCGAAATCACGATGGGGAAAAAGTAGACCGTGCGGAAAAACTGCGTCCCCACCCGGATATTGTCGACCAGCAGCGCCAGCACCAGCGCGATGCCAACCTGAAAAATAATCGTCAACACCATAAACAGCAGGGTGTTTTCCACCGCTGTCGCCATAACGGGATCCTGGAACAGCTTTTGGTAGTTGCCGTACCACGGGGAATTCCACCCGCTCGACGCCGTCCCGAGCCCGTCGATATTGCAGAAGCTGTTGTAAACGTTCATCACGAAAGGATAATACAGAAAAAGCCCCATAAACGCAAACGCAGGGACAAGAAAAGCGAAGAGCGGCGATTTCTTCTTATAAATCATCGAATCCATTTCTACCATCGCTTTCTCTTAGAAAAACCGGAGAGATGACACTTCACTCTCCGGTTTTTCAGCGAAAAATCTGCTAAACCACAGTAAGGGGAATCAGCCTTTGGTCGTAAGAGCCGTGTCGACGACCTTGGCGGCGTCTTTCTTGCCGCTCACAATGTTCTTGATGTCCGCAAACATGGCGGTGCGGGCCTGCTGGCCGAGGTTATCCTGCGCGGCCGCAGCGATGCCCGTCTGGCCCTTGGCCATTGCGACTGCCGCAAGCGTGAGGGAATCCGCTCCGTCCGGGGCGGTCGTGCCGTTCTTCAGAGCCGTGACGGCCGTCGCGCCGAACTTCGAGACGACCTTGTCCGTCGTCATGGCCTCGACAAAGTCCACGCACGCCTTCTGCTTGGACGAGTCGTCCCAGGCCTTCTTGGTGATGTAATAGCCCATCGAAATGCCGCCGACGATGTCGGTCGCTTTCCTCTGGTTCTGGGCGGGGACGTATGTAACGGTAAAGTCGTTGATATCTTTCGCGTTCTCGGTGAACCAGCCGAGCTTCCACGAGCCGTCGATGGCGAACGCCGCCTTGTTGTCGGCCATGAGCTGGAAGGTTTCGGCGTCGGTTGCGGTCAGCGTGTTCTTCGGGAAGTAGCCCTTCTGGTACAGGGTCTTGATGTCGTTCAGCCCGGCGACCCACGCCTTGCCCTCTTCATCCGTCGAAGAAGCCGGCAGCTTCGCGTGCGCGGTGACCGTGTCGTGGTTAAAGATGGTGTATTCGAACCAGTAGTGCGGAACTTCCTGCAGAGAGCAGGCGATGGGTGTGTAGCCCTTGCCCTTGACGGCTTCGCAGTCCTTCAGGAACTGATCCCACGTCGTGGTGGCGTCCGGAACCTGAACGCCCGCCGCGGACAGGACCTTCTTGTTGACGTAGAGGGCTTCCCAGTAGCCGTTGACCGGCACGGAGTAATTCTTGCCGTCGGCCGGCGAAGCGCCCAGAAGCTCGTCTTTCATGTTGCTGGCATAATCCGGGTAAACCTTGCGGATGTCTTCGATGCTGACGACCTTGCCGCCCTGCACAATCTTGTTGGAATCGACGCCGTTGAAGTAGAACAGGACGTCCGGTTCCGCGCCGGTTTCAAAGTCCGCCATGATCTTGGCCTTCCACTCTTCGTTGGAAGTGCCGGAAGCGTCCTTGACCGTGTTGCCCGTGGCGGTCTCGTAGTCCTTGATTGCAGCCTCATAGTTCGCGCGGTTGCCGTCGTCGCCGCCGTAAGACGTAACGACGGTGATCTCGACCGGTTTCGCAGCCTCTGACGCCGCCTGCGAAGAAGCGGCCTCCGACGCCGGAGCCTGAGAGGACGCCGCCTGCGACGTGCCCTGGCAGCCGAACAACGCGCCGCTGAGCGCCATTGCCAGCACAAAAGCTGCCGCCTTTTTCATTTTCATAATTTTGCCTCCCTAAGTTTTAGAATATCAGGAAAGGATTCTGTGTATTTATATTACTCTTCCGCGCTGGAAATAATAATGAATAGTTTTGTGATTTCTTGTATATTATTGCTTGTTTTGTACAATAGCGATAACAATTCGCGCCACGGTATGGTTTTTGCTGTTCATAATAATAGTAAGTCCGCTGCTTTTGCCAAAAAGGATCTTAAGCCTCTGGTTCACGTTGCGGATGCCCAGGCTGCCGGAGCTTTCTTTTTCGGCGTCGTAGTCGTCGGAAAGGAGCAGCCGCACGCGCTCCTGGTCCTCCGCCGTCATGGGCCCGTCGTTTTCCACCTCCAGCACCAGGCTGTCTTCCTCCCGGAAGGCCCGCAGCTCGACCGCGCCCTTCTGGTGCGCCTGGATTCCGTGTTCCACGGCGTTCTCAATCACCGGCTGCAGAATCAGGCGCGGAACGTAAACGTCGACCAGCGCCGGGTCAATCTTCTTCGTAACCGACAGCCGCTTGCCGAACCGCTCGGAGATGATGTAGAGGTACGCGTCCACGTACATCAGCTCTTCCGAAAGGTGGACCATCGGCCTTCCGCTGCGGTCCACGGCCGCGTTCAGCATGGTGGAAAGCGCCTCTATCATGCGCGAGACCTTCACGTTGTCCGCAAGCCGCGCCTCCCAGTTGATAATCTCGAGCGTGTTGTTCAGAAAATGCGGGTTGATCTGCAGCTGCAGGGCCATGATGCGCGCGTCGCGCAGCGCAAGCTCTTCCTTGTAAATCCTTTCGAACTGGTATTTCAATTTATACGACATGCTGTTGAACGAATTGGCAAGCTGCTGGAATTCCGTGCTGGCGAACCGGTCTTCCACCTGGACGCCGAAATCGCCCCCCTCAATGCGGCTGGCCTGCCGGATGAGCCGCCGGATGGGCACCGACACGTTGCGCGTGAAAAACCAGACCGCCACGCCGAGCAGCGGCACAATAAGCGCAAGGATTGCGAGAAGCGTGATCCGGAAGCCCGAAAGCTCCCTTGCGAGCGGCGCGCTGTTCACGCGGATGACATAGGAAAGCTGAAAGTCCTGCATGCGGCTGGAGCCGTAGACATAGGTCCCGCTGCGCGCGTTTCTATAAAAAAGGCCACTCTGCGAGGGGTCGACGGAAGAATCCTTCTGCAGGTCGGAGCCGCTGAGAACGACCTTCGTGGAATTGATCCACACGGTCGTGTCCGTCGCCCACGCCACGTTCTTGATGTTGCCGAACACCGTCTCAAGGTTCAGCTGCATGACGAGCACCGCGTAGGTGTTGTAATTGCTGTCGAGGATATTACGCACCATGTAGACGCTGCCGTCCACGTTCAGAAAGCCGATGCCCGTCCCCAGCGTCTGCGAGAGCTTGCGGACCGTACCGTGGACGCTGTTGAGGTATTTCATCACGCCGGAATACGTCTCGCTGTAGGTGAAATACACGTTGTCCGGCTCGCGGGTGAAATACAGCATGGTCAGAAGGAACCTGTCGTCGTATTTGTACTCCTTCATCAGAAAGTTCCTGACGCCGCCGTACAGCGCGGTGCCGTCGCCCGTCTGAAGATAGGAAAGATAGGCGGACTGCACCGTGCCGTTGTAAGAGGCGTAGCGCGAGGCCGAAATGGCCGAGTTCAACTGGTTGAGGGCGTTCTTGACCGAATTTTCCGCTGAGGAGGTGACGGTGTCCGCAATCCGGCTGTTGATGCTGTTGTTGATGTAATAGCCGACCTCCCAGCCGAGAAGGCCCACCGGAAGGATCCAGCACGCCAGGATAATGGAGATCAGCTCCCATTTGAGAGAAATCTTCCTGCCACGCAGGGCGGTCTTCTTTTTCATACCCATCCTCTTTTCCGGGTGCGGCCGGCCCGGGCCCTTTGGGATTTGCTGCCATAACAGCATCATAGCACGGAAAACGGATTTGGTAAATGCATACGGAAAAGGCAGCTGGGCCACAGCTGCCTTTTCCGGGTTTTAGGAGGAAGGTTCTATTCAAGAGAAAGGAAGTTGGCTAAAATATCACTGATGCGCTGCGCCTCGGCAAGCGAGGGCATTTCACAGAAAATGCGCAGCAGCGGCTCGGTGCCGGAAAAGCGGGCGATGACCCAGCCCTTGTTTTTGAAATACACCTTGCAGCCGTCCATATAGCTGACCCGCCCGATTTCGCAGGGGAACTCCGGCAGAAGTTTGTCCCGCAGCAGAACGCCCGTCACGCGCTCCTTCGTCTGCTGCGAAAAACGGTAGTCGGCCTCGCTCATTTCATAGCTCCCGTAGCGCGCCGTGATTTCGTCGTAGATTTCGGAGAGCCTGCGCCCGGTCACCGCCATCATCTCGACCAGCAGCGAGCCGGCGTAGATGCCGTCCTTGCCCTGGATGTGGCCGCGCACGGTCAGGCCGCCAGACGACTCGCCGCCGATAATGGCGTTCGTCTCGGCCATTTTGGAAGAGATGTATTTGAACCCGACGGGCACCTCGTAGCAGGTCTCGCCGAAGTCCTCCGCAATGCGGTCAAGCAGGTGCGTCGTGGCGAGGTTCCGCACCGCGGCGCCCCGCCAGCCCTTGTATTTCATGAGGTAATAGTACAGCAGCACGAGGATCTTGTTCGGGTGCAGAAAATTGCCCCGGTCGTCAATCACGCCGAGGCGGTCGGCGTCGCCGTCCGTGGCGATGCCGAGGTCGCAGCGGTGCTCTTCCACATAGCTGACAAGGCTCGCGAGCGTCTTGCTGTTCGGCGCCGGCAGCCGCCCCCCGAACAGCACGTCGTGCCGCTCGTGGATGACGTCCACGTCGCACCGCGCCGTCAGCAAAATAGTCTGCAGCGCGGTTCGGCTGACGCCGTACATGGGGTCGAGCACGATCTTGAGCCGGGACTTGCGGATGGCCTCCATGTCGATGGACCGGATGATACTGTCGATGTACTGGTTCATGGGGTCGATGTACTCGACGGCGCCGGACTGTATCGCCTCTTCGAACGGGACGGCGGCGACCTCGGACGGGTCCGTCTTCCGGATGTATTCCTCAATCTCGCTGGTCAGCAGTTCGTCCGCGTCGCGGCCGCCCTCCATGAACAGCTTGATGCCGTTGTAAATAGCCGGGTTGTGGCTCGCCGTCACCGTCATGCCGTACGGAAGGCCGTACTGCTGAACGGCGAACATGATGAGCGGCGTCGGAGATTCCCGCTTGATGACGCGGCAGTGGATCCCCTGCGCGGCCATAACCTCGGCGGCCCAGCGGGCCGCCTGATCAGAAAGGAAGCGCCGGTCGTAGCCGATGACGAACCCCTTGCCGCACTTGTTTTCGTCTTTCATCTTCCTGGCGAGCGCCGTCGTCAGCAGCTGGACGTTCGCCTTGGTGAAGTCGTCGCCGATGATGGCCCTCCAGCCGCCTGTTCCGAATTTTATCATAGCTTCTTTCCCCCTGTTTCTGCGGGCGCCGCGGCCCCCATGACCGCCAGAATCCTGTGCCGGGATCCGGCCGGCTGCGCGGGAATGCCGCCGGCGGCCTCCACCCCGTCGATTTTCAGGGACCGCACGCCTTTGCAGACGTGGCCGGGGTTTTCCACATGGATTTCGTACACGGCGCCGCGCCAGACGCGCGTGACGTCGAACCCGTCCCATTCGTGCGGGATGCACGGATCGACGGTCAGCGAATCGTACCCCGGCCGGATGCCGAGCAGATAGTGCGTCGCCGCAAAATACGCCCACCCGCCGGAGCCCGTCATGAACGGATGGCGCGCGCGGCCGAACGCCGGGTGGTCCCTGCCCATGACGAACTGGCAGTAGGAATACGGCTCGGCCTTCCGCACCTCGATTTCGTCGTTCTGGTTGTACGGCAGAAGGGCGTTGTAAAATTTCATGGCCCGGTCGCCGCGGCCCAGCATCGCCTCGGCGCACCACGCCCAGGGGTTGGGGTGGCTGAAAACCGAACCGTTTTCTTTCACGCCGGGATAGACGCGCGTCACGAAGCCGATTTCGTCGTCGCACTGCGTGTAAGACGGCGCGTTCAGCATCAGGCCGTACTTTGTGTAAAGATACCGGTCCACGGAGTCCATGGCCTTTTCCCCGCGTTCCCGGTCGGCCGCGCCCGAAAGCACCGCCCACGCGTTCGACTCGAGGTGCACGCGGCCCTCTTTGTCGAGGCGGGTGCCGATTTTCCTGCCGTCCGCCGTGATGCCGCGGATGTACCACTCGCCGTCCCACAGGTTTTCCGCACAGGCGGCGCGCACCTTCCCGGCCATCGCCCGGTATTTCTGCGCCTCCTCTTCCCTGCCGATATATTCGGAAAGCTCGATGAAATACCGCAGCGCCCAGTAATGCAGGAACGAGACCATGGCGCTCTCCCCGCCGCCGAGGTTGAGGCAGTCGTTCCAGTCGGCGCGCAGGCCCTTGCAGATTCCGGTTCTGCCGACCTCGCGGGCCGAAAAGTCGAGGATGCGCATCATGTGCTCGTAAACGGTGTCCTCGCCGCCGTCGGCGTAGGTGACCGTTTCCTCCAGGAGGGACAGCTCCCCCGTCTCCTTGATATACTCGCAGATGGAGGCGACGAGCCAGAGCGCGTCGTCGGAGCAGGCGTCCTCAATGCCGTGGACCATCTCGGCGCGGGTCGGCGTCGGGATGACCGTAGGCGACTTGAAGCTCTGCTTTCTGCCCCGCAGCGCCGGGTCGAACCATTCCGGCTGGAACAGGTGCAGGCCGTACCCCGCCTGCGTCAGCCCGCGGAGAAGCTCGACAATGCGCTGCCGGCATTTCGCGGGGTTCGAGTGCGGCACCGTCATCGCGTCCTGCGAGGTGTCGCGGAAGCCGAGTCCCGTCCTTCCGCCCACCTCGATGAACGACGCAAAGCGCGAAAACATGATGTTGACTTCCGCCTGGTACAGGTTCCAGATGTTGAGCGAGGTGTTCATGCCGGGGTTCGGCGTATGTACCTGCTGCCGGCCGAGCTTTTCCTCCCAGAATTCCGCGAGATCCGCGAACGCTTTGTCTATGTTTCCGGGGTCGGAATATTTCCGGCGGAACGGCGCGGCGTCCTCCCGTTTGCCCTCGCCCAAAAGGAAGGCGAGGCGCACCGATTCGCCCGGCCGCAGCCGCAGCTTCTTCTGCAGCGCGGCGCACTGGTTGCCCGTCGTCTCAAAGCTGCCGCAGCACTCGCCGCGCTCCACGGCGGCGGGGCTGCTCTCGTCGCGGTAATTGCCGAGGAAGCGGTCGCGCAGGCAGTCGAAGCCGTCCGGCTCGAAGCTCGCCGTAAACCACTGCCAGCCGAACTCCTCGTAATGCAGGTCGCACTCAATCACGCCGTCCGCGTAGCTCGAGCCGGAGGCGTACAGGCTCATCTGGAAGTTCTGGTTATCCATGTCGATCTGATGAAACGAAAATTCAACGTAGGAATACACGCTGAGCCGGCGGGGCCAGACGGAATCGTTTTTCAGCAGCACGTCCCAGATTTCGACCGGCTCGTTCAGCGGGACGAAGACCGTCTGGCTCGCCTTGATCCCCCGGTAGCCGCAGAGGAATTTCGAGTAGGAAAGCCCGTGCCGGCATTCGTATTTCGCCTTCGTCAGGTCCTTGCCCACCGGCTGCCAGGAAATGCTCCAGTATTCGCCCGTGTCGTCGTCGCGCAGATAGACGTAGTGGCCCGGCCGCTCGACGGGGGCGTTCGGCCGGAAGCGGGTGATCCTGTGGTACTGGGGGGACTTGTAAAAGGAATAGCCGCCGGCCGTCTGGCTCAGGACGGCGCACATGTCGTTCACGCCGATATAATTAGTCCACGGAACCGGCGTGTCCACCCGGTCTATGACGTATTCTCTGTTTTTGTCGTCGAAATGCCCGTATTGCATTCGCGTCTGCTCCTCCCGGCTATGGATTCTGAATCCATTATAGACGCCGCCCCGCGGCAGGTGAATAGCAGATGTTGTACTAAATTGCATATTTTTGTGTAACTGCCCGCCGCAGGCCGGAAGCGGAAACCGGCGCGCAAAAAGGCCGCGCGGGTGCTTCCCCTGCGCGGCCTTTCCCATGCGACGTGCTTAAAGGCTGCGGATGTCTTTCAGGAGGCGGTCCACGTCCTCCTCCTTCGTCGCCCAGCTGGTGCAGAACCGGACGGCGGTGTGCCCCGCGTCCACGCGCTTCCAGGTTTCGAACGCGTAATGCTCCGCCAGCTTTGCGAGCGCCGCGTCCGGCAGGATGGGGAACTGCTGGTTCGTGGGGGAATCGAACAGGAACGGGATTCCCTTGTCCTGGAACGCGGCCCTGATTTTTTCCGCCAGCCGGTCGGCATGGGCCGACATCTCGAAATACAGCCCGTCCTCCAAGAGGGCGAGAAACTGGATGCCGAGCAGGCGCCCTTTGGCCAGCATGGCGCCGTGCTGCTTGACGTAATAGCGGAAGTCTCGCTTGAGCCTGTCGTCGGTGATGACCACCGCCTCGCCGAACAGCGCGCCGACCTTCGTGCCCCCGATGTAGAACACGTCGCACAGGCGGGCGAGGTCCGCCAGAGCGAGGTCGTTTCCCGCGGCCGCAAGACCGTAGCCGAGGCGCGCCCCGTCGAGGTACAGCGGCAGGTCCCGCTCGCGACAGACGCGGCTCAGCGCCGTCAGCTCTTCTTTCGTGTAGAGCGTGCCGTTTTCGGTCGGAAAAGAGATGTAGACCATGCCGGGCTGCACCATGTGCTCGTGCGTCGCGTCGTTCCAGTGGGCGTCGTACGCTTCGCGCACCTGCGCGGCCGTAATTTTGCCGTCTTCGCCGGGCAGCGGCAGGACCTTATGGCCCGTCGCTTCCACCGCCCCGGTCTCATGGACGCTGATGTGCCCCGTCTGCGCGCACAGGACCCCCTGGATGGGTCTGAGGACCGACGCGATGACGGTCGCGTTCGCCTGCGTGCCGCCGACCAGAAAATGTACGCCGGCGCTCTCCGCCCCGCAGAGCCTGCGGATGATGCCCGCCGCTTTTTCGCAGTACGGATCCTCCCCGTAGCCCGGCGTCTGCTCCAGGTTGCTGCGCTCCATCAGTTCCAGCACGCGGGGATGCGCGCCCTCCGCATAATCGCATTCAAACCGTATCATCCTGTTTCCTTTCGCCCGCCCGGTCCGTCCGGCGGCGGTAAAATAGTTTTTCTGATTATATCACAGCGCCGGCGAATCATAAACCCCCGGCCCTCCGGTTTCCGCGGGGAGCGGGAGGCCGCCGCCCGCGCACCCGGATCGGCGCGCAGGGGACGTCGGGCCGTCCCGGCGCCCGCGGCCGAAAACTTTTTCGGGGACGCATCCGGCCGGGCGCGGCGGGCCGCATTCTTATAAAAATAAATAAAATTTGTTGACAAGCGGCCCGAAATGCTGTACAATGCTCTCAGAAATGAAATCGGTTTCAAGCAGAATTCCTCTTGGGTGATTTCATTTTTCTGCGGAAAATTCACAGAAAGTTCTGGTGGTTACTCTGGTCCATATCAGCGATATTGCCCGCATGGCAGGCGTTTCTTCCGCCACAGTGTCGCGCGTTATCAACGGTACGGCCAAAGTAAACGCGGAAAAGGCAAGGCGGGTCGAAGAAGCGATCCGTGAAACGGGTTTCAAACCAAATGAGATCGCGCGCTCCCTCTACAAAAAATCCTCGCGGCTGATCGGCTACATCGTGCCGAGCATCCTGAACATTTTCCTCAACGAGATCGGGCGGGCCGTGGAAGACGAAGCGTTCCGGAACGGCTATAAGATGATCCTCTGCAATTCGGACGACGATCCCGAAAAAGAGTCGGCCTACATCAAGATGCTGACGGGCATGAACGCCGACGGAATCATCATCGCGGCGAACAACGAAAACCTCGAGCAGGAGATCCGCGGCTGCCCCGTGCCGGTCGTCGTGCTTGACAAAAGCGCCGGGGTCCAGTACACGGCTTCCGTGCAGTCCGACAATTACACCGGCGGGCACATCGCCGCCGAGCACCTCCTCCAGTGCGGGTGCAGAAAAATAGTCCTGATGCGGGGGCCGCAGCAGTATTCCAGCAGCCAGCAGCGCTTTCTGGGGTATGTCGACGCCTGCAACGAGCACGGCATCCAGCCGCTGTTCGTCAACAGCCGCTACAGCTACGACGAAGGCATCCGAAGCTCGCTCGAGCTGTTCGAACGCTACCCGGACGCCGACGGGATCCTCGCTTCAAGCGACATGGTGGCGTTCGCGCTGTACAAGGTGCTCAGCCGCCGGGGGCGCCGCGTCCCGGACGACGTGATGATTGTCGGGTACGACAACGTGGGCCTGAGCCGCCTGATGATTCCGGCCCTGACGACCGTGGCCCAGCCGATTGAGGAAATCGGCCGCCTGTGCGCCAAGCTGATTATTGAGCAGACGGAGCACGGCACGATTGAAAAGCGTGAAAACATTCTGCCGGTTTCTTTGGAGATCCGGGAGACAACGAAACGGAAAGAAGAACGGTTACCATGAGCAAACGGATTTTTCTGATTGTACTTGACAGCTTCGGCATCGGCGAAGAACCGGACGCCGCCGACTACGGCGACGAGGGCAGCGATACCCTCGCGGCCGTCGCGCGCAGCCCGTACCTGAAAGTGCCGAACATGGCCCGCCTCGGGCTGTTCAACATTGAGGGCGTTTCCTGCGGGAAGCGCGAGGCCTCCCCCGCGGGCGCGTTCGCCCGCATGCGCGAAGCCTCAAAAGGGAAAGACACCACCATAGGCCACTGGGAGATCGCGGGCATCTATTCCCCGAAACCGCTCCCCACCTTCCCGAACGGCTTCCCGGAGGAAGTCATCCGGGAGTTTGAGGAAAAAACCGGGCGCGCCGCCCTGTGCAACAAGCCGTACTCCGGTACGGAGGTCATTCGGGACTACGGGCGCGAGCACGAAAAAACCGGGGCGCTGATTGTCTACACCTCGGCCGACAGCGTCTTCCAGATCGCCGCGCACGAGTCCGTCGTGCCGGTCAAGGAGCTGTACCGCTACTGCGGGATCGCGCGCGCGATGCTCACGGGCAAATACGGGGTGGGCCGGGTCATCGCGCGGCCGTTCACGGGATCCTACCCGAACTACACGCGCACGACGAACCGCCACGACTTCTCTCTGGTGCCGCCGGGCGAAACCGTGCTGGACTTTCTCAAAAGCGCCGGCCGCGACGTCGTCGCCGTCGGGAAAATCAACGACATCTTCGCCGGGAAGGGCATCACAGAATTCATGCGCACAAAGGGGAACGCGGAGGGAATCGAGCGCACCATAGAGCTGACGAAAAAGGATTTCAACGGGCTGTGCTTCGTGAACCTCGTGGATTTCGACATGCTTTACGGCCACAGGAACGATGTGGAGGGCTACGCCAAAGCGCTGACCTATTTCGACGAAAAGCTGCCGCAGATTCTCGCGGGCCTGCGGGAAGACGACCTGCTGATGATCACCGCCGACCACGGCTGCGACCCCAGCACGCCCTCGACGGACCATTCGAGGGAATACACCCCGTGGCTCGTCTGCGGCGAAAAGGTCAGGGCGGGGGCCGACCTCGGCACGCGCCCCACGTTCGCCGACATTGCCGCCACCGTTGCGGATTATCTTGAAACGCCGTGCCGCATCACGGGGACCTCGCAGCTCGGCAGGATTCTGAAATAACGGAAAAAGAACCGGAGGGATTTTTTATGCCGCAGACACCCACGCCCCACAACGGGGCCAATCTCGGGGAGATCGCCGAAACCGTGCTGATGCCGGGCGATCCGCTCCGCGCAAAGTACATCGCCGACAATTACTTGAAAGACGCCGTCTGCTTCAACACGGTGCGCAACATGCTGGGCTTCACCGGCACCTACGAGGGAAAGCGCGTCTCCGTCATGGGCGGCGGAATGGGCATGCCGTCCGTCGGCATCTATTCCTATGAGCTTTACCATTTTTACGGCGTGGAGAACATCATCCGCGTCGGCACGGCCGGCGGGGTTGCCGACGGCGTCCACGTGCGCGACGTCGTCGTCGGCATGGGGGCCTGCACCGACTCGAACTACGCCTCGCAGTACCGCCTGCCGGGAACGTTCGCGCCCGTCGCCAGCTACCCGCTTCTGGAGCGCGCCGTGGCCGCCGCCCGCGAAATGAAAGCCCACGCGCTGGTGGGGAACGTCCTTTCTTCCGACACGTTCTACGGGGACGACGAAACCGCCCTGGCCTCATGGAAAAAGATGGGCGTCCTCGCGGTGGAGATGGAAGCCGCGGCCCTTTACATGAACGCCGCGCGCGCCGGCAAAAATGCGCTGTGCATCCTCACGATTTCCGACTGCCCCCTTTCGGGCGAATCGCTGCCCGCGCAGGAAAGGCAGACCGGGTTCCGCCGCATGATGGAAATCGCGCTCAAAGCCGCAGTAAAACCGTAATAAAATAAGCGGGAATTTCTTGCAAGATAGCGGAAAATGGGCTATGATGGTTCGGGCTGTTTTTCTCTTCGGCAGACAAATGCCGTTTTTACGGTATTTATCAGAATATTGACCCGAAAACTCTAAAATCAGGAGGAAAATCTATGAAAAAGCTTATCGCCCTGTTTCTGACGGCGGCAATGGCGGCTTCCGTCACTGCATGCGGTTCGTCGGGGACAACCAGCAGCACGGCTGCTTCCGAGGCCGCTTCCACTGCATCCGAGGCTTCTTCCGAGGCCGCTTCCTCGGCCGCGCAGGCCAACTTCAAGGTCGCGATGGTCACGGATACCGGCGGCGTCAACGACCAGTCCTTCAACCAGTCCTCGTGGGAAGGCCTGCAGGCATTTGCCAAAGAAAGCGGAGCAAAGGTCGGCTACACCGAGTCCAAGCAGGAATCCGACTACGCGACGAACCTCGACAAGGCCGCGGACGACGAGAACAACCTGATCTGGGGCATCGGCTACGCCATGGCGGACGCCGTCGCGAATTCTGCAAAGCAGAATCCGGACATCAGTTACGCCATCATCGACAACTCCTACGGCGACAAGACGCCCTCGAACGTAACGGGCGTCACGTTCCGCGCGCAGGAATCTTCCTTCATCGTCGGCTACATCGCCGCGAAGACCACAAAGACCAACAAGGTCGGCTTTGTCGGCGGGCAGACCAGCGCGGTCATCGACCAGTTTGAGTACGGCTACAAGGCCGGCGTCGCCTACGGCGCGAAAGAGCTGGGCAAAACGATCAGCGTCAACGCGCAGTATGCGCAGAGCTTCAGCGACGCCGCGAAGGGCAAGGCCATTGCGCAGAGCATGTTCTCCTCCGGCTGCGACATCGTGTTCCATGCCGCCGGCGGCGTGGGCGTCGGCGTCATTCAGGCGGCCAAGGAAGCCAACAAGTACGCCATCGGCGTGGACCGCGACCAGGCTTACCTCGCGCCGAAGAACGTGCTGACCTCCGCCCTCAAGAGAGTCGACAAGGCCATTGAGCTCGTTTCGAAGGACGCCCAGAGCGGCGAGAAGATCGGCGGAAAGACGCTTGACTTCGGCATGTCCGAAGACGCCGTCGGCATTCCGGAAGAGCACTCCCTCATGGGTGACGCCACCTACAACGCGGCCGTCGCGCTGGAAGGCAAAATCAAGGACAAGAGCATCGTGCCGCCCGCGAACAAGGACGATTTCGCCGCGTTTGAAAAAACGCTGAAGTAACGGCAGGTTCTCAATTTTCACAGCGATTCTGAATGCAACGGGGCGCCATCACAAAGCGCCCCGTTGTCTGTGAGAAAGCTGTTCGAGGAGGCTTACGAATGGAAGTCAGCAGCGAATACGCGGTACAGATGCACGGCATCACAAAAATGTTCGGCTCTTTCTGCGCCCTGAACAACGTTGACCTCGACGTAAAAAAAGGCACCATCCACGCGATTCTCGGCGAAAACGGCGCCGGCAAAAGCACGCTGATGAACGTGCTGTACGGCCTGTACCAGGCCGATTCCGGAAGCATTTTTCTGAACGGGGAAGAGGTTTCCATCAAAAACCCGAACGCAGCCATCGAGCATGGCATCGGCATGGTGCACCAGCACTTCATGCTGGTGGAAAATTTCACCGTAACCCAGAACATCATCCTCGGCAACGAGGTTGCCAACCGGTTTGGCATAATCGACATGAAAAAAGCGCGCGAAGAGATTCTGAAGACCGTGCAGAAATACGGCCTTGAAGTGGACCCCGACGCAAAAATCGAAGATATATCCGTCGGCATGCAGCAGCGCGTCGAAATTCTGAAAGCCCTGTACCGCGGGGCGGACCTGCTGATCCTCGACGAGCCGACGGCCGTCCTGACCCCGCAGGAGATCGACGACCTGATTAAAATCATGCGCAGCCTCGTGAAGGACGGCAAGACCATCATCATCATCACCCACAAGCTGAAAGAAATCAAGGCTTCCTCCGACGTCTGCACCGTCATCCGCCGCGGGCAGTACATAGACACCGTGCCGATCGACGAAAACGTGGACGAAGAGCAGCTTGCGACCATGATGGTCGGCCACGCGGTCCGCCTTGTGGTGGAAAAGACGCCGGCCAAGCCGGGCGGCGCCGTTTTTGAGATCGAGCACCTCACCGTGAAGGACGAGCGCGGCCTCGAGGCGGTCAGGGACCTGTCGCTGACCGTGCACCGCGGCGAGATCGTCGGCGTCGCCGGCGTGGACGGCAACGGCCAGAAAGAGCTGGTCGAGGCAATCACGAACCTGACGAGGGCCGAGTCCGGAACGATACGGATCAACGGCAGCGAGATCCAGAATACCAGCCCCCGCAACGTCGTCGACCACAAGGTCGCCACCATCCACGAGGACCGGCAGAGGCGCGGGCTTATACTCCCCTTCACCGTGGCGGAAAACATGGTCATCGAGCGGTACCGCGAAGAGCCGTTCAGCAGGCGCGGCTGGTTCAATTTCAAGGCGATTGCGGACTATGCGAAAAAGCTGATCAAAGACTACGACATCCGGCCGGACGACTGCGAAGCGCAGCCGGTGCGCGGGCTTTCGGGCGGCAACCAGCAGAAGGTCATCATTGCGAGGGAGATTTCGAACAGCCCCGACCTTCTGATTGCGGTCCAGCCGACGCGCGGGCTCGACGTGGGCGCAATCGAATACGTCCACAAAACGCTGATCCGCGAGCGCGACGCAGGCAAAGCCATCCTGCTGATCTCTCTGGAGCTGGACGAGATTATGAACGTCGCCGACACAATCGACGTGATCTACGACGGCAGAATCGTCGGCAGCTTCCGGCAGGGCGAGGTCGACGAGAAACAGATCGGGCTGCTGATGGCAGGAGGGAAACGGAATGAAAACGCTGGTTAAAATACTGAGGAAACCGATCACTTCCACGCTGATCGCGATCCTCTGCGGGTTTCTCGTGGCGGCGGTCGTGCTCGCGGCCACGGGCTACAGCCCGGCGGCCTCGTTTCAGGCGCTGTTCTCCGGCATTTTTTCAAAGCCGAAGTACATCTCGAACATGATTATCAAGGCGACGCCCATCATCCTGACCGGCCTGAGCGTGGCGTTCGCCTTTAAGACGGGCCTGTTCAACATCGGCGCGGAGGGCCAGTACATAGCCGGCACCATCGCCTCCGTCTGCGTCGGCATCCTGCTGAACCTGAACCCCGTTCTTGAGATTCCCATCGTCGTGCTGGCCGGCATAGCCGCGGGCGCGGTGTTCGGCGGCATCGTCGGCTACCTCAAGGCGAAATTCGGCATCCACGAGGTCATCACCAGCATCATGCTGAACTGGATCGGCCTGTACCTTTCGAACTTCGTCGTGAACCAGCCGAGGTTCCACCAGCCGAACTCGACGGGCACCTACGCCGTGAACGGCTCAAGCTTTACCATGCTGCTGCCGAACTGGAAAACCTCCGACGCCGGCATGGCGGCGCTGCGCCCGACCAAATGGCTGTACGAGGTCATGCTGAAGACCGACGTCAACTTCGGCTTTCTTGTCGCCGTCGTTTTCGCCGTGATTATCTCCCTGCTGCTGTACCGTTCCGCAAAAGGGTACGAGCTGCGCAGCGTCGGCTTCAACCGCGACGCCGCCGAATTCGCCGGCATCAACGTCAACCGCAACATCACCGAGTCCATGCTGATTGCCGGCGCGCTTGCCGGCCTGGCCGGGGCCCTCGCCATTACGGGCACCTCGCCCCACAAGCTGACGCAGCTGGCCGCGTTTGAGAACAACGGGTTCAACGGCCTTTCCGTCGCGCTGATCGCGGGCTCCTCGCCCATCGGCTGCATCTTCGCCGGGCTGCTGTTCGGCGGCCTGCTCTACGGCGGGCAGAGCGTCCAGAACGACGTGGGCGCCCCGACGGAGATTATCAACATCATGATCGGCATCATCGTCTTCTTCGTAGCCCTTGTGAAAGTGGTGCCCGCGCTGGCGGATCGACTGGAAAGGAAAGGTGCGAGCCATGCTAAATGAAATTGCGCTGGTCATCGGCATTACGCTGATGTACTCCACTCCCCTCATCTTCGGCGCGCTCGGGGGCGTCATTTCAGAGCGTTCCGGCGTCGTGAACATCGGCATTGAGGGAATGATGACCGTCGGCGCGTTCACCGGGGCGGCCGTGGCGTACTATTCCGGCAACCCGTGGCTCGCCTTTCTGATGGCCGGCCTGGCCGGCGGGCTGATTGCCGTGCTTCACGCCGTGGCCTCCGTGACTTTCAAGGCCGACCAGACCATCTCCGGCATCGCCATCAACCTCATCGGCCCCGGTTTTGCCCTGTTCTTCTGCCGGCTGCTGTTCAAAAAGGCAACCATGACGCCGCCCTCCAAGACCCTGCCGAAGCTTTACAACGACACCGGCCTGCCGAGCATTCTGAAAAACATAAACGTGAACGCCAGCGTCATTCTGGCCCTCGCGGCCGCCGTGCTGCTCTGGCTGTTCCTTTACAAAACCAAATGGGGGCTGCACGTCCGTTCCGTCGGCGAGCACCCGGCCGCCGCGGACACGCTGGGCATCAGCGTGACGCGCATCCGCTATGTGTGCGTCATCGTTTCCGGCATCCTGTCCGGCTTCGGCGGCGCCTCCATGACGCTCGCCATCATCTCGCAGTTCACGCCGACGGCCATCAGCGGGCAGGGCTTCATCGCCCTCGCCGCCGTGATCTTCGGCAAATGGACGCCGTACGGCGCCTACGGGGCGTGCCTGCTGTTCGGCTTCGCGCAGGCGCTGACCATCGTTCTGGGCGGCGGGCAGTTCGCCATCCCGTCCGAGATCCTCGCCATGCTGCCTTACGTGCTGACCATCGTCGTCCTGATTCTGTTCGTCGGCCGCTCGGTCGCACCGAAAGAGGACGGCATTCCATACGAAAAGGGCGCCCGCTGAGAGGGCGCCCGTCCATGCAAAAGGAGTTGTTCCGTTTATGGAGATTCGTGAAATTCTGTCACATGTGGACCACACCCTGCTGGCGCAGACCGCGACCTGGGAAGAGATCCGCCAGATCTGCGACGACGCCGTAAAATACAAAACCGCATCGGTCTGCATCCCGCCCTCTTACGTCAGACGCTCTGCCGGATACCTCGCCGGGCGCGTCCCGGTCTGCACGGTCATCGGCTTCCCGAACGGGTATGCGACGACGGCCGTCAAGACGGCGGAAACCAAAGACGCCCTGCAGAACGGCGCCGAAGAGATCGACATGGTCGTCAACCTGGGGTACGTGAAGGACGGCAGGTTCGACCTCGTGCTGGACGAGATCCGGCAGATTAAAGCGGCCTGCGGCGGGCATATTCTGAAAGTGATCGTCGAGACCTGCCTGCTGACCGAGCAGGAAAAAATCAGGATGTGCGAAATCGTGACCGAATCCGGCGCCGACTTCATCAAGACCTCCACCGGTTTTTCGACCGCCGGGGCGACGTTCGAGGATGTCGCGCTTTTCGCCAAGCACGTCGGCCCGAACGTGCGCATCAAGGCGGCGGGCGGCATCGCCTCCCTCGAGGACGCGGAGAAATTCATCCGGCTCGGCGCGTCGCGGCTCGGGACCAGCCGGATTGTGAAAATCATCAAAAAAGAAGAAGCGCACGGATATTGAACCGTTCCGCCGGGCCGTTCTTCAGCCCGGCGGAACTCTTGGGAGGATTTTATGGAAGATTACAGGGCGCTGGCCGCAGCGGCTATCGAGGCCCGCGGCATGGCCTACACGCCGTACTCGCACTTCAACGTGGGCGCCGCCCTTCTGACGAAAGGCGGAAAAATCTACCGCGGCTGCAACATTGAAAACGCCGCCTACACCCCCTCGAACTGCGCCGAGCGGACCGCTTTTTTCACCGCCGTGGCCGCCGGCGAACGGGACTTTGAGGCGATCGCCATCGCGGGCGGCAAAGAAGGCGCGCTGACCGGCGAGCTCTGCCCGCCCTGCGGCGTCTGCCGCCAGGTGATGATGGAGTTCTGCAGCCCCGACAGCTTCAAGGTCGTGCTGGTGCGCGGCGCCGGCTCGTGGGAGGTGTGCTCCCTGCGGGAGCTGCTGCCGCAGGGGTTCGGCCCGGGGAACCTGAAATGATAAAAAACATCGTTTTCGACATGGGCCGGGTGCTGACGGGGTTCGACCCGGACGAGATCACCCGGCATTTCGTTTCTTCCGAGGAGGACGCCGGGCTTCTGCGCCGGGCGATCTTCGACACGGACCTGTGGAACGAGCTGGACCGCGGCACCGTCGCGGAGGAAGAGATGATTGCCCCCGCCTGCGCCGTTCTGCCGGAGCGCCTGCACGGCGCCGCCGCGGAGCTTCTGCGCCGCTGGCGGGAATATATGACCCCGATGGACGACCTTGTGCCTCTCGCAGAAGAGCTGCACGCCGCCGGATACCCGCTGTACCTGCTCTCGAACGCGGGCACAAGCATGCTCGATTTCACGGGAAAGCTGCCGGTTCTCCGGCTCTTTTCCGGCATCCTGTTTTCGGCCGAGGTGAAGATGATAAAGCCCGAGCCGGGCATCTACCGGGAATTTTTCCGCCGGTTCACGCTGAGGCCGGAAGAGTGCTTTTTTATCGACGACCAGCCTGCGAACATCGCCGCGGGCAAAGCGTTCGGCATGGACGGCTTCCGCTACGGCGGAGAGGTGCCGCCGCTGCGCGCGGCGCTCAGGACCGCCGGCGTGCGGATCCGCTGAATCCGGTCATTTTCCATCTGCCGGACGGCCGGCTTTCGGCGCAGGCTACGGCCTGCTTTGGAAAGGAGAAATCTATGATGCGAATGTACGATATCATCGCCAAAAAACGCGACGGCGGCGAGCTGTCCGACGAAGAGATACGGTTTTTCATAAACGGGTACGTCGCGGGGGAAATCCCGGACTATCAGGTCTCCGCGCTGATGATGGCCATTTACTTCCGCGGCATGACTCCGCGGGAAACCGCCACGCTGACCATGAGCATGGCGAACTCCGGCGAAACGGTGGATCTTTCCGGCATTGACGGGGTGAAGGTCGACAAGCACAGCACGGGCGGCGTGGGCGACAAGACCACGCTGATTATCGCCCCCATCGTGGCGTCGCTGGGCGTGCGCGTCGCCAAAATGAGCGGGCGCGGGCTCGGCCACACCGGCGGAACGGTCGACAAGCTGGAGTCCATCCCAGGCCTGCAGACGTCGATTGACCGCGAGAAATTCTTTGCCATCGTGCGCAAAGTCGGCGTCAGCGTCATCGGCCAGTCCGGCAACCTCGTGCCGGCCGACAAAAAGCTGTATGCCCTGCGCGACGTGACCGCCACGGTCGAAAGCATCCCGCTCATCGCCTCCAGCATCATGAGCAAGAAAATCGCCGCCGGCTCCGACTGCATCCTGCTGGACGTGAAGACAGGCAGCGGCGCCTTCATGAAAACGGCGGAGGATTCCATCCGCCTGGCGCAGGCCATGGTCTCCATCGGCGAGCACGTGGGCAGGCATACCGTCGCCCTCATCACCGACATGGACCGCCCGCTCGGCAGCGCCGTCGGCAATTCCCTCGAGGTCATCGAGGCCTGCGAGACGCTGAAAGGGCGCGGCCCGGCGGACCTGACGGAAATCTGCACGGAGCTTGCCGCCAACATGCTGTTCCTCGCAAACAAAGGCAGCCTGGAGGAGTGCCGCTCTGCCGCGCGCGCGCAGACCGAGAACGGCGAAGCCTTTGCGAAGCTGAAAGAAATGGCCGCGGCCCAGGACGGCGACGCCGGCGTGCTGGACGACTATGCAAAATTCCCGCAGGCGCGGGTAAGCTATGAGGTGAAGGCGCCCTCGGACGGATACCTGTACGCGATGGACACGCAGCGGTGCGGCATCGCCTCGGTGGTGCTGGGCGCGGGCCGCGAAAAGAAAGAGGATTCCATCGACTACAGCGCCGGCATCCTGCTGCGCAGGAAAATCGGCGATAAAATCAAAAAGGGCGACCTGCTCGCCGAATTCCGCTCGTCTTCCGCCGAAAAATGCAGAGAGGCGGAGCGCGTTTTCCTCGGCGCACTCTCCATCCGCGGCGAGGCCCCCGCCGAAGTGCCGCTGATCCACGCGCGCGTTTCCAAAGACGGCGTCGAGCGGTTCTGAACGCCTTCTGCGGGCCGCGGCGGGGACGAAAAGTCCTTGCTTCTTTTCCGGCATCAAAAAGCTGTCGCCAGCCGTTAAAATATTCTCAGGTTTCATAGAAAGAACGGAGCGGAAAGCATGCATGAACTGCCGGTGGTCCTCGACGTGGTCCGCATTGTGAACGAAGAGGCCGAAAAGCGCGGGCTGCACAGGGTCGGGCAGATTGACCTGGTGATCGGCGAGCTTTCGTCCATCATCGACGAATCGGTGCAGATGTACTTCGAAATTGTGGCCAAAGACACCCCCTGCGAGGGTGCGAAGCTGGTCTTCGAGCACCGCCCCGCCATGCTCCGCTGCCAAAGCTGCGGGCAGGAGTTCCCGCACGAAAAAAGCAGCTTTCAGTGCCCCGAATGCGGCGGCGACGGCGTGCTGATCAAAGGCACGGGCGGGGAATTCTACATCCGTTCCTTCGACGGGCAGTAAAAATCAAACGACGAAAGGCGAAGTGCAGCATGCAGGTTATCATTATGAAAGAGCTTCTGGAGGCGAACGACCGTCTGGCCGGGGATAACCGGGCCTACTTCGCTTCCCGTCACGTTCTGGCGGTCAATCTGATGGGCTCCCCCGGCTCGGGGAAAACGACCCTGATTTCCGCGATCGCAAAGGAGCTGGGCGGCATCCCGGTCGGCGTGGTCGAGGGGGACATCGCTTCCTCCATCGACGCCGAAAATCTTGAAAAGCAGGGCATCCGCTCCTCGCAGATCAACACCTGCGGCGAGTGCCACCTCGATTCCCGCGTCATCCGCGACGGCGCGGACCAGGTCGACCTGAAGAACGGCATCCTGTTCATCGAAAACGTCGGCAACCTGATCTGTCCGGCGGAGTTCGACCTGGGCGAAAACGTCAGGCTGCTGGCCGCAAGCGTGCCGGAGGGCGACGACAAGCCTTACAAATACGTGCCGATGTTCAGCTATGCCGACGCGGTGGTCCTCACAAAATGCGACCTGAAAGAAGCCGTCGGGTTTGACAGCGGCCGCTTTGAAAAGGGCCTCCGCGCGGTTTCGCAGGCCCCCGTGTTCGAGGTCGGCCTCAAAAGCGGGCGGCAGCCGCAGGGCGTAAAAACGGTGGCAGACTATCTGCGGAAAAAATACGACGCGCTCAAAAAGGCGTGACGACGCCCCTCAGAGAACGGCGGGCGGAACTGACGCCTTCTGCGGCGTAAAACAGCATACGCAATCTTATTTTCGGTTGGGCGGCCCCCGCGGCCGTTTTCAAGACTCAGCTTCTTGGGTGGGAAGCCTAATTTCGGTTAGGCTTCCCGCTTTTTATTTTGCTTTGGAGGTACGGCGATGGAAAAAATACTGCTCGACACGGCGCTGATTTTGTTTGCGACCAAAATCGCGGGGCTGGCCAGCCGCAAGCTGAAGATGCCGGAGGTGCTCGGCGCGCTCATCGCAGGCGTGCTGCTCGGGCCGGCCGTGCTGAACGCCGTGGACTACAGCGACGGCGTCAGGCTGCTCGCCAATTTCGGCGTCATCTTCCTGATGTTCCTCGCCGGGCTGGAAACGAACCTGGAGGAATTCAAAAAAGCCGGCAGGTCGTCTTTTCTCATCGCGGTGCTGGGCATCGCGTTCCCGCTCGTGATGGGGACTGCAAGCGCATACCTGTTCTTCGGCAGCTGGGCCGAAAACCTTTTTGTCGGCATTATCCTGACGGCGACCAGCGTGAGCATCACCGTCGAGACGCTGACGGAGCTCGGCAAGCTGAACACCCGCGCGGGCGTGAACATCCTCGGCGCCGCCGTAATCGACGACGTTCTGGGGCTGATCCTTATCTCCCTCGTGCTGGCCCTGTACGCAGGCGGCGGGGACGGCGGCGCTTCCGGCTCCTCCGCCGCCCTTACGCTGCTCTGGATCGTTCTGTTCTGCGCCGCGGCGCTGCCCGCCATTCTTTTCCTGCCCAGGCTGGCCGAGCGGTACGCAAAAAAAATAAGGCCCGGCCGGGCCCTGCTGACCTTCTCCATCGCCGCCGCGCTGCTTGCCGCCTTCGCCGCCGAAAAGGCCGGGATCGCCGCCATCACGGGGGCGTACCTGTTCGGCCTGCTGCTGTCCTGCCTGCCGCAGAAAGAGTACCTGGAGCGGAACGTCAAGGCGATTTCTTCCGGGTTCCTCGCCCCCGTCTTCTTCGCCAGCGTCGGCATCGAGGTGAACCTGAACGGGCTGAATGCCGGGACCGCGGCCATCGCGCTCGTGATGTTCCTCGTGGCCGTGCTCGGCAAGGTGCTCGGCTGCGGCCTCGGCGCGAGGATTTTCCGCATGAGCCGCGGGGAATCGCTGCAGATCGGCGTCGGGATGATCTCGCGCGGAGAGGTCGCGATTATCACGGCGAATATCGGGCTGCAGAACCGCATCATCACGCAGGAGGTGTTCGTGCCCACCATCATCGTGGTCATCCTGACGACCATTGCCACGCCGATCCTGCTGAAGCTGGCTTTTTCGCACCGGAGCGAAGAACAGCCGGAACGGCTGTAGACGAAAAAACGCCCCGCCGGAAGAATCCCGGCAAAGGGCGCGGCCGTCAGGCGTCTTCCGCGCGGTTCAGCGTGCCGAGAAGCGGAACGACGTCGTCGAGCGTCCCGACGCAGGCGGTCAGCATGGGGCGGACTTTGTCGTCGGGCTGCACGAGGTCCGGTACCATGACGACCTTTGCGCCCGCGCGCCAGCCCGCCTCACACCCGAAGGGGGAATCCTCCACCACAAGGCAGTGTTCCGGCCTGGCGCCGACGGCGCGGGCGGCCGTGAGGTAAATCTCCGGGTCCGGCTTGCTCTTGCGCACCATGTCGCCGCAGATGATTCCGTCGAAATAATCCGTGATATGCGTCATGTCAAAATAGCGCAGGACGCGCTCGCGCGAGGTGGAAGAGGCCACCGCAATGCGGTAGCCCTCCTTTTTGAGATAGTCCAGCAGCCGGTACAGCCCCGGCTTGACCGGCACGCCGTGCGCCTGCACTTCCTCGTCCTGGCGGGCACGGTAGATCTTCATGAAATCTTCAAAAGGGAAATCCTTCCCGAAAAAGCGGGTGTAGATGGATTTCATTTCCGTGCTGCGGATTCCGATGGCATGCGGCTTGACGGCGGACATTTTCCCGTAGCCGAACTGCGCGCCCAGCTCGTCCAGAATGCGTGACGTCATGCGCTCGGTGTCCAGCAGAACCCCGTCCATATCGAACAGAACCGCCTGTATGATGCGCAAATTTCCCATCCTTCCTGTTTTGGCCTGCTGCCGACATCATACCACATTCCGGGCTGAAAGTTAAGCCTGCGGCCCGCCGGACATGACCGCAAAACCCTTTGTAACAATTTCGACTTGAAAAAGATATTGTAGCATTGTATGATATACAAAGGCTTTCAATCGGAAGAAGAAGCGCGAGCGCCGTTGCCGCACATCCCCTGCGGGAACGGACGACGAGGACAGGGAGTATCGAATTTTTCAGCGGGTGCCCTGCGGTATGGCACTACCGGAAACACTGGTAAAAACGGGAGGCAATTCCCGCCACAAATCCAGTGAGGTGCCTGAAAGCCTGCATTTAACAAACGGCCGACGGAAAAAGCCGGGAATACTGTGCGTCTGTTTTTCAGAAAAACGGGAAGAACAGAGGCTTGGTATTGTGTGCTTTTTTCACGGACGCCGAATCCTTTTTGTCGAAAGGCAGGTATCAAGCATGTGTGGAATCGTCGGCTGCGTAGGCAGCCTGGAAGCACAGCCAATTCTGTTGAACGGACTCAAACGGCTCGAGTACCGGGGGTATGACTCCGCCGGAATCGCCGTGATCGGCGGCGCGGGAAAACTGGGGATTGTCAAAAGCAAGGGGCGTCTTTCCGCCCTGGAAGAAAAGCTGGCGGGCAGCGCCCTTGGCGGGACCATCGGCATCGGCCACACCCGCTGGGCGACGCACGGCGTCCCTTCCGAAACGAACTGCCACCCGCACGCCAATGAAAAAGGCACCATCTGCGTGGTGCACAACGGCATCATCGAAAACTACCTCCATCTGCGGAAATGGCTGATGTCGAAGGGGTACCATTTCCGTTCCGAGACGGACACCGAGGTCATCCCGAACCTGATCGACTACTACTACGACAGCAGCCTGCTGGAAGCGGTGATGAAGGCCGTTTCAAAAATCGAGGGCAGCTACGCGCTCGGCATCCTTTCCGTCTACGAGCCGGACAAAATCATCGCCGTGCGCAAGGACAGCCCGCTGGTCGTCGGTCTCGGCGACGGGGAACGCTTCATCGCGTCGGACGTTCCGGCCATTCTGAAGTACACCAGGGACATCGTGTACCTCGAGGACAAGGAGATCGCCGTCATCTCCCGCGAAGGCGCGGATTTTTACAGCCAGGAGGGCGAAAAGACCGAAAAGCCGGTCCACCACGTGACCTGGGACGCCGACGCCGCCGAGAAAGGGGGCTACGAGCACTTCATGCTCAAAGAGATCTGCGAGCAGCCGCAGGCGGTGAAGGCCACCATGACCTCCCGCGTCATGCCGGGCAAGCCGATCAAGCTCGACGACATCAGCTTTTCCGACGAAGAGATCCGCAGAATCAGCAAAATCTTCATCGTGGCCTGCGGCACCGCCTACCACGCGGGGGTCGTGGGCAAATACGCCATCGAAAAGCTGGCGCGCATCCCCGTGGAGGTCGACATCGCCTCGGAGTTCCGCTACCGCGACCCGCTGATGGATCAAAACACCCTGCTCATCGTCGTCAGCCAGTCGGGCGAAACCGCCGACACGCTCGCCGCCCTGCGCGACGCGAAGGCCCGCGGCATCCGCGTGCTGGCCGTCACGAACGTGGTCGGCAGCTCTGTCGCGCGCGAGGCGGATGAAGTGCTGTACACCTGGGCCGGGCCGGAAATCGCCGTGGCCTCCACAAAGGCCTACACCACCCAGCTGGTCGTCATGTACATCCTCGCGCTGTATTTCGCGAGGAGCCGGAACACGCTGAGTGCGGAGGAAGCGGAGGCCATCAAGGCCGACATGCTCACCCTGCCCGACAAGGTCGGCCGGATGCTGGAGCACCGCGAAACGCTGCAGAAATTCGCCTCGAACAACTATATGCACCGCAACATGTTCTTCCTCGGCCGCGGCATCGACTACGCCGTCGCTATGGAGGGCGCCCTCAAGCTGAAAGAAATCTCGTATATCCATTCAGAGGCGTACGCCGGCGGCGAGCTGAAGCACGGCACCATCGCGCTGATTGAAGACGGCACCGTCGTCATCGCCCTCGCGACCCAGAAACGGCTGTACGACAAAATGCTGAGCAACATCCGCGAGGTCACGACGCGCGGCGCCAAGGTCCTTGCGTTCGCGGAGGAGGGGAACACCGCGGTCGAGCAGGTCGCCGACGCCGTGATTTACCTGCCCCGCCTGAACGACGTGCTGTACCCCGTGCTTTCCGTCGTGCCGCTGCAGCTGCTGGCCTACTACACGGCTGTGCAGAAGGGCTGCGATGTCGACAAGCCGCGCAACCTCGCAAAATCCGTCACCGTGGAATAGCGGGGGCGGCCCCGCGGCCATGCCCGCGAAAATCAAAGAAGCTCCCGGGGACAGCCGTCCCCGGGAGCTTCTTTTTAAACTGTACGGACAGGAAAACTTTCAGTTCTCACCGGCCCATACGCCCGGCCGCGTGTGCAGGTCCGGCCTGCTTCAGGCGGAGGCTTCTGAGAAAATCCGGCGCGAGAAGGACCTGCTCCGCTTTCGGCAGGGCAATTCCAAGCGCCTCGCGGAGGACGTCCTCCACCGTCTCGACGGGAACGATGCCGATGCGCGCACGCACCTCTTCGGGCACGTCTTTCAGGTCCTGAAGGTTTTCTTTCGGGATCAGGGCCCGCGTGATGCCGGCGCGGTCGGCGGCAATCAGCTTTTCTTTCAGGCCGCCGATGGGGAGCACCGCGCCCCGGAGGGTGACCTCCCCCGTCATGGCGAGGTGCGGGTCCACCGGGATACCGGTGACCAGCGAGGCAAGCGCCGTAAAGAGCGCGATGCCGGCCGACGGTCCGTCTTTCGGCACTGCGCCGGAGGGAACGTGGATGTGGATGTCGTGGTCCCTGAACTGCACGGCGTTGACCGGCAGGCGGGACTTGAGCAGGCTCAGGGAAATGCGGGCCGATTCCTTCATCACGTCGCCGAGCTGGCCCGTCAGAATCACCTGGTCGTTGCCGGGCATCTCGCCCGCTTCAATGAACAGAATCTCGCCGCCGACCGGCGTCCACGCGAGGCCGGTCACGACGCCGGGCGCGCCGGTGCTCTGGGCAACGTCGTGCCGGTAGGCCCTGCGGCCGAGGATTTCTTCAAGGTCCTGCGGCTGCACGGTGAACGGCTTTTCCGCAGAGCCCATGACGATTTTTTCGGCCGCGGTGCGGGCAATGACGTTCAGCTGCTTTTTCAGGCCGCGCACGCCCGCCTCCATGGTGAAATCGGAAATGATCGTTTTCAGCGTTTCGTCGCCGATCGACACGTCTTTTGCCGTCAGGCCGTTTTCCGCCAGCGCCTCGGGAATCAGATGCTCGCGCCCGATGTGGAACTTTTCGCCGGCCGTGTAGCTGGAAAGCTCGATGATTTCCATGCGGTCCAGCAGCGGCGCGGGGATCGTCTCGAGCGTGTTCGCCGTCGCAATGAAGAAAACGTTCGAAAGGTCGTACGGCAGGTCGAGGTAATGGTCGGTAAAAGTGCTGTTCTGCTCGGGGTCAAGCACCTCCAGCAGGGCCGCGGCGGGGTCGCCGTTATAGCTTGCCGCGACCTTGTCGACTTCGTCGAGCACCATGACCGGGTTCATCGTGCCGGCCTTCTTGATGCCTTCGAGGATCCGGCCGGGCATCGCGCCGATGTAGGTGCGGCGGTGCCCGCGGATTTCGGCCTCGTCGCGGATGCCGCCCAGGCTGATGCGGACGTATTTACGGCCGAGCGTCCGCGCGATGCTCTTGCCCAGGCTGGTCTTGCCGGTGCCGGGAGGGCCGACCAGAAGCAGGATGGACCCCTGCCGGTCGCCCTTGAGCTGCATGACGGCAAGGTGCTGCACAATGCGCTCTTTCACCTTTTCGAGGCCGTAGTGCTGCTCGTCGAGCATGCGGCGGGCTTCTTTCAGGCCGGCCGTCTTCGCTCTGCGCACCCTCCACGGCAGGGCGAGCATAAAGTCCAGGTGATCCCGCAGGATGTTGTAGTCCGGGCTGGCGGGGTTCTGGTTTTCCAGCTTCTCCGCCTCTTCCAGGGCGGCCGCGCGGATCTCTTTCGGCATATGCGCCTTCTCGATCAGCGCGCGGTAGTCCTTGCCGTCGGGCTGCCCGGAAGCCGCGTCCTCTTTTTTCAGTTCGTCCTGTATCGCCTTGAGCTGTTCGCGCAGGACACTCTCGCGGTAGCCCTTGTTCACCTTGTCGTTGAAGCGCTCGGCAAGCTCAATCTGCAGCTGCACGGACTCTTTATAGCGCAGGAAGTAGTCGATGAAGGTAAGCCCGCGGGCCTTGAGCGACGACGTTTCCACGAGGGCGTACTGCTCTTCCCTCGTCAGCGGAATCAGCTGGCACAGGGAGCCGATGAGCACGTTCAGGCTGTCGATTTCGTCGATGGCCCGGAGGATCTGCTCGGCATTCCGGAACTGGGCCCCGACCTGGTGCGCAATATTGCGGATATAGGCCATCATCTGCCCGCTGCTGACCGCGTCAAGGTCAATCACGTCCGGCAGGGACGTCGCTTTGCCCCTGAGCACGCCGTCTTCCTCGCGGATGCCGGAAACCGCGACGCGGCCGACGACCTTCACGGCGGCCCGGGCGCCCGTTTCCTCCGGCATGACCCTCAGCACCTCGACGGACGCGCCGATTCCGTAAAAATCGTCCGCCGACGGCGCCGCTTTGCCCGGGGAGCGCTTCAGCGGCAGCGCCACGATGGTTTCCCCCTCCTCGCGCGACTGGGGGAGCGTCTTGCCCTGCAGCCTGAGCGTGCAGGTCATGCCCGGTAACAGCACAAGATCTTCAATGGGTAGTATCATAAGGCAGGTTCCTTTCTCTTAAACGAACATTCATTTAATAAATATGAAAAACAAACCGCGGAACAGACCCGCGAATCCGTAATAAACCGTTTTATGGGATCAGCGCCCTCTGCACAATGCGAATCAGCTCATCCAGCTGTTCTTCTTCCGACTCGCCGCCGCACTCGCAGCTGTGGCACGCCAGCCGTTTGACCGGCGAAAACAGAATGGCGTAAAGGTTCTGGTTGTCGAAATCGTTGACGATGCGCTTCCGTTTCAGCTCCGTCAGCAGGCGGTCCAGGCTTTCGGAAGCCCGCGCAGCGCCGCAGTTGCTGAACAGCGCGGGGCAGGTGTCGAACTGCTCGATGAAATAGAAGACCTCCCGGTTCTGCACAATGTACTCGTAGTACTGCCGTATCAGGCGGGCGATGATCTCTTCCCCGTCCATCCCCGGGCGGACGCATTGAAGCAGGTGGCCGATGGCGTCGTGCTCGCATTCCCGGTAGATGTCGTTGAGCATGGCCTCTTTGTTGTCGTAATAAATGTAGACCGTTGCCGGAGAAACGCCCGCAATCTGTGCGATTTTCGCAATGGAGGCGCCCTGAAAGCCTTTTTCAAGGATCAGGCGGACCACCGCGTTTTTAATGCTCTGCTGTTTTTCGTCGTCTTTTCTGCGCATCATGGATCCCCCGGATTTTCATTCCTGGTCTGGCTTTATAATAAACGATCATTCATTTATTGTCAAGGCCTTTTTCGACTTTGTTTTCCGCTCCCCGCCGGCCGCTTCAGCCGCGGACCTCAAACGACCGTTCGCGCGGGTCGGCGGGAAGCTCTTTCGCGTCTACGCGGTCTATGGAGATAAAGGAGCCGTGCTCAATCTTTGCGAGCATGGCTTCTATGTCGCGCCGCTCGCCCTGGACCTCCATCGCCACGCTGCCGTCGGACTCGTTGCGCACCCAGCCGGTCAGCCCCAGCAGGCGCGCCGCGTAATAGGCCCGGTAGCGGAACCCGACGCCCTGCACGTACCCGGTAAAGCGATAGCGCATCCTTGTCTTCATGGAATCCCCTTCGAAAAGGCCGCCCGGCACGGAACCTGCCCGCCCTCTTCCGGCGAACCGCCCTGCCGCATTTTTTCCGGCCGTTTTCTTTATTATATCCCCATGCGGGCGCATTTTCAACGCGGTCCGGCGGGGCGTGCCCGGGCACGGGCGGCACATGACAAATCAGCCGCGCTTCAGCGGGAACGTCATGCAGTGCGGACCGCCGCCGGCTTTCGTGATCTCCGAAATATCGACCTCTATGACCTTCACGCCGCGTTTGTCGAGCTGTTCGTTCACATAGGAATTGCTCTTCAGGGAGATCACCCGGCGATCCCCAATCGACTGGACGTTGCACCCGAGGTGAAAGACGCGGTCCCCGGGGAGATCGACCGTCTCGATTCCCTTTCGCCTCAGCAGCGCCAGAAAGCCTTCCGGCAGCGCCTGCCGGAAGGCGACCGCAAGATCTTCCGCGGCAAGGCTGAAGCACAGGTCGAAGTGCAGGCAGCGCTCTTCGCAGGGGACGGGCACGACCGTATAGCCGAGCTTTGAAATTCCCGCCCGGATCTCTTCAATCCCCTTTTTGTCCGTGCGTGCGGCCATGCCGATTGCCAGGGTGCGATCGTCCAGATAGGTAAAGTCGCCGCCCTCGAAGACGCCTTCCCTGCATTCGGCCACCAGCGGAACGCCGAGCTGCTCCATCTTCCGCCGGTAGGCTTCCCGCTCCCGGAAGCGAATCGGCTCCCTGAAACGGCCGAGCAGATAGCCTTCGCGGATGCATCCGCCGAAATCGCGGGAAAAAACGGAGTTCGGCCTCAGCCGGTCCGCCCTCAGCAATTCGACCTCCACGCCGTTCTCTTCGTACGCCTTTACGAGAGCGTCGTGCTCTTTCTTCATTTTCTGCGCGTCAAGGCGGGCGGCGCTCCATTTTCTGGCGATTTCGTTGATGGGGGCGGCCTGCAGGTAGTCGGGCCTGCTCATCAGGACTTTTTTCATTACGGAACAGGAATCTTTCACAAACATCGGTATCGGCCCCCATAAAAAACGATTGTTTTCTTCCGGCCTGCCGGACGGCGGCTTTTCGGGAATCCGTCCGGCGGCTGACACGGCCTTTGATTCCCCGCATGGTGACTGGGGACGTGCAAAGCCTGCGGCGGACGCGCAAAATCACGGCAGAAAGATCATCGACAGCAGGGGCAGCGTGACGACGGCAAGCATGCTGGAAACCGCCACCGCCTTCGAGGCCGTCTCCGGCTCGTTGCCGTAATCCTTTGCAAACATGACGGTCATGCTGCCGATCGGCGTCGCCAGCATGACCAGGCAGGTCGCCTGAAGCGCCCGGATCGGCACAAAGCGGTCGACGACCGCCATGCCCAGCGCGGGAAGAACCAGCAGCTTGAGTACGCAAAGCAGCAGGATCTTTCTGTCTGTAAAAAGCTCGGAAAGCTTCATCCCGCCGATGGACGCGCCGACCACCAGCATGCTCAGCGGCGCCGTCAGGCTGCTGAGCATGCTGAGGACCGTCCCGGCAAACGGCGGGAGCTGAACGCGGGCCGCCGCGAGGGCCAGCGCCCCGAGGGCGGCGAAAACGCCGATGTTGCAGATCTGCCGTATTTTTTCGCGCGGATTCTTCCGGGAGCCCTGCTTTTCCATCAGCGCCCTGCCGTACGTGTAAATCAGGAGATTGTAAACGATGATGAACAGGGAGCCGTAAAGAAGGGATTCCTTTCCGAACGCGGCGGAAAGGATAGGCAGCCCGATAAACCCGATGTTGGAAAAGACCGTCATCAGCCGATAGATGCGCCGCCGGCCGGCCGGCACCTTCAGAAGAGCGGGGACCGCATACGCGCACAGGATCAGGAAGGCAAACGTCAGAACGGCGGTCAGCAGCGCGGTCAGAAGGCCGCCGCCGCTGACCGAACCCGGCGGGGAGGAACCGCTTTCAAGAATCATGGCGGGGTTGGCCACGTTCACCACCAGCCAAGAGAGCTGCCGGCCGGTCTCGGACGAGATTCTGCCGCATCTGCCCGCAAAATACCCGATGACCATGACAATGAAAAAGATCCCCATCTGCTGAAAAATAACCAATGTCCGTATCCCCTGTCGCGTTTTCTTGCAGGCAGCCGCCGGTCCCGCCTCCCGCCGTGCTCAGGAATCCCGGAGCGGCCCGCCGCTGCTGAAATACTCGTACATCTCGCTGCCCGTCGCGAACCACGCGCCGCCTTTTCCGCGGATGTAGGCGAGCAGCTGCTCGAGCATATAGATCCTGCCCGGGTCGCCCATGGTCGTCGGGTCGAGCTGCAGCACGTAGCACAGGCCTTCCTCATGAAAGACGTCGTATTCCCATTCCCAGTTCGTCAGGACCTTGCGGAAGCACGCGATTCTGTCCTGCCCATAAGGCACCGGCGGCCAGAAATGAAACGCAAAATAGGGAAGGTCGAACAGCGCCCAGTGGATGGGGATCTCAAGAAGGGTGCCGCCCGCGTCGTCCAGCCGGTTGAAATAGGGCCGGTCGTCGTTCGCAAGCGTACTGGAGTAGGTAAGCCCCAGCTCTTTGACGATCTTCAGGGTCTCGAGCGTCAGCTCGCCCTCCGGGGCGCGGAAGCCCTTCGGCCTGACCCCGCAGATGCTCTCAATGGCGTTGATGCTGTTGAAAATGGCCCGTTTCTGCTCTTCCGGCGCCAGCAGCGCCATATTTTCATGGGCGTAGCCGTGGGTCGCGATCTCGTGCCCGCGCTGAACGATCTTGACGGCGGCGTCCGGATATTTTTCCGCGATTCTGCCGGGGACGAAGAAGGTGGCGCGGACGCCGAAGGCTTCCAGCGTCTGAAGGACGCGGTCAAGCCCGCCGCGCACCCCGAACTCCCCCATGCTTTCAAAGTCGGAGCCCTCGATTTTCGCCTCCGGGTACAGGCAGGCCCCGAAATATTCCGCGTCGAGGTTCACCGTGACCATCACGGCGTTCCTGCTGCCGCCCGGCCAGCGGACCGTATTCGTTTCCATTGCTCACAGCCCCTTCCGTTTTCTCCACCATTTCGCGATTTCTTCGCAGCTGGTGCACCAGATTTCTTCGTTCGACGTGACGTACTGCAGCAGCTGCTCCAGGATTCTCGACTTGCCCGGGCTGCCCGAAACCTGCGGATGGAACGCCGTGGAAAGGGCCGCGTGGCAGCGCAGCGCGCCGTCCACCTCGTCTTTGAAGTTCGACAGGACGTCCTCGTAGGCCGCTATTCTCGGCAGGCCCGCCGGAATGGGCGGGTAGGCGTTATAGGTCATCTGAATATAGTCGTCCACCTCCTGGCGGCAGGGGATATTGACGACGTCGGTCTCTTTGCCCCCGACCCGGATAAACTCCGGCACCTCGCAGGCCGCCCCGTGGCTGTAATACAGCGTGCGCGGGTCCCCGAAGAGGAGCTTCTGCGTGCCGGGCAGCAGGCTGCCGGTGCAGCGGAACCCCACGGCGCGCCGGCCGGCCACGCGCTCGAGGATCTCCTGACTTTTGCGGATGATCTCCATCTGCTTTTCGACGGTGTCGCCGTAAGACGGCTCGTGGTACAGGCCGTGGTGGCCGATCTCGTGGCCGGCGGCGGCCATTCTGCGCACAAGCTCCGGGTTGCGTTCCGCAATGATGCCGGGGACAAAGAACGTCGCCCTGACATTATATTTTTTCAGCAGCCCCAGAATTCTGTCCGCGCCGCGCCGCGGCCCGTACTGGCCGACCGACGGGCCCTTCAGGAACTGCGCCCCGTTCGGCACGGTTTTCAGCTTATTGAACCAGATCGTATCCGAATCCAGGTCGAAGCAGAACATGAAAGCGCATTTTTTTCCGTTCGGCCACAGGGATTCCTGCATGAATTTCATCCTCCTTGCCTACTGTCTCTCGTTGACCCGCATGCGGGTCTCCAGCCGGTTGCCCAGCATGGAAATGACCTTGACCAGAACATAATAGATTGCGGCGACCGTCATCAGCGGCTCAAAGGCCAGGTAGGTGTCCGCCATAATCTGCTGCCCCGCGCGCATCAGATCCACAACGCCGATGATAGATACCAGCGAAGTCCCTTTCAGCAGCCCGATGGTCTCGTTCACCATGACCGGAAACACCGTTTTGAGCGCCTGCGGAAGGATGATGTCCTTCGTCATGTTCCATTCCGAGACGCCGAGCGCCCTGGCCGCTTCCCGCTGGCCGATGTCCACGCTCTGGATCCCGCCGCGCAGCGCCTCTGAAATATACGCCGCCGCGTTCATGGAAAGCGTGACGTAGGCCGACACCGTCGCGGAAAAGGTGATGCCCAGCAGCTGCGGAGCCGCGAAATAGACCAGGTAGATCTGCACCAGGCTCGGCAGCGCGCGGAAGATATCGGTGTAAAGAAAGCCGAACCCGCGGAAGAAGCTGTTCTTCGACAGCTTCATCAGCGCCAGCGGGACCGAGAGCAGCATGCCCAGGACCAGCGAGCCGAGGGTCACCAGAATCGTCGTTTTCAGGCCGTCCAGAATGACCGGCCAATATTGAAGCACCACTTGAAACTGCATAAAATCTCCCCTGACATCTTTAACGATCAGGAATGGGAGTTACGTCGCGGGCGCAGTAACTCCCCGGGCACAAATTCTAAAGCTTTTCCGTCACTGTTTCGCTTCCGCCAGCGACTTCACGTATTCGTCGCCGAACCATTTCTGCATCAGCGTATTCATGGTACCGTCGTCCTCCAGCTCTTTCAGGGCCTTGTTGAAGACCTCTTTCAGGCCGGAGTTCTTCTGGAACGCCATTGCGTACGGGTGGAAGTAGTCGCCGGTTTCTGAGAACTTGATGATCTTATAAGTCAGCTTCGGATTTTTGGCGCAGAACGCGAACGCGTTGGAAGAATCCACGATGGCGGCGTCAAGCTCTTTGGTGCCGATCAGCGGGATTGCCGTCGTCAGGCCCTGGTACGTCACGACCGTGGAGCCGGTCTCCGCCTTTGCGAATTTTTCAAATTCCGTTCCGAGGGAAACGCCCAACTTCTTGCCTTTGAGGTCGGCGACGGACTGGATTCCGCTGGTCTTCGGGATGATCATCGCGGTGACCGGGTCGAAATAGCCGTCTGAAAAATCCACGACCTTTTCCCTCTCGGCGTTTGCGGAAAGAGCGGAGATCAGGTAGTCGCACCGCTTGGAGGTGATAGCGCTGATCAGCCCCGTGAAGTCCATGTCCTTCATCTCGTAGGTGTAGCCGAGCTTTGCCGCGAGGGCGTCGTTCACGTCCACGTCGAACCCGACGATTTTCCCGCTGGAGTCCTTGCTTTCAAACGGCGGATACTCCGCGTTGATCGCCATGACCAGGTGCTTGCCCGCAAGGGGCTTCTCGGATGAGGAGGCGCCGGCCGCCGAGGACGCGTCCGCGGAAGCGGCCGGCGACGACGGGGCCGCTGAGGAAGCGGCTGTGGAAGCGGCCGGCGTACCCGCGCATCCGGCGAACAGGCCGATCGTAAGGAGTAAGGTTGCTGCCGTTGTTGCTGCTTTTTTCATCCTTTTCATGGTTTCTTTCCTTTCCTGGGATCCGGGGTCCCAAACAGGTTCTCTGTTTCTTGAATTCTTACGGATTGCCGCCTGAAAGAATCAGCTCGCCTCCTTTCCAGCTTCTTTTCTGTCTATTTGGAATGGGGTAAGTCAGCTTTGAATGGCTCAGGCCGGAGCAGCACAGCAGTTCCGCCATTGTGACGATGGAGAACGCCGGGTCCACCACCGGGATCCCGAGCCGCCTGGACGCCTCGCCGCCCATTCCCGCGAACACGAGGCAGCCGAGGACCAGCACGTGCGCGCCGTCTTCGATGCATTTTCGCCCGCATTCCGTCAGCCGGTCCAGAACCGCCCGGCGGTCCATGTTCCTGGCGGACGCGATGTCTACGGCGACACTGCGGATGGAGGCGAGCCTTGTATAGTCCACACCCGATTTGCGGATGAAATAATCTGCGGACACCTTGCTTTCGGACGAGGTGATCCAGGAAAACCGATAGCCGAGGCCGATCGCGATCTGCAAAGACGACTGCCCGCCGCCCACCACGGGGATGGACACCGCCTCGCGTATGGCGTCGATGGCGGGGTCGCCGGCACAGTAAAGGCCGACGGCGTCATAGCCGTCCTTTTCGGCCCGGATTGCCTTTTCGACCAGCTCGAGCGAGGTGACAGCTACGTCGAGCGCGCTGTCGACGCAGACCTGCGTCTTCGACTGGCACTCCATCGAGATCTCCGTCCCGGGCCTTGCGACCGACTTCATCCGGTCCTCCCGCTCGCGGATCATCTCTTCCGTCAGGCCGGTGTTGTCCGGGTTCAGGACTTTCAGCCTCATGCGCCCGCCCCCTTCGCCCGTCCCGCGCCCATCGCTTCGTCCAGAATCCCGACCGCCCGGTCGATTTCCGTTTCGGTGACGATGGTCGGGGCGATAAACCGGATCACGTTCTTGAACGTCCCGCAGGTCAGCAGAATCAGGCCGTTTTCGAGCGCCCTCGCGACGATGTCCGAGGTCTTCGCGCGGTCCGGATCCCCCTCGCCGTCCACGATCTCGGCCGCCAGCATCAGCCCCAGTCCCCGCACGTCGCCGATGCAAGGGTGTTTCTTCTGCAAAGCCAAAAGCCGCTTCTTGAAATATTCCCCCATTTTTGAGGCGTTCTCGATCGCCCCGTCGTCCACCAGGACCTCCAGCGTGGCCAGCGCCGCGGCGCAGGAAACGGGGTTCCCGCCGAAGGTGCCGCCGTGCGCGCCGGCGTTCCAGGTCTGCATAATCTCTTTTTTCGCGATCACGGCGCTCAGCGGGAACCCGGAGGCGATCCCTTTCGCGCTGGTGAGGATGTCCGGCCTGACCCCGAAATGCTCACAGGCGAACAGCCTGCCGGTCCTCCCCATGCCGGACTGGACTTCGTCGAAAATCAGCAGGATGCCGTGCCGGTCGCAGATTTTCCGGATCTCCCGAACGAATCCCGCGGGCGGGACGATGTACCCGCCTTCCCCCTGCACCGGCTCCATCAGGATCGCCGCGACCATGGAGGGATCGACGAGGTCGTGGAAAAGCTCTTCCAGCCTTTTCAGGTAGGGGGCGTACCCGGCCTCTTTGTACGGGCTGCGGTACAGATAGGGGTACTCCGAAAAATAGACGCTGGGCAGCAGCCCTTCGTAATTCTTCCGGTAAAGCGAATTCGAGCCGGTGAGCGAAACGGTCGCCAGGGTCCTTCCGTGGAAGGAATTCCGGAACGCGATGACGGCGGGCCGCCTGGTGTAATGCTTCGCCAGCTTGACCGCGCCCTCGTTCGCCTCCGCGCCGCTGTTGCTGAAGTAGACCATGGTGTCGCCGCCCGTGAGGGCCACCAGCCGTTCCGCCAGCCTGACGTAGGGCTCGTAGTAAACGACGTTGTGCCCGCCGTGGATCAGCAGGTCGATCTGCTTTTTCGCGGCCGCCACGACCTTCGGGTGGTTATGCCCCGTGTTGCAGACCGCGACGCCGCTTGCAAAGTCCAGATACCGTTTTCCGTCTTCAGCGGTGACATAGCAGCCCTTCCCGCTCACAATGCCGAGCGTTGTCGACCGTCCGGCGGCCGGGGGCATAACCTTCATACATCTTTCATACAGGCTGGCCATCTTTGCAACCCTCTTCTTTCTGAACGCAAAAAACGAGGCATGTTTTAAAAAACATGCCTCGTTGCATTGCTTTCTTCTGTCCGGCCGGCGGCGGAGCCGCCCGGCCGTTTGAAATTTTGTATACAGTATACACACTTAAAACGAAACCGTCAAGAGGTCATTTGATTTTTTCCGCGGCCGGTTCAGATCAGGATCCTCTCCTGCACGTTTTTCACGTGAAGAAGCATCGCCTTCTCCGCCTCTTTGAAATTGCCGGCCTCCAGATTTGCGACGACCTTTTCGTGCTCTCCGATGGCGGCCTGCTCATACTTGTCGAACGTGCCGGAAAGCGTAAGAAACCTGCGGAAGGTCAGGTTGATCTTCTCGATCATGTCGGAAAGGAACGTGTTCCTGCTGCACAGCGCCAGCTGCGTGTGGAACAGGTATTCGTTCTCCAGCTTTTCGGCGTGCGTCCTGGAATTCTTCTGCTTCTCGATCAGGTGGTAAAGCGACCTTATCTGGCGTTTCGTGATGTTGTTTTCCATCAGGGAGATGGCAAGCGGCTCCAGCGCACAGCGCACGACGCTGACGTTCCCGATGTCCTGAAGGGTGACGTTCGAGACAATCACGTTTTTGCTGTCGCCGATCTCTGCGATATGCTCGAAAACAAGCTGCTTAAGCGCGGAGCGGAGCGGCGTCCTGCTGATGGAAAGCCGGTCGGCAAGCTGCTCTTCCGCCAGAACCTCGCCGGGCCTGAGCTGATTCATGATAATGGCGTCCTTGATCTGCTCGTACGCCCGGTCCGAAAGGGAAGGCGTTTTTTCAATCTCTTTCAGCGCGCTTTTTCTGACATATGTCGCCATAAATTCAAAACCCCGATTCTGTAAAATAACCGGCAGAAAAATGAGAGAAACCGCAGGCAAAAAGCAGAAAGCAGAACGGGCCGCGCTTTCCGGCGGCGGGAGGGCGCCCTCTAATGGAACAGATAGGCGAACTTGCGTTTCACGGCGTCGACCAGCAGGGCGGCGGTGCCGTCGGGGCCGAGCAGGCTGCTGTCGATCAGAAGGCTCTTCGTGCGGATGTCCTGCGGAAGCGTCTTGGTGAAATACCGGTGGTAGTTCGCGCGCGCCCTGTCCACATCCTGAATCAGCTTCTTCGCTTCCCCGGGCGCTATGTTCAGGTTGTTCACGCAGTTGTTGAACCTTGCCTCAAACGGCGCATAGATGAAAATGTGGATGCAGTTTTTGTAATCCCGCAGGATATAATCCGAGCAGCGCCCGACAATGATGCACGGCTCGCGGTCGGCAATGTCGGTAATGATTTTCTTCTGGACCTCGAACAGCTCGGTCTGGGTCCTGATGTCGCCGTCGCCGAGCGGAAACTTCATGCGGAAAAAAGAAGAGCTGACGGTTTCTTCCATGTTGCCGACGATGGAAATCGGCAGGTTCATCTTTTTTGCAGCAAGCTCCACAATGTCCCTGTCATAATAGTCGATGCCCAGAATCTCCGCCATCTTTTTTGCAATCGGTCTGCCGAGGCTGCCGAACTGCCTTTGGATTGTAACGACGTAGCGGTCTTCCATATCAAACCATCCTCTTTCGGCCTGCGAATGCGGAGCCGGTCCGCCCCCATTCTGTAATACAGTATACAGTTGTTTTTCTGTTTGTCAATCAAGGCGGCCGCGCCGCGGCCCCTGCAAAGCCCTCGCCCCCGACGGTTCCGGTTCGGAAGGCCGCGCGTCTTTTCACAACACGGGAAGGCGATCCTCCTTCGTCAGGTACCGGGACACCGTCTTCAGAATCAGGCGGGGCAGCACGTCGAAGGTATAGGGCTTATAGACCCGCTCCGACCACTTGTGCGCATCCTTGCCGTAGGCGCCGTAATTGACGGCGGGAATGCCGATGGACCGGATCTGCCGGATCGGGACCGGGTACAGCGCGTCGAATTCCGGGAAGTTCCGCACGAGCAGCCGGATGGATTCTTCCGGGTCGTCGATCTTGAAATAGCTGCTGTCGCTCAGGCTGGGAAAGAACTGCAGAAGCTCGTAATCCTCCCCGCTTTCCGCGGAAAACTGCTCAAGCAGGCTCCCGAGCTCGCCGTACAGCTTTTTCTCGGCGGGGCGCTCTTCCTTCAGCGTGTTGTGCGGGCAGTAGGGCGGCGCAAAGAACACGACCACGGTGGGCACGCCGATCCCGGCCTTTGCGACCAGGCTCTTCACCAGGTGGCAGGAGATTTCACGCTTGTCCGTCCCGGCCTTCAGCTCCTTTTCCGCCTGCCGCCCGAGGTCCTCTTTCAGGCCCTGCCCCGCGCGGGCCGCGGCGAGGCCCATCAGCTCGTCATAGGTCAGCACCTGCAGCGAATGCTGGTATTTGGAATACTGTATCCCGCTGAATTCACAAAAGCGCTCGTAGGAGTCGTTCAATTTGGAGTAGACGTTTTCCAGTGCCTGCATCGCCGTGCCCTTCAGCATTTCGAGAATCCGCTTCACCGAGTTATTGTGCACGAAATAGTTGAAGTAGACGAACGCCGACTGCGGCGTCTGCACGTTGTAAAAATCCTTCTGGTCCCGCAGATGCAGCACGGAGGGCGGCAGGGTGTACTCGCCGTGGTACCCGTCGCAGTAATCGGGGTTCTTGTTCATCAGCCGCACCAGCTCCGCGGCGACCTCCGCGGCGTCGAAGCCTTCGAAGCACTGCCCCACGTGCGTCTCTTTGCCGCAGACGTAAAAGCAGGGCAGCAGCTTGCCCACGGTGCCGGTATAGACGTAGCGGTGCGGGTCGCCCCGGTAAAGCGGGCAGGTGTAGTCGTTGTTGACCGCGAAGAGGTAGTCGAGCTTTTCCTCTTTTTTCAGCTTTTCAAAGAAAGCGATCGCCTCTATGATGCCGGTGTGCAGGTTTTCCTCCACCGGGTTGAACGAAACGAGGATATTGCCGTCGAGCGTTTCCGGCTGCCGGCTCAGATATTTCAGCAGCACCATGAAGACGGCGTCGCCGCTTTTCATGTCGCAGGCGCCGCGCCCGAACAGGTAGTCGCCCGAAAACAGGTCGTTCCGGATCTCTTCCGGCAGCGCCATGGCCTTCATCTGCTCCGGCAGCGCGTCGCACCGGAACGCGTAGGGCTTCAGCGGGCCGAAATCATCGACGCCCACCGTGTCGGTGTGGCCGTGGAAGATCAGCGTCCTGCCGCTCGTGCTCCCCTCACCTTTCAGAAATGCAAAGACGTTCCTGCGGCCGAGGGGATCGTCCTTCAGCGGCACCGCCTGCAAATAGGAAGGGTGCTTCTGAAAGTAGGGCAGCGCCTGGAAATACCGCGTGATGGTATCTGCAATCGCGGCTTCGCCGGGGGTCCCGTTGACACTGGGCACCGCGACGAGCTGCTTCGTCAATTCTTCAATTTCGCCGTACATTCTGAACATCGGTGGGTCTGTCTCCTCCCGTTCTGAAATTGGGACGGCCGGGGCCGGTGGCTAAAACATCTTGGAAAGAAACGTTTTCGCGCGCTCGGATTTCGGGCAGGTGAAAAACTCCTTCGGCTCCGCGTCCTCCACAATGACGCAGTCATCCATGAAAACGACGCGGCTTGCGACTTCTTTCGCGAAGCCCATCTCGTGCGTGACCAGCAGCATGGTGATGCCCGTTTCCGCAAGGCCCTTGATGACCTCCAGCACCTCGGAGACCATCTCCGGGTCAAGCGCGGAGGTCGGCTCGTCGAAGAGGATGACCTCCGGGTCCATGGCCAGCGCCCGCGCGATGGCGACGCGCTGCTTCTGCCCGCCGGACAGGGTCGCCGGGTACACGCCGGCCTTGTCCCGAAGGCCCACGCGCTCCAGCAGCTCCATCGCGCGTTCCTGCGCCTGTGCCTTCGCCAGGCCCTTGACCTTGACAGGCGCATAGGTGATGTTCTGAAGAATCGTCATGTGGCCGAACAGATTGAAGTGCTGGAAGACCATGCCGATCTTCTGGCGCACTTGGCGCACCGAAACGTTCGGGTCGGTCACTTCGGAGCCGCAGACCACAATCTGGCCGGAGGTCGGGGCCTCAAGCAGGTTGATGCACCGCAGCAGGGTGGATTTTCCGGAACCGGAGGGGCCGAGGATTGCAACGACTTCGCCTTTTTCTATGTTCAGCGTGATGTCCTTCAGCACGAGCAGATCGCCGAAAGATTTATAAAGACTTTTGATCCGGACCATCTCTTCCATGTTCCGCGCGCCCTTTCCTGCAGAAGTATGCCGCCTGCAAAAGAAAAACGAAGGCCGCGGCGGGCGGCCCTTCGGCCGGTGCCCTCAACGCCTTCGTTTGAATACAGTATACATACCGTTTCCTCCGTTGTCAAGATAAAAATCACAAAAAATCGTATTGACATTGGACCGCTGCAAATGTATACTGTATTCAAATAACCCGACAAAGATGTCATTGCACAAACGCAATGGCATCTTTTTTATATCACAACACGGTTTCAGAAAGGGGTTCTGCAGAATGCCGCTGTCGCAAGAAGCATATCACAGGGTTTTAAAACTGTTCCCGCCTTCCCCCTCGCCCGCCTTTGAGGAAGAGGACCAGCTCGTCAGGCACTGGGGGCACGCCTGGGGCGTGAACAGCGAGATCGGCAAGCTGAGGATGATTTTGCTGCACAGACCGGGGATCGAGATGAAGTGCATCAAAAAAGAGCTTTGGGACGACGAGGTGCAGGCCATCATCGCGCCGGACAAATCCTGGTACTGGAGGGACCGTGAAGAGCCGGACCTCGACAGGATGGTCGAAGAGCACGAGGCCTACGCCAAGGTCTTCCGCGACAACGGCGTGGAAGTGGTCTACCTCGACGGGGTGGATCCCAACCGCCCGAAGGCCGTGAACGTCCGCGACGTGGGCACCGCCGTCCCCGGCGGCTTTATCGTGGGCCGGTTCGGGCCTCTGATGCGCCGGGGCGAAGAGCAGCGCGCGTCCCTTTCCGTGGCGAAGCTCGGGATGCCTATCCTCCGCACCATCAACGGGACCGGCATCTTTGAGGGCGGCAACTTCATGTTCATCGACGACAAGCACGCCGCCGTCGGCTTTTCGCAGCGAACCAACGAAGAGGGCATCCGCCAGCTGCGCGAGGTCCTGACGCCGATGGGCGTCGAACTGATCGCCCTGCCGCTGACCGGCTTCCGACTGCACATCGACGGCACCTTCATGATTGTCGACCACCACAAGGCGATCTACCAGCCGGAAAACGTACCCTATTTCTTCATCAAGAAGCTGGAAGAGCTTGGTTTCGAGCTGATCCAGATCGACCGCAGGGACCCCGCAAACCCGATCAACTGCGTACCGCTGGAGCCGGGCAAAGTGATTATGAGCACCGGCACGGACGGTACCGCGGAGATTCTGGACAAGCACGGAGTCAAGGTCATCCAGGTCGAGTATTCCGAGATCCAGAAAAACGGCGGCGGGCTCCACTGTTCCAGCCTGCCGCTGATCCGTGACAGAATCTATTACTGACCGGCGCCGCCCCGCGTGGGCGGACAAAGCATCTTCCGGGCGGCGCGCCTGTTTTTGCGCCGCCCGGAAGTCTTCGAATCTGCTTGAATGGGAGAACCGTGCGTATGATAAAGGACCTCATCAACAACTATGTGAAGGACTGCCCGGAATACAAAGTCGGGCTGACGATGGACGACGTGAGGGAAGACTATGTGCTTGCGGAATTCCGGGACGAAATCTGCAAGGTGAATGAAAACGAAAACCTTCTCGGCGTCTCGCCGAAGGCCCAAGAGGCCATGCGCCGGGCCGCCGGGGCGTGCAACTACTACCCCGAGGGCACGGGAAAGGCCCTGCGGGCAAAGCTTTCCGGACGGTACGGGCTGACCCCTTACAACTATATGATCACCGAAGGGGCGAGCGTCGCGCTGAACCTGATCGGCGAAGTCTTCCTGCGGCCCGGCGACGAGGTCCTCATCCCGCGGCAGACCTACGGGGCTTACCGCAACGTGGCCATGCGCTACCAGGGCGTGCCGGTTTTTGTGCCCATGAAGGAAGACAAGGGCATCGACCTCGAGGCCCTGCTGAAAGCGATCCGGCCAAAAACGAAGCTGATCTTCCTGTGCAACCCGAACAACCCGACGGGCATGTCCTGCGGCGACGGGGAGCTGCTCGCCTTCCTGCGGGAGGTGCCGGAGGACGTCGTCGTGGCCGTGGACGAGGCCTATTTTCAGTTTATCGGGAAAAAAGGCTACCAGACCGCGCTGAACGCCATTTCGGAAGACCGCTGCCACACCATCGTCGTGCGGACCTTTTCGAAGGTCTACGGCATGGCGGGCGCAAGGGTCGGCTACATCGTCTCAAGCCTTGAGATCATACGGTACATGAGCCGCATCGTCAACTACTTCTGCACCAACAAGATCGCGCTGGACGGCGCCCTCGCCGCCCTGGACGACGCGGATTTCGAAGAATACACGCTCCGCACGGTCGCGGAGCAGAAAAAATACATGACGCGGGAATTCGAAGCCATGGGGTGGCACGTATGCCCCTCCGACACCAATTTTATTTTTGTGGATTTCGGGGTCCCCCCGAAAGAGCTGTGTGAAAAGCTCCAGAAATCGGGGATCATCGCCCGCGGGGATTTCGACTTCACCCGCATCTCAACGGGCACGCCGGAGCAGAGCCGCCGCATTGTCGAGACGGTGAAACGCCTGCTGAAGCCCTGAGGAACGGAGGACGCCATGAAAATTTTAGTCAGCGATTACCGTGTCAGGCGGGATTACAGCAGAGAAAAATCGATGCTTGCGGAATTTTTGCCCGGCGCAGTCCTGGAAAGCTACCGCTACGCCGGCGACAGGCGGAAGCTGATTGAAAAGCTCCGCGGGGCGGACGGCCTGCTGACCTGTTTTCTGCCCGTGGACCGCGAAGTGCTGAGCCGCGTGCCGGGCCTGAAAATGATCAGCGTCGACGCCGTCGGCTACGGGAACATCGACGTGGAGGCCGCACGGGAATTCCGCGTTTCGGTCTGCACCCTCGGCGATTACTGTACCGAAGAGGTCGCCGACCACACGCTCGCCCTGATTCTGGCGCTTGAAAAAAACCTGAAGCTGTACGCCGGCCAGATCGACCGGGAGCACCGGTATTCGGTCTGGGCCGCGCCGCGCCGGCATCGGCTTTCCCTGCAGACGCTGGCGGTCTTCGGCTACGGCAGGATCGGCAGGGCCGTGGCGAAGCGGGCGCGGGCGTTCGGCCTGCACGTTCTCGCCGTCACCCGCCACCCGGAACGCATCGGTTCCGCGGAAGACGGCGTGGCGTTCGTTTCTGCCGAAGAGGCGCTGAAAACGGCCGACATCGTTTCAAACCATATGAACCAGACCCCCGAAAACGAAAACTATTTTAATTTTGAAAAATTCTCCCAGATGAAGCCGGGCGCGCTTTTCATCAACGTCAGCCGCGGGGCCGGCGTTGATGAAAAGGATCTTCTGCGCGCGCTCGACAGCAAAACGATCGCCGGAGCCGGTCTCGACGTTCTGAAGGACGCGGACCCGGATCTGGCGGCAAACCCGCTCGTCGGGCGGGAGAACGTCATCCTGACGCCCCACTCCGCGTTCTGCTCCGCCGAATCCGTGGAATACCTGCAAACCGTCCCGATGATGAACATCATCCATTATTTTAAGGGAGAAACCGACAAAATTTCCCGCATCATCTGCTGAAACAGGCCGCGGGATGCTATGATAAAGGAGAAGCTCTGAAATGGAATTCGAATATTGCCTGCCGGTCGACCTGATCTTCGGCGCCGGGAAAGCCGCCCTGCTTGGGGAACAGACCGCCCGGTACGGAAAAAGGGCGCTCATTGTGACCGGCAGAAGCAGCGCCAAAAAATCCGGTCTTTTGGCAAGGGCCGAAAAGCTCCTCGCTTCGGCGGGCGTGCGGACCTTCCTGTTCGACCGGGTCCTGCCGAACCCGCTTTCGACGACCGCCGCGGAAGGCGCGCAGCTTGCGAAACAGGAGCACTGCGCCGCCGTCGTCGCACTCGGCGGCGGCAGCATCATGGACTGCGCGAAAGCGATCGCCTTCCTCGCATGCAACGAAGGCGGCGCGTTCGATTATATTTACGGCAGGAAAACCGGCACCCGCTCCCTGCCCATTGTCGCCGTTCCGACGACGTGCGGCACCGGCAGCGAGGGCAACTGCTTCGCCGTGCTCACCGATCCGGAGACGAACGACAAGAAGGCCCTGAAGGCCCTGTGCAACACCCCGTCCGTTTCCATCATCGACCCGGAGCTGATGACGACCATGCCGCGCGGGGTCCTCGCCTCCGTCGGTTTCGACGCGCTCTGCCACAGCATGGAGGCCTATCTCTCCAGAAAAGCGTACCCGCTCGTCGAGGTTCTGGCGCTCTACGCCATCGGCCTGACCGGCGGAAACCTTGCCGGCGTCTACCGCGACCCATCCGATCTCGAGGGGTGGGCCAGGCTGTCGCTTGCCAGCACGCTGGGGGGCATGGTGATCCAGATGTCCGGCGTGACGGCGCCCCACGGGCTGGAGCACCCGGTCAGCGGACTGCGCAACATCGTCCACGGCCGTGGCCTCGCCGCGCTGACGCCGGTCATCTACGGCCGCACCATCGGAAGCGCGCCGGAAAAATTCCGCCGCATCTCTCAGCAGCTCGGCGGCTCGGACGAAAACGACCTGGTGGACACTCTTTACGCGCTGCTGGACCGGATCGATCTGCGCACCACGCTCGGCGCCGAGGGGGTGAAGCCGGAAGACATCGGCTGGCTTGCCGAAAACTGCCTGAGGGTGTCGAAACCGAGCCTCGACGGCTACCCCTGCCCGTTTACGCGGGAGGAGATCCGCGAACTCTACCGGGAAGCAATGTAACAATACTCAAAAGCCCATCCAGCGGCTTCAGGGAGGGATTTCTTCTTGCCTTATCGCGTCTTGATTCCGGAAGACATTACGGATGCCGGGAAGCGGTATCTTCTCGACCGGGGATACCAGATTAAAATGGGAACCGGAAGCTCGGAAGAGCAGATCTGCCGCGACGTAGCCGACTGCGACGCCATTCTGGCGCGCACCGCCGTTTACACCAGAAAAATTCTGGAAGCGGGGAAAAAGCTGAAAGTGATCGGCCGGCACGGCGTCGGCACGGACAACATCGACCTTGCCGCCGCGACGGAGCTTGGCATACAGGTCACGAACGCGCCGGACTCCAACGCCAATTCCGTGGCGGAGCACACGGTTGCGCTCATCCTCGCCTGCGCCTCGCACCTGGTCAGCATGGACCGTTACTGCCGCCGCGGCCTGTGGCAGAACCGGACCGGCCTGACGACGACGGAGGTCCGGGGAAAAACGCTCGGCATTGTCGGGGTGGGCAAAACCGGCAGGCTGGTTGCGGAAATGGCGATGAACGGCCTCGGCATGGACGTCGTCGCCTACAATCACAGGCCGAAACCGCTGCCGCCAGGCATCCGGCCAGCCAAAAGCATGGAAGGGGTTTTCAGCAGCGCGGATTTCGTTTCGCTGCACATTCCCGCCACGCCGCAGACGGTAGACAGCGTGGGCCGCTCCCTGTTCCGGCTGATGAAAAGCAGCGCATTTTTCATCAACTGTTCCCGCGGCAGAATCGTCAGGGAGCAGGATCTCTACACGGCGCTTTCCGAGCACTGGATCCAGGGCGCCGCGCTGGACGTATTCCGCCGGGAGCCGCCCGGCCCCGACAATCCGCTGTTCGCGCTCGACAACATTATCGTAAGCCCGCACAACGCCGGCCTTTCCGACGCGGCGCAGGATCGGATGGGTCTTGACGCGGCGCGCGGCATCGACGAAGTGCTGAGCGGCAGAGCGCCGACCTGGCCCGTCAACCGGCCGGCTGCGCGGCGGGAATGATGAATTCCTGCGGGCCCATGAATCCGGGAGCGATTTCATATTTGTCGAACACGACGACCACGTTCCCGGCTGCGTTGACATAAAACTTCTGATCCTGCCGGATGCCCTGAAAGCCGTCCGATCCGGTGAAATACGTCCAGTCCTTGTGCTGCGCGGCACGCTCCTGCATCTGCCTGCGGACACCGGCGTCCACAACGCTTTTGTAATTCTTGCCGAGCAGACTTTCGAGGGTCACCGCAGCCCCGGTGTCGGGGTCTAGGTTGTAAAAATCCTGCTCCTGAGAGGATTGCGCCCTGTCCCACGTGATATTCAGCACGAAAGACAGCATTTTGGCATTGCTGCATTTTACGGAATACGTAATGGACGACTCGGCGGGAACGTAATCCTCCGCCTTGCCCCCTGTCTGAAGAAAAGCTTCCCGCTCCTGCCTGCTTCTCTCTTCCAGCATCTTCTGCGCCGCTTCCACCTTCTTCCGGATGAGGCGGTTGATTTGCTCCTGGCGGCCGTTGTCCTTCAGCCCGGAAACCTTGGGTTCCCGGACGACCAGGCTCTGGCCCGGGGTCCGCTTGAAATCCTCGCGGAACGTAAGCACCCGGGCAATGTCGCCGATGACGGGGATTCCGTGGGTCGAGCGGGCGAACGCCGGGCTGCTGTTGAGCAGAACGACAAACACGGCGAAAACGCCTGCCGCGGACACCGCCGCCCAGCGCAGGACGCGCGTTTCCCTGAGGGCCTCGGGCCGAAACGCGCAATACGCGGCCTCAATCCTCTCCTGCAGCTCCGCCGGGGCCGGAATTTCCAGGTAGCAGCGTTTGGACTCTCTGAGACAATCTTCCAGCATCATAAGAAATCCCTCCTTACAGGTATTTTCTGATCTGGTCCAGGCCGCGCCGCAGCCGGGACTTCACCGTGTTCAGCGGCGCATGCGTGATTTTTGCGATGTCCTCCAGCCGCATGTCCTCATAATACCGAAGAATCACGACGGTTTTCAGCTCCGGGCCCAGCCTCTGGACGGCCCTGTAAACATCCAGCGCCTCGGCGATTTCCGCCGTCCCGTCCTGTGCCGCCGGTTCATCCTGCCCGGGCAGCGGCACCGTGCGCCGGTTCTTCCGGTACCAGCTGACGCTTTCATTGACCAGAATGCGGAAGAGCCAGTTCTTCATGCTGCCGGGATCCCGCAGGGTATGTACCTTTTCAAGAGCGCGCACCACCGTCTCCTGAACGATGTCCAGCGCCGCCTCCCTGCTTTTGGTATAGCTGTAAGCCAAGCGATACATGCTCTCTTTGTTCTTTTCGATACATTCCTTCAAACCGTCCGGTATTGATCCGCGCATCGTTTCCTCCCGCTTTCCCCTCTGTTCGGTCTCGTTTATAAAGACGCGCCGGCCGCCCAAAAAGTTCCCGCTCCCGCAATTTTTTCCGCCTCACGGCACAAAACGGCATCCGCATTGTTCCGGTAAGCCCTGCGCCGGCCGGTTCTGCCCGCGGATTATATACAACGAAAAATCAGATCGGCTGCAAAAGTCGATCTGATTTTTTGGAAAGCCGGGCGGTAAAAGACGTACGCGGCCATGCGCGGGCGGCGGAATTCCGGCAGGCACTCAAAAAGCATCAGCCGCCGCTTTTCTCAATATAAGAGGCATTTCTCTTCCTTTTGGTAAAATAAATGACCAGAAGAAGCATCACGGCCATCCATACGCTGAAAATCCAGATGTTCATATGGGATCCATAGTTGGGAAAGATCCCTGTGGAAACATTGATCATGGCATGAAAGGCCAATGCGGCAAACAGGCTTTTCCCTCCGTACAGATAGGCATAAATCATGGCGATCCTCATCAGGACGTTTAACAATCCAGCCTGCCGGGTGGGCCCGGCTCCAGGGAACGACATGCCAGGCGCTCCAGACGAGCCCAATCATCACGCCGGCTTTCATCGGGCCGTATGCTTTCGCCAGCGGTTCCGTCAGCGTGGACGTCCACCCGAATTCCTCCGGCATGGCTCCCAGAAAATAAAGGACGAGCATCAGCGGAATTTCCCGGTAGGGAATCACCGTTTCCGCCGGCAGGGAAAAACGGAAAAAGCTCATGGTAAAATACGACAGCGCCGCAACGGCCGGCATACGCCCCAGGCAAAAAGTACGGCCCACCGGTCTGCCCTCTTTGCATCAAGAATGCTTCGGAACAGGAACGCGGCCCCCTTTGCTCCGGCTTCCTTCCAGGCATAGAGCAGCGACAGAAAGAACGGGACAAAAATCATCAGGAAGCTGATGGGCAGACCAAACGGCAGGCCCTTCACCGGAAAAAATGCGCCTCAAAGATAGAACGGCACCGATAAGATCAATACCAGCAGCAAAAACAAAAAATACTTCCTGTTTGTCATACGATCCCTCTCTTCGGCGGCAGCCGGGCCGGCCTGTTCGATTGGAGCCTTTCTAGAAACATTATAAGGAATGATTTGATCTTTTCATAGGGTGAGCAGCAGATTTTCCCGCCGTTTTCGGCTGTATGCCTGGAGTCCGGCCGGGGCGGACGGAATTCGAGCCGCATTTTCACGCGGGCCGGCCGCCGTCTGTACGGCCGGCCGGGCATGCCATGCATGTTTTTTCATGATTCATATAAAATATATCGATAAGGCCGGTATTTACCTCTTGACAAATCGGCGGAGTTGGTATATGTTTTAGCTGTACCCTCCCCTCCTGGGGGAGGGGGTTTCACGGAGGTGATCGAATCATGAACCAAAAATTCAATGTGACAGGCATGACCTGCTCGGCCTGCTCGGCAAGAGTGGAGAAGGGCGTCCGGAAGACGGCCGGCGTCCGGGAGGTCAATGTCAATCTGCTTACGAACAGCATGACCGTCGACTACGACGAAGCCGCCACGGACAGCAATCAGATTATCCGGGCGGTCGTGGACGCGGGCTACAACGCTTCCCCGTATGTGCGGGGCGCGGAAGCCGGCGCAAAAAGCGGCGGCAGAGAAGCCAACCCGATGGAAGACCAGATGCGGAACATGAAGATGCGTCTGATTGTCTCCGCCGTCTTTCTGGTGCCGCTTCTCTACCTCGCGATGGGCAGGATGCTGGGCTTTCCTCTTCCGGCGGGGCTTACGGGAATGGAAAACGCCGTCGGCACCGCGTTCCTTCAGCTTCTGCTGACCGTGCCGATTGTGTATGTCAACCGGACCTATTACCAGCATGGGTTCAAGACGCTGGCGCACGGCGCGCCCAACATGGATTCTCTGATTGCCATCGGCTCGGCTGCCGCGGTGGTCTACGGAATCTTCGCCATCTTCCAGATCGGCTATGGCATGGGGCACAATTCCATGGATCTGGTCGAGCAGTATTCGATGGATCTGTACTTCGAGTCGGCCGGCACGATTCTGACGCTGATCACGCTCGGCAAATACCTCGAAACAAGGTCGAAGGGAAAGACCTCCGAGGCGATCCGGAAGCTGATGGATCTGGCGCCCAAAACCGCGACGGTGTTCCGGGACGGGCAGGAGCAGGAAATCCCGGTCGGGGGAGTCGCCGTGGGCGACATGATTCTGGTGCGGCCGGGGCAGAGCATCCCGGTGGACGGCGTAATCGTCGAGGGAAGCTCCTCGGTTGACCAGTCCGCCCTGACCGGGGAGAGCATCCCGGTGGAAAAGCAGGCCGGCGACACGGTGATCGCGGCGTCCATCAATAAGGCCGGATTTTTCAAATTCAAGGCGCAGAAGGTCGGCGACGACACCACCCTCGCCAAAATCATCGAGCTGGTCGACGAGGCCAGCTCCTCCAAGGCGCCGATCGCCAAGCTCGCCGACAAGGTGAGCGGCATCTTCGTCCCGGTGGTGATTGCCATCGCGGTGGCCGCGACGGTCATCTGGCTGATTCTGGGGCAGCCGTTCTCGTTCGCGCTTTCCATCGGCATCGCGGTGCTCGTGATCTCCTGCCCCTGCGCGCTGGGCCTCGCGACGCCCGTCGCCATTATGGTCGGCACCGGCCGGGGCGCGTCGAACGGCATTCTGATTAAGTCTGCGGAAGCGCTGGAGGTCGCCCACACCGTGAAAACGGTGGTGCTCGACAAGACCGGCACGGTCACGGAAGGCAAGCCGAAGGTCACCGATGTAGCCGCGGCGGAGGACGTGGGCGAAGAACGGCTGCTCCGGATTGCGGCCTCCATCGAAAAGCCGTCCGAGCATCCGCTGGCGGACGCAATTGTGGAAAAGGCGAAGGACGACGGAATCGCCCTGATCCCCACGGAATCCTTCACCTCGGTGCCGGGGCGCGGCGTGACGGCGGCGCTCGGCGGGAAAACCTACGCGGCCGGCAACCTCGCCTTTATGGAGGAGCGGAAAATCGACGCGGGCGCATTCCGCAGCGCTTCCGAAGCGTTTGCCGGGGACGGCAAGACGCCGCTCTATTTTGCGGACGGGACCAGGCTGCTCGGCGTCGTCGCCGTGGCCGACGTGGTGAAGCCCACGAGCCGCGCGGCCATCGAGCAGTTCAAAAAAATGGGCATCGACGTCGTGATGCTGACCGGCGACAACCGGAAGACGGCGGAGGCAATCCGCAGGCAGCTCGGCATCGACCGGGTCGTGGCCGAGGTGATGCCGCAGGACAAGGAAGGCGAAATCCGCGCCATTCAGGCCGGCGGAAGAAAAGTCGCCATGATCGGCGACGGCATCAACGACGCGCCCGCCCTCGCGCGTGCCGACGTCGGCATCGCCATCGGCGCCGGCACGGACATCGCCATCGACTCGGCGGACGTCGTCCTGATGAAGAGCGACCTGATGGACGCGGTCACCGCCATCGAGCTCAGCCGCGCCACCATCCGGAACATCAAGCAGAACCTGTTCTGGGCGTTCTTCTACAACAGCATCGGCATTCCGCTCGCGGCGGGCGCGTTCTATTACCTGCTCGGCTGGAAGCTGAACCCGATGTTCGGCGCGGCGGCCATGAGCATGAGCTCGGTGTGCGTGGTTTCGAACGCGCTGCGGCTGCGGTTCTTCAAGCCGAAGCACGCCGAGCCGGATCAGGCGGGTAATCAAACCATCAATCATAACGACAAAGGAGAGTCAGACACAATGAAAAAGGTCATTGCAATCAACGGAATGAGCTGCGAACACTGCCAGGCAAGGGTGGAAAAGGCCCTGAACGCCATCGACGGCGTCGCGGCCAAAGTCAACCTGAAAAAGAACATCGCGGTGGTGGATCTGAAAAAGGACGTGGACGACCAAATCCTCAAGGACGCCGTCAACGAAGCGGGTTACGAGGCGGTGTCCGTCTCGGAACAGAAGGGCCTGTTCGGCCGGTAAGGCAAAATGATGCGAAAGGCGGGTCGATATCTGTGAAAGCGGATAAGGAGACGATCCTGAACAGCCTGAAGACGGCGCGCGGGCAGATTGACGGCGTGCTGAAAATGGTCGAGGAGGACAGGTACTGCATCGATATCTCCACGCAGCTGATCGCGATTCAGGCCATCCTCCGCAACGTCAACAAAGAGGTGCTTCACGCCCACCTGAACTGCTGCGTGACGGAAGCGTTCGAGAAGGGCGGCGACGACGCCCGGCAGAAAATCGACGAGATCACCGGCATTATCGACAAGCTCGCAAAATGACGGCGCTTCTGCGCAGGCGGGTTGCGGCGCCGAAGGGGAAAGCCCCTTGAGCGGCGAAATGGATGGAAGGGATGTTGCGATGGAAAAGGCCGACAAAAAAGCACTGCCCGGATGCGCGAACTGTAAAAACGCCATCTGGTGCACGACAAGCGTCCCGCTGTTCGGCTCCCTGCCGGAAGAGGTGCGGAAAAGCCTGACGGCGCAGTCCCTCCAGACGGCCAGGGCAAAGGGCAGCACCCTGTTCCGGGTGGGCGAGAAGGTCGACTCCGTTCTGATCATCCGAAAAGGAAGGATCAAGCTCTGCAAATACGACGCCGACGGAAACGAATACATCCTCGACATCATCCACGACGGAGACGCCATCTGGGAAAATCTTTTTCTTGAAAACGCCGTTTTTCCGTACTCCGCGGTGTGCCTGTCGAAGGTGGATCTGTGCGAAATCCGGAAGAGCGAATTCATCCGGCTTCTCGCGGATCGCCCGAGCATTGCGATGAATCTCATCTCGCTGCTCTCCCTGCGGCTGAAGGATTCCAATGAAAAGGCGCTGCTGCTTTCCATCCGCGACCCGGAAGTGCGCCTGGCGGGGTTCCTGCTGGACAGGGACATCCGCTGCGTCGGGCCGGAAATCAAGCTGAAGCTGGAGGACATCGCCGCCAGCATCGGGCTGCGCCCGGAGACGGTCAGCCGGATTCTGAGCCGGTTCGAAAAAGCGAATCTCATCAAAAGGCTCGGCCAGGGAAAACTTCTGGTCACGGATCGCGGCGAACTGAAGAAAATTTACGAAGCCAGCCAGCCCGTAAAGTAAGCCGGAAAAAGTGAGACAAATATTTCCATGAAGCGGCCGAAAGGGCTTGCCGTCTGTGAAATGCAGGCGGCAGGCCCTTAAATTTTTTCAGCGCAGCATCGCCTGTCCATCGCGGTATCGTTCTCTGATTAAAACTTGATCCCAATCAAAGAAAAGAATTTGAAACGGGAGTATGCTGAGAGTGCCAAAAGGAGGAACCAAAATGATCAAGGGAGCAATCCATTCAACAGAATCCTTCGGTTCCGTCGACGGCCCGGGGATTCGATTCGTTATCTTTTTAAAAGGATGCATGATGCGCTGCCGCTATTGCCACAACGTCGATACGTGGGATCCCCGTTCCGATGATATGCGCACGGCGGACGATCTGCTGGATCAGGCGGAGCGCTACCGCAGCTATTGGGGCAAAGAAGGCGGCATCACCGTCAGCGGCGGGGAACCCCTTCTGCAGATCGATTTTCTTCTCGAGCTGTTTCAGAAGGCCAAAGCGCGCGGAATCAACACCGCAATCGATACGGCCGGCCAGCCTTTCACGCGAGAGGAACCGTTTTTTTCAAAATTCCGGGAGCTGATGCGGTACACGGATCTTCTCCTGATGGACATCAAGCATATCGACCCTGCGGAGCATCGGAAGCTGACGGGCCGGCCGAACGACAACATTCTCGACCTGTTCCGCTATCTGTCCGACACCGGCAAGCCAGTCTGGATCCGGCACGTGCTTGTGCCGGGGATTACGGACGACGACGTCTACCTGCAAAGGACGCGGGATTTCATCGCCACGCTGAAAAACGTGAAGAAGATCGAGGTACTTCCCTACCATTCCATGGGGGAATACAAGTGGAAAGAGCTCGGCATCCCCTATTCCCTGGAAGGCGTGGAACCGCCCGGCGCGGAGCGCGTGAAAAACGCCGAGCGCATCCTTCGGGGCGAAAGCGGCGCCGCGGATACGCGGGAAAGCGCTTCGGCGCAAAATTGATTACAATCAAGGAATCGGCAGGTCCTATCTGTTAAACTATAGTCAGGACCGCAGAAGAGATCTGCGGGGTATCTCAAGTAAGGAGCAGTGCTATGAAACAGGAATGGAGAAGCTTCAAAGGTTCGCATTGGACGGACGACGTCAATGTGAGAGATTTCATTCAGGATAATTATACGCCGTACGACGGAGACCAGAGCTTTCTGGAAGGGCCGACGGACGCGACGAACAAGCTCTGGGCGAAGGTACAGGAGCTGCAGAAGCAGGAACGGGCGAAGAACGGCGTGCTGGACATGGAGACAAAGATCGTTTCCGGCATCACCGCTTACGGGCCCGCCTATCTTGACGACGCGGCGAAGGGCCTTGAAAAAGTGGTGGGCCTGCAGACCGACAAGCCCCTGAAACGGGCGTTCATGCCCTACGGCGGAATCAAGATGGCGGAGGAAGCCTGCACCACGTACGGCTACACCCCCGACCCCGAGCTGCACAAGATTTTTACGGAATACCATAAGACGCACAACCAGGCGGTCTTCGACGCGTATACGCCCGAGATGAAGAAGGCCCGCCACAACAAGATCGTCACCGGCCTTCCGGACACCTACGGGCGCGGGCGCATCGTCGGCGATTATCGCCGCGTTGCCCTTTACGGCATCGACTACCTGACCGCAAAGAAAAAAGAAGATCTTGCCAACTGCGGATCCGGCACCATGACGGACGACGTGATCCGTCAGAGAGAAGAGCTTGCCGATCAGATCAAGGCCCTGCAGCAGATGAAAGAAATGGCTGCGGGGTACGGCTTCGATATTTCGAAACCGGCAAGCAACGCACGGGAGGCCGTCCAGTGGCTGTACTTCGGGTATCTGGCGGCGATCCGGAGCCAGAACGGCGCGGCGATGAGCGTCGGCCGCGTGTCCACGTTCCTTGACATCTACATCAGCCGCGACCTGCAGGAAGGGACGCTCACCGAAAAGGAATCGCAGGAGCTGATCGACCACCTGGTGCTCAAGCTCAGGATGGTGAAGTTCGCCCGGATTCCCTCCTACAACCAGCTGTTTTCCGGGGATCCCGTCTGGGCCACGCTTGAAACGGCGGGCCTTGGAACGGACGGCCGCCACATGGTGACCAGGAACGACTACCGGTTCCTGCACACGCTTGAGAACATGGGGCCCGCGCCGGAGCCGAACCTGACCGTCCTCTATTCCTCGAGGCTTCCGGAAAGCTATAAAAAGTACGCGGCTTCCATTTCCGTGAAAACGAGCTCCATCCAGTACGAAAACGACGACGTGATGCGCCCAATCTGGGGGGACGACTACAGCATCTGCTGCTGCGTCTCCGCGACGCAGACGGGCAAGGAAATGCAGTTCTTCGGTGCCCGGGCCAATCTCGCCAAGTGCCTGCTGTACGCAATCAACGGCGGCGTGGACGAGAAGACCGGCCAGCAGGTCGGGCCCGCCTACAAGCCCGTCACCTCCGCGGCCCTCGACTACGACGACGTAATGGCAAAGTACGACGTCATGATGGACTGGCTCGCGGGGCTTTATGTAAATATTCTGGACCTGATTCAGTATATGCACGACAAGTATTACTACGAGGCGGCGGAAATGGCGCTGATCGACACCGATGTGAGAAGGACGTTCGCTACAGGCATCGCGGGCTTCTCCCATGTGGTCGACTCGCTGTCCGCCGTCAAATACGCGAAGGTCACTCCTATACGCAATGAGAAGGGCGTGGCCGTAGACTTTCAGATCGAGGGCGATTTCCCGCGTTACGGGAACGACGACGACCGCGCCGACGGCATTGCCGTGTGGCTCCTGAAGACCTTCATGAAGAAGCTGCGGAAGTACCATACCTACCGCAATTCGGAGCCGACGACGTCAATCCTCACGATTACGTCCAATGTCGTTTACGGCAAGAATACCGGCACGCTTCCGGACGGAAGACCGGCGTGGACGCCGCTGGCGCCCGGCGCGAATCCGTCCTACGGCGCGGAAAAGAACGGGCTGCTCGCATCCCTCAACTCTGTTGCGAAGCTGCCTTACGAGTACGCGCTCGACGGTATCTCAAACACGCAGACCATCAGCCCGGGCGCGCTGGGGCACACGGAAGGCGAACGGAGCGAAACGCTCGTGCACGTTCTCGATGGATATTTTGACCGCGGCGCCCACCACCTCAACGTCAACGTGTTCGGCGTCGAAAAGCTGAAGGACGCCATGGAGCACCCCGAGAAACCGGAATATGCGAACTTTACAATCCGCGTGTCCGGGTATGCGGTCAAGTTCATCGACCTGACAAGAGAGCAGCAGCTCGACGTCATCGCAAGGACCTGCCACGACAGGATGTAATTAAAAATTGCAAGCATGATTCCGCCGCCAGCCGTATATACGGCTGGGGGCGGCTTGCTGTTGCGGCTTTCGTGCAAAGGATCACCGCGACGCCGGTGGGAAAGTCTTCAGATACAGGGAAACCTCCTTTTGTCAGAATACATGCGGGTCTGCCAACCGCATGAAAAGACAAAAGGAGGTTTTTTCGTAAACGACATATAAAGTCTAGCGCCATGAGTTTAAGAGAAGACAAGGGGGATATGTGTCTTTTCGGCGTTCTTCCGGATCCGCTACTCCACACCGCTCCGACTGACTGGTCGGCCGGTTCTTCCGCGCCTGCCCGTCATCCCGAAAGGACGATTCAAATCTCCGGTTGGTAAGAAAGTCGTTCACCCTGTCTTCCTATCCAATTGTTCCATAAAACTGAGGACGCGGTTCACGCTTGACTGGCGGTATCTGGTAAGGCTCTGGTAATACTCCATGACAGTCAGAAAAACGACCTTGCTTGAATTGACTTGTTTGCCCAGCAGCCACCGATAGACAAAAGGCGTACAGATAATCAGATCATAATCCCTCTCCCTGAGCCGTGAAACGTCCCCTTCCGTCTCATCGACGGAGATGTTCCAGTCCAAGTGACGCCTGTCTGCTTCAGACTGTAATATGCTTAAGATCTTTCGGTCAAAGATTGTAAGCGTCCCCCGGCGAAAGAGCGGCTGCCCAAGGACGGGCGCTTGTTTATAGACATAAACGGCATGATTTTTCATAGAAAATATCCCCTTGAACCGATAGGGTAAAAGTCAATGAGGATGATAATTTATATTTTGACCTTATTATAGCCCGATACCTTTTAATTTGCAATATGAAAATTATTCGGACGATTCATCTTACCACTATCGAATAGTAATGTGCCGCGGCTAAGGCTTTACGCTGCTCCCGCCCTGCGCCGGCTGCTTCTGCTCGCCGGCGTCTCTACGTCCAGACGTACGTCAGAAATCAAAATCATCTTAAAACCATGCGGGCTTTTAGAATAGTAGGTGTCGCATAAGTGCCGCATATAATGCTATCCTTTACACTCCGGTTAGCGCATAAGATGAATAAAGCTAGGGCTTTAGGTATCTCTGTGCATCGTTTTCCGTAGCCATTGTTCGTACTCAAAACATCCAAAAAGGACCACGGGCAATATTCTATTAAGCCGACGCCGTCGCAGACAGCCCGCCTGCACTGCTCGATATGCTGCCGCAGGTAATCATCACGGATGCGGCCGTCCCCATCCAAACGGTCATAGGCGCCCAAACCGTTTTCCGTGATTAAGATCGGCAGCTTATATCTGGAATACAGATTTCGTAGGCTGATTCGCAGCCCGACAGGATCGATCTCCCGATCCCAATCCGTTTTTTCAGATAGGGATTGGACGTACATTCGTAGACGCCGGGAACAACCGGGTATTTAAGATTCCCCTTTCGGCCATCCAGGTTATACTGCATGTCCTGCTGCTGACGATCCACAGGACAGGACATGACGGTCTACCTCTGGTAATAATTAATTGCCAGAAAATCAATTTTGGCTTTTTCAGCAGTTCCTGATCCTGAGAAGAGAAATGGGGAAGACATTTCTCTCCTTTAGATAACGGCTTACATTTTTAGGGTATGCTCCGTTGCAGTAGACTTACAGATACAGATTGTTCATTAAGTCATACGCGTTTATGCTTGCCAGGATATCTTCAGGCCTGCAATGTTTTAGGGTAGCAGGGCGCATATCCTATGGCCGGACCGATCTTTCCGCCGGGAACCAGTTCATGGCAGGCGTTCACCGCCTTGGCGTGTGCCAGAAGCAAATGGTGGTTGATGCGATATTTCACCGCTCCGAAATTCTCGTATTTGTCTTTGTCGATTCCCAGAAAAGAGGGGATAACAATCATATTGCTCTGCTCATTGTTGGTCAGCCAGTATTTTACCCGGTCACCATAATACTGAAATAGGGTTCGACAAAAGCGGTCAGAATCTTCCACGCCTTCTTCCCGTACTGCTTCTGCAAGGCCTGAAATGATTTGCACCCCGCTTTTAGCACAGAAGCAGGGCGACCGCAGTCCTTGGCCGTCACCCGTTTTTGAGAGCGCGGCCGGTTTCCTCCTCGGCAAACTGGCGGACATAGAGCGAATGGTAGGCTCCCCGGCGGCGCAGCAATTCCTCGTGGGTACCCTGCTCCACGATGGCGCCGTCTTTCACCACCAGGATCATATCGGCATGGCGGATTGTGGAAAGTCTGTGGGCGATGAGGAACGAGGTGCGATCCTTCAGAATCCTGGAGATGGCCCGCTGAATGAGCTGCTCGGTCTGGGTATCAATGGAGGAAGTGGCTTCGTCCAGTACGAAGATGCGCGGATCGGCCAGCACCGCCCGGGCAAAAGAGATCAGCTGCTTTTCACCGGTAGAGAGCAGGTCACCGCCCTCGCCGACGTCGCTCCCATAGCCCTTTTCCAGCCGGGCGGCCACCGTGTCGGCGCTCACGGCTTTGGCCGCGGCGTATACTTCCTCGTCAGTGGCGTCCAGCCGGCCGTAACGGATGTTCTCCATCACCGTGCCGGAAAAAAGGTGCGGATTCTGCAGCACATAGCCGATGTTGCTGTGCAGCCAAAGCTGGCTGCGCTCCCGGATATCCCGGCCGTCGATAAGCACCCTGCCGCCGGTGGGCTCAAAGAAGCGGCAGGCAAGGTTTACCAGCGTGCTTTTGCCGGCCCCTGTCTCTCCCACGATGGCCACGGTGGAGCCGGCGGGGATCTTCAGGCTGAAATGCCGGAGCACGTCTTCCCCTCCGTCCGGGTAGCGAAAGGTGACGTCCTCAAACTCGATCTCTCCACGGATCGGCTCCCAGTTCTCCGTTTTGGGATGAAAGACGTCGCCATACTTTTCAACCACCTCCGGAGTGTCCACGATGCGCGGTTTCACGGAAAGCAGGCCGGTGACCCGCTCAATATTGGTCTGCGCCGAAATAAATTCCGAAAGGTTGCGGGCAATCTGCTGGATGGGCTGGAAAATACCTACCGCATAGGTGGTGAAGGCAGAAAGGGTGCCGATAAGCATCAGATGGTGCTGTACCATGTCCCCGCCCCGCAGCAGCACCACTGAGGTGGCCACCGAGCTGAGCACCAGCATGATGGGCACGAAAACAGCATTCAGACGGGCCGCGTGCACCGCGGAAAAACGCATCTGCTCGGTAAGCCCGGCAAACTCCTCGAAGTTGCTGCCCTCGATGACGAGGGTCTTGGAGGTGCGGGCGCCCATGATGCCTTCGTTGTACGCGCTGACGATTTTGGAGTTGATCTTACGCACTTTGCGGTTCCAATGGAGGATGTGGTCCTGAAAATAGGCGGTGAGCAGGGCAAGGGCCGGCACGACCAGCATCACCGGCAGGGCCAGCAGCGGGTTGAGCAGCAGCATGGCCGCAAAGCTGCCCAGCACATACACCGCCGACCAGAGGATATCCGTAAGGTTCCAGGCCAGCAGGCCGGAGATGCGGCCGGTATCGTCCATAATGCGGGCCAGAAGATACCCCACCGGAGTGACATTGTAGTAGGAAAGGGAAAGGCTTTGCAGGTGCACGAAGCAAGCCTGCTTGAGGTCGCGCCCGATACCCATATCGATGCGCATGGAACGGCGGGTGAAGAGCATCACGATGCCGGCCATAAGCGCCACCACCCCGGCGTAAAGCAGGGCGAACAGCGGCAAGCCGGAAAGAGTCCTGCCGCTGACAAAATGGTTGACGGCATAGCTCTGAAACAAAGGCAGCGTCACCTCGGCCCCGGCCAGGACAAAGTTCAGCAGGATCACCGAGAGAAGCATCCCCCGGTAGGGATGGATATATTGGGAAAGCCCCCGCCAGATCTTGAGATCAAAAGATTTTATGTATTCCTGTTCGTCATAACCCATGTTGTGGTCATCCTTTCACGCATAGCTGGAAGTTGTGACCGTTTTGCACGCTCACCCGCGCCCGGAGCGCGGAAGGACAAAACGCCGGGTTCAAGCCTCTGCCGGAACGGGAGAGGCGGTGTCGCAGGAGCCCGACTGGACATCGTAGATGGCGCGGTAGATGCCGCCCTTTTGCAGCAGCTCGTGATGAGTGCCCATTTCCGCTATACGGCCGTTTTCCAGCACCAGAATGCAGTCAGCCTGCATCAGGGTAGTGATGCGGTGCGAAATGAGGATGGCGGTAGCCTTTTTTCCCTGGCGGCGCAGGGCGGCGCGGATTTTCTGGTCGGTTTCGGTATCCACGGCGGAAAGGGAATCGTCGAATACCTGAACGGGCGCGTTTTGCATAAGCATCCGGGCGATGGCGACCCGCTGCTTCTGCCCGCCGGAGAGGGTCACGCCCCTCTCGCCCACCATGGTGTCGTAGCCATCCGGAAATTCCAGCACGGCGTGGTCCACAGCGGCAACCTGCGCGGCGCGGCGCACGGTTTCCAGTTCGGCCTCCGGCCGGGCGGCCCGGATGTTCTCCTCAATCGTGCGGGAAAAGAGGAAGGGTTCCTGCAGCACCATGCCTATGCTGCTGCGCAGGTAGGCCCGGCGGATGCGGCGGATATCCACCCCGCCGACGGTAATGCTGCCGCAGCCGTCCGGCAGGTCGTAGAGCCGGTCAAGCAGGTGCATGAGGGTGGATTTGCCGCTGCCCGTACCGCCGAGGATGGCAAAGGTGCTGCCGGCGTGAATAGTAAAACTCACATCCTTTAGTACCGGCGTGTTTTCCCCGAAGGCGAAGGTAACGTGGCGAAACTCGATATCCCCCGTCATGGGCGGCTCCAGGGCGTCCTCCGGGTCGCGCTCCTCTTCGGAGCCGAGGATATAGGCCACGCGCTTGAGGGAGACTCCTGTCTTGCTCATTTCCGAAAGAATATGTCCCAATCCGCGCACCGGCCAGGTGAGCATGGTATCGTAGGAGATGAAAGCGAGAAGCTCGCCCAGGGTGATGGAGCCGTTCACCGTCATCACGATGCCGCAGACTGAAACGGCGAGGATCTGCAGCCCGGTGATGAGGTCGCCCAGGCTCCAGTAGGTGCTCAGCAGGCCGCCCAAACGGAGCCAGAGATCGGAAAATTCCTCATTCTGTTTGCGGAACCGATCGGTTTCGTACCGCTCCCGCCCAAAGGCACGCACCACCCTCACGCCGGTGAGGTTTTCCTGGGCGATGGAGGACAGCCTGCCCTCGGACTCGTCGGCCTTGAGAAAGTTGCGGGCGATGCGGCCGAAAAACACTACCGAGTAAAAGAAGATTACCAGCAGGAACGAGACGGCCACCAGGGAGATTTTCCAGTTCATGGTGAACATCACGGCGCTGGTGAAGATCACCAGGATAGTGGTGCGGATGACCTCCAGCAGTTGGGAACTGATGAAATTGCGGATGACATCCACATCCGAAGTGCAGCGCTGGATGATGTCTCCCGTCTGGTTCTGTGTGTGCCACAGGTACGGCAGCCGCTGGATGTGGGCAAAAAGCCGGTCACGCAGAGCTTTTACGGCCTGCTCGGAGCCTTTGGCAGCGCTGATCTGGCTGAAGTATCCGCAAATTCCGGAGATCACGGCGGTGAGCAGCACGACGGCGGCGGAAAGCCACAGCACCGTACCCACCTGCGGCGCGGCGGCGCTTTGCCCGAACAGATGCAGAACGCTGGCAGGGATATCCTGCAGCCTGCCGGCGGCCAGCGTATCCATGGCCACCCGGATCACCTGAGGGATGAGGGTATTTATAGCCGTGCTCAGCATCAGAAACAAGAGTGACAGGGAAAACAATGGCAGGACGGGGCGCAGGATAGTTTTGATCACATCCACGGGACGGTTGAAGGATTGGCCGTTCACGGTTTTCACTCCTTTATCTATATCAGAAATTCAGGCAGGATTTTTGCGCACAAAAAAGCCCTTCTCCAGGAACGGAGAAGGGCTGAACGCTTCACACGGGGCCGTCGGGACGGCCGTTATCCGGAGCAAGCAGGCAGCAGAACATCCGCACCCAAACCGATATGAACCCAAAATACCGCAGAAATGCCTTTGACATACGCGCAGAGCGATGCCAGAACGGTATTAAACCTCGCGAAACGGATCATACTGCCCGCCTCCTTTCATGTAAAATGTTAATACGGCAAATGACAAAGCCATTGTAACCCTTCCCTTTTGCCATTGTCAAGCTGAAAATGAAATTTTTAGTTTATCTTTCCCGCCCCGGGTGAGGTGTTTACGATTGAGAGCTTTCTCCTGTCCGGGAAAACAGAAACACCGGGATAACGCGCAACTCAAATCCGGTCCGTGGGTTTTGGAAGTTTTCAGGACGGCGTGACCGCAGAATAGTACATATCCAAAGTTTCCTTGATCCTTTCTTTGGCAAGGTCTTCGGGGGTGCCCCTCATTTCCCCATTCCGAATCTTCCAATAAGCCGACGGAAAATACTGGCTTATCATGGGCATAGGAAGACTCACCGGACCCAGATTTCGGAACAGCCGGTCGACTGCGCCTTGCACCGCGGCATCCGAAAAATAATATCTGCATCTGTCCGAATAGCTGTATTTTCGATCCAATCGCTGCTGTATTTCACCTCCCTTAAAATACTGTTTCCAGTTGGAAGGATTCCTCAGCATCGCATTTTCAAGCGCGCCGCTGAAATCGGAGAGAGCGTTTTGACCGAACAGCAGATCCTTTTCCATTTGCTCCAGTGACATCAATCCTTCCCGGAACGCAAAAGTCAGGGCGGGCCCAACCTTAAGGATTGCTATATGATCTTCCACCATCTGCTTTAGCGACGACTGTTTCTGATAATCCGTAGAATGTCCTTCAAAAACAAGATTGGGGTACCGGCCGACTGCATGAATCAGATTCTGCGCTTCCACACGGTTATAATCATGTACCGCATGGGAACCGAATTCAACGCCGGGCTGTACCACAACGGCGATTACGTTTTCCCAGGCTCTTTCCAGTCCGTGCTGTAAAAAACTATTTTTAAACAGCTCGACTGTCTCCGCAAAATTCTCCGCGCTTGTGACCGTCAATCCATCTTCCGCCTGTGCGCCGCCCGGTATGGGGACCTCGCTGCCGATCACATAAACCGGCCTGCGATTATTTCCGGACAGGCCGAGTGAACTCTCGGCAGCTTCGCAAAGGCCGGCACCTCTTTCCGCGACGATCTCCGGGTCGAGCCTTCCGTCCGCATCACCCCCGAGTTTCATGCTGGTATCCAGATGGATTTTTGTAAAACCGGCGCGTGCAAATAGCGCTACCAGCGTTTTGGCTTTTTCCATGGCGTCTTCGGCCTTTTCACTTTTCCATGTCAATGGCCCGAGATGGTCACCGCCAAGAACGATGTCCTTCGCGGGGAATCCCGTCCTTTCGGCAATGCCTAGAACATAGGATCGGAACGTCTGCGGGGTCATTCCAGTATAGCCACCGAACTGGTTTACCTGGTTCGCCGTCGCTTCAATCAGGAGCGTCGAATGGTACCGGCAAGATTCTTCCATTGCGGACTCAATTACAAATTCGTTGGAGCTGCATACGGAGCAAATTCCCACAGGGACGCCGCTCCGGTTTTGATCCACAATCTTTTTGAGCGGATGTAGCAAATTGTTTTCCTCCTGAAATTGATCATATCGTTATTACCAATCTGATTATTTTTTGCAGGCTTCCGCACAACGCATCCGCCTGCAGAGCAGAAGCCTAGAATTCATCGTAAATACAGGGGACTCCGCCCGTAAAAATGCGGAATACCGCGGTCTGATTTGTTTTCAGGACAACGCCGCCGAGCTCTGCGCATTCCTGCAAAGACAGATATCCGCAAAGGAGCTGAACCAGCACGCGGATATCGCAGATCATGTCCGGTTCCTTTCCTACCCTTCGGACCTGCGTGAGTCCGTTTTCTTCGTACAGTAAAAACGTGCCGTTGTTCCACTCCAGAAAGTCGTCTCTGACCTGAACGGTAATCGGCACGCCGTTTTTCGGAAACGGCAGCGTCCGCAGAGCTCGTTCGGCATCGACAATCCTGCCCATGCCAAAGCACATGCCTGTCGAGCGGATATCATACGGTTCCGGAATCAATGGATAAAAGTTCAAAAACGACGGTGCATCATACCGGATAAAGCGATACCTGCCGGAAAAGCAAAAAAGAAAGCCAAGCATCCCTTTTAACGCCCTGCTGTCCCGCCAGACCATTTCTTCCACGACGAGCGCCGGCGCGTGCGGCTTTAGAATAATATATCCGTCCGCTTCACGGCCGGGGCCGCGCCGGACATAAACGTATCTGTTATTTTTATAGGGATCGGCGTTCAGGCGTTTATCCCATATTTTCCCGGTACGCTGAATCATGAGATTTTTGTTGAGGGAGAACTTTTCGTACAATTCCATAATCGGTTTCATATTGTCGCCGGGGCGGTACATTTCCATGCTTCCCGGTGCCTGCAAGGACTGCAGCGAAGAAATTGGAAGCATTATTTTATTGCGCACCATGCAGTTTTCATAACCGAACTGGCGGTAATATACGTTGGAGAAAGGAAACAAATAAGACAATACGTCGCCTTTCTCGCGCGATTCCTCAAGTACCTTACGAAACAACGCGCGGATGTATCCTTTCCGTCTTTCTTCCGGAAGCGTCGCCACACCGCCGATTCCCGCCATGCCTACTTCCACGCCGTTCAGATGGGTGCGGAACGGAATCTCATCGAGGCACGCGACGATCCTTCCGTCCTGAAAAACCGCGCGGCGGTTCCGGTAATCGCCGGACATTTCCTCATGGCAATCGAACCCTATATCGAAAGCGACTGATTCAACCCGATACGACTCCGCATGTTCTTTTTCACATATGGCGCGAATTTCCATAAATATAGTCATCCTCCCATTGGCAAGCGTCGGTAAAATGTCAGAGGAGTTCATCTTTTCTTCTCAGGTTTTCAATGATCTCTCCGGTTTTGATTCCGCCCGCACTCAGCAGCGCCAAAAGCGCCGCGCCTGTTACGGGTGTCAGCAGCGGCTTTTTCAGAGTAATGCGGTAACCGTGCAAATACTCTTTCAAAGGATCAAAAATGAATTTTCCCGCTTTGAATACCCCGCCGGAATAAGAGAGCGCAATATCTTCCGCCGGGCCGAAATCCAACATGCGAATAATGGCAAGGACAACAAGGCCGAGTTCATAGGCCGCCTGCCGATAAAGCTCAATGGCACTGCCGTCCGCCAAGGAAGCCGCCTTGTAGAGAAGCATCTGAAGCTGCGCTATTTGGTCCCTTTGAAGCTTCATCTGATGATAAATGACCTGAAGAAAGTCGAAGTCCGAAGCCACGCCGAATTCCCTGCGGACAATATCGTACACGGCGCTTTTTTTTAATCTGCCGTCCGCTTCCTTAGTAAAAAGCTCGATCAGTTTCTTCCCCAGCCAATATGCGGAGCCTTCGTCGCCGCAGAAGGACCCCCATCCTCCCGAACGGGCAGAATGCCCCCTGCGGTCTACGCCGTACCCCATGGAACCGGTCCCCGCCAAAAGGTTGATACCCGGCTCGCAGGCAAGGGAGCCGGCCCACGCCACTTCAACATCGTTGACGCATTTCACGTTGCTGCCCAACGAAACTTTCGTAATCCGGAGCAGTTCGGGAATGTCATCCGCAATCTCGCCGAAGCTGGGGATGCCGATGCAGGAAAAAGCGATGTCGGCGAGCTGAATCCCCGCCCGGCGGCAGGCGGCTTCCGCCCCTTCCCGGACAACTTTTCCGTAAGTTTCCTTGCCGATTTGTATATAGTTGCAGGTGGAAGTCTTAACGGCGGACAGAATACCGCCGTATTCGTCGATCACTTCAAAGGCCGTTTTCGTACCGCCGCCGTCTATCCCAAGATAATACATAGCGTGCTCCTTGCCGTAACCCCGAATTTTATTCCGCTTTGCCTTTACTGCCGCACAGCAGAATTTTATGTCTCACAAGCTCTTTCACAAAGTCCCTGCCGTACCTGTTATAACTTTTGGGATCGAACGCTTTTGGATTTTCACCAAGCGCCTGTTTGACGCCTTTCGAAAATGCATCGCGCAGTTCAGTGGCAAAGTTCACCTTGTTGATGCCCCTGCGGATGCATTCCGTGACCTGCTCGTCGGAAAGGCCTGAGGCCCCGTGCAGGACCAGCGGAACATCCACCAATCCCCGAATCTCCGTCAGCAGGCTGTAATTCAGGGCCGGCTGTTTCTTGTAAAAGCCATGCGCCGTCCCGATAGCCACCGCCAGAGATGTTACGGCGGTTTCCTTTACAAACTGCACCGCCTTATCCGGTTCTGTATAGATGTCGCCGTCTGCGACCGTATCGTCTTCCTTACCGCCGACTCTGCCGAGTTCGGCTTCCACAGGAATCCCGCCGGCCCCGCACATTGTCACGACTCTTTTTGTAAGGGCAATATTCTCCTCGAACGGCAGTTTGGAACCGTCGATCATAATTGAAGTATAGCCTTCCCTGTATGCCTGGGAGGCCAGTTCAAAGCTGGAGCCATGGTCAAGATGGAGGGCAATCGGGACCGTCGATCGCTCCGCACCGGCGGAAACGATAGCACGGTAATACTTCAGGCTGGCATATTTGATGGTCCCCGGTGTTGTCTGAATGATAACCGGCGATTTCAGTTCTTCCGCGGCCTCGATGATTCCCTGCACCATTTCCATGTTTTCCGCGTTGAAGGCCCCGACGGCATAATGATCCCTGCACGCATCTTTCAGCATTTGTTCAGAAGTAACCAACGGCATGATGAATTCCCCATTTCAGTTCGATTTACAGTTTCAGGCTGTCAATGTAATCTTCCAGGTCAACTGTCTTTTGCTCTACCCTGGACTTCTCCGCCGCAAAAGCCATAATATGGCTTTCCACCGAGTCATCGGCGGCATATTTCATACCGGCCCGACCGGTCCTTAAAAGATTGACAAAATCGCTCACAAGGCCGTCGTCGCCGCCGTTGTGACCCGACTGCGCCTCGGGAATATGGATTTCCTCGACCATGCCGGTAGAAAAGTTTCTGATTTCTATGATATTTTTCTCCATTGCGCCGCGCAGTTCGCCTTCCGTGCCCATCAGTTTGATGGTCCTGCTGATTTCATTTGTAAAGGCGCACATTGTAAACGCAGCGGTAACTCCGTTTGCGAATTCAAGACTAACGACCTGATGGTCGACGACATTATTGTCGCAGTGGTATACGCACCGGCCGTAAGGGCCTTCTTCCAAAGCCTTTACACGCGCCTCATAAGTATGGTCGTTACTGATAGCCGACGTGGGCCAGTCGGTATTTTCAGTCAGATAAAGCCGCGGCGCATAATAGGCGCATTGATCCCTGTATTCGCATCCGTCCAGGCACCTCAGCGGCGCGCCCGCCGGAGCGTTTTCCTCTTTGAAAAGCGTGAGGCTGCCGAAAGAAGAAATTTTTATACAGTCGGCGCCGGCCAGCCACAGCATAATATCCATATCATGCGAACTCTTCTGAAGGATCATCGGGCTTGACTCGTCGCTGTTTCTCCAGTTTCCCCGGACAAAGCTGTGTGCCATGTGCCAATAACCAACGTTTTCATTATGTTGAATTGAAACCAGACGGCCTATTTTGCCTTTGTCCAATAATTTCTTGACGGCTGAAAAAAACGGAGTGTAACGCAAAACATAGCAGATGCTAAGCACACGGCCATGTTGTTTCGCATATTCGCCTAGTTTTACACACTCCTCCGGGTTCGTCGACATCGGTTTTTCAAGAAGGATGTCGTACCCTTTTTTCATTGCCTGCATCGCCGGTTGAAAATGCATCCGATCCTGCGTACAAATAAGGGCAGCATCCGCAAGTTTAGGTCTGCACAAAAGCTGTTCCCAACTCTCAAAACAGTCTTCATCCGCTAAATGATGCAGGGACTGAAATCTGTTTCTCCGCTCCCTGTCGGGTTCGGCAACCGCCACGAATTTTAACTCGTCGCCGTGGCGCAGAGCGTAATCGGCATATGTATCCATTCCTCTCAGCCCTGCTCCGATTAAAACGGCCGTGATTGTTTTCAAGAAAAACACCTCGATCTTATTTTGAAATGCTTACTTCAAGAAGAGCAAACTTTTCGAAGTTCAGATGCAGCCTGTTCTCAGAAGGGCCCAGTCTCGCTACTTCTCTATCGTGCACATAGTCATACACAACGTGCGGTTCGTTTCCGAGGCCCTTCAGTTCGGCTTCGCCGCTGAAATCGGCCGCATAAAATGCATAATATATTTTTCCGTCTTTTTTTATCACATGGCATTCGGGAACGTCAAAACCCAAGCAGTACAAATTCCCCAGATATTCACCTTCTGGGAGCATCTTTTCGCGATAGATCCGGAGCCACCTGCGATACAGAGCCTCTTTTTCCGGATCCAGATCGAAATTTGCTCCTTCCTTAACAATGGAAACCGGGCTGGAGCCAACAGGCCATGTAAATTTCGTGTTGATTACGCCGCCGATTCCGATCGTAGAAGCAAAATCGCACTCGTCGTCGCTCAGTTCCACATGGTCGCCATTGTACGGGATCCTGCCGCCCATCAAAGCTTTATATGTTTTTCCTCTCAGCCGTACCTGCCATGAGCTTTCCGGGTCGGAAGCGACAGGCATGTCGAAATATGGCATGGTATAAACCGAACAGCATGTTCCGCATGGGCAGAACATGATCAGGGCATCCGGTTTGATCCGTTTTGCCTCTTCGTAAATCATTCTGAAAAAGCCGGGCACCGCTTCGAACGATTCCTCCGGCCTGCTGTGGTGATGTGCCTTATTATAACAAGGAGGCGCAGCGTTCAGGTGCTGTCCGTCTATTTTCAGGCCGTCGAAATCCCAGTCCTGCAATATCTTTTTGACCGTTTCCTTGGTATATTCCTTTACTTCCTCACAAGCAGGGCAAAGATAATAATTGTCCCACCAGGACACCTCTTGTTTATTCTCCTGCCGATCCAGTATCACGCTTTCCGGATGCCGGCTAAAGTAAATGGACTTCGGGTCGCAGGCCATTGGAACCCACCAGAGCTGTATCTTAAAGCCCTGTTCGTGAACTTTGCGGACCAACTCCTTGATCCCCTCCTCACCGGTCGGAAACTTTTCCTTCGAAAGCTGATAGTCACCCTCTTCATTCTGCCAGCCATCGTCGACGCAGATCCATTTGAACCCGAGCTGTTTCACCTTAGGCAATGCCCTGTAGATTTGCTGAACGGTGAAATTACGTTCATACCCCCAGGAACACCAAGTCGGTTCATAGGCTTCGCGGTTAATTGGGGCAAATTTTATCCCGTTGAATTCCATCATGCGGCGGTAAATGACCATTGTTTCAAAAAAATCACCGCCGTGCAGCGTAACAAACGTTTCAAGCGTACGTAATGTTTCTCCGGGGGCCAGCACGATTTCCTGGTCGGAGCAGACCGAGAGAACGGCTTTTCCACCGCTGACCTCGACCGGGAGGCTGACCAGTTCAGGACTGGGGGCACAGTGGCCGACGGCAATTCCGTAGCTACCGTCCCACACGTCGCTCACAGGGATGCCGCCGCCGTAATCCGGCTGATTCATGCCCATGAAGTTCTTTCTGAAATATCCGTTCTGAAGCGGCAGGACCCAGTCCGGCCTTTCCTCATACGAGGCTCCCTGAAAAGACCAGAAAAGATTTTTCCCAGTCCGCCGTTGAGAGGAAATTGAATATTCCCCATTGACCCAGCCGCTGATTTTTACACTGCCGTCACCGACATTCCTGTATTGTGCCTTCATAAAAACCGTTGACGGAAAATTTTTATATATAGTGAGAATCACCTTTTTTTCAAGAGCATCGGTCCGACCGACAATGGTATACTGACCACCCTCACCCAATCGATTCCGGACGGTTTCGCACGATGCACCCCGGAATAAAAAGCCGCCGATCTTCTTCGGACCGTCTTTCAAATAGTGCGACTCTGAAAACTCATCCAAAGCAATCGTCCTGCCGCCCTGAAAACGCACGACCCGGCTTCTCAGAAAATCATCAAATTCAATCCCCACCGTCTGGTTCGGAATCAGCACCGGCGTTTGATCAATTCTATATTCCGACATTTTGGTTTCCTTTCCCATATCAAGACTCGCTGTCATAGGAAATTTCTTCCCACAACCACATTCGGCCACAGCAAACAGTGGATTTTCATACGGTTCTGCTGTTAAAAACAATAGCATTCCGATTTCTCATCTAAGATCTGTGATGCGGCCCTTTAAAGCGGATTCAAATTGATTTTTCGGCTTAAAGATATTTGCTATCTTTAAGCCGAATCGGTAAAAAACGATTGAACTCAACGACGGTCCGTCAGCCTGCTGAATTCTGTATGCTCTTGACCTGGATGTCGATATTTTTCGTCATGGTGTCAAGATCTTCTTTTCCGTTGAAATAAAGCGTATCAATGTTGTTGATTGCGTCAAAGATTTTGGATTTCTGCGGAAAATCCACATAAGGCACCGTTGAAACCGCCTCGTCGAAGATTGCTTTTCTGTTAGATGGTTTGCCGGACAGCTTCATGTAATGATTCTCGGCGACATCTTTCAAAACAGGGATGGAATCGTTGGAGTCCGCCATAATCGTCTGGCCGTCTTTGCCGGACATATATTTCACAAATTCCCACGCCGCGTCTTTTTTGGTGGAAGAGCTGAGGATGGCATTGCCTACGCTCTGCGCACAGTAAATTTTTTTGTCGAATGTCGGTGCGACGGTAATATCCCAGTCGAATTTGGCATCGGACAGGGAGGATTGCAGCCAGGAGCCCTGATAGACCATTGCAAAATTTCCCGCCGGAAAAGCTTCTTCGCCGTATTTCTGCGCTGCGGAAAAAGTCGGGCTTACGAAATACTTACTCTGAAGATCCATCAGAAACTGGAACACACCTTTGGACTCCTGCGAACTGATCAGGCACTGCGTGCCGTCTTCGCTTATCAGCCTTCCGCCCTTCTGCCAGATCAGCGTCTCGATGGTAGAGTCAACGTTGTTGAACGGAAGATACAGGCCGTACTGAGCAATGTTCTTCTTGTCGAAGCCGGCATCCGTAGGATGCTTTCCGTTTTTGTCCAGCGTCAGCCTCTGCCCCAGTTCAACTGCCTGATCCCATGTCATATCGGCGCTGGGGTACTGCGTGATTCCGGCTTTCTTAAACAGGTCTTTGTTATAATACAGAACGATGGAGTTGTAATCACGCGGCATTGCGTAAATTTTGTCTTCATAGGTAAATGTTTTCCAGACATTGTAATAATCGTCTTTTGAGATATTTTCTTTCTGCATCAAAGCACTTATGTCGGTCAGCACACCTTTGGGAGCAAACTGTGAAAGATACCAGCCGCCGTCCATCAGCATCACATCCGGAGCCCCGTTGTCCGCAAGTTCCGTCTGCATCTTCTCCCAATACTGATCCCAGGAACAGTTCTCAAGTGTCACTTTGATATTCGGGTGGGCCTTTTCAAACGCCGCGATCACTTTCTTTGTGCCGTTCATTTCCTCTGGCAGGCCCCACCTGGCGTACCGGATGTTCACGGTACCGGAAGACTGGTTGGACGTGTTGTTCGCGGCGCAACCCGCGAAAGCCGTGGCTACCATCAGCGCTGACAACACTGCCGAAAAAATCCTGGTAGAAAACCTTTTCATGATTTAACCCTCCATATTTAAATTCAAGGCAAGATTAAGCCTTCATTCCCGAGAAACTGATACCCTCCACGAAGTATTTCTGTGCCGAGAAAAACAGCAATATCATGGGGACAATGCTGATTACCGTGGCAGCAGACAGCAGTCCGAGCAACGACTGGCGCTGCCCCTGAAACATAGCCAGGCCAACTGCCAGCGTCATTTTGTTTTCGGAAGTAAGATAAATAAGCGGGGAATAAAAATCCGTCCATGTGGCGACAAACTCCAGAACAGTAATGGACATGAGCACCGGTTTGCACAGCGGGAGCAGTACTTTAAACAGAATCTGCAGCTTTGTGGCACCGTCGATATAGGCCGCCTCATCCAGTTCATACGGGATACCCATCAAAAACTGTCTCATGAAAAAAATGTAAAACGCGTTTCCAAAAAACGAGGGAACAATCAGCGCTTTCAGCGAATTCAGAAAATGGATATCACGAAAAATTTTGAAGATCGGGATGACCAGCACGGAAGAGGGGATCATCAGTGTTGAAAGCAGAATGATAAACAAAACATTTTTCAGCCTGCATGGAAGCCGGGCAAATGCATATCCCACCATGACGGTGGAGATCACGGTACCGATTACGGTGCCGATGCAGACAAGGAACGAGTTCTTAATAAAAGTGGGCATCGGAACATAGTTTGGGTTGTTTGGGTTAAAAAGCTCGGTGTAGTTGGACGTCAGAAAATTTTTGGGGATAATCGTCGGAGGAAACTGGATGATTTCGTTAAAAGTCTTAAATGAGTTGGACAAAAGATAGACCAGCGGCAGCAGGAAGATGATACCGACCAGCGACAACAATATGTACTGAAGGACTTTTTTGAACATTTTATTGGAAAGCAAGCTGCTGTTCACGGCTATTTCGCCTCCTCTTCGTAAAACACCCATTTCTTCGACGTCTTCAGAATGATGACCGTAAAGATCAGGATAATGATAAACAGCACCCACGCCATGGCGGACGCCCGGCCCATATTACCTTCTTTAAAGGCTGTGAGGTACAAATAATACATCATAAAGTATGTGGAGTAGTTGGGGCCGCCTTTCGTCAGCACATAAGATTCTGTAAACAGCTGGAATGTCCCAATCACCCCCATCACGACTTGGAAAAATATCGTCGGCGAGATGATCGGAAGTGTTATTTTCCACATTTTTGTCCATGCAGATGCCCCGTCGATATCGGCCGATTCATAAAGCGAGGGAGGAACGTTTTTCAGGCTGGACAGATAAAACAGCATTCCGCTGCCGGCCGTCCATAAGCCCATGATAATGATGGACGGCTTCGACAGCTGAACGGATGTCAGCCATTGCTGCGACGGCAGGCCAACCAGCCTCAGGACGGCGTTCAAAATACCGTAGTCGTCGTCATACACCATCGTGAAAAGCACAGAGATCGATACCGGAGGGACCAGAACGGGGATATAGTACATTGTTCTGTAAAGACCTATCCCTTTTACTTTCCAGTTCAGCATCATTGCAAGCAAGAGCTGAAAGATAAGTTGAATCGGCAGAGAGAACGCCACCATATACAGGGTGTTCCGAATGGATTTAAGAAAAATCTGATCCTTTGAGAAGAGGATAACGTAATTTTTGAGCCCTACGAAAACAGGGGTCGATATAATGTCAAAATCCGTCAGGCTGTAATATAACGACATCACCGCCGGATAAATAAAAAAGATAAGCATCCCGATAATCCATGGAGCCGCAAACAGATAAAACGAAATATCCTTGCGCGAGAATAACGCGGAGTGCTTCTTTTTTTCAGCTCTAAAGCCAGCCATTACAATTTTCCCTCCCGGCATGAACTTTCTTCGGAGTTTCTTAAGAAAGGATGGATATCTGTCACGCCAGATGAATCCAGGCCTCCAGCCCCTCCGGATTCCCGGGGTCGAGTCCCTTGATAATCGCTTTGTGGTAGGCAATCAGCTGGGCAATATTGATAAGCGGGAGGCCCTCCGCAATATTTCCGACATCCGGATGTTTAATATGTAGAGCCACATTCCCGATTGCGTCATACGAACTGTCGGTACTGACGACGATGACAGCGCCTTTCTTCGAAATGTCTTCAATCAGATTGAGCTGATACTCTTTGTTGTCGGGCTTCAGATCCGCGATGACGAGCGTGTTCTGATCAATCAGAACCATTGGTCCGTGCCTGACGTCGAGGACGTGGTAATAGTTTGAAATCGTGCAGCAAATTTCCTTGAAGGCGAGCGCGCCTTCCGTCGCAAGTCCGGAAATCTCGCCGTCCGCCAGCACCACCACTTTGTTCCACGGCTTTTTGGCGATCGCCTTGAACGACGGATCGCTTTTCTCGATAAATCCGTTCCCTGCGGCGGTCATCTTCTTCAAGTCGGCAAAGGTCTGGTCATCGCCGCCAAATGCAGCAAGCAGCAGCGCGGTGGCGGCATACAGGTTGGTCACGGTCCCGGTCTGGCACACGCTTTCATCAAAAGTCCAGGGCATCTGCAGGCAAAGGTCCGCGGTTTTGCAAAGCCCGCTGTCTTCCACACAAGTGATGCCGATGCTCGGGATCCCAAGATTCTGCTTCATGGCCTGAATGACATTCAGCATTTCCGTCGTATTTCCGGAACGGGAAATCGCAACGGCCATAGCGTTTTCAAAGGCCTTTTCGTTTGATCCGAAGTTGACCATTGCGTCTCCGGAAGCAATGCTGAAGGCCTGAATCCCGTAATGCGTCCGCGCAATAATCTCTGCCGACTGCGCGATGTAATAGCTGGATCCCGAACCCACAAAGACAATGGATTCCGGTTTCTTTTCCCTGTAAAAATGTTTTAACGCTTCTTTTTCCTGCTCAAAATAATGAATGGTCTTATCGAGCATGTCGTATTGTCTTGTGATTTCCGAATAGGTCCTATCCATAGGTACGCTCCTTTAAAAGTTATTATGTTATAAGATTATTACCAATTTGATGAAAAGGGTCCGCACCTCAGTGCCCGCCCAGTTGGATGGTATACTTGTATTTATCTCCTCTGATTTTGCTGTTGCAGTATTCTATGATTTTTCCTTCAAAAGAAGCAATGCGGTCCAGATGAAGAGCTGCGGTCTTTTTGCTGACATCCAGGTATTCCGCATCCACGCCGTTTAGATTGACTGCTTCAAAGGTCTCAATCGCATCGCTGACCACCACGTCGCAGTCCTGTTCCAGCGCCTTGTAAAGGCCCAGGCGATCAACCGCATCTCTCGTCAGCTTTTTTGCATATTTATAAACGATATAAGAGGTTTCGACAGCAAACGGTTCGTCATTGGCTAACCTCAGACGCTTGATGGCGAATACTTTTTCATCTGCCGGAATTTTCAGTTTATCCGCAACGGCCGTCCCGGCGGGGACAACCTCAAACGAAAGAATTTTGGCGCCGGGAACTGCGCCCATCTTTCTGATCTCACTGCTGAAGCTGTAGAACTTTGAAAGCCGCTGTACAAACTTCTGACCGGTTACAAAAGTACCTTTCCCCTGTTTTCTGTAAAGGTAGCCTTCGTCTTCCAGTTCTTTCAGCGCCTGCCTTACGGTGATGCGGCTTACATGGTAGATGTCACATAATTCGCGTTCCGGCGGTATTTTTGAATTTACATCCCAGACCTTTTGCTTTATATTGTCAATTATAATATTTTTTAATTGATAATAAAGAGACAATGGAGAGTTTTCGTCAAGCATCTCGTGTACCCCTTTAAGTAATTTCCGATTCATATATATCATATTGTTATAACCATTATAACGCCAATTCTGACTTTGTCAATAAAAATTTTGAAATTTCAATCCACCCAAATGGTTATTTTGAGGCCAGAAGGGCGGCCGGGTATTTCCCATTCTGGGGATAATAATCCTTTCAAGGGCAGCAGCCCCTTTGTTCGGTTTGCCGCCCGCCGGAAGCACGCGAAACAACTTGCCGGAAATCGGCGGCGGAACATTGAAGCTTTATTTCACAGTGAAAGTCACTTCATGGGCGGAAGGAACAACTGCAAGCATCGTCCCCAGCTCCGTCTCCTCCGCTGCCGCGCCGGAAAGGCTGCCGACTTCTGAAACATTGCGCATACGAATGTGCAGATCCTCCGCATGTCCCTCAAGCCGAATGATGACGCAGTTCCCGCCCTTCTCAGCTTCCGCGCGAAGCATCGCGCTTCCGTCCTGATTCACAACCTGCGCGTGCGCCGATTCGGAATCGGACAGTTCGAAGATCTCCAGCGTCAGGCTGCGGGAGTAATCGTAATCCGGGGTCTGGTCGCTGCCGCCGACCGGGAGAATCGTGTTCGGCCGCACATACAGCGGCAGGCTGAAATAATCGTAGCAGTCCTTCCGCCAGACGCCGCCGTCGACGACTTCGTTGGACAGCAGATGCGTCCATCTGCCTTTCGGCAGATAATATTCCGCCGTTCCGTCCTCCCGGAAAACGGGCGCGACCAGAAGCGAATCTCCCAGCATATACTGCCGGTCAAGCGCGCCGCAGGCCGGATCCTCCGGAAATTCGAGCACCATGGCGCGCATGCCGGGCACGCCGGTTCTATGGGTAACGCAGGCCATGGAGTAGAGATACGGCATCAGCCGGCATTTCAGATTGGTGAAGAAGCGAAGGACATCGACCGCTTCCTCGTCGAAGAGCCACGGCACGCGGTAGCTTCCGCTGCCGTGCAGGCGGCTGTGGGTGGAGAGCAGCCCGAACGCAGTCCAGCGTTTGTACAGGTCCGGCGTCGCCGTATTCTCAAAGCCGCTGATATCGTGGCTCCAGAACCCGAAGCCGGAAAGACAGAGCGAAAGCCCGCCGCGGAGGCTTTCCGCCATGGAACTGTACTTTGCCTCGCAGTCGCCGCCCCAGTGCACCGGATACCGCTGGCCCCCCGCCGTAGCGCTACGTGCAAACAGGACGGCGTTGTTCTCGCCGAAGTTCTTCTTCAGCAGTTCAAACACTGTGCGATTGTAGAGCAGCGTGTAGTAATTGTGCATCGCCGTCGGATCGGAGCCGTCGAAATAAACGGCATCGGCTGGAATCCGCTCGCCGAAATCGGTCTTAAAGCAGTCCACGCCAAGGTTGATCAGTTTCTGCAGCTTACCGCAGTACCAGTCGCACGCGGCCGGGTTGGTAAAGTCCACAACCGCCATGCCGGGTTGCCAGAGGTCCCACTGCCACACGTCCCCGTTCGGGCGTCTCAGAAAATATCCGTCTTTCGCGCCTTCCTCAAACAGCGCCGATTTCTGCGCGATGTAGGGATTGATCCAGACGCAGATTTTCAGGCCCTTTTGCTTGAGCCGCGCCAGCATCCCCTTACCCCTGCTGTCTCCTCTCATAAAAATCTATATTTCATTTTTTCGGGGCACCCCGCTGCTGGTACAGCTGTTTTTCTGCTATTATGCTTTACCCGGCTGGATCCACTCGCTGCTGGCGCACTTCCACATTGCATGGGATCAGAACAATTTAAGCCCGTTTGCCGTCATGATCGTTTCCTGCTCTCTTTATTACGCCGCTTATCAACAGGAAACGGTCCGCGCCGCTTTTGCGTCCGTGGACTACTCCCAGAAAGAGCTGGCCGATTCCCTGGGCTACGCCTTTTCACAGACCCTGGCCCGGGTGATTATTCCGCAGGCTCTGGTATACGCTCTGCCCAACGTTTTCAATACCTTCCTAAGCATTATGAAAGCTTTGTCCCTGGGCTTTACCATCGCGGTGATCGACATTTTCGCTCAATCCAAGCTGCTTGGCAGCTTAAACGGCAATTACCTGCTCTCCTTCGCTGCCGCCGCATTGGTGTACTGGATTGTCTGTTTCACGATTTCTAAACTGTTGGCTCATGCGGAAAAAAGAATCCGCTTTCAATGAATTTTCACCCTCGGCCGGATTGTCAGGGGGAGCACCCCAAGATAAGGCCGAAAACCGGTGACCGGCTGAGAATCATGGGAAAGGACAGAAAAAATTGGAAAGCATGGAACGTGTTCTGCGGGTGATCCGCGGCGGAATCCCGGATCGTCTGCCTGTCTGGGCCTCCAGGCATAATAAGGACGGCTTTCAGGCCGATACGAGCGAGGGGCTGCTGAAGCGGGAGATCAAATTTCAGGAGGAATACGACTGGGACATGGCGAGGATCTCCCCCGCGGCCGCCCTTCAGGTGGAGGGATTCGGGTGCAGATTCGCGGGGAACAACCATCTGGGCGTCCCCTCCATGATCGGCAAGCCGGTCAATTCCGTGGAGGACTGGGAGAAGATCAAGCGGCTCGACCCCAAGACGGGCAGGTACGCTCCCATTGCGGAAGCGATCAGGGGCCTGAGCGAATACCTGAAAGGCTCGAAGCTCAACCTCGCGACCGCGTTCAGCCCGCTCACGCTTGCGCAGAAGGTCGCCGGCAGCGACGTGCTGCTGGAAACCATGCGAAAGCATCCGGACATTCTGAAAAGCGCGCTCGAAATTTTCGCCGACACCATGACCGATTTTATACAAAACTGCATCGACAGCGGTGCCGACGGCCTTTATTACTGCACGCAGACCGCGACTTATAACCTTATCACGGAGGAAGAGGCCGAAAAATTCGAAAGGCCGTATTCCCTGAAGATTCTGAACGCCGTAAGGCCGCGCCTGAAGGCGGTCATCCTCCACCTTCACGGCGACAATATCATGATCGGGCATTTTTCGGATTATCCGATCGACGTCCTGAACTGGGCCGACCGAAGGACCGTGCCGCCGGTGCCGCTGTCAGAAGGCGCAAAATATTTTTCCGGGTGCGTGATGGGCGGCATCAACGGAAGGACCACCTTATGTACCGGCACCAAATCGGAAATCGAAAACGAAGTCGAGGATTCCTGGCATCAGCTCGGAAAGCCGTTCATCGTATCCCCCTGCTGCGTCGTCCCGGTCGACGGGCTGCCGGCGGAAAACCTGCACGCATTCCGGAACGCCGTGGATAAAATAAAATTATGAATCGAGGGACACTGCCATGAGCTACTCAGCAAACCTAAAGGATGCTTCCGCAAAGGACCCGGACAGCACGCTTTACAGGACCTATAACCTTCTGGACGCATCCGTCGGCTGCACGAACGGGTGCAGGGCGGGCGTCACCGTTTTTCTCTCCGACGAATACAATCCCGCCGGTATCCACGGCGACCAGGAGGGATATTACGTCCTTTCGGGAACCGGCTCCGCCAAAATCAACGGCGAAGAAATCGCCTTGGAACCGGAGATGAGCCTGATCGTCCCCGCCGGCAAAACCCATTGCCTGAAAAAAAGCCCTTCCTGCGACGGGCTGAAAGTTTTCTGGTTCCATGCGGCCAAATAAATCTTCGACATAAATCCGCATCAATCGACAGAAGTACTGTGGGGGAATTTCAAATGGATATCAGCACAATCTGTATACACGGCAGCGACGATCCGACAGACTGTACAGGGTCCGTTACGGTTCCGATTTATCAGACGGCGACTTTTTCCCATCCCTGCGTAGGCCAAAGCACGGGATACGATTATTCCCGGATGCAGAACCCGACCAGGGAGCACCTGGAAAAAGCGATCGCCAGGCTGGAGCACGGAGCAGACTGCATGGCCTTTTCGTCCGGTATGGCCTCCATCGCCGCGTTGATGGAGTTGTTTCGAATCGGCGACCACATCATTGCGGCGGACGACCTGTACGGCGGGTCGGTCCGGCTTTTCCGTACCGTCTCGGAAAAAAACGGCCTGACGTTCGATTCTGTGGACACTTCCGATCTATCTCTTCTGGAATCGAAGATTCGGCCGCAGACCAAAGCCGTCTTCATAGAAACCCCCACGAACCCGATGATGCACGTCACGGATATCGCGGCGGCCGCATCCATCGCACACAGACACCATGCGCTTCTGATTGTCGATAATACGTTTCTGACGCCGTATTTCCAGACCCCGATTTTACTGGGGGCGGACATCGTCGTACACAGCGGGACAAAATATCTGGCCGGGCACAACGACACGCTGGCGGGCTTTCTGGTACCTGCCACGCAGGAACTTTCCGAGAGACTGCGGGACATCTACAAGACGACGGGGGCCTGCCTTTCTCCGTTCGACAGCTGGCTCACGATCCGCGGGATCAAAACCTTGGCGGTGCGTATGGAGAAAGCACAGGAAAGCGCCCGTATCATCGCCGAATGGCTTTGCAGGCACCCGAAAATTGAAAAGGTCTTTTATGTCGGATTGAAAGATCATCCGGGCTTCGAGGTAAATCAAAAGCAGTCTTCCGGTTCCGGGGCCATGATCTCCTTTGGAGTCGATTCGGAGGAAACGGCCAAAAATCTTCTGGAGCGGGTGAAGCTGATCCGTTTTGCGGAAAGCCTCGGCGGTGTGGAGACCTTGATCACCTACCCGGCCACGCAGACCCATGCGGATCTAACGGAAGAGGAGCGGGAGGCGCGCGGAATCACCAGCCGCCTCCTGCGGCTTTCCGTCGGGCTGGAGTCTGCCGGCGACCTGACAGATGATCTGCGGCAGGCGTTGGCGTAGGAGGCGGCGGAAATGCGCTCGCAATTTGATGAAGTGATCGACCGGAAAGGGACGGGCTCCCTGAAATACGATTTTGCCGCAGAACGCGGAAAACCGGCCGACGTGCTGCCGTTATGGGTGGCGGACATGGACTTCAGAACGTGCCCCGCCGTCACGGAGGCATTGGAGAAATTCATAAGGCTGGGGATCTTCGGCTATTCCGAGTGCAAAGAGGGATATTTCGAAGCGCTGCGGCGCTGGTATCTGGACCATTTCGGCTGGGAGATCCGGAACGAATGGCTCGTCAAAACGCCGGGCGTCGTTTTCGCGATCTGCACCGCGATCCGGGCGCTGACGCGGGAGGGAGACGCCATACTGATCCAGCGACCGGTGTATTACCCGTTTTCCCAGGCGATCCTGGACAACAAACGGAGGCTGGTAAATAATTCGCTGGTCTATTCGGGAGGGAAATATTCCATCGATTTTGAAGATTTTGAAAGTAAAATCATCCGGGACAGGGTGAAGCTTTTCCTGCTGTGCAGTCCCCATAACCCGGTCGGCCGCGTCTGGACGGAAGAGGAACTGACACGGCTGGGCGATATCTGCGCAGCACATAACGTCTATGTGGTATCCGATGAAATCCATTCCGATTTTGTTTATTCTGGATTCCGGCACCGCGTCTTCGCGTCCTTGAATCCGGAATATCTCAGGCGTACCATCACCTGCACTTCCCCCAGCAAAACCTTCAATCTGGCCGGACTGCAGATCTCCAATATTTTTATAGCGGATCCCGAGATCAAAGAGGGATTTCGGAAGGAACTGCAGAGGACCGGATATTCCCAGCTCAGCGGCGTCGGCCTTGCCGCCTGTCAGGCGGCATATGCGGAAGGCGGACAGTGGCTGAAAGAACTCAGGCAGTATCTGGCCGGCAATTTATCATTCCTGCGCGGCTTTCTGGCGAACCATATCCCTCCGGTCAAGCTGGTGGAACCGCAGGGCACATATCTGGCGTGGCTGGATTTTGCGGGGCTCGGACTGAGTGAGAAGCAGCTTGAGGAACTGGTCGTCGGCCGTGCGAAGCTATGGCTGGACCGCGGGGCTCTGTTCGGTGAGGAAGGAAAGAGCTTCGAACGGATCAACATCGCATGTCCCAGAGCGACCCTGCTGAAAGCGATGAATCAGCTTGAGAAAGCCATCGGTGATGATCGAGGCGGCCGGGAAGCCATGGTGACCCGCCCAAAGGCCGAAAGATAGACGGAAATATATCTTTTCCCCACCCGTAAGCTGTAGTAAAATAAAAAGAAAAGCCAGAAAGGAAAATGGATGGAAATGGACAAACGGACAACGGCGCCCTTCCGTGCAGACGTTGTGGGAAGCTTCCTTCGGCCGGCCGATTTAAAGAAGGCGAGAGCCGCATACGAGCGAAAAGGAATCGGCTTATCGGAGTTGAGAAAAACAGAGGATGCGGCCATTCAGGCATTGGTGGCAAAAGAGAAGAAGGCCGGCCTGCAGGCGGTGACCGACGGAGAGTTCCGGAGACGGTACTGGCATCTGGATTTTCTTGCAGCTTTGAAAGGCGTGCAGGAGGTCAGGGCCGATCGCTGGTCGGTGGACTTTAAAGGGGCCCAGCCTAAAGCGGCCACCCTGAAAATCGTCGGGAAAATAGATTTCGAAAATCATCCGTTCCTCGAACATTTTAAATATCTCCAGTCCATAGCCGGCGGTACGCTGTGCAAAATGACGATCCCTTCCCCGTCCATGCTGCACCTGATCTGCTGCGTGAGGGCCGAGCACTATGCCCCGATCGGGGAATATGAGGACCCCCGGCGGCTGTATCACGATATCGCGATTGCCTACCAGAAGGCAATCCGCTCCTTTTACGACGCGGGATGCCGCTATCTGCAGCTTGACGACACCTCGTGGGGGGAATTCTGCGACCTGCAGAAGCGGCGGGCCTATACGGAGCGCGGACTGAATTTAGACGACATTGAAGCAGAGTATGTCAGAATGATCAATCTGGCTCTGGAGGCCAAGCCGGCGGATATGGTGATCACCATGCATATCTGCCGCGGGAATTTCCGTTCCACATGGTTTTCCTCGGGCGGGTATGAACCTGTCGCCGGGATATTGTTTGGGAACTGCAAGGTGGACGGCTTTTTCCTGGAATACGATTCCGACAGGGCCGGCGGCTTTGAACCGCTGCGGTATATTCGGGATCAGCAGGTTGTGCTTGGTCTGATCACATCCAAGTTCCCGGAGCTTGAAAAAGCGGAGGATATTAAAAAGAGGATTGAAGAAGCGTCCCGGTATGTAGCATTGGAGCAGCTTTGCCTGAGTCCGCAATGCGGTTTTTCCTCCACGGAAGAAGGGAATATCATGACCGAGGAACAGCAGTGGGCCAAGGTCCGTTTGGTCCTGAAAATCGCGGAAGAGGTCTGGGGATAATAATCCTTTCAAGGGCGGCCTGCTCCTTTATAAAAAATTTACGGCCAGAGTAAACCGATCCCGCTTATTATCGTAAAGCAACGAGGGATCGGCAAGTATGTCGCCGAAATTCGGTCTACACTCTCGCCGATCTCTCCGGCGTGCAGAGCCGTCGCTTCGCTATCTGCAATCGGCAGCGTAACGATCTCTTCAACCGGATAAGCCGTGCCGCACATATGCAGACACGTCGCGACCCTAAAAAATCGCGACTCCTTCGGTATTTTTCGCGCAGACGCCGGACGATCCGGGAAAAGATCGGTCCGGCTAAACGTACTCCTGCTCCGTCTCGGCGGCATCATTGCTGCGGGGGCCGGCGCCGGCCGAAATTTCTGGAATCAGGCCGCATTTCAGCCCCATGATATTGGTTTCCGGGAGCATATTGCCGCCGTCGATTATGAAATCTGTCCCTGTAATATAAGAAGAATCGTCGTCCGCAAGAAACGCCGCCAGCTTTCCGACATCCCGCGGGGAGCCGAGCCGTCCCAGAGGGACCCTGACTGCCATGCCGTCAAGGACCGACTGGGGCGACTCCGGGTTGGTTTCCGCAGCGCTCCGCTTTACATTCGGAGTCAGAATGAATCCCGGGCAAATTGTATTCACGGTAACATGATCCCCGGCCACCTCCACCGCCAGCGATTTCGTAAAACCGATCAGTCCAGCCTTCGTCATCGCATAGGCCGTATAGCCGGGATCGCTGACATAGGGCCCGGTCACAGATGAAATGTTGATGACCCGGCCCCATTTGTTTTTCAGCATAGACGGCAAGACGGCCTTTGTAACATTCCAGGTTCCCTTCAAGTTGGTATCGATGTGAAGGTCCCGCAGCTCTTCACTCGTCTCTGTGAACCGCGAAAGGCGGGCTACCCCGGCATTATTCACCAGAATATCAATCCGATGGAACCGCTCCAGCACAACGCCGACCGCGGCCTTTACATTTTCCGCATCCGTGACGTCGAGTTGGAGCGGCATCGCTCTGCCGCCGCCCTCACAGATTTTTTCCGCAGCCCCGACGACTTTCTGGGACCGGGCCGCCAGCAGAACAAAAGCCCCCCGTTCCGCCATTTCCCGCGCGATGCCAAGGCCGATTCCGGAGCCTGCTCCGGTGACCAGCGCTATTTTGCCTGAAAGCATATCTCACCATCCCTTATATACGCAAGAGCGAGATCTCTTGTAAATTCCAGATATTCCGGCCCTACCGAACGCGCCGTATCGCTGCCGCTGTGGCTGGCCAGCCACGCGAGACGCACAATACGCCTCAGGAGCAGGAATGTAGGTACCTCCGCAAGGTCTTCCTCCCCCAACAGGCGTTTTGTCCGATAGCCGTCCAGCCAGGCCTCCGTAAGGTCGCGGAGACGATCGCTGTATTCGACCAGGCTGCACCCCAGGTCGTAAAGGAACCAGCCGTAACCACAGTCGTCGAAATCAATGATCTGCAGCTTTTCTCCGTCCGTAATCGCGTTGGAGAGATGAAGGTCGGAATGGACCAGCCCGTAGCGGGAGCGACCTTTTCCATAGACGGTCAGACGCTCTTGGATGATGTCGCAGGCCTTCTGGAACAGGTGCACGTCTTCCTGCGACAGGCCGGGGTATGCCTGCCAGGGCCCCCATCTGGCATGCTCGCCGAGCAGGCTTTCCAAATCCCACGAGAACCGCGCGAGGCGGTCCGTCTCCGGATGTTCCTGCGTCAGCAGGTGGAATACCGCCGCGACGGAGCCGATCTGGAACGTCCGCTTCAGAAGTTCCCTGCCATGCAGTTGCCGGACCGTCTTTCCCGGCAGAAAGGAAAACAGGATGCAGAAATAGCGGATCCCGCTCTGCGGGGAACGGAACGACTGAAGCGGTCCGCCGTCCTTTCCGGCGAAGACTTCCGGAATCCCCACCGTGCCGCTTTGGCGGATCATTCGCATCCATTGCAGCTCCGCGAGCAGTTCCTCCTGCGTATGATAGGAGGGACGGCTGACCCGCAGGATCGCTTTGCGATCGGCGGAAAACACCGTAAAGGTCAGATTTTCCGAATTTTTCAGCAAGTGGATCTCCTCGCCGCCCGGGGAAGGATACAGCCTCCGAAATTCCCGCCTTACGATTTCCAGCAGAACGGAGGGCGTGTCGGCCGTTGTCCCGCTCATCTGCCGAGACGCACGTAGGCGTCTTTGAGACCGGCGTCCATTTTTTCAAAGAGCTCATCGAGGTATGCTTTGTCGCACAGCAGCCCCAGCTTCAGCTGAAGGATGCTGGGGTTCAGCCTTGCGTTGTGCGCCCAGACGCCATGGTCGAAAAGCGGTTTCACCACGGAGACGCCGGCGTCCTCGCAGTTGAAGCTGAGTCCCATAATCACGCCGCGCTGGGTATACCCCGTCAGAAAATCAGGGTAGTGCGACATCAGTTCCTCAATGCCGTCTTTGAGATACCGCTGATTCCGCAGGATGTTTTCCTTCGTGGAAGGGCGGGTTGTGATCTCCAGCACTTTGGAGGCCACGCGGCAGCCGATTTCCGCTCCGCCGCAGGTGGAACCGTGCAGGCGGCCGATTTTAAACAGCCAGGCCGCCGCCTTCCGATTCATCACGGTCGCGGAAATCGGGTACACGCCCCCGCCGAACCCTTTCGCCGTGACAAGCATGTCCGGGACGAATCCCTCGTGCTCGAATCCCCACACTTTTCCCGTGCGCATCAGGCCCGTCTGCACTTCATCCGCAACATACAGCGCTCCGTATTTTTCGCAGAGCTGTTTTACTGTCTTTAGGTAACCTGGATCCGGCAGAGGGAACCCGTACGTTGCAAGCAGAGTCTCCACAAGGACGCAGGCGGTGTCCTCCTTTTTCAGCTCCGCTTCCATTGCGCCGACGTCGTTCAGGGGCACCTGCACAAACATACCGGCCTCGCCCTCGCAGTGGAACGGCAGCTTGAACTTGTCGTCCCCGGCGGAAACGGCCAGGCCCGTATGCCCGTGGTAGCAGCCCTTGATGGAAATTACCTTCTTGCGGCCCGTCGCATAGCGCGCGCTTTTGATGGCCACGTCCACCGCCTCGCCGCCGCAGGTGGAAAACACGGAATAGTTCAGATCGCCGGGGCAGAGCCCCGCAAGCTGCGCCGCGAGCTCTGCCCTCGCGATGGATGGAAAATGGTGGTTTCCCACGTCAAATTCCTCCGTTGCGCGGATCATCGCTTCGAGCACCTCCGGATTGCGGTGGCCCAGGTTGTAGGTCCCTCCGTTGAGGTGGACGTCCATAAATTCCGCTCCGTCCATGTCCCGGAAGCGATACCCCTCGCGCCAGCCCATCACAAGATCGATCCCTTTTTGGTGCCATTCCTCGACCTTGCTCGGATTCCAATATTCACGGCTTACCCGCAGAATCTTCTCTTTGTATTCCGTCATGCGCACAGTCATCCTCTCTGCAGTCCGGTGTCTCCGCTGGCTATTCATCTTCCACTATCTCTTCCTGCACCCGATTTTTCCGCTCGCGGCCGAACAGGGTCTTCGCGTTGGAGAAGATCATTGCCAGCGTAATCAGCACGATCACGATCGCGGAGATGGCCGTGATGGTCGGGTCAAGCTGCTGGTTCAGTCCGTCCCAGATCCGCTTGGGGAGCGTGGTCACGTCCACACCACTGATAAACTGGGAGACGACGATCTCGTCGAACGAGGTCGCAAACGCGAACATCGCGCCGGAAAACAGGGCCGGCCGGATGATGGGGACCGTGACGCGCAGAAACGTGGTCAGGCTGTCCGCTCCGAGGCTGCGCGAGGCTAGCTCAAAGTCCGGATTATACCCCTCCAGGCTGGCCAGCACCGTGCGGATCACAAAGGGCACCGCCATCAGCACATGCGCGATTAGCAGGCCGGTAAAGCTTCCGGAAAGGCTCAGGCCGGCTTCAAAGCGGTAGACCGCAATGCCGACGATGATGCCGGGCACCAGCATCGGCATCATGAACGCCTCTATCACGGCGCTTTTGCCCCTGAATTCCGACTTGGAAAGCCCCTCGGCCGCCAACACGCCCAAGATCAGCGAGAGGACGGTGGTGACGACGGCAAGTTCCAGGCTGGTTTTCAGCGCGTCTACCCACTGCTGGTCGCTGAAAAAGGACTGGTACCACTGCATGGAAAAGCCCGGCGGAGGAAATTCCAGATACCTGGACGAGCTGAACGACATCGGGACAATAATAAGGACCGGCAGCACCAGAAAAAGCAGGACGAGCAGGGTGAAAATCCATAGCATGGCTTCAGCCTCCTTACCAGAGTTTCTCCACTTTCATGAATTTCTTGGAGATGAAAAGAATGATGTAGGTAAAAATCAGCAGGACAACGGAAATTGCAGAAGCGAACGGCCAGTTCATCAGCCGGTTGATCTGCACCTGGATCGCCTGGGAAATCATCATATTCTTCGTTCCGCCCAGCAGCGACGGCGTGATGTAATAGCCGATGCTGCTGACAAAAACCAGGATGGAGCCGCACGAGACGCCCGGCATGCTCAGAGGGACGAAGATGCGGAAAAAGGTGTAACCTTTTCTCGCCCCGAGCGTGCGCGAGGCCAGCAGCAGGTTGCGGTCGATGCCCTTCATGACCGGGTACAGCGACAGAATCATGTAGGGAAGAAGAATATGAGTCATGCCGATCATAATCCCGACTTCGTTATGCAGCAGTTCCAACGGCTGGCGGATCAGTCCAAGTCCTTTGAGAATATTGTTGACCACGCCGTTTGTCTGCAGCAGAATCATCCATGCGTAGGTCCGTACCAGCAGGCTGGTCCAGAACGGAATCATCACCGCGATCATGATCAGGCAGCTGATCCGTTTGGAACAGAACGTCATGGTGTAGGCCACCGGATACCCGAGGAGCAGACAGGCCACGGTGACGACCAGGCTGATCCGGAACGTGGTGGCGATCACTTTCAGGTATACGTCGCTGCTGAAAAATTTTACGAAAGATTCCACCGAGGCCGCGCCCGCGGCGTTCGTAAAACTGATCATCAGGATCTGCACCAGCGGCACCATCAGAAAAATCAGAAAGAACAGGGCCGGCGGGAGGATCAGCATCCACGGTCTAAAAAAGTTTCTCTTTCCGGCGGCTTTTGTTGTTCGTTCCGCGCTTGCCCCTGCCCTTCTCAGGGCAATATCAATATCCTGCAGCATAAAATCCCCTCCTGCCTGTCTGGCATAGCCGCTTGGAGCGGCCAATCCGGCACAGCCCGCCGCAGTGCGGCGGAAGGCCGTGCCGGAAAATTCATTCAGCTGAGTTTCCATTCCTGAAAACGCTGATAAACGGTATCGTAGTTATCGACCCACCATTTTACATCGTAGTAGACCTGGTTCTTCTGCTTCTCCGGGGAAGACGCCAGCTTGTCGACCTGCGCCTGCGTCATCAGCTTGTAAGCGTCGTTGTTGCAGGGCGCATTGCCCGGGTACTCGATGGCGTAATTCGCCACGACCTGCGCGGAAGTCGCATACGCGATGAAATCATTGGCCATTTCCACGTTTTTGGAGCCTTTGCCGATCACCCAGGAATCAGCCGTGATGATCGCCTGATTCCAGTCGTAATCCACCGGCTGGCCCTCGTCCTTTGCCTTGATGATGCGGCCGGCCCAGACTTCGCCGAGCGGATCGTCGCCGCTTGAAACAAGCTGTACCGACTGCGAACCGGAATCCCAGAAGGTCTGGATGTCCTTCTTGTGCTTGTCGAGGTAATTGAACGCGCGGTCCACGTCGAGCGGATACAATTTATCCATCGCGACGCCATCGGCCATCAGCACGGCTTCCAGCATGGACATCGGGTTGGAATAGAGCGTGCGGTTCCCCGAAAATTTCGCGGTGTCGAAGAATTCGCTCCAGTTCTTCGGACGGTTGCTGTCACTGAATTTCTGGGTGTTCCACGAGATACAGATGGCGGAACATTCGGAGGGCACTGAATACTCCGTGATAAAATTCGAAATCAATCCATCCTTCTTGATTACGTTGAAGCCGAGTTTTTCAAACAGCCCTTGCTTTTCGCCGCGGAAGGCAAAGTCCGTGTCGACGTCCCACACGTCCACCTCCATTTTGTTCGCCTGAACGGCGGCCTTCACCTTGGCCGGGGTGGGGTCTGTGTCTTCTTTAATGGTGCAGCCGTATTTTTCCGCAAACGTATCGAAGATGGTCTTTTTCTGCGCTGCCTGAATCGCGCCGCCCCAGCTGCAGACGGTCAGCGTTTTGCCGGCCCACTTTTTCCCCGTGGACGCCGCATTGCCGGCGGAGGGCGCCGCACCGGACGCTGGCAATGCGGAAGAGGCGGCACCGGAGCCGCCGCTGCACGCCGCCGTAGAAAGAACCAGAAACGCTGCGATGAATCCCGCGGCAATCCGCCGGGGGCGTTCTGAATGGACCTTCTGTTTCATTGAAAATGCCTCCAATCTTAACTCCGTGTAGTCGCCCGGCGGAAGAAAACCCCGCCCGGCCGCTTATGGCATTACCTGTACGATATCTTCTTCCGAAACGCCGAGCAGGACTTCGTCCCCGGGATTTAGGGAGAGGAAATGGGTGGTGAAGACCTTTGCTTTCAGGTGATGGCCGTTCTGTAGCCTGACCTTCAGTTTCAGAGAATCGCCGATATAAACGCACTGTTCGATCACACCGGGGAATTTCAGGCCTCCGTAGGATTCCTCCACGAGATTAATTTTTTCCGGCCGGATCACGACGTTGACGACATCGTTTTCCGAATACGAGACGGAGCGGTCCGGTGTCGGGATGGTGATGCCGTGAAGATTGATTTTTGCCTTTCCGTCCCTGTCTATGGACGTCACCGGGCACGGGATGACGTTCGCTTCCCCGATGAATTTGGCGCAGAAGACGGAGGCGGGCCTCTCGTAGATTTCCACCGGCGGGGCGACCTGCTCGATCTGCCCGTCCTTCATGATGCAGACCTGTGTGGCCATGGTCAGGGCCTCCTCCTGGTCGTGCGTGACGGAAACGGTCGTGATGCCGAGCTCCCGGTGGATCTCCTTGATCTCGAGCTGCATCTGTTTTCTCAGCTGCTTGTCGAGCGCGGCCATCGGTTCATCCAGCAACAGGATAATCGGGTCGAAGACCAGCGCCCTCGCAAGCGCGACGCGCTGCTGCTGACCGCCGCTCAGCTCCCGGGGAAACCGCGAGGCATATTCCGAAAGCCGTACCCGCCTGAGGATCGCGTCGATCCGGTTTTTTCGCTCGACCTTCGGTATTTTTCGGACGCTCAGCGGGTATTCCACATTCTTGTAGACATTCATGTGGGGGAACAGAGCGTAATTCTGAAACAACATGCCGATATTGCGTTTGTGGATCGGCGTTCGCGAAACGTCGTTGCCGTTGATCAGAATCTGTCCTTTCGTAGGATCCTCGAAGCCGGCAATCATCTTCAACAGGGTGGTTTTCCCCGCTCCGCTCGGACCGAGGATGGTCAGAAATTCGCCGTCTTTGATCTGAATGCTCACGTCTTTGATTACGTGAACCTGTTTGTAGCTTTTGTCGATGTTCTGCAAGCGGATGGTTGCGCCCATGGTCGTTTCCTCCATTCTTCCGGTTTGGCCGGCAAAAAAAGCAAGGGCACGCAGGAATCTCGCGATTCATAAGCGCCCTTGCTTTTTCATTCGGATTTCTCGTTTGGGTCAGATTTCTTCCGAAACCCTTCTCATAATTTCATAAGCCCTGTCACAGTCCGCTTTGGTTGCGATCAGAGGCGGGATCAGGCGGATCACGCGGTCACCTATCAGGGTGACCAGCATGTTGCGGTCGAAGCAGCCGTGCTTCACCTTCAGCCCGACCGGCCGGTCGTAGGCCACGCCGATCATCAGTCCGCGGCCGCGGACTTCGCTGACGTGAGGAACGCTCCGGAGCTTTTCCATGAAATAGGCCCCGACCTCTTTGGCGCTGCCCGCCAGATCACGGTCCAGAAGTTCGCCGATCTGCGCGAGGGAAGCCGCGCAGCAGACGGCGTTTCCGCCGTAGGTGGTCCCGTGGGAACCCGCCGAGAAAGCTTTGGCGATTTCAGCGCTGGTGACAATCGCGGAAATCGGCATGCCGCCGCCCATCGCCTTCGCCATGGTCAGCATATCCGGCCTGATCCCGTAATGCATAAACGCCATGATATCGCCTGTTCTGCACCAGCCGGTCTGGACCTCGTCGAACATCAGCAGGATGTGCTGTTCGTCGCACAGCTTTCTCAGGCCCTCCATGAATTCCTGTGTGGCGGGAATAACGCCGCCCTCCCCCTGAATCGGCTCGATCATGATTCCAATGGTATTTGCCGTGACCTGCGACCGGAAAGATTCCAGATTGTTGTATTCTGCGTATGAGAATCCCGGGACGACCGGCTTGAAACCGATCTGGCAGGCGTTGTCCGGCTGGCCGGTTGCGGACATGGCGCCGTAGGTCCTGCCGTGGAACCCGTTTCTCGCCGTCACGATGCGGTATCTCTCGGGGCCGTATGTTTCAATGCCGTATTTCCGGGCCATCTTGATCATGGCCTCGTTTGCCTCTGCGCCGGAGTTCTGGAAAAAGATTTTTTCAAATCCGAGCGTAGTGCATATCTTCTCGGAAAGCAGCGCCTGAGGAAGTGTGTAGGGATAATTGAAGGTGTGTATCACATCACCGACCTGATCGCGGACAGCCGCCACAACCTTCGGGTTGCAGTTTCCTGTGCTGTTAACGGCAATTCCGCCGTAAAAATCGAGATATGCATTGCCTTCGCTGTCGTAAAGGTACATTCCTTCCGCACGCTCGCAGACAAAATTGTAACGCTCGTACGTCTCTATCATATATTTTTTTACAAGAGCCACTACGTCCTGAGCTGTCACGCTGTAATCCTTTAATCTCATGAATAGATTCCCCCGCGTTCATGTAAATTCAGAAAAGCTGGCCCATGTGATCCGCATAAATGAATTACGCTATACATGCTAATTCAAAAAGAAAGAACAGCGGCAGTTCTGATATCCTTTCAGAACGCCGTTGTCCGGAAGATCACATGTGATGATATTTTTCAAATGCGTATGGTTGCATTATATGCTTCGTGCAATATATTGTCAATACTTCAATCAAAAAATTTTAAAAATATTTTTTACTGCTCATTTCTAAGCCTTCCGCCAAGTAAAGACAACCAGAAAGCGCAGGATCCCTTTCCCCGGATTTTTATACTGATGGGCACAGTCGGTCTGAAAGCGGATGGCATCGTCCTGGCCGAGCGAAAAGGTCTCACTGCCCAGGTCGAGCAGCAATTGTCCTTCCTCCACGACCAGATATTCCGTGGTTTTCTCACCGTGGGAGGTACAGGGATATGTGCAGTCCGGCTGTACGCAAATGTTGTAAATTTCAAAATTCCGATCGGGCTCATAAGGAAAGTAAGCAAATGACTGGAAGCAATTTTTCTCCTCTTTTGCGGGAGAGATATTGGATTTTCGTATCAGATAGCTCTCGTCCTGCGGCGAAGAGATCAGATCTATAAAATCGACCCGCAGGCCGCTGGTGATTTTGCCAAGTGTTCCGAGAGTCGGATTCGCCTCTCCGCGCTCGATCTGCCCGAGCATGCTCTTGCTGATTCCGGTTTCAATGGAGACGGTGTCCAGACTCATTTGTCTGCTCTTCCGAATTCGGCGCAGATTGATGGATACATTTTCGTTCAGATAGTCCATAAAAGCCTCCGTCAGTGCAGTATAATATACAATTTGATTTTTATGCAGTATGCGCTATATTGCACGTTTTGTTCTTTTATTCTATCAGATTCCCATGGCATTTGTCAATCTCAGAAGAGTTGCTCTAAAATTTGCTCTTTTGAGAATATGAATTATAAATGTATAATTTATTCATTATTTTCTCTACCCGCCTTATGCATCGCAAACTCTGTTTTAGGCGATCCGGATCTGAACTGCTCCGCAGAATGGACAGATAAGAAAGGAGCCTATTGGAACGGTCAAGAAGAACTGGACACAAAGATAAGGTTTTTAAGAATTTTGAGTCTAAACTGTGCCGGGCTGACCCACCCCAAGGCCGAACGGATGCGTTTTGTGTTATAGTAGAGCTCTACATAACTAAAGATATCCAGCCGAGTTTGTTCGGGATTGTCGTAATTGGCATCCTAAACAAACTCTCTTTTGAGAGTGCAGTAGAAAGATTCCATAATTGCATTGTCATAGGGGTTGCCCTTACGACTCATGCTTTGTATGAACCCGTAACGCATCAGAAGTCATTGAAACCGCTGTGAAGTAAGCTTTTAAATGATATGAAGTAATATTAAAATTATAAAGATAACACACGGCCAAATGATGAACAAGCCCAATACTACTCTTTTATTTACAATTTCTCTTTTAAAATCGATAATTCCGGTTACAGTAACTTCGATAAAAAATACCAATATAATGAAATATAAAGTATGAATAAATTGGTTGTAGAACTGTGGGAAAATTCTTGACGCAATCATGAAAGGAGGAACAAAGGATAAAATAATATAAGCAATAATTAACCCTTTTCTATCTATCTTGCGCCTTGAGATCGCAAAATAAATCATCCCTCCCGACATCAACAAACAAAGAATAACATATAACGGTAACGGTAAGAACTCTAAATTCATTTCTTGCCCTTCTAATATCCAATCCATTATTTCTTAGGAAGTGTTTCGCCAACATTAACACCCGTAACCATAACTGTACCAGCAAGAATCGAAACACAAATGGGGGCACCATCCAACATAAGGCAAATCAGCACCTAATGAAATAAATCATAAGGCGCAGCACAAAGGCTTGTTAATCTTGATCTTCTGCTAAAACATACTTTTCCACCAGAGTATGACGCATATGGTGCCCGCAATATTCACAGATATCCGTTTGTCCTTCAATAATAAATCCACTTGCCCCACATTCTTTTCTACAGAGCACATAAGTAATGAAAAGTTCATTTGGGAATTTTATAGATTCCGGCGCAATAGTTGGGTAATCATTTAAATGAAATTCGTCACTTACAACTACCACTTCATCTGAGACAAAATTTTGCATCGGTTTATTGAGCATTTTCTCGTGGTTTTCTGCTAAGACATATCTTTTTTCCTCTGTACGAAACATATTATGTCCACAGTGTTCACATATCTGTGTCTCACCATCAACGATAAATTCTTTATTTCCACAAGACTTTCTACAAACGGCATATGCAATATAAACTTCAGATGGAAAATTGATAGAGTCATAATCTATATCAGGATAATCTTTCAAATTAGGGTCTGTTTGGAAAATAAAAGTTGCACAAATGAATGAGATTATGTAAACTCAAGGTATGAGACGATATGAGATAACAAACCAGGAATGGGAACGCATTAAGGATCTTTTTCCGCCCGAAAGGACAGGGAAACGAGGACGCCCGCCAAAGAGCAACCGGGATATGTTTAACGGAATGCTTTGGATTGCCAGAAGCGGTGCACAATGGCGGGAACTGCCTTCCTGCTACGGGCCGTGGCAGTCTGTATATTCACGGTTCGCCAAATGGCGGGACAGCGGCGTTCTGGAGAAGGTTTTCTGCGCCCTGGCTTCCGATGCCGACATGGAAAACGTCAGCATAGACTCCACCTGTGTTAAAGTGCATCTAAGCGCAAACGGCGGGGGGAAAAACGGCGGATAAGGCTGTCGGACGCACCAGAGGCGGCCTGAATACCAAAATCCACACGGTTGTAGATGAGCTGGGGAATCCCCTGTATTTTCAACTTTCAGCTGGGAATGTGAACGATTCGGAAGCAGCTGTTGATGCGCTTTCACACCTTGATATTTCTCAAAGCAATGTCCTTGCCGACAAAGCGTATGGAACAAACGAAATACTGGATTATATCCAGCGCCGAGACAGTGAATATACCATTCCTCCAAAAGCCAATACTGTGAATCCGTGGCGCTGTGACTGGGTACTTTACAAAGAGCGTCATCTGGTCGAATGCTTTTTTCAAAAACTGAAATGGTTTCGGAGGATAGCCACCCGATATGACAAGCTGGATGTTTCGTTTCTAGCTTTTGTTTACCTCGCTGCCATCATGATTTTGTTGAAATAGCACAATTTTCACGATTTTTCAAACAATGCCTAAGAATTCTCCATAGAGATAGACATTGTTCTGTTCATTATCATTTTTATGAAACTCCTGAATTAGTTTTGTTATTCCATTATAACGCAGACTGTAATAATCATTATCATAATTTAAAATAATTTCAGCATAGTAAGAATCATTTTTATTCTTGTAGTTTCTCCCGCTTTTAATTGATATGAGCAGGAAATCATGAAACGCCGTTTTGCAATATGCACTACAGAATGCTCTTGGTAATCATTTCTTTATTTTATCAAATGTTTTCCAATAGTTCTCTAAATTTTCCTTCCAATTATCATTCTGCTCTTGGGAGGAATTTTCAGTACTATTAAAATATTTCATCTATCTGCCTCCTATTTTTGTTAACCTACAGCAAAAGCAAAAGACGGTACGGGTGTCGGCATAGAGGGATAAAAAATGATGAATGGGCTATAAAACATCAATCATTATGCCTGAATTACTTGGTCCTTTTGTGCGATTCAAAACCAGAACTATCGAAAATCGGTCGTGTCCCTTTGGAATCTATTTTATTAATCGGATTATTGTTGCAGTAGGAAAAAGGTTTTCCCGGTCTACCCCGTATCTGGATCGAACTGCCCGTCTTCACTGACGAATCTCCCGGTTTATTGAGATAATACAGACCACTCTCGGAGTCGTAATAGTACCCGCGGTAAAGGAACCTAATGTCGAAGCAAGGCTGCCTGTGGTGCTGAGCAGCTTGCCCCAAGCACCGTAGGTATATGTCGCGACAGGATGCTGTAAACAGGAAGGGAAACGTCCTACTTCATCGTAGGGCGTTTCCCAAAAATTTCAAGTTTGGCCATGATCAATTCGTGTTTTTATTGCTGAAATAAATTCATCTCGCTTTTTTAGCGAGATGAATATTTTTTTATTAGTTCCATACTCTATCGCCACCACATTTTTACTAAATACCGGATTTCCTCTATTAATACATTCTTGTTCCCGGACTATTTTATAAATATTCTTTAGAAATTGATAGTAGAATTTTTTATGGATAAATAAACCACAATGAATAGTTAGATAATCAGGATATAACATTATTCTGGAAATTAAAGTGCTAACAAAATGATAAAACAATAGTAACCAAAAAGCCATACAGCATACTTCTATCTATAAGGTTGTTGGTAAAATAATCGTGGCTACAATCATTCCAATAATTGTAACGCAAATCATAACAGATAAAAAAATTGTGACTTGATTCGACACATCAATATGAAATTCAGCGACTATTAATTGACACTTCATTTACAACGCCCCATTTAACCAGTTGCAGCAGTGCTGATTGCATAGGAAATACCGGCATATCCAACTCCTAATACCACTCCCGCCCATCCGACTGGAGAAACGAATGCAAGGCCAACCCCCGCTAAAGCCAGAACAATTTCTAAAGTAGATAATCCCTATTTTCCTTGCATTGTCAGATAAGAATCATAAAAATGTGCAAATATTGAAAAGGGTGTAGAAAATACATAACCATATACGCCCAATGCAGCTGCTTCAGCAGATTCTACAGCAATTCCACTTAAGATAGCGAGTAACCAGATTTATGGAACCAGCCGATGGTGTCACTTACAGAAACAGCTTGAAAAACATGAGGAAGTGCGTCAAGCAAGGCATCAACGGCACGAGCTTTTATCTTTCTCAGGATGGCTTTTATTTTTGACCACATCATTTCGATTGGATTGAAATCCGGGCTATAGGGCGGCAGATAAAGCACCTGCGCACCGATCTTCTCAATCGCTTCTTTCACGCCTCTAACCTTATGGCAGCGCAGGTTATCCATGATGACCAAATCCCCGCCATGCAGCGCTGGGGTAAGGTCATGCCGGATGTAATCGAGAAAAAGGTCCCCATTCATGGAACCCGAAAAGAATTTAGCGACCGTTGTGCCGTCAGCCCGCACAGAAGACAAAATCGTTGTAGCTTTTGGCGTGTTCAGCGGTGCGCTGTCCTTTATGCGCTCCTTCCCTTTGGCTCGGCCATACCGGCGAGTCAAGTTCGTGTTGACACCGCTCTCATCAAGGAATACCAACGATGCCGCGTCCATCGAGCTTTGCATCATATGCCAGATTGCGCGCCTGACTTTTACATCCGCACGGTCTCGTTCGCTGGCATGTACCATCTTTTTTATATCGGAGTCCCAACTTGTTACGAAGTATATCGCTGATTTCAGACTTTTGTATGGACAGATGCATGGCTTCCCTGATTTCAGCAAGCGTAATGTCCGGGTTTTCCTTTACCAGGAGGTCCATCTCTTTCGGCTTTTCTGCCGTTACTTCTGACCGCTTCCCGCAATTTTGATAAGAAGTCTTGATTGTCCCAGTTTTCCGTATTTTTGGGAACAGGCGGTAAATTGCCGATTCGCTCACGCGGACGGCTCGGCTGATCGCTTTACTGTCATACCGTCTTCGCGATCCGCCACTATGATTTTCCGAATATTCATCGGTATCATTTCCATCATCTACTACCGTTTTTTTATTATACCACGCTCGCGATCATCTGTGGAATTGCTGTAGGGGAAGTCTCGCCCGGTATGGGGCTGTTCAGAGCATGAGCCGCAAGGGTAATCCTTACGACAACGCAATTATGGAATCCTTCTATCGCATACTAAAAAGGGAGCTTGTTCAGGATGCTCATTATGACAATCCCGAACAAGCTCGCGAGGACATATTCTCATATATAGAACTCTACTACAACACGAAACGAATCCATTCGGCCCTGGGGTGGGTCAGCCCAATTCAGTTTGAAGTTCAAAATCCTTAAAACCTTAACTTCGTGTCCAGTTTTTCTTGACCGTTCCAGACGTATGGTGAAAGGTGCGTTTCCCGGTCACGGGAACGCACCTTTCAACTCTATATATGAAATGAATAGGCTTCAAAAACAGATAGAAGAGTTAAAAATGGAGAATGAGATATTAAAAAATTCCAGACTTTCTTGAAGCAAAAGAATGTATGAGATGTCAGTTCCTTAAAGAGAACCGCAACAAATACAACATCAATAAGGCCTGCAAAATACTGAAGATCTCACGCTCAGGCTACTATGACTATGTACAGCGCAAAAAGAGTAACCGAACCATTGAAAATGAAGCCCTGATCGAAATGATTGAGGACTATTCCATGAGAATAATGGCCGATATGGAGCAAGGCGGATTCAGTTGGTACTTGAACGGCAAGGCATCAAAGTTACCCCAAAGAGAGTTTCCAGATTAATGAGTGAGCATGGCCTGATTGCCAAGGGGACATGAAAAGCTTACCACAGGCCGCAAAGCGGGAAACCATATGAAGAAAAGGATAACATTTTGAACCGTGTATTTTCAGCAAAAGAGCGTAACAAAATATGGGTCGGTGATATTACATACATCCCCGCAAAGCATGGATTTCTTTACCTCGCTGTATTTATTGACATCCATTCGCGTAAAGTTACCGGTTGGGCAATGGGCACAAGGCTGCGTGACACATTAGTGCTTTCGGCACTTAATCAGGCGATCGGCTGGGAGCATCCACAGAAGCTGTAGAAAAAATGGCCGACACCGTAACCATGGATAAGTTTTATCAGTCCTGTCAAATAACATTAGAGTAGAATCAAGGGCAAACGGCCGGGGGAAAGACGATACCGCCGACATTAAAAAACATCATTTCACAAAAGAGATATTGCTATAAACAGCGTTGCCGTCCTGCAGAATCAGGCCGACCTCATAGTCGGGCTTTTCGTAGGAACGGTAGGTAAATGCAATTCTGTCCCCGACGAAAATCTCAACCATATCGTTATCGATCACGGTCCTGATCCGGATCTGATCGCCGCTTTGAAAAGGGAACGGTTTTTCGCATACGCGGGGGCCGTCCGGCCCGGGCTCGCGCGGAGCCGGAATGTCCGAACTGGACTGCTCCCAGAAAGGATCCACCTTTGTGGGAAAGTTAATCAGGGAAACGCGCTGCATGGCGGCGTCAAAAGAGAGCATCAGGCACTTCGAGGCATCCTTGTTCGACTTCAGCAACAGACCGAAGCAATCCATACAGTCGCTCGGGCGGACCGTACACTCCATTAAAAAGGACCTTTCCTTCAGATCAAAAAAGCCGTACGCCGTGGTGCCGATTGAGTGCATGGAAATGGTATCGCTGCCGTACATCCGGTAATCCCCGACCATCGATTGAAAGGACCAGGGCAAAGGCGTATGCAACTTTTCCAGATATTCTTTTGGGAGCTTCACCGCCAGTTCCCCGTCCTCCATGGCGACCACTTCGTGCGGGATGCAAAATGCCCCGCCCCAGTACCATTCCCCGCAGTCGCTCTGCTTTGCACGGTCATGGGCCCAACCGAAATAAAAGCGCCTGCCGTTATTGTCTTCCAGGGATTTTGCGGCATAGAACCGCCTGCCGCCGATACCGTCAAATTTCGGTGTGCGCCACGGACCGAACGGGGACGGCGCCACCCGATAAACGGTATTGACGAATCCGGAAAAATACGAGTAGGACAAATACCAGTTTTCGCCGATGCGGTACATTTCGGAGCATTCCGGGCAATGGATATTGTTCGGATCATAAAGCGGCCCGTAGTGCTCCCACCGCCTAAGGTCATGGGAACGGTAGAGAACGATACATCCCCTTCTCGTGACGGAGCCCGAGTTCCTGCGGGCGGAAATCAGGAGCCAGTAACAGCCGTCCTTTTCATTGTAAAAAGCATACGGGTCCCGCCAGTCCTCTTTCTCGTAGTGCCGGACGTCGGGAAAGAGAATCGGATTTTTGGGATCTTTTTCCCATTTGATCCCGTCGCTGCTTACCGCATGGCAGATTGTCTGCTGGTATTCATTATGGATGTTGTAACCGGTGTAAAAAGCATGATAACGGCCCTCCCCGAACAGGACGGACCCCGTCCATACTCCGGAAGCGTCAGGCGAATCGTCTTCGCCAGGGGCAAGAGCGACGCCGAGGGGCTTCCAGTCCACCAGATTCTCTGATACGGAATGATACCATGACGTACGCAGCCGATCCGGATACACGGTCGTGCCAACCGGAGGCATCAGCGAATAAATGTGATATTGGCCGTCATGATAAAAAGGGATCGCGTCTCCCGTAGAATCAGCGCCGGCTGGTTTCCTGAAAATATTCAATGAGAGTTCTCCCTTCATCTGGATTTCTGCAGCCTTTTGGAAATGAAATTCTGCTTGCCCTTCTGGGCGTCAATCAGCACGGCGACCAGGATGATCAGGCCCTTGACCACAAGCTGCCAGAAGGAACTGACATCCATCAGGTTCAGGCCGTTGCTGATGATGCCGATGACCATGGCGCCGAAAATCGTGCCACTGATGCGGCCGGTGCCGCCGGACATGGACACGCCGCCCAGCACGCAGGCCGCGATGGCATCCATCTCGTATCCTTCGCCGACGGACGGCTGCCCGGAGAACATTCTGGAACAGAGAACAAGGCCGGCAAACGCGGCGAGAAAGCCGGAGATGGTGAAGACGGCGATTTCGACCCTCTTGATCGGCACACCGGAAAGGCGGGCCGCCTCTCTGTTGCCGCCGATTGCGTAAATATAGGTTCCGAATTTTGTCTTGTTCAGCAGGATGATGAAAATAACGATCAGAACGATCATGTACAGCACGGGGTACGGCAGGAAGCCGAAGGCGTAACCGGTGCCGATCCAGGTGAAGCTGTCATCCATAATGCGCGTGGAAAGACCGCCGCTGTAAATATACGCCACGCCCTTTGCAATATCCATCATGGCGAGGGTGACAATGAATGCAGGAACCTTGAACTGCGCTACAATCACGCCGTCGATAAAGCCGCATAGCGTCCCGAGAGTGAGGCCGAGCAAAATGGAAAGCCAGATCGGGAATCCATTCGTCACGATGAAACCGACGATCAGCGTTCCGCACATGGCGACGATAGAACCGACGGAAAGGTCGATGCCCGCAAGAATCATAACGAGCGTCATGCCAAGCGCCAGATATACATTGTTCGAGATCTGCCTCAGGACCGTAATCATATTGTCCGCCGTCAGAAACACGGGCGATACGATCGAAAGAACAATGACCATAAGTAGAAGCACGCCGATAATGCCGATGTTGTTTTTCACCATGGCAACCGCAACATTGCCGCTGAGCTTACGAGTCTTTTCCATTCTGAGCCACTCCTCCTGTAGCATATTTCATGATGTTTTCCTGAGAGAGTTCGCTGCGGTCCAGCTTCATCACGATCCTACCGCTCCGGACGACGCAGACCGAATCGCACATATTGATGATCTCCGGCAGTTCGGACGAAATCAGGATGATGGCCATACCCTCGTTGGAAAGCTGATTGATAATGGAGTAGATTTCCTGCTTTGCGCCGACGTCGATGCCCCGCGTCGGCTCATCGAGGATCAGAAGCTTCGGCCGCGCGGCCAGCCATTTGGCCAGAACGACCTTCTGCTGGTTGCCGCCGGAAAGGCTTGATACCGCAATTCCCGTGTTCGCCGTTTTCACGTTGAGATCCTTAATGTATTTCAGAATCATCTGCGCTTTCAGCCTGTTCGAAATGAAGTGCCCCTTCATCAGGAATTTAAGCCCGACCAGGACAATATTGAAACCGACCGAATTGATCAGCACAAGCCCCTGCTTTTTGCGGTCTTCCGGCACCATGGCGATCCCCAGGTTGATGGCCTGGCGGGTGTTCTTAATGGCCACGGGCTTTCCCTCAAAAAGGATGGTGCCGCTGTCGCAGGGCTCCGCGCCGAAAACCGCCGACATAATTTCGCTGCGGCCCGCGCCGACCAGGCCCGAAAAGCCCAGAATCTCACCCTTGTGAACGGTGAAGTCAACGCCGCTGAACACGCCCTTTTTGTTCAGGCCGTGCACGGAAAGCACCTCTTCCTTCTGTTGAGAAGGAGTGCGGACATAGAAATTGCTCAGGCTGCGGCCGACCATCATGCTGACCAGTTCATCCGCGTTCGTCTCCGATGTAATTTTCGTACCGATATAGCTGCCGTCCCGGATGACCGTCACCCGGTCCGATATCTTGAAGAGCTCTTCCATGCGGTGAGAGATGTAAATGATGCTGACTTTCTGTTTTTTCAGCCGTGCGATGATCTCAAACAGTTTGCTGACTTCCGCGTCAGACAGAGAGGATGTAGGCTCGTCCATCACCAGGATCTTCACGTTGAAAGAGATCGCCTTGACGATCTCGACCATTTGCTGCTCCGCGATAGTCAGGCTCCCGATCGGGCGGTGAACGTCGATGTTCAGGCCCAGCGCTGTAATCATCTCCGCGGCTTCCCGGTAAATTTTCTGCGAGTCCTTCAGGCCGAATCTGGTCGTCGGCTCACGCCCCAGAAAAATATTTTCCGCGACGGAAAGGTACGGCACCAGAATAATCTCCTGGTGGATGATGCCGATTCCATATTGCTGCGCGTCCTGTACACTGCTGATGCAGACCGGCTTGCCGTCGATGAAAATCTCGCCGCCGTCGGGCTGGTAAATGCCGCCCATCACCTTGATGAGCGTCGACTTCCCGGCTCCGTTCTCTCCCAGAAGGGCATGGACTTCGCCCTCGTATAAATCAAAATTTACTCCTCTAAGCGCATGTGTGCCTGAAAAACTTTTTTCAATGTTTTTCATTTCCAATACCGTTTGCGCCAATCTGCCCACCTCCTTAAAAGTTCCTGCCACCGGGCAAAATTCGAAAACTCAGCGGAAGGCACGGCCGGAACGGCCGCTCCTTCCGCTGCACAGATCTGCCCAAAACCGGATTACACGAAGATCACTGCCACTGCTTCAAGGTCTTTTTCGCTTCCTCCACGGTAACAACGTGGGATGGAAGCAGAATCTGCTTGTCAATCGTCTTGCCCTGCGAAAGCTCTTCGGCTTTCTGGAAAGCTGTCTGAGCGATTTCGATCGGCACCTGGCAGGCAACGGATGTGAACGAACCGTCGATCAGGGCTGCCTTGCCGTCCGGAGATGCATCGATGCTGAATACGCCGATATCCTTTTTGCCGGAAGCCTTGATTGCCGCAACCGCGCCCAAAGCGGACGGGTCGTTGATGCAGAAAAACGCATTCAGATCAGGGTGCGCCTGGATGATGTCCTCCGCGAGCGGCATGGACTTGTCCAGCGCGGCCTTGCCGTCCTGCTGGGCGATGATCTTGAACTTATCTGCGCTGCTGCCGAGGCCCGCTTCAAAGCCCTTGACACGGTTGACGCAACTTTCGTTCGACGGGAAGTCCAGAATCGCGATCTTTGCGCCGTTCGGGTATTTCTTGACCATTTCCTGACCGACCAGCGTTCCGGCCTGATAGGCGTCTGTTGCAATCACGGACTTTACGAGGTCGCGGTCAGCCGTCACAACAGGCGTATCGACGTTGATGACCGGGATATTCTTGCCAGCTAGGGTTTCCAGACCTTGGTGCAGGCCCTGGGAGTCAACCGGAATCAGGAAAACAGCGTCTACTTTACGGTTGGCAACGTCCGAAATCTGGTTCAGCTGTTTGTTGACATCATAGTCCGGGTCAAGGCAGACATAGTTGTAGCCCTTTTCCGCGCAGAGCTTTTTGAAAGTATCATTCATCGTGCTCTGGAAGGTGTTGTTCTGCGTGTTCGGCAAAAACGCGAAGCTGAGCTTCCCGCTCTTGGAGGCGGTGGTATCCGCCGCAGCCGACGCGCTGCTGTCAGCGGAACCTGCGGCGGACGCGCCGCCCGCCGTGCTGCCGGCCGTCTGCCCGGATTTACCGCAGCCCGTCATGGACCCGGCGACGAGCAGCAGGCTCAGCATCAGGGAAAATGCTTTTTTCATTACAAAGATCTCCTCTCAAAAATCGACTTAGACTTTTGCCGGCACGGCGCGGAGTTAATTTAAGCAATTTTTGTTTCATTTTCTGCGAATTCTCCGCATGTGTCGAATGCTTATCTGTTTATTTGCGTAAATTATATGATATATTTGTAAAATTATCAATACTTCTGAAGAAAATAACATATCTTTTAGATAAAATGTTTTTACCAATTATTTATTTACGTAAATTATGTTTTAATTCTCTTTCCATCTCTTCCGGAACGGGCTCATGAATGATTTCATTCCACGACTGAATCAGGTTTTCCGGCTGGACCATGCGGGCCGGGACCCCGATATATTTGTACTCCGTATCGCCCAAAAGGGCTTTCGCGGTGGCCAGGGCAACCGCAACTCCCTGCTCGTAGGGACGCTGCGTGCTGAGCCCGACCACCATCTCGTTGCGGGCAAGGTACTTTGCAATTTCCAGGTCAAGGTCGCAGGTCACGACGGCGATGTCCTCCCGGTGCAGCTCTTTCAAGGCGCGGATTACCTGCAGTGCTGGCCGTTCCCACGAAACATAGAGCCCGTTAATCTCCGGATGTGCCAGAATCATCCTGCGGCTCACTTCATACGCCCGGTCAATCTGGTAGAAAAAATCCGTCGCAACGACGTTCGCTTCCGGATATTCCTCCCGTATCACCTGCTCCGCGACCATATCCCTCAGATGCGTGCCGTAAAACGGAGCTCCGTGGTCAAGAAAGGCGACGTTCGCCTGCGTTCCCTTCCCTCGGAAATACTCCCCCAGCAAGACGCCTGCGTTCTGGCCGTTTTCCCTTTCGTCCACGGAAACGCACGAAGCATAATCGTCCTTTTTCAGACCGGCAGGCACTGCGCTGATAAAAACGAGTTTTGTCTCCTTTGAGATCTCCCTGAATTTTTCCGCCGTGACCATATCGTCCACCGGAATGGCAATAACCGCGTCCGGCTTCTGCATCTTCAGACTGTCCAGCTGGGTCATTTGAAGCTCCGGATCAAAATGGGCGTCCGTCACGGCTACGACCGCAACGCCGATTTTGCCGAGCGTATCCCGGATGGCATTTTCGTGAAGGCGCGTCCATGCCGTCCCGCTGTAATGGAACGAGATCCCGACCCGATATTTTCCACGGCGCAGCCGTTCAATCTCCTCCTCAGTCAGGGTCAGCTCCTCGGGGGAAACCGCCTTTTCCCCGAACGGCCCCCGGCCGACCATCTGCGTCGACTTGCGGATAATCAGATCCGCGGGCAGTTTTTCTTCCCGCACGGGAAGATCGTTTTTGCGGATGCGCTCCATCAGCAGCTGCGCCGCAAGACGGCCCATCTTTTCCGAAGACTGACGCAGCAGCGTAAGCGGCGGATCAATCAGTTCGCACCAGCTCTCATCCCCGCACCCCACAACGGAAACGTCCTTCGGCACCTCAAGCTTCAGGCCTCGCAAAATGCGCAGCAGGCACAGCGTAATTCTGTTTTCCGTTGCCAGAAAAGCGCTTGCCGTGTTGTTCAGACAGATATTCCGTATGGTCTGCTCGCATTCTTCTCTGCGGTACAGGTCCAACGGTACAACCAGATGGTCGCGGAATTTGATTCGGTTGTCCGCCAGCGCCTTTTTATAGCCGGCGACGCACTCCTCCGCAGTCAGCGGGTCATTTTCATTCAACAAAAGGACAATGTTTTCGTGTCCGCTTTTCAAAAGGTGCGTGACGCCGGCGGCGACGGCGCTGTGGCTGTCATAGCGTACGCAGTCGGCGCCGGAATCCCGCAGGCCCCTGCCAAGGAGCAGTACGGGGAGCCCGGAAGAAAACAGCCGCGAGTAGTCGGCGCCGTTTTGTCCTGCCGGGGAAAGGATGATACCGGCGATGCGCTTGTCGAGCATCATCTCGTTCAGAATATGCTTTTCGCTGACCCGGTCGTCCCGGGTCAGCAGCACCGAAAGATAAAAGCCTTCTTTTTCGATTGCGCTGGAAACGGCGGGAGCCACCTGCGCGTACATAGTGTCTTCCAGCCCGGGGATCACCAGCGCGATGATCGATTTTCTGCCGGTTCTCAGGTGGCACTCCTTCTCTGCCACTTTCTGGGAATATCCGGTCGATTCGATGACCTGCTGAATCTTTTCCACAAGCTCCGGACTGACATACCTGGTTTTATTGATTACGTGCGAGACCGTTGCGATGGAAACTCCGGCCTTTTCTGCCACGTCTTTCAGCGTCACTTTCACAATTATCCCCCGCCCCTGATTTTTACGTAAATTTACTGCTAAATACTTTAACACGTCTGTTTCCGGCTGTCAACGCGGGGACGAAATTTAAAGGTATGCAATTTTTGCGTAATTCTTTAACCGGGATTGGAAGCAAAACAAGGTACGTTCTTCTCTGCCGCGGCAGAGAAGAACGTACCTTCGCAGGACGGAACCCATCACCCGGCACGGATGAAAACGCTTCCCTTCTCATCCCCGCGGGAACAGTCAGGCGACAGTCGGCCTCTCGAGCAATGCGCGGATTTCCGCGTCGGTGGGCATCGCCGTAATGGCGCCCCGCTTCGTTGTGGTCAGGCTGGCAGCGGCACTCGCATAGCGCAGCAGCTCGCGGCACTGCTCCACGCTCATCGCTTCGGGGTTCAGACCATATTCCAGCAGACGGCTCAGGGCGGTCCCGCAGAAGGAATCCCCCGCGCCCGTCGTGTCGATGGTTTTCACCTCGCTGAAGCAGGGATGCTGCAGGACAAGACTGCCGCGGAGCAGATAGGCGCCGTCTTTGCCGCAGGTGACGAACAGCATTCTGGGGCGGTACTGTTCCATCAGCCTCGCCGCGTTGGGGAGGATCTCCCCCGGCCCGTACAGGAAGCTCAGCTCATAATCCGATATCTTGATGATGTCTGCGTAGGCCAGCACCGACTCCATCGCTTTTTTCGCGTCGTCCATGTTCGGCCAGAGCGGCTCACGGAGGTTCGGGTCGACCGAAATGACCACCCCGGCAGACTTAGCGACGTCCAGCGCCTGAAAAGTCGCCTCACGGCAGGCGCTGTCGGTAAGCGAAAGTGTCCCGCAATGGAAGATGCGGCTTTCCCGAATCAGCTCAGCCGGGATTTCTTCCGCGCGCAGCATGACATCGGCACTGTTTTTCCTGGCAAATGAAAAATCACGGTTCCCCTCGCTGTCGAGCGTGACAAAAGCGAGAGTCGTAAAATAATCCGGCGTCAGGACCAGACCGCTGCTGTCGATTTCCAGCCGGTCCAGCGTATCCTTCAGATATCTCCCGAAAATATCCTGGCCGACCTTGCCGATGAAAGCGGCGGAACGCCCCAGCTTCCTCGCGGCGGCCAGAACATTACACGGTGCTCCGCCGGGATTCGCTTCAAACCGGAAACTCCCCTGCTCGCTCCTGCCGATCGGCGAAAAATCAATTAAAAGCTCCCCCAACGCGACAATATCGTGCACGTTAAATGCCTCCTCTGAAATGATGGATGTGTGCTTATTGTAAGCTTAAATTTTGCATGTATTGTGTTTATTTTGAAAATTTACCGGCGCATAAAAGGAAAGAAAGCCGGTTGCAACCCTGCGCAAACACGATATTCGGTCTGTTCGAAAAGCACCCGATCAAACGGCGTGCCTTGTAACGCACCCATTTTCAATCAGTGAATCCAAACAAAATTTCTATAAAAAAAGGAATCCCTAATTTCGCGTCGCTGGCCATTTCCTTTTTGGAAATGTTGTTAATAACTTCAAAACCGCAAATTGCAATTGCAATTTGCGGAAATAATTAGAGACTCTGCTTGATTGTTATATCAAAAGGATAAAGCATGAAATCCTTAGCTAGTTCCGACAGGCGTAAACCAGCTTACATACTCGGCAACACTTTTACCTACATTCGCGGGGATGATCAACAGTTCCTCGCGTATCTCTTTATGTATCACATGCAATGGATTTTTGTAAAGTTGGATACTGCCGTTCAATGTCGTGAACTTATCTTTTTAGGGATATCGGCAATCCTTAGATGCAACGCTTGGGTGTGATCCGATATTTTTTTGCACTAAACTGCCTGCTTGGTGCCACGCAATTAGGAATTCCCAATGAATTCATTTTGCCTGCTATGTATCAAAGTCGCCGATTCCAACTTTCCCGATAAAAGCGCTAGTTCCGCCGGGTTCTGAATCTATTGCTAAATACATTGACCGGAGATCTCCGGAGTTCTTTGCAGAACCTGCATTCCTGATCATCTAAACTATAAAAATAAGGTCCTTCAGGACTTCTCGGGTAGTTAGAAATCTAGATGATTCAATTTCATCATCCCTTTATCGCGCCACTGATAAGCCCGTTTTCAATTTTATTCTGAAATAAAATATATACTATAATAACCGGAATTGTTGTCAGCGAAATGCCTGCCATGGACGCGCTATAATTTGTACTATACTCACCGAAGAAATTGAGTAGTCCCATTGAAATAGTTCCCTTGCTCTTATCAGTAAGAAAAATTAATGGAAACAACAAGTTGTTCCAAACCTGAATAAAGTTAAAGATCGAAGCACTAATAATACCGGGAGAAGATAGAGGTAAGATCGCCTTCGTAAATACCTGAAAAGTATTTGCACCATCCATTATCATTGCTTCTTCCAATTCATTCGGAATACCTTTAATAAAGCCATTAAGAATAAGAATTGTCATAGGTAAGCAAAATGCAGTATACAAAAGTATCATACTGATATAGCTATTCATTAGATTAAACTTTCCAAAAAAATAGGACAAGGGAATTAATACTGCTTGGATTGGAACCATCATCCCGGCAATAAAAAAAATATATACGACGGATCTTAGCTGAAATGAAAATTTTGAAAGTATATATGCCGCAAGTGCTCCTACAAAAGCTGTCAAAGCGATCGTGCAGGCTGCAAGAATAATTGTATTCAAAAAATATCTTCCGATATTTCCAACACCCCATGCGGTTACATAACTTTGAAATCTAAACTGTGTAGGCCATGCAGTAAATGATTGAAAAATCTCAAGATTACTTTTAAATGAACATAAAATTGAAAATATAAGCGGATAGACATTGATGACGGCAATAACAAAAAATACAGCAAATGCTATTTTACTTAGAAAACTGTTTTTTCTCAATGCTTTCTCTCCTTTATTCAATATTCAATGCTATCCCGTTTATTCATAAGGCCAAGGCTAAACATGGAAACAATGATGCATAATACAAATATAACGGTAGCTATTGCACTGCCAAATCCATAATTATTATAGCGATAAGCCTGGTTGTACATTAAAAGGGCAGGTACAATTGTACTGTTATTGGTGCCACCATTCGGTGTAAGAATATAAACCGTATCAAATATTTTTAAGATTCCGGTTATAACCATAACCACAGAAATTTTAATTTGATCCCATAACATAGGAATGTATAAGTAAAACACTTTTTTGATGCCGGTGCAAGAATCCAGTTCACCGGCCTCAAGAACAGAATTAGGTATTGCAGAAAGACCTGCAATACAAATGATCATGTAATATCCAACACTGGTCCAAGCGCTAACAACAATTAAACAGATTAATGATGTGTTCGGATTTACAAGCCACTGCTGCATAAGATTATGCAAGTTGAGAGTATTCAAAAAGTTGTTTAAAATTCCCTTATCAGTAGGAAAGTATATAAAGTTCCACAGCAAAGAAACCGCAGTAACGTTCAATATCATGGGAATAAAGAATGCCGCTTTAAAAAAGCGACCGCACCTTTTAAAATGGTAAATGAGAAGGCCAAGTATAAAGCCAAGCGGTACTTGTAATAATAGGCTGATTATAACATATATCGCTATATTCACAAGAGATATTAAAAAGGTCCGATTTGCAAACAATGCAATGTAATTTTTTATTCCAATAAATTTCAATGAAACACTTTGGATCCCAGGCCATTCATTAAAGGAAAAATATATCGTCGTTAGTACCGGCAAAAGCTCAAATACAAAATAAATTAGAAACGCCGGGATTAAAAACAGAACAATTATTTTCAGATTTTTGTGGTATCTTTCCACTTGGTTTACTCCTTATCATAATCGCGTGTCAAGTTAATCCCCGACACGCGATTATAAATATCTCTCAATGTTTAATTCTTACTAATATTTTCCTGAATTGATGAGACTAGCTGTATCTGAAGCAGATGACGATAACATCATATTAAGAATAGCATTACGGGAGGAATCACAAAGCGTTGAAGTGGGGTCATAGTCGAAGTACTCGCCGATAGATTTTTTAATTGTATTAGAGTAAGATATCATATCCTTAAATAACTGTGGAGCGTTGCTAGGCGGAGTTATATTTTTATAGGGAGCAACACGCATGGCAGCATTCATACGCTCCTGAATAGATTGCGGCGTTGTCATGAATTTCACAAGTTTCAGTGTTGCGTCTTTTTGTTCACCAGTCATATTGCCAGATAAAAACCAACCAGAGGTGTAAATAACATGTACATCCTTATATTCCGGCTTATCTGTAAAATAAGGAAAAGGGAAAATTGCAAACTGATCTTTAATGGTTGAATCAGAGTTCATAATCTCTGGAATAATAGGGCTGCTATGTGTTATCATTGCGACTTCACCAGTAAGGAATTGGTTCATTTGAGTGTTGTAATCCATACCTTCAAAACCGTCTGCAAAGGCATGATATTTATCTTTTAGATCCTTAGTAATCTGTAGTGACTCAACAACATCGGTATCAGTCCATTTCTTTTTCCCGGTGCCCAAAGCGAAGATACCATCGGAACCAATGCGTTTGGCGAGAATATTGTTAAAGATGTGACCCATAACCCATGTATCCTTGCCGCCTACCCCAATCGGAGTAATTTTGGCAACATTTAACTTTTTTATAACATCATAGAATTCGTCCATTGTTTCAGGAATTTTCGTAATTCCTGCTTTTTTGAATAATTCTTTGTTATAGAACATCGCATCAACATTAAGCTCATTCGGAATACCATAAATGCCTTTTACTCCGTAGGCGTCGAGTTTATATGTATCAAGCGCACCGTCCTGGAAGCTTGCTTTCCACTTCGGATCATCGTCCAGAGCTTTTGTGAGATCCATGATTACGCCATTTTTTGCATACTGTGAAAGGCTTGCTATGCCGGGTGTGTAGAAGACACTGGGGATTGCCCCTGTTGAAATATCAACTTTCAGCTTATTATTGTAAGCCGATTCTTCATAGATCGAGTCGTTTTGAACCGTGATATTGGGGTTTGCTTTCACAAAAGCATCAATCTGGCTTTGGTAAACCTTCGCCATTGGAGTATCGCCAGCATCACGACTCATAAAAGTGATTTTGACCTTTCCGTTACCGGATGGCGATGTGTTCCCGTTTGAACTGTTACTGCATGCACAAAATGAAATCATCATTGCAAAAGCGAGAATTGTGCTGACTATCCGCGTGCTTTTTTTCATTATGCTTCCTCCCAATTTCTATTTATAAAATTCAATTACGCTCATGTGATGTCCCCTGATTTCGGGGATAGTGAAAACGATGGTATGATTACACTGCCTAAAAGGAATATCGGTATTATTCGGAGCGCTATACACCCTTTTCACCGATTTAGGAATCTGCATAGTAATCGTAATGTTATATAAAGGTATCACTTCATCGACTATATCCAGCTTTTTGCATTTTCTTTGAGGAATGTAATGTAATATATGTAAAATCTGACGGTCTTTTTCTGTTTGTTCCATCAGGCTTGTAATAATAGTATTGGGGCCATTATGCTGCACTAATGGCTTCTCCAGCAGACGCGAAAGTTCATTTCGAAAAAGTCTTTTGTACCAGGGCGGTGCTGTATTTTGATAAGTTGAAAAGATAGGGTGCATAAAGTATGCGGTATTTGTCGTTTCCACAATGGCGGGATAAACCTCCTCACGGCCCGAGGGAGAATGCAGATGAGAGCAAAAATGTTCATAAGACCGGTTGAATACAGGTCGTATTGCCATCTGGACAAACGTTGCTTCAGGAGAGGATTTCACTTCAACCCCTTTGTCATACATCACGTGCTCTGAAGCGGACAAGCCTTTTGCCAAATGTCCTTTCGGCAAAATGAAATCAGGACTATAACGAGCATCGCCCACATATTCGACTGCTAAATCTTTAAGTGCAAAATCATTCCCTGTTGGATCAAGACCTGAACGGAAGCTTGCAATCACTTTGCCTCCGTTGGAAATGTAATTATGCAGCTTTTCCTTAAGAGTTTCATTAACCGGTATAACATCCGGTAAAATCAGCAGTTTATATCGGCTAAAGTCCATCTCACTATCAATTAAATCAAATTGCTGGCTCAATTCCATTAACAGACGGGTTATTCCCTCCGAAGCACCAGGTATTTCTCCCGGAACACCCGTTGCGAAGAATTCCTCCGCAGTAAACACCCCTATTTCGGAAACAGGGGTTGCTCCAAGACACCAAGGTTCCTTTTCCTCAACAGAACGATAAATTTCACCGATCTGCCGGTACATATCTGCATTCAATTTGCCCCAGTAATCCATCTGATCACCGATAATACATTTGCAGCCGTTGGCAAGCATAGAAAATACCTCATATTCCATTGCTGCCTTGTTCCGAAAAGCATGGAAATCCCCCCATTCGGTATGAAAACGGCTGGTAAGGCCAAGACATTCCTTCCCGAAATTTCTCATATATTTTGCAGAAATGGGGAAATCCATATAGCCCCAGTCCGCTCCGGGCAACGATTCGAATGCAAAATAGGAATAATCTTTTATCACCGGTTTATCAACATAGCCCACATGACCTTTATTAAAGAATACGTTAAAATTAGGATTGAAAGTCTTGGCATAGGCCGTCAAATCTTCGACCATGTTATAATACGTAATTTGAGCAAATTTTTGCCGATCCGCTTTCTTCAAGGGATTAAGGCCTTTTTCTTTCATCATGCGCAGGCAGGTTGGACAACAACACTCGTTCATGAACGCTGCGTCAAACCAAACGCCCTCTGCTGGGATTGAAGACATTACTTCACCGAACTGTTTTTTTAGAAAGTCACGGTAAGACGTATTGATACAGAGATTTTTGTAAAACCCCGGCTCAAAATAACCCTTTCCTTTAAAATCCTGTAAAGCACCGTTTTCATCGATGCATATCCACCCCGGATGAGCGTCAGCAACCACCTTGTTCCAACGTATTGTCGTATAAAGATTTACCTGAATGTTATGCCTGTGGCAGGCTTCAGCCTGTTCCCGCAAGAGGTCCCGATGGCATAAATGCGGATGGACCATTTGCGGAAATATTTTTGAATCGTAGTAAAGGTTACCATGATGACAACAACTGAATAATGTTATTGAGTTAACGTGCGCATTTTCGAGCGTGGTAGCGAATTCCTCGGCGTCAAATTCCGAACAAACCCCTTCAATCTGTTCGCTGGTATGAAAATCGAGATGTATTTGCCGTGATGCAATTTTGCCAAATTGATCCACTAATTCTCTTTGAATTTTATTCACCCTCCTTATAGTCTATCGTATTTTTATTCAACTCATCTATAATTCCCAATCAACTTATCTTGTATTATAGCTTGTATGATACCGTATGGGAATGTAATGATTTTGGATCACTAAGAAATATTTTGGATGTGTTTCACTAAAATTAATATCTTTAAAACTATTTTTTAAGTACTATTTTGTGAAAAAACAACTAGTAGGTGCAACCAGGGTCCACTTAAAAAGGTGCCTTACGCGAGTCCAAAAAGGACATAACCAAAAAGATCGCTTGATTGAAGCTGCCAGCCATATTGTCAACCCTAGAGCATACCAATAAGCAAAATTCTGCGAACTTGACAAAAAATATTAAAATGTGCTAGACTAGCTCCAGAGCTTTCGGAACTTATTCTACCCGATCAACTAGATATGTTCTGGAGGGTTTTATATAAAGATGGAAAATAATATTTTTCTGAAAGATCTGGTAATTGAAGTATTTGAAAACCACAAAGCCGCATTGAAGAACGGTGCAATAGATCATATTGCGCTGAATGTAGTGGACATTGAAATTGCATTTGATTTTGTTCGTAAATTAGGCTATGAACTTATAAATAAAGAGATTCTTTACTTGTCATTCTGGAAAAAGGTTATACGATTTTTTACAATAATCGGTCCAAATAAAGAAAAAGTAGAATTTAGCCAATATCTCTGAATATTTCGAATGAAATGGTCAGTGTTTACACTGACCTACCTTTTGTTATACCCAATCTTTCTGATTTCAATCTATTGGGTTGTTTGGCATTAAATTGTGAATGGGTTGTATGCTGTTAAATAAGGGTATAGGGCTATGAAAAAATGGTATCGTAATTTGCCTCTTGTCTATAAGATTACTTTAATGTTTAGTCTCCTTATAGTGGTAATTATCTTAGCATTGACAAGTGTTATCCGTCCTATTTTTGAAAACGCTATGATGGAAACTGCCACTGAATCATATATGCAAAGATTCAGCCTGGTGTCGAACGCATGTTTGAAAATACTTGATAATTCTAGATATTTAACCACAATTTTATTTACAAATGATGATATGCAGACCTGGTTTAGCCAAGACAGTATTCCTAAACAGGAGAATGCTATCTATGCAAAATGTTTGCAACAGAGTATGAAAGCGGAAAAACAGCTCGACTATCTTAACGCTACTTGGGGTGACAATCAATTCAGCAGCATATCAGCTTTTAATAAAGCTGGTGATATGGTTAATACGAATAATGTCCGCAACAAATCCTGGAAATATTTTGAATTATATAATAAACTGAAATTTACTAATGAAGAGCAATGGATTGATTTATACGCATTAAACACTAAAGGTTTACCGCTTTCAGGTATTGCATATATCCGACCATATCGTGACTATCGGACTGGAATCATTACAGGCCATATTTTAGTTGAATACCAGAACGACTTTTTGAGTAATGATTTTGAACTATTACAATATGGGAAAGAAGGCAATTATATTGTAGCTGATCAGGATGGACAGGTTAAACTGACATCTGATCACTCGTTCACCGGAAAAAACATTCGGGAAGAAGCTTTTTTTCGATGCATACTTGGCAATGAGTCCAAGGGACAGGTATTTGATATAGGCAATCAGCGTTATTATGTTACATCAGCTTATATAAAAACGCTTAACTGGATTATGATTGGACTTATTCCAGAACAGAGTCTCACAAAGAAAGGCGACGCAATCACTCAGTCCGTTTATTTAATTGGCCTACTTGCTATTATAATAGCGGCCTCGATCAGCCTTTTTGTATCACATGGTATTACCCGTCAATTGACTTTTCTTGCTAAAACAATGAAACAGTTTGGCGAAGGCAATTTAAAAATGAGTGTTCCAATCCACTCGACAGACGAAATCGGATCACTATCAAAAACATTTAACAATATGGCTAATAAAATTCAGCAACTGGTGGATCAAATTTACCGAGAACAGCGCGATAAAAGGAAATTCGAATTTTCTGCGATGCAAGCACAAATTCATCCTCACTTCCTATATAACACCTTAAACAGTGTAAGCTCGTTGATCAAGTTAAATAAAACGAATGACGCTTTTAAGATGATTTTGGCTATCGGAACATTTTATCGTACGGCTTTAAGTAATGGAAATACAATTATCCCTATAATGGATGAAATTTTGAATATCAAGAGCTATATCGAAATCCAGACTTTTCGATATCGTGAAAAGATTAAATACGATATATGTATTGATAAAGAAATTATGCAGGAACAGATCGTAAAATTCACATTGCAGCCTTTGGTAGAAAATGCAATTTACCATGGAGTGAAACTAATCGATGGCTGCGGCCTTATACGCATCTATGATAAGGTTGAGGATAGCCGAATTATAATTTGCGTCCAGGATAACGGTGTTGGCATACCCGCTGAAAAAATTTCCGGATTGCTTTCGGATAATGCTGCGTTAGGACAAACATCATATGGACTGTTTAGTGTACATCAGCGCCTGAAGTTATATTTTGGACCAGAATATGGTCTTCAGATTGAGAGTGTACAAGGAGTTGGCACCACGATATCTGTTTTCATTCCGCGCAGCTTCGGGAAAGGACAGTTAAATGAAAATTAAAGTACTTATCGTCGATGACGAGTATTTGCAGAGGGGAATGTTAAAATGCGCGATAGACTGGGATAAACTGGATATGGAAATTGTGGGTGAAGCGGTTGATGGAAAGGAAGCACTTGATATATCTAAAAAGATCAACCCGGATATTGTTATAATGGATATTAATATTCCTTACTGCAACGGAATAGAGGTTTCTAAAAGAATACGACAAAGGAATCCTGACACTCAAATCATTATTCTTACAGCATATGGTCAATTTGATTATGCTCGGGATGCACTGCAGCTCGGTGCTGTAAGTTACATTTTAAAGCCGCTCGATCCTGCCGAAATGGCATTTCGACTTGCTAACTGCGCAAAAAAGCTAAGAAGTAGCTGGGGCCAAAAAGAAAAAATGGAACTACTTCAGCTGCAAAAAAAACAAATTCAAAAGGAACATTTTCTCTTAAAATTGCTTACGGCCCCAGTATGCGGTGAGGAAGATGTTGAAAATGTTTTGAAAAAATATGGGATCGATAAACAAAACAAAATCTGCGTTTTGGATTTGTATTTATATCAAAATTCTGGGGATTATGCATTAATAGATGCAATTGAAGATATTATTGAAGAATTTTTTTCAACCTGTGAACTACTCCATATGGACAATGACTTTATTGAAATTCTTTTTTTTAAATCAAAGCCAGATGGATTTAATATTTTAGCGCAAAACCTTAGAAACAGGATCAATCATGAATACAGCGGCCAAAACCGATTATGCGGTGGCATCAGTCACATACATAACGGAGCATTGGATTTATATTATGCTTATCAGGAAGCGCGTGTCGCTCGCAATCAATCCATTCCCTGCGGGCGACTTTTGAGTTACGAACCGCCTCACTTCCTTTCTTTTTTAAAAAAGGGATACTACAATCCTGAGAGTTTACTAAATTTGTTAAGAGCAAAAAAGTATGAAGATGCTCTTTCAATGATACACAACTGTTTTGAGAAGTCGGATTCTTCGCAATTAAGCTTTGCTATCGCAACTGATATGCTTTTAAATTTTTCGCTTTTCCTTATGGAACTTGGCATAGATATTTCAGAAAAAATGTCAGATGAACACAAGTTGATCTCCCATCTTAATGAATTGGGTAAATTTCAGGATGTAGAACAAGAATTGTGCAACTTTCTGAAAACTGGAATAGAGTTAATTGAAAAACGTCTTCCACCATCTACAAAACGTAAGGTAGAGGATGCATGCAGATTTATTGACCATAATTACACGCGATCGGATCTATCTCTTAATTTGGTGGCTAAGGAGGTCGGGGTTAACCCTAGTTACCTGAGCAATATTTTTAAAAACGAATGTGGCTGTTCTCTGACACGCTATATAATGAAAATTCGTCTTGAAAATGCACGTCGAAAAATAGACAGGGATCCATCAATTCCTGTATCGGTACTTGCAGAAGAAGTTGGATATACGGATATGTACTATTTCAGTAAAATATTTAAAAAGCAGTTTGGAATTTCCCCGTCAAAATATATAGGCTATAAAAGAAAGCCAATAAGACCATGTCCAGATAGTGCAGGAAATACCTCCATTGTTAGGTAAGGTATAAAAAGAGAATTGAGTTTTTATTATGGCAGAAAAAAAGAAAAGTAAGTTGCGTCGATAATTGAAAACATAGAATGAAAAGCATGAATAATGTCGACGAATTTGTGAAGATGTTGAACATTGAAACAGTTCAAGCAGCCTCCGACGCGGGACTTGACAAAGTACTGGGCTGCTCCGAACATGTCTACAAAAACAAAACCGAAACAGGATTGTCCCTCTTCAGAATATCTCCGCCGTAGTGAGACTAAACACCGTCCATTTCAACGGATTGGCACAAAAAAGGCGACACGTGGCTACTGATACTAATCTGAACGGCAGGAAGAGCGTGCCGAGGATCTTTCGATAAAATACCGGCTGATTATACCCAATGTGTTGAAAGTCCTGGGACATGCAAGGATATCCTAATTGCGTCCGTCGATGACCTGTCGAGGCTTTTGGAAACCATACAATACCCAAAACGAAAGTGCCGCATGCATTATCCACGAGATCCGTTCTTCTTAGCCCGGAGTATATGCCTGCAGAGGCCCCAAGCAGTTTACTGCGGATTTAAAGGCAATTTCAGGGCCGCAAGAGTAGTCTTGATAAAATATTTTCCTTTTCATGGAATGCATCATTCAATACAATTTTCAGAAATCCGACCTCTATGCAACAACCGGCTGAAAAATAAGATAGCTAATATATAGGACATGGTGATTTATCACTATGTCTGTATTTTTATAGTTTGATACGTCTTGTATACCTCAATGTCAAGTAATAATTGCGGTTACCCGTTTCATTTTCATGCACTTCTTTAATTGAACTGCCCTGGAATGTTCCAAAAATCTATTCCAAATCACAGTCTACACTTTGAAAACAGTTCCCTGAAAATTAAATTCATTTTGCGGCGGCCACAGGACCAATCCCTGGCATTTCACATCAACGGGGACGAAGGCGGCCGGAAGCCATTCAAATCAGTTACGTATTTTAGACTTTTGTTATTTTCTATCGGATAGACAAGACACTGATCCGATGCTAGGATTGATATAAATTTAGAGCTTCAAGGGGGAATATTTATGAAAAAGGTAAAAAAAATCATGGCACTTGCCGCTACGGCTCTCATGTTCGGCTCTGTGTTCGCGGGCTGCGGGAGCGGTTCGGGAGCCACTTCCGCTTCCGGCAGCGCTTCGGCGGCGGCGTCAGGCGGTGCGTCCGCTTCCTCGGATAAAACGCTGACTCTCTACACTCCGGACTCGGAAAGCCTGATCAACGCTACGGTCCCGAACTTTGAAAAGGACACCGGTATCAAGGTCAACGTCATCACCGCCGGCACGGGCGAACTGGAAAAACGCATCCAGTCGGAGAAAAACAGCCCGCAGGGCGATGTCCTCTGGGGCGCCGATTCTACGATGCTGGAACCGATGAAAGACCTTTTTGCGCCTTATGTCTCCAAAGAGAACGATAACATGAACGATCAATACAAAAACAAGGACGGCATCTTCTCGCCCGTAGTGGCCGACGGCACAGTGATTCTTGTCAATACGGACATCATCGGCAACATCAAGGTGGAAGGCTGGAAGGATATCCTGAATCCCGAACTGAAGGGAAAAATCGCTTTCTGCGACCCCACCAACTCCAGTTCCGCGTTTGAGCAGCTTGTCAACATGCTGTATGACATGGGCAAAGACAACGACCCGAATTCCGACGAGGCGTGGCAGTATGTGGACCAGTTCATCAAAAACCTCGACGGAAAAATCGCCAGCAGCTCCGGCACGGTCCATAAGAGTGTCGCGGACGGCGAATACCCGGTGGGGCTGAGCTGGGAAGACCCTTGCGTGCAGTACGTCAAGAACGGCGCGCACGTAAAGGTCGTCTACCCGAAAGAGGGGGCTATCTTCACCGACCAGACGGTGCAGATCATCAAAAACTGCAAGCACCCCGACAACGCGAAGCTGTTTGTCGATTACCTGCTTTCTGAAAAAATGCAGAATATCTTCGGTTCGCAACTGACCAACCGTCCGCTTCGCAAAAACGTAAAACTTGCATCTTACATGAAGCCGTTCTCTGAGATGACGATGATGACGAAGTACGACCCGGCATTCGTCGGACAGAACAAGCAGCAGATCATCAGCAAGTGGGGCGACCATCTGACGCAGGCACAGGGCTAAGTTTGTGAAAAGGGCTTTGCCGTGACAGTCTCCGCTGCAGCAAGGCCCTTTCGCATATCTTTTAGAGTTTAATGAGGTAATGCAATGAGTGTTTCAATCAGCATTGAAAACGTGGTAAAGAAATATGGGAACGACACCGTCATCAAAGGACTGTCGCTGGACGTGAATCCCGGCGAGTTCTTTACCCTTCTGGGCCCATCGGGATGCGGAAAAACGACACTGCTGAGAATGATCATCGGCTTCAATACGATTGAGGGCGGCGTCATCCGCATCGGCGGTCGGGCGGTAAATAACATTCCCGCCAACAAACGCAACATCGGGATGGTGTTTCAGAACTACGCGGTTTTCCCACACATGTCGGTTGCCAAAAACGTGGCTTTCGGGCTGAAAAACCGCAAGGTCCCAAAAGAAGAAATCCGTGAAAAAGTGGGCAACATCCTTCATACGGTCAAAATAGACCATCTGAAGGACCGCATGCCGGCTCAGCTTTCCGGTGGGCAGCAGCAGCGTGTTGCCCTCGCCCGGGCCATCGTCATCCAGCCCGCCGTCCTTCTGATGGATGAACCCCTTTCCAATCTGGATGCAAAGCTTCGTGTGGAGATGCGCAACGCAATTAAATCCATACAGAACAAAATCGGAATTACCACGGTCTACGTCACCCACGACCAGGAAGAGGCTTTGGCAGTTTCGGATCGGATCGCCGTCATGAATGGCGGCGTGATCCAGCAGATCGGCAAACCGAAAGAAATCTACCAGAGGCCCGCCAATCTGTTCGTTTCCACATTCATTGGCCTTTCCAACGTACTGGAAGGGTTTGTAAAAATCGGTCCCGACGGGCGCAGAATGCTTCTGTTCCAAGGCGACAGATACGAGGTTGGCATGGACACCCTTGCGGACACCGTCCGCGACGGGCAAAAGGTCAAAGTGTCCGTCAGACCCGAGGAATTCGATATCGGCCGGGAAGGACCGGGCCTGTGTGCCATTATTGAAAACTCAGTCTTTCTCGGTCTGAGCACCCACTATTTCATCCGGCTGGAAAACGAAAACGGCGCTGAAGCCGAGGTGATCCAATATTCGGACGATCAGCAGATTCTCCCGAACGGAACAAAGGTGATACTCACGGTAAAGCCGTCCCGGATCAATCTGTTCGACTGCGAGCGTGGCGATTCGCTGATTAAAGGAGTGACGAAGTCATGACGCGCAGCCGGAAGATCATCTCGGTATGGAACCTGATTTCTCTGCTGATACTGGTCTTTTTTGTAACGTTTCTGCTGTATCCGCTGATTCTGGTTCTGTATAAAAGCGTTGTCAGTCCGCAGACGGGAGGTTTCTCCCTCGCGTATTTTCAGAAATTCTTCGGGCGTAAGTATTACTGGAGCACCTTGGTCAATAGCTTTGAGGTCACTATCCTTGCGACCGTGCTGTCGACGGCGCTGGGCCTGTTTATGGCTTATTTTACGAGAAGCATGAAAATCTTCGGCCAGAAAGCGCTGGAGATTGCGACCATCATCGCCTTCCTGTCGCCGCCGTTCATCGGTGCCTACGCCTGGATTCAGCTTCTGGGCCGTCAGGGCGTAATCACCAGGGCTATCAACACCGTCTTCCATGTCAGGATGAACGGGATCTACGGATTTTACGGCATTCTGCTTGTGTTCACGCTCCAGTCCTTTCCGCTGGTCTACATCTATATCTCCGGGGCGCTGAAAACCTTGGACAATTCCCTCAACGAGGCGGCCGAAAGCCTTGGCTGCACCGGAATCAGGCGCGTCATGAAAATCATCCTGCCACTGATCATGCCGACCGTGCTGGCAAGCTCACTGCTGATTTTCATGCGCATTTTTGCAGACTTTGGCACGCCAATGTTGATCGGCGAGGGCTACAAGACGATTCCTGTGCTGGTGTATAACGAGTTTATCAGCGAGGTCGGAAGCGACGACGGTTTTGCGGCGGCGCTGAGCGTAATCATCATCATCCTGACCACCCTTATCTTCCTGCTGCAGAAGCTCCTTTCCGCACATAGTTCCTATTCCATGTCCGGCCTGAAGCCGATGGTTCCGAAGCGCGCCAAAGGCGTCAAGAATGTTCTGATCCATGCGGCTATTTATTTCATCGTGATTCTTGCCGTCCTGCCGCAGATCGTGGTCATCTACACGTCATTCCTGAAAAACAACGGCGGCCAGGTCTTCACGGGCGGCTATTCGCTGCAAAGCTATGTCTCGGTGTTCAGCCAGGGACAGAATTCCGCGATTTGGAACACCTATCTGTTCGGGCTGGGCGCGATTGCGATCATCCTGGTCATGGGCACCCTGATTTCCTATGTGACCATCCGGAAAAGAAATGCCCTGACCAGTGTGCTGGACGTTATCACCATGTTCCCTTATCTCGTACCCGGCGCGGTCCTCGGCATCGCTTTCACGTTCGCGTTCAGTAATCCGCCGTTCCTGCTCGCCGGAACAGCCGTCATCATGATTCTTTCGTTTGCCATGCGGCGCATGCCCTACACCATCCGCTCCAGCTCCGCCATTCTGGGCCAGATTAGCACCAGCGTGGAAGAAGCCGCCATCAGCCTGGGCTGTACGGAGACAAAGGCTTTTGCCGCGGTGACCATCCCCATGATGCTGCCCGGCATCCTTTCGGGTGCCGTCATGAGTTGGATCACCGCGATCAGCGAGCTGAGCACCTCCATCCTGCTGTACGGCGACAAAACCGAGACGCTGACGGTTGCCATTTACACCTCTGTTGTACGAGGAAATTACGGCAGCGCCGCCGCGTACTCTTCCATTCTGACCATAACCTCCATTCTGTCGCTGATCCTCTTCTTCAAACTTTCGGGGAGTCGCGAGGTAAGCATCTGAAATTTACGGAATCCGGCAAGGCCCCGTGTCATGGGCCTTGCCCTTTCTGCTATAATGAAGAAAAACTGCAGCGGGGTGTCAGCCATGCGGAAAACCGGAAAATACAGCAACTATCTTCGGAAGTCCTATGTCCGTTATGCCTCTGCCCTGGTGCTTTTCCTGTTTCTGGTGTTCTTTATTTTCACCTATTTCAACCTTTGGTACACAACCGTCAACGCCAACCAGTCCTGCAACAATGAACTGAACCGTTTTCTGACCGAACAATACGCTTCCTACACAGGTGGCATCAGCCGGATCGCCCGGTCTGACAGCATACGGAAGGCCTTGGAGGGAAAGGATAAGACGGACGCTTACCGGGAGTTATACGCATTCGTCGCGGAAGAACCGATCAAGTGCGTTTTCTATGTCTTCGACGCAAAGCAGAATCTGGTCCTTACAAACCTTTACCTGCCCAACGAGATCATCCTGCAGCAGAACCGGAAGCTCAAAGAGACCCTTGGCCTTTCCGAAAGCTCGCCCGGTCAGGTATACAGCGGGCCGAGCGGAATCATGTACGACAACAGTCAGAGGACGGCATTCCTGTTCTGCAGGGCGGTGGCTGTTTCGGAAAAAGTTTCCGGGTACCTGTGTTTTGATATGACCGAGCAGAGCCTGAACGAGGTGATCAGCCGAAAAAGCTCGGTCGACATGCTGGCGCTGACCGATCGTTTCGACAATGCGTTTTATTACACGAGCAAATCAATGCTCAACAGCATGGGGAAATGCCAGCTGAATCTTGACGACGGCACCCACAGCGCCACCGTGGACGACAAGCCGTACTACGGCGTCAGCACAACGCTGCCCGATTACAATATCAGAATCATCACCCTGTCTTCCACCGGGGCACAGGGCCAAGTGATGAAGCTCGGGATCTCATTTCTTTGCAGCCTGATGGTCCTGATGGGCTTTCTGGTCGTCATGCTGGCAAAAAAAGCCGCAAAAAACAATTCGTACGCGATTGAAGAGCTGCTCTATGCGGTGCAACAGGGCACCAACGGCAACATGGGCTACCGGATCAACTCCGTCACTTTTGACGAGTTTCAGACGCTCTACGAAAAATTCAACGAAATGATGCGGAAAATCCAGGCCCTTATCAAGAACAACAGCGAACTGCTGGAGAGAAAACGGATGATGGAAGTCAGCCAGCTGGAAAAGCAGTTCAATCCGCACTTTGTCTTTAACGTTCTGGAAATGCTCAAATATGAGATCCTGATTGATCCCCAGCAGGCTTCGCGCATGGTGGTGGCGTTTGCGGGGCTGATGCGGTACAGCATCAACAACGGGACAACCAGGGTGCCGCTCAGCACGGATATCGGTTACGTGCGGGACTACCTCACCTTGCAGAAGATGCGGTTCAGCCAGAGGCTCTCCTACCATATCGATATTGAGGAAGAGCTACTGGGCTGTTATGTCCCGAAGCTGCTGATTCAGCCGGTTGTGGAGAACTGCCTCTCCCACGGGATCGAAAATATGGAAAGCATTGAGATTCGGATGACCGGGAGGAAGACGGACGGCAACATCGAGCTGATTATTTCGGACAACGGGTGCGGAATCACGAAGGAAAACCTACGGGCCATCCGCAAGCTTCTGAATTCCGAGGACATCATGCCCAATCATATCGGGCTTTACAACATTCAGCGCCAGATCAAGCTTCTGTACGGCGAACCATACGGGCTAACGATCGATAGCGAATACGGGCGCGGCACGTCGGTCCGCATTTGTATCCCGTTTGAGAGGAGTGACCGGGAGTGTATAAAGTCCTTATCGTAGAAGACGAAGACATTATCCGAAAAGGCCTAATCTTCACCATGGACTGGACCAAATACAACTGTGTTGTTGCCGATGAAGCTGTAAACGGCGCGGATGCGCTGGAAAAGATCCGGCGGATCCATCCGGACATTGTGATAACCGACGTCAAGATGCCGTTCCGGGACGGCATCCAGCTGCTTGAGGACAGCATCGGCGAATATCGCTACGAAGCCATCATCCTTTCCGGCTACGGCGAATTCGAGTATGCCCAAAGCGCGATCCGGCTTGGAGTCACAGATTATCTGTTAAAACCCGTCGATATGGATTCCCTAGGAAAAACTCTGCAGAAGACAGTCGATAAAATCGAGAAAAAGGAAAAGGTCGAGGCGTATATTGAAAGACGGGATTCCGAACCCGTCCGCACTATTTTCGACTCCATCACCCTGAACAAGAACAAATCCAGATATGTACAGTACATGCTGGATTATATCAAACAGCATTTCAAGGAAAAAATCTCGATTTCGGATCTGAGCGAAAAAATGAATCTGAGCAGTACCTATCTGAATACGAAGTTTAAGGAAGAGACAAATTATACGTTCAACGACTTTTTGAACCGATACCGTATCCTCCGCGCTATTGATCTACTGAAACAGGACGGTATCAAAGTGTATGAAGTCGCAGATTTGGTCGGCTTTCCGGATTACAAATATTTTATTTCGGTTTTTAAAAAATATATTGGCTATCCGCCGACCAAATTCATAAATTCATGTAAATGAGCTTTCTCCGATTCCGGATTTTATCCCGGATCCTCAGTCGGATTTTTAATTTGCTTTTTATAGAGTAAGGCAACTACGTGGTGTCTTCAAGCTTAATGATATTGGCGCGTACAGACATCTCATGCAGCACGCTATTCTATTGTGCTAAAAAACTTTAGGTTTCTAAAGCAGGATGGCGTTGTCTGTTGGGAGCGCTGCAGTGGATTCTGCCTAGAAGCCTTGCCGCCGGTAGACAGCTAAGTTTTTAAAACAAAATAATGTACGGAATGTTGACTTCCAGCAGGAAAGAGGTATAATTTGGAGTACAGGGCACAATAAAAAGTGCAATGCAGAGACGGGTGTTACCAGCACCCGCCCCCTGCAAACGGAGTACTGGCTCCATCTGCAACCGAATAATCGGCACATTGCGGATTCT
>JAEZCC010000031.1 GCA_023412715.1 Bacillota bacterium
CCGCAGCCGCCGAGACCGCCACAACCGCCGAGACCGCCACAACCGCCGAGGCCGAGATAACCTTCACAAGCGGAGCGAAAGCTTCGCTTTCTTTGTGTCCAAAGCTTTTCCGGACTGCGGGGGAAACCCGCGGTTCCCGCTGTGCGGGCGGCCGTCTCCGGCAGAGCCGGCAATCCACAAAAACAGCCTCTGGGCAGACAACGTTCCCGCTGTCAGTTCAGAGGCTGTTATGTCACCAGAGCGAAGGAAACCGGGCCTTCAATCCACGCAGTCGTCGATATATGTGGAGACTTTATAAGGCACATCCTGCTGATGCCGGTCAAGCCCTTCCGTCAATTCGGTCTGCAGCAGGTCGGAATCATGCGCTTTGAGCGCGTCAATATACTGGCGGTGCTGCTCGATCATCTTCTGCGCGGCCTTGCGATCGCACACGTAGCTCAGGCCGTAGATCAGTTTATAAAAAGCAAGATTGTCCCACAGCATGCGGATCATGTCGCACAGCTTGGTCATTCCGCTGATATCATAAATCGCGAAATGGAACTCCCTGTTTTTGATGTAGATCTGCTTGGCACTCGGGGAGCTTTTTCGCATCTCGTTTTCCAGAAGGCCCTGGATCCGCTCGATGTTGACGATTTCCGGCCCGGTGATTTTCTGGCAGGTATAATACGCCGCGATCGGCTCCAGCGCCTTCCGCATGATATAAATCTGCTGAATGTCGTCTTTGGTCAGCTTGACCACGCGCGACCCCACATAGGGGATGGACTCGACGATCCCCTGCTTTTCGAGGGTTTTCAAGGCCTCGCGCACAGGCATTCTGCTGACGCCAAGCTGTTTTGCAAGATCTTCCGTATTAAGTTTTTGCCCCATATGTATTCTGCCGCTCATGATCCAATCCATAAGCTGCTCCAGGACCAGATCCGCAACCCTTTGATGCTTTATTTCCAAGCAATCGTTTTCCATAATTCGAAGCTCCACCTGCGATAGAATCGACCCGTCTCGAAACAGGGTTTTATTTCAGATAAATTATATTACAGTCCAATTTTAATTGCAATCGTTTTTAAAAACGCCACCTGCGCCGTCTCTTCAATCAGCTCCGCGGTATGCTCGGCGTTGATCGGGTCGGCTGCAACGGCGACCACGCCGTGGTCCACAAGCAGGAACGCGGGGAGGTCCGGGGTCTTTTCATAAATTTCTTTTACCATCGGAAAATATTCCGGCTTCACAACAGGGGCCGGCACGTCCAGCGTGGGAATGTCGGCGCTCAATTTCAGCTTTGCGTGCCACGTAACGCGCGGAAGGTCCTTTTTCGTGGACGCCCAGCCGATGCAAAAAGGCGAATGGCAGTGGATGACCGCGCCGGCCTGCGGGCAGATGCGGTAGAGATACCCGTGCAGCAGCGCTTCACGCGTCGGCTTGCCGCGCCCCTCAACCAGGTTGCCGTCAAAGTCCGTAATCAGAAAGCCTTCTTCCGTGCTGTCCTCAAACGAGCTGCCGCTCGCCTTGACAAGCATCAGATCCTTCCCCGGCACGCGCGCGCTGATGTTGCCGCCGCTCCCGGTCTGGATTCCCCGTCGGTAAGCCCTCTGGGAAGCGACCACGAGCTGCCGCCTCAAAATCTGCAAATCTTCCATGCGTAAAACCCTTCCTTTCCATTTTCCCGTTCAAAAGCGGAGGCGTTTTCCGGCCGTGCCGGGCCGGCGCGCACCGCTCACTGCGGCCAGAGCCTCAAAGCGGCCCGCAGGCTTTCGCAGCTTTCCGCGGCCGTTTCGAGATCGGTTCCCTGCGCCGTGGCCTTGACGGCGGCCATCGCGGCCTGCGCGCCGGCCGTCGTCCCCATCGGGTGCCCCTGAATGGCGCCGCCGATGCCGATGATGACGTCGCCGCCCAATTCTTTTTGCAGCTCCCGCTGGTTGACGGGCGTGACGCCGCCGCCCACGGCCGTGACGAGCGGGCGCACGCCGGGCAGCGGCAGATTCTGCGCCTGCACGGTCTGGCGGAAATCCAGCATCGCCCCGGCGTCCCCGCGGTCCGGATTCATGGTCATCACCGCATGCGCGCCGGCAAGGCGCGGCAGAAGCCCGACGAACACACGGTTTGAGATTCCTCCGGTCGCCCAGTTCAGGACGCCGACCCCGGCGTAATGCGCCATGATAAAGAGGCTGTCGCCGAACTCTTCGCAGATTTCCGCCAGGGCGTCCAGCCCGCCGAACACATAGTTCACAAGGCACGCCTGCGCGCCGGCTTCGATCGCCGCCTTCGCGTTGTCGCGCATCCTTTCAGGCGTATCGGTGATATTCACCATGTAGACCGTGTGCTTGCCCGTGCGCTCATAGGCGCTTTCTGCGGCTTTGAGATAGGCGGAAACCCGCCGCGCCACCTGATTGTACGAGGGGCTGCCGAGCAGCTCGTCGTCCTTGATGAGGTCGACGCCGCCGCAGGCCGAGGCGTAAAACAGCTTCGCGCCCTCTTCCGGCGTAAAGCCCGTGCAGGGCTTGATCATGTTGAGCACGACGGGGCGGCCGGTCACGCCGGTCAGCTTTCTGAGTTCCTCCATCCCTTTGGCGGGCCCCCGGAAGCTCCGGAGGGAGTCCCCGCAGAATTCGAGATCCAGCAGTTTGCTCTGCAGGGCGGTGGAAACGTCGTTGCCCACCAGCGCCGTCATCATCATGGCAAAGCTTCCCCTGAAATTGGCCTGCGGAAAAGCAACCCGCAGCAGGTACCTGCCCTCTTCCCCGCCGCCGACGGCGTAAAGCGAAACGGCTCTGCCCTGAAAACGCCGCACCATGTCTTCGGAAACGCCGGGGACCGGCACCCATGTCCCCACGGTCTGCCCGACCGCGAAATTCCCGGCCTTCTGGAGCACATCCCGGCCGTCCGGGCAGAATATCAGGTAGGTCGCGACGATGAAGTCGCCGTCCAGATTCTCCGGGCGGTCATAGGGATACTGCGCGAAATACATTTAGCACTCATCTCCCGTATAGGTAATCTCCGGGCCGATTCTGCCGCGCCTTCTCAGCTCGTCGATCATCGCGTGGGCGGCGCGGACGCCCCAGCCGGCGTCGTTGAGGTTGCCCTCCAGGCGGCGCACCCGGACCTTCGCGCCCAGGTTTTCGGTGATTGCCCGAATCAGCGCGTCGTCCGTCTCTTTGAGGTACAGGCTCTGGCCGGGCCTCGTGTCCTTCCGCATGCCCTCCGTCGGAATCAGCAGCGCGGCGCCGCTTTCCGCCAGATTGAGGCGCTGCGCGACGATCTTCCCGACCTTTTCCGCCTCGTCCGGCAGAATCTTGATATGCGCGTAGACCGCGTTGTGCATGTTGTAGGGGCGCTCTTCCATGCGCGGCGGGAACTGGCCCTTCGCAAAGTCGATGAAGTCGAGGCCGCCCGTGGCGACCACCAGCGGAATGCCCGCCTTCGCCGGCTGCTCCAGGCGGTGCCCGGCGCCGAACGAAAACCCTCCGCCGAAAAACTCGGCGGTGATTTCATGGGGAGTCAGGTCGAGAATCCCGTCGATCAAGCCGTCCATGGCGAGCTTTTCCATGACCGCCCCGCCGACCCCCGTCGCGTGAAAGCCGATTGCCTCCAGCCCGCACCGCTCCATCTCTTCAATTGCGGCGCAGGCGCCGGTGTTGGTGACGCCCATGAGGGTCACGCCGACCACCACGCGGCCGCTCTTCCGAAGAGGCCTGCCGGCATGCATGACCATGCCCGCGCAGCAGGCGCACGCGTTTGCGATAATCGTCCAGGTTATGATATTTTTACCGGTAAAATCCGAAATGGACGGAATCAGCACAATGTCACTCATGCCGACAATCGGCCCGAATTCCTTTTTGCCGCAGGCCACGGTCGTGGCCATGACCTTGGGGAACCCAATCGGAAGGTCGCGCATCGCGGCGGTGGCGACCGTGGTATTCTGCAGGCCGCCGACGGCCATGACGCCGTCTATTTTCCCTTTGGCGTAAAGATCCGACACGGTGGCCCGCACGGCCTGCGTGACAAGCTCCATCAGTTCGCCCTTGGTGCGGTCCTTTACGGCGTCCCAGCTTACGCCCGCGTTCGCGAAGACTTCTTCTCTCGTAATATCGGCCCCGACCGACCGGCCCGGGCCGATCGCCATATCCACGACCAAGGTGCGGAGGCCCCATTCGTTCAGATTTTTCCGAATGAACGCGGCTTCCGTGTATTTGGTGTCGCAGCTGGCGATGACAGCAACTGTTTTCAGCATAGGACGGCAATTCCTCCTGTCGGGCATGTGCCGGGCCTGCCGCAGGCGGGCCGCGCGCACGGCGCGGCTCCCGCGGCCGCCGCCCGGTTCCCGGTTATTCCGGCAGCCCTATGACCGGGGTTTTCTGAATGCGCTCGAGCATCGTGGCGTCGTGGCAGAGCAGCAGATGCCCGCTGTCTTTCGCACGCGCCTTCTGGTACTCGATGCTTTTCCAGGATTCGACGATGTTGTAGAAACGGCCGGGAGGCGTAATGTCGTAATGCAGCTCCGGAATCGGGCTGAGGTTCCCCAGCACGAAGATGGAGTCGCCGGCGCATATGTAGCTGGTGCCGTCCGCGCAGTCGACCTCCACCGATTGATGCCCGGGGGAATGGCCGAACGATTCGAACACCCGCACGCCCGGCATGATTTCCGTCTCGCCCTCGACCGTCGTAATCCGAACGCCCTTGAACGGAGCCGTAAGGCCGAGCTGCGGGGCCTCGTACGATTTGTAGTACAGCGGAATCGGGTCGTTGGCGAACTCCCATTCCCGTTTGTTCGCAAAAATCTGCGCGTTGGTGAATTCACCCATATGGAACATGTGATCCCAGTGCAGATGCGTGTAGACGACGATGCCAACGTCGGACGGCTTGTAGCCCGCCGTCGCAAGCATGCTGACAATATCCTGCCCGGGATCCTGCCAGGAGCCCGGATGATGGTATTTGTTGGCCCGTTCCGTCTCACACATGCCGCTGTCGACAAGCAGCAGCTTTTCGCCGCCCTCCACAAGGTAAGTGAACACGGGAAGCGGGATCTTCTCATTCGCGTTGGGAATGTTCTTCAGATACGGGGCCGCTGAAAAATGATAGTGGTACTGAAGCGGAACGGTAGGTACAAACCCTGTGTTCAAAGGTCTGATTGTAAGGTTGCTCATTTACATCTTCCTTTACTGTAAATTTTGAAAATTTAAGAAATACGGTGGCCGCGGGCCCGGAAGGCCGAATTGCGGAAACGCTGTCCCCGCGGCGGAGGCGCCCCGTCAGGAGCGCCCGTGGGCCGGCCCGTCGGCCGCCGCATTGTCTTGCGGAAATTTACGTCTTGAGGGCCGGCTTGACCCTGTCGCTGACAATCCGCCTGTAGGAATCGAACATCACCATCACGATGATGACAAAGCCCACGACGATCGGCTGCGCGTTGGACGAAATGCCGACCAGGTTCATGATGTTGACGACGACCGTCAGCATCAGGGCGCCCGCGATCGTGCCCGTCACGCTGCCCTCGCCGCCCAGCATGGAGGTGCCGCCGATGACCACGGCCGCGACGGTCTGAAGGCCGTACGCGTCCCCCATCGCGGTGTCGGCCGCGTTCAGGCGCGCCGTCATCAGAAGGCCGGCCACGGCGGCGCACACGCTGCACATGACAAACGTGAGGAACAGCGTCTTCTTCACCGGCACCGCGGAATACCGCGCCGCCTCCGCGTTCGAGCCCAGCGCGTAAACGTCGCGCCCGAACGTCGTCTTCTGCAGCAGAACATAGGCAATCACCAGCATGACCGCGGCGATGATGACCACCACGGGGATGAACAGGACATAGCCGGTGCCGAACCAGGTGAAGCCCTTCGGCAGGTTGTAGATGACTGAGCCGCTCATCACGATGGTGGCCAGGCCGCCGGCGACCCAGTTGGTCGCGTAGGTCGCCACAAAGCTCGGCAGCTTGATGACGCCCACCAGGAATCCGTTGAAGCACCCGACCAGGGCGCCGAGGCAGATGCCGATGAGAAAGACCGCCAGAATGGGCATATCCATCTTCAGCAGCCGGGCGCAGATGCACCCGATGAGGCCGGCGGTGGAACCGACCGAAAGGTCGATTTCGCCCGTGAGCAGAACGGCCGTCAGGCCCGTGCTCAGAATCAGAAGGATGCTTGCCTGGCGCAGAATGGTAATCAGGTTGTCGCCGGATCTGAAATTGCCCGAAATCAGCGCGCAGAACAGGACCAGAACAATCAACCCGATGGTCGCATAAAACGAGCTGGAACTTTTGAGTCCCTCCAACCGCTTACTCATTGACAGACCTCCAATCCGGCTGGTACCTGCGGATGCAGCAGTCCAGAACAATGGCCGCAAGCACGATGGAACCGATAAGCGCGGCCTGATAAATTGCGCTGATGCCGGCCATGTTCATGCCGTTCTGCAGAATCGTGATCAGGAACACGCCGAAAATCGTGCCGACGATGCCGCCCTTGCCTTCGATGAACGACGTTCCGCCGAGAAGCGCCGCAGCCATTGCCTCAAACTCCATGCCGCTGCCGACGGTCGGCTGCCCCGACTCCACCCGGCAGGCCGTGATGATTCCGGCAATGCCGCACAGCAGGCCGGCATACGCGTACGTTTTGATGAGGTTTTTATTGACGCTGATCCCCGCGAGGGCAAGCGCTTCGGTGTTGCCGCCGAGGCCGATGATATTGGTCCCCAGCTTCGTCCTGTAGAGCACAACCCAGGTGACCGCGAACATGGCGGCGGCAATCCAAACCGGCAGCGGCAGGAACAGAATGGTGGTCTCGGTGACGTACTGGAAAAAGTAGCTTGAAAAGAAGATGGACGCCCCGCCCGTTATCAGAAGCGTAATGCCGTTGACGACGTTCTGCGTGCCGAGCGTCGCGATGAACGGCGGCATTTTCCCCGTCCCCACGATGAACCCGTTGAAGACGCCGATGCAGATGGTCAGCGCAATTGAGAGCACGGCGCCCAGCAGCAGCGGGACCCCCGCCTTGGCGAGCATCACCCAGATGACGGTGCAGAAGCTGACCTGCGCGCCGAGCGAAAGATCGACGCCCTCCGTCAGGATCACCAGCGTCTGGGCGAACGCCACAATCAGAAGGGGAACGGACTGGATGAGAACGTTGCTGATGTTGCTCCATGAAAAATAATCCGGAATAAACACGCTGAACAGAATCAGCAGAGCCAGCACCATCCAGCTGACCGGGGGAAGCTTCATCAGATACATTTTTACGGAAGACCTGCGTTTCACTCGGCTGCACCCCCTACACCCATCATCCTCATACCGATTTCATCCGCCGAGACCTCGCCGCGCTGCGTCTGCCCGGTGATGGTCCCCTCGTGCATGATGTAGACCCTGTCGCTCATGCCGATGACCTCCGGCAGCTCCGACGAAATCATCAGGATAGCTTTTCCGCCCGCGGCGAGCTGATCCATCAGCGCGTAGATTTCCATTTTCGCGCCGACATCGATGCCGCGGGTCGGCTCGTCGAAAATCAGGATATCCGGCTCGGCGCTGAGCCATTTCGCAAGGACGACCTTCTGCTGGTTTCCCCCGGAAAGCTGTTTGCACGCCTTCAGGACGTTGGGGGCGGCGATGCGGAGTTCGTCTTTATACTTTTCAGAGATGCCGTACATTTTTTTCTGATTGACAAAGAAGGCGGGAAAATATTTTTTCAGGCTGACGGCCATAATATTCCAAGCAATAGAGTCCTTAAGGGCAAGGCCCTGCCGTTTACGGTCTTCCGGGACAAGCCCGATGCCCTTTTTCACCATCTGCACCGGCGACTTCGGAACGACTTCCCCGCCGTGGATGGAGACGGTGCCCGACTGAATGGGGTCTATGCCGAAAATCAGATTGACAAGCTCGGTCCTTCCGGAGCCGACCAGGCCCGCAAGGCCGACGATCTCGCCCCGGTTCACCGTGACGCTTACGTGTTTCACCTTGCCCGCTTTGTCGCAGAGGTCTTTTGTCTCCAGCACGACGCCCGTATGCGTGTTGGGCGTGCGCTTGTAAACCTGAGAAATATTGCGGCCGACCATCATGCGCACCAGCTCGTCGTTCGTGCAGTCGTTGATGCCGACGGTGGCGATTTTCCTGCCGTCGCGCAGCACGGTGATGCGGTCCCCGATCAGCGGGAACTCCTGCATGCGGTGCGACACATAGACAATGCCGATGCCCGCGGCCTTCAGCTTGCGGATCTGCTCGAAAAGCGAATTCACTTCGCGCTCCGACAGCGTCGAGGTCGGCTCGTCGAAGATGATGACCCGCGGGTGATAGGAAAGCGCCTTGGCGATTTCAACCATCTGCTGCTCCGCGACGCTGAGCAGCTTGACCGGCGACCTGACGTCGATGTAATTGCAGTTGAGCATGGCGAGCAGCGCGGCCGCGTCGCGGTTCATTTTCTTCCGGTCGACAAGCCCCACTTTTGTGCGGCTTTCCCGGTTGAGAAAGATGTTCTGCGCCACGTCAAGCCATGGGACGAGCGTAAATTCCTGGTATACCGCCACGATCCCCCTCGCGATTGCGTCTTTGGTGCTGCTGAAATGAACTTTTTCACCTTCAAAACAGATCTCTCCGCGATCCGGCTGGTAAGCGCCCAGAAGCACTTTTGCGAAAGTACTCTTCCCCGCTCCGTTTTCGCCGACCAGAATATGTACCTCGCCGGGCCGCAGGTCAAAGTCGATATCGTCCAGCGCCAGAACACCGGGGAACTGCTTGGTAATGCCGGTAGCGGTCAATATGGGACCATCCATTCTTCTGATCCTCCCCTTCTGCCGTTCCATTCCATTTTTCTGCGGTAAGGCGCATGCTGCATTTTCACACAGATTTCCGCCGTGGCGGCCGTCCTGCTGAAAATGCAGCAGCCGTTCCGCCGGTCGAGGCGTTATTGGCCAAAGCCCCCGCCCGGCGCATAACTTACGCGCGGTGATGCCCTAAACCCGGGCCGCCCGGTTTTCTCCCCAATTGGGGGCCGGGCCGGAGAACCCCGTCAGGAATTTGCTTTCCACCATGCGAAGTTGTTCATGTAGTCTGCGATGTTGACGGATGTAATCAGCGGGTTGTTCGCCTCGGACGGGAAAGGAACAAAATTGCTCGGCGGCTGGGTCCCGTCGTTCAGATACTGGACCAGGTAGGTCGCCCCCAGGTAGCCGGAGCCGTACGGGTCAGTGTTGTAGCTGACGTACATGTCGCCGCTTTTGATCGCCTGGCTGGCGTCGGAGCTGCCGTCGAAGCCGCCGACCAGAACGCCGGTCTTGCCGGCCGCTTTCAGGGCCTGAACGGCGCCGAGCGCGCTTTCGTCGTTGCAGCCGATGATGGCGTTGACGTCCTTATACTTCTGCAGAAGGTTCTCCGTCACGCTCATGCCGTCGGTCCTCTTGAAGTTCGCCGTCTGGGAGGCGACGATTTTCAGCTCCGGATATTGCTTGACGGCACGCTTGATTCCGTTGAGGCGCTCGATTGCGTTCTGCGCGCCCGCAGGGCCTTCCAGAACGATGATGTTGCCTTTTCCGTTGAGCTTCTCGGCGATTTTTTTCGCGACCTCGTACCCGGTTTCTTCATAATCGACGCCGGTCCTGAGCAAAGTCGGCTCCGCGGCGGGCGTACCGATGGTGATGACCGGAATGTTGGCTTCCTTCGCCTTGCGGATGCCCGGCATGATGCCGTTGGAATCGACGCAGTGGATGATGATGCCGTCGACCTTCTTCTGGATCATGTTCTCAATGATATTGATCTGTTCTTCCACGCTGTCCTGCGTAGAGGGGGCGATCAGGGTTGCTTCAAAGCCTTCGTCCTGCGAAGCTTTTTTCACGCCCTGAAGCTGGCTGAGCATGTAAGGGTTGGTGGAATTTTTGACGATGCACACGATTTTGTATGTCTTTTTCGCCTTTACCTCCGACTTGATCGTCATCCCGATCCCAGCGGTCGGAAGTTCGACATTCTTGGCAACGACGAATTTGGAAGCGCTGCTTGACGCGCTTTCCCCGGATGTGCTGCTTTCGGACGCGCCGCCCGACGAAGCTGGGGCCGCACTGTTCTGGTTTTCCGCCGAGTTCTGCGGAGTGGAACAACCGAAAGACATGCCGACCAGAAGTGCTGCCACGACCAATGCTGCCAGTGACCTTTTCATTTTTGAACCTCCCTTGGCTCCTCACAAAATTTGGAAAGATTTGGATTTTTGATATTGGATCCAATATCATGCGCCTTTATTATAACTGCAGGATTTGCCATTGTCAAGAAATTTTTTAGACATTATTGATAAAAATCATAAATCCATAAAAAGAATTATATCAAATTGCACAATCTCCGCAAAACAGCGCCGCCCCGCCCCTTCGGGCCTCCCGGCCGCGGCGCCGTGAAAACGAAGGCGGCGGCCCGCCGAAAATGCCGGCGTTCCCCCCGAACCGAAAGCGCCGCCCGGGCTTTTCCGCATAGCAAATCCCTTGCCCGCTCCTTGCCTCGGATCCGAAAAAACGAACAATTGTTTCCCGGTCCGTCCCATGCGGATATCTGGCCGGCAGACGGACACGGCTGAATAAAGCCGCCCGAAGAGTCAGATAATGAACGAAAGACTAACTATTAAAAGTCAAGCCCCAAAATGAAGAGGAATGCAAAAACCAGATGGTTTAGAAAGGGTATAGCAAAGCAGGCGTCCGGTAAAGATGCCGTGCAGGCTATCATAAAGAAATCAGG
>JAEZCC010000037.1 GCA_023412715.1 Bacillota bacterium
CCCTCCGCTTTCTTTTCGCGTCGTATCGTCCCCCTGATCCGGCGGCAGAAAAAGCAGGCTGACTCCTAAGATAAAGGAGTCGATCTGCTTTATAAAAAAAGGTCAAGCGGCCTTTCGCCACTTTAACAGCAGGGATGAATTGATAACGACGGCGACGGAACCCGCATTGTGCACCAGCGCGCCGACTACGGGATTCAATATCCCGATGATGGCGAGAACGACGGCAATGAAGTTGAGCGCCATTGACGCTGTGAGATTGACCTGAATCGTCCGCATCGTCTTTTTGGCAAGCTGCAGGAGATGAGGAATCTCTTTAATATCGTCGCCCACCAGCACGATATCCGCCGCGTCGATGGCGATATCGCTTCCAATTCCACCCATCGCGATGCCCACAAGAGCCGTTTTCAGCGCCGGCGCATCATTGATGCCGTCACCCACCATACAGACCGGTTCGTCTTTTTCCTGATACACTCGGATTACCTTCAGCTTTGTTTCCGGCAGGCAGTCTGCACGCACGTCCCGAATTCCTGAGATCCCTGCAATATGGGTGGCCGCCGCTTCCGCGTCGCCGGTCAGCAGCAGCGTCCGCACGCCGGTTTGATGAATCGCCGCTATGGTTTGGGCGGCGTCAGGGCGCAGCGTATCCGACAAGGCGATCATCCCCACGGCCCTTCCGCTTTTTGCCAGATAGATCGCGGTACAGCCGCCTTTTTTTGCGCTTTCGCCCGCCTCAAGCAGTATCTGCGGAAGTGGAACATTTCGTTCAGTCAGCAAAGCCTCGTTCCCTGCAAGAACTTCCTGTCCGGCAATTTTGGCGCAAACACCGCGCCCGGCCAGCAGCACAAATGCTTCCGGCTGTTCCGGCAGAGTCTCGTATTTTTGTTGAAAGTCGGCGACAATCGCTTTCCCCAACGGATGTTCGGAACGCAGTTCCGCAGCAGCTGCCAAATTCAGAAGCGTCCGTTCATCCAAATTGGAATCAATGCTATGTACCTGTGTCACCGCGGGTTTCCCGAAGGTCAGGGTGCCGGTCTTGTCAAAAGCAATGCGCTTCACCTGCGACAGCCGTTCCAACGCGTCCCCTTCGCGCACCAGTATCCCGAATTTCGTGGCGTTTCCAATCGCGGCCATGATGGCGGTGGGGGTGGCAAGCACCAGAGCGCAAGGGCAGAACACAACTAAAATGGTGACCGAGCGGATGATTTGTCCTGTGGCGAACCATGTGACGGCGGCGGCAAGCAGAGCCGTCACGACAATCCAGCTTGCCCAGCGGTCGGCAACGCCCACGATTTTCGCTTTTCCGGCATCGGCGGACTTCACCAGCCGGATCATGCGTTGCAGGGAGCTGTCTTCCCCGACCTTTTGTGCCGCCATGTCGAAGGTGCCGAACTGGTTGACCGTTCCGCTGAACACCTCGTCGCCCTCGTCCTTGTCTACCGGCAGCGATTCCCCCGTCATAACGGACTGGTCGATGGAGGTTTGCCCTTTCAGGATCGTCCCGTCCACGGCGATGGTTTCCCCGGCCAGCACTCGCAGGGTGTCCCCGATTTTTACCTGCTCTGCAGGAACGATTTTTTCCCTGCCGTCCCGTACCACACGGGCGGTCGCGGGTGTCAGGTGGACCAGTTTTTCAATGCCGGCACGGGCATTCGCCACAGTGCGCCCTTCCAGGTAGCCGCCGATGGCCATAATAAAAGCCACCTCCCCGGCAGCGAAGGTTTCTCCGATGGTGATGGAGGCAATCAGGGCAATGGATACCAGAACATCAGCCTTGATATCAAACCTCGTGACCAATCCGACGACGGCGTCTTTTACAATCGGGACCCCGCAGAGAAGAATCGCTACCCATGCCGCATCAACCGGCAGGCGGCCGATGTGAATAAAGCTGATGAACAGCGCAGAAATGGAAAGAATGAGGAAAAGCATGGTCCGTTTTTCCTCGTTTTTCAAGAAAAAAAACAAACAATCACTCCTTTTAATACATATGGGGGTATATGTATATTATACCTACGGGGGTATCTTAATGTCAATAAAAAAAGGCGGCCGCTTTTCAAAAGCTGCTGCCTTTTGCGTCGGAAAGCGCTTATGACATTCGTGAAAAATGTTCTATCGCTTCGGCAAAGTCCGCAATCGTCTTGTCTGCGTCGCCATGCTCAATTCCTTCGCGGACGCAGTGGTTCAGGTGACCCTCCAGAACGACCTGACCCACTTTATGCATTGCACTTTTCGCCGCGTTGATCTGAATGAGGACATCCTCGCAGGGAACATCTTCGCCTATCATCTTATCAATGGCCTTGATCTGTCCCATAATTTTGCTCAGTCGTCTGTGCAGATTTTCGGAATCCATGCATTGCCGCATCATGACACCTCCAATATACCGGCAGGGGTATATTGATATGATACCATATGTGCGAAACATAGTCAACAAAGGCCCAATTACGCAAACTGGATTCCCCGAAAATTGCTGGTGCTCTCCGATGTTTTTTGGGGGAGTCCTGACGTCCTTCTTTCTCCTCAGCTTTCTGCTCTTCCGGGCAGTCCCAGTATAACGGTTCTTCGGATTCTGCTTACCATAGCCGCAATTTTCATACTGCCGCTTTGGGATACATGGCCCATGCCCGCAGACTGCCTGCTTATGAGAGAGAGGCGGCGTTCAGGGTATGATTCTGAACAACGTGCTACGGTATCTGGATTGGGGCGGGAACGGCAGACTACTGGATATCACCTCCGGAACCGCCTGCCTGACGGAACAAGGCTTCTATGGGAGGGGCTTTTGGCAGGAAGAATCTTCCGGGTGAATTACTTTTTGTTCCTGCCGGCGTTTGAAATAAACTGAAATTGCGCTTGACAAATCAGGGCTTCCGGATTATATTTTAAATACAAATGATTTGCATTCGCATTTAAAATTCACTCAGGAGGCTGGAAAAATGCTAAAACGGTATGCGGCGATCCTGTTGGGCGCGGCAGCAGTAATCGGCATGGGACTTTCGGCGTGCGGCAATGGAAATACGGCGGGCTCGGGGGTGTCGGGCGCGGCTCCATCGTCAGCCGCGGCGTCTTCCGAAGAAGGTCAGGCTGCTGCGGGCAGGCTGAAGGTATCCGTCACCTTCGACGCCATGAAGGAGTTTACCGAGGCGGTCGGGGGGGACAAGGTGGAGATCTCCACCATCATCCCCGACGGGACGGAACCGCATGATTTTGAGCCGAAGGCGCAGGATCTTGTCGGCCTCAGCACGGCGAAGGTCTTCGTCTACAGCGGGTTCGGGATGGAATCCTGGGCGGTCAAGGCGGTCCAGTCCGCGGATAATCCGGGCCTCGTCACCGTGGAAGCCTCGAAGGGCGCGGAGCCGATCAAGAACACCGATGCGGGAGAAATCAAGGATCACGGCCAGTACGATCCCCATATCTGGCTCAGCCTGAAGGGCGCCGAAATTGAGACAAAGAATATCAAAGACGGCTTGGTGAAAGCGGATCCGTCCAACAAAGAGTATTACGAGAAAAACTGCGGCGATTTCGTCTCCCAACTGGAAAAGCTGTATGCGGAGTACGACAAAAAGTTCAAGTCCGTGCCCCAAAAGAGCTTTGTAACGGGACACGCCGCCTTCGGTTATCTGTGCCGTGATTTCGGGCTGGAGCAGAACAGCGTCGAGGACGTTTACGCCGAGGGGGAACCCAGCGCGCGGCAGCTGGCCGAACTGGTCAAATACTGCAAGGCGAACAAGGTCACGACCGTTTTCGCGGAGGAAATGGCAAGCCCGGAGGTTTCTCAGACGCTGGCCAAAGAAGTCGGGGCAAAGGTAGAAACCATTTATACCGTTGAAAGCGGCGAAGACAACAAAACCTATCTGGAGCGGGCCGAAAGCAATCTAAGCAAAATCTATGAAAGCCTGGGAGGGACCGCCGCCTAAGGTCCTCTTGCCGCCCCCTGCCGTCGGATGGCCGCGGCGGGGGGCAGCTTGTTTTTTCGGCGGGGCCGGCTGCCATTTATTTCATAGCGTGCTTGGCTCTTCCCAATCTGATGCAAATGTGTTACAATCGTGTTACCATTACCGGATTGATCTTTTTCGGGTGAAAAGATTCCGCCCGTCCCCGGGATTTCCCGGCCGGACAATCAACGATTTGCTTCAGGAGCCTGATATGACTAAAATCGAAGTGTTCTGCGGCTTTCTGGAAAGCGGCAAGACCACGTTGATCCAGCATGCTTTGGAACAGAAATATATGTGGACCTACCGCCGGATTGTGATCCTCCAGTGCGAAGAGGGCGCCTCGGAGCTTCATGCCGCGGGCATGGAAAATAAAAATGTCGTTTTATCCCAGATTGAGGATATCCACAAGATCAGGGCGGAGCTGTTTGAAAAAATAGAAGAGCAGCTGGACCCGGACCTGATCCTGATTGAATATAACGGGACATGGCCCATCGATCGGCTCCTGAGGGTGAAATTGCCCCAAGGATGCGGAATCGACCGGGTCCTGTTCTGCGCTGATGCCGAGACCTTCGGGCTCACCATAAACAATACCGGCAGCCTGATGCGTGACCAGCTCAGCAACGCGGATTCCGTCCACTTCAACCGGTGCGGTCCCGACTTGAAACCGCTGGAAACGACGGCCGGCAGTCTCAACCGGACGGCGAAGCTGTATTTTGACGAGATCGGGACGGACGGGTATCTGGCCGCGGTCTTTGATCAGGAGGAAATCAGGAAGGCCCGCCGGGTACGGCGGCGGAACCTCGCGGCTGCCGCCCTCGCGATTGCGGCCCTGTGCCTCGCCGCGGCCGGGCTGTTTTCTTCCGCCGATCTTTTCCCGGCGATCCAAAGCGTCAACATGGTTTTCATCGGGATTGCGATGCAGGCCGTTCCGTTTCTTCTGATTGGTTCGTTCGTCTCCTCGCTTCTTCAGATTTATGTGCCGGACGAGCTTCTGGTGCGCTTTTTTACCAGACATAAATGGCTCGGGTTCCCGCTGGCCGCTCTGCTCGGCTTCTTTTTCCCGATCTGCGACTGCGGCATCGTTCCGATCGCCTCGCGGCTGACGCAGAAGGGCGTCCCGCTTTCCCACGCGATGGTTTTCATGCTGGCGGCCCCGGCCGTAAGCCCGGTTACGATTCTCTCCACCCTGTATGCGTTCCCCGGGCAGCCCTCCTACGCCGTCCTGCGGATTTTGATCGGGATGCTGATTGCTCTGCTTGCCGGCGGCGTCCTGAGCCTGACGCGCGTCAGGGCCGGGGACGTGCTTCTTTCCGGTTCCGCCGCCTCCTGCGCCTGCAGCGTCGACACGGTCCCGTGCAAAAGCCGGCTGGAGCAGATTTTCGTCCTGACCGGAAGAGAGTTCATCTCCATGGGAAAATATATCGTCGTCGGCGCCCTCTCGTGCGCCGTTCTGCAGCAGATCATCCCCGCTTCCCTTTTCCAGCAGAAGGGCGTGCCGGTCGTTTTCCCGATTCTGCTGATGCTGCTGTTTGCGTTTTTCATGTCGGTCTGCTCCACCGCGAACGCTTTTATCGGCAGGAGCTTTTCCGGCGTTTTTCCCGCCGCCGCCGTGCTTGCCTTCGTGGTCATGGGGCCGATGCTGGATCTGTCGAACCTCTTTCTGCTGACCGGCGCCTTCAGGAAGAGCTTTGTCGCAAAGCTGGCCGGGCTGCTGCTGCTTCTCGCGGTGCCGGTATTCCTGCTGCTTTCGGTTTTGATCCGGGGAGGGACGTTATGAACAGAAAAATCAATCCGGAGCTGTTCCTCGAGTCCTCCATCTGCCTGGTTCTGGGGATTTTATTGTTCTATGCCGTTCTCTCCGGGAAAGCCGCCCTTTACGTCCATCCGCGTCTGAACGGCTTTCTCTGGATGGCGGCGGCCGTGCTGGCTGCAATTGCGCTCTATATGTTTCCCCACGCCCTGACCCCGAAGCACAATGCGAGGCCGGCGAAATACCTGCTCTTCCTTCTGCCGCTGCTTGCCTGCGTGCTGATCCCCGAGGGCGCGGTGCAGAGCAAGGCGGTATCCTTTGGAGTTCCTGCCGCCGGCGGCGGAAACCCCGCCGGTGAGGTTTCTTCCGCCCAGGACAAAGGGACGGTGATTCCCAACAGCGTTCCGCAGGACGATCTCGGGATCGATCGTCCGTCCTCCTCCGCCGGTGCGCAGCTCCCCAAGGAAGATGAGAACGGGGTCATGACGATCACGGACGAGGGGTTCGCGAAGTGGTATCAGGACATCAATCAGGACATGAAAAAATACGAGGGAAAGACCCTGAAATTCAAAGGGCAGGTCTTCCGCATGAAGGGGTTCGCAAAGGACGAGATTGTCCCCGTCCGCTACGCGATGGTCTGCTGCACGGCCGACCTTCAGCCCTGCGGAATTCTGAGCCGGGGCGGCGACGCCGCAAAATACAGGGACAATGATTGGGTGTGGGTCACCGGGAAAGTCAGGATTGAGACCTACCAGGGCCAGACGATGCCGGTCTGCTATGCCACGAAAATCGAGCCCGCGGACAAGGCGAAAGTGACCTATATCTATTTCACATACTGATCCGGATCGCGGCGCGCGATTCCGTCCCTCTCCTTGTGGGCGACCAGGCGGGGGATCTCTTCCTCTTTCCGCCCCGTAAACAGGACGGACGACATCACCGTCGTGAACGGAATGGTGAACAGCATCCCGATGACGCCGATGAGGGACTGAAGCAGCTCGATGATGATCTCCTCTTTGTCCAGAAGCTGGAACAGCGGATAATTGGAGGCGCCGTAAATCAGGACCGTGACGAGGCTGCTCCCGATATACGCAAGGATCAGCGTGTTGGCCATCGTCCCCATGATGTCCTTCCCAATCGTGAATCCGGATTTCAGAATCTCCTGCCTGGCTGCCGGCCGCTCGCTCGCAATCTCGAACAGGGAAGAAGCAATCGACATCGCCACGTCCATCACGCTCCCCAGAGCGCCGATGGTCACCATCGCGAAGACCACGGCTTTCAGGTCCAGCCCGTTCTGGCCGAAGATCTGAACCAATCGGGAAGTCTGGTCGTTGTAATACCCGGTCAGCTTCATGACCGTTTCCATGTACCGGTATAGGATCCCGGAAAAAACGACTCCCCCCGCGCAGCCCACCGCCGCGGCAAGGCTTTTCCGGTTCAGTCCGCCGGAAAGGGCGAAGGAAACGCCGATGATGGCGACGGTGACGACGACGGTAAGCAGGTAAATGTCGTACCCGGCGATGATCAACGGGATATAGACGCAGAACAGGGACAGGCAGGTGAACAGCAGCGAAAAAACCGTGCTCAGCCCTTTTCTGCCGCCCAAAAGGAACAGCAGGAGGATAAAAGCCAGGACGAGAATCGCGATTTGCCCGATTCTGTCGAAGTTCTCAAAAGCCCATTCGGAAGAAGCGCCCGCGGAAAGCTTCCCCAGCACGACCGGATCGTTTGCCTTGACCGCCGGGGGCATGGTTTCATTGTTTTTATAAGCATGCTGTACGGCTTGTACGACGCTGCCCTTCCGGTCGCCCATGGTGATGACGGCGTCGAATTTCACAATGTTCGTGGAGCTGTCGTCGGGGTTCGGGGTGACGGAATCGATTTTGACGACTTTTGCGAAAACCTGATCTCCCAGTTCGGATTCGTAGTCGCTTATCACGAGGTCCCTGTGGTGCGAAGAAGCGAGGCGGTTTCCCGCGAAAAGGAAGAGAACGGAGAATAAGACGATCCCCATCAAAATCTTTGCGTTCCTGTCTTTCTTTTTACGGTTCATTCTTTCCCATCACCTTTTTAAAATGTTTATGATGGGGTTGTACGGAATATTCTGCTTCGCACCGGGAAGGGCCGGGCTCAAAATAATTAGATAGCAGGGTGGTATTGTGTCTGCAAAAATAGATATCATATCGGGGTTTCTGGGCGCGGGAAAGACGACGCTGATCAAAAAGCTACTTGAAGGCAAGCCTTCCTCGGAGAAAATCGTGATCATCGAAAACGAGTTCGGCAGCGTCGGGATCGACGGGCGGCTGCTGAAGGAAACCGGCATTTCGGTCCGGGAGATCAATTCCGGCTGTATCTGCTGCACGCTTGCGGGGGATTTCAGCGCCGCCCTGAAAGACGTCATAAAAAAATACAGGCCGGATCGGGTCATGGTTGAACCCTCCGGCGTAGGGAAGCTTTCGGACGTCAGGGTTTCCTGCGGGCAGGCCACAGCGAAGCAGGCTTGCGAGCCGGGGATGTGTATCGCCGTGGTCGACGTGACGAAATACGCGATGTATGAGAAAAATTTCGCGGAGTTCTTTCTGGATCAGATCCAAAATGCATGGACGATCGTTTTAAGCCGGACGCAGAAAACATCCGCCGAAAAACTGGAGGACACGGTGGAAAGCATCCGGAAGCACAACCCGGGCGCGAATATCGTCACGACCCCGTGGGATCAGCTCAGCGCGGAGAAAATTCTGTCGGTCGCTGAGCAAAAGGCGGAGCGGCTGATCGGGGACGTTCCGTGCGCCCGCGAGGACTGCCGCTGCGGCGGCCCGGAGCATCATGATCATGAACACGGCCGCCATCATGCGGACGAGGCTTTTGAAGTCTGGAGCGTCGAAACGCCCAGGGTGTTTCAATCCGACGAAATCGACGGGGCGCTGCGGAAGCTCTCGCAGTATGGAACGGTGCTGCGAGCGAAAGGCATTGTGCCGGTCGAAGACGAAAAGTGGATTCAGTTTGATTACGTTCCCGGAGAGATCTCCCGGAACGGGACGGCCTCGGATTACACGGGGCGTTTATGCGTAATCGGGCGGAATCTGGACAGGGCCGGCCTTGCGTCTTTATTCGGGGTCCGGTGATTCCGGGCCTCTCCCTTGAGGGCACAAAACAGTGGGCCGGTTTTCCCATCGGCCGCAATGCCTTGGAGCAGCGGACAATTCCGACATCCGGCATCGTGCTGATGACGCCGGGCTGCACATGTCCCCGCAGGCCTTCCGGCCCGTCAATTTGTCCGGTCATGCCTTTCGGTGCCCAGAATGCCGGTTGCCTTGTAATACCACATTTTGAGGCTGTCCAGAATCAGCATTGCGGCGGCCGTGACGATAAATAAAATAAGGATGGACTGCCAGGGAACGGCGGCCGTCACCCAGCCGAAGGCGGCCATCAGCGTGGCGAGGATGAGATTGACGGCCACCGTGCCGCCGACCCATCTGCTCGGCGCGAACGACCAGAACGGATCGCGAGTCCGCGTCATCAGGATGGTTTCCATCGCCGAATCGATCAGGTACAGGAACATCAGAGAGCTGATCTGGTCCGCGCCGAGATTCTGGACTTTCAGGCAGAACCAGAGAAGCCCCAGCCCCAGGGCCAGCCAGCCGACGGTGAAAACGGCGGATATTTTTGCCAGCCGGGGCATATCCCATTTTTCCGGAGCGGCCGCGGGCCACGCCCGGTCGGTGCCGAGCGTCAGGGTGACCATGTCGTTCATGACGATGATAAACACAATCAGGCTCAGAGAGACGGGAAAGAACCCGGTGAAGATAAACCCGAAGGTCAAAAGCGCCGCCAGCTCGGCCGTGCGCGCCAGCTTGGTGATGGTCCATGTCATCATCCGCCGGTAAACGCGGTGGCCGCCGTCGATCACTTTGGCAATATCCGACAGCTTCGGCCGGGTCAGGACGACCTTTGCGGCCGACTTCGCAACGTCCGTGGCGGTGCTGACGGCAATGCCGACGTCCGCCTGTTTCAGCGCCGGCGCGTCGTTGATGCCGTCGCCGGTCATCCCGACCGCCATCCCCGTTTTCTGCAGGGTCCGGACGATTTTGTACTTGTCCTCGGGGTAAACATCCGCGAAGCCGTCGAAATCCAAAGGACGGGACTCGGCGTCCCCCAATGTCCCGATCCGGCCGCCGATCCCGACCTGCTGGGCAATCGCCCTGGCGGTACCGGCCGCGTCGCCCGTGATCATAAGGACGCGGATCCCCAGTTCCCTGATTTTTGCAATGGATTCCGCGGCGTCGTCCCTCGGCGAATCCGCCAGCGCGACAAGTCCCCGGCAGACCAGCTTCTCCTTTTCCCCGGAAGCGACCGCCAGCACCCTCGCGCCCTGCGCGCCCAGCGAATCGACCCGCTCCGCAAAATCGGCCGGGATCTCCGACATACCGGCGACGACCGCCGGAGAGCCGAGCACCACGTCCAGGAGGTTCCCGTCCCGGCTGATCTGTGCCCGGGAGACTTTTTCGACCGGATCGAACGCGGTGAAGGACGTCCGTTCCGGCATGGATAACCCTTGATCCTTAAAAGCCCTGATGACCGCCATGCTGATGGTGTCTGCCGACGTGTCGTCGCTTGCGGCAGCCGCCAGCCTCAGCAGATCGGAAGCTTCCAGACCCCCGAACGGAAGCAGCCCGGCAATTTCGGGCCGGTTGTTTGTCAGGGTCCCCGTTTTGTCGACGAGCAGGACATCCATGCCGGCGGCTTCCTGAATGCCGGTCAGGCCGGTAATCAGGACATCCTCTTTCGCCAGGCTCCGTGCTTCCAGCGAATTTGCCACCGTAAAGCTGGAGGGCATCGAGATGGGGATGGTGGCGATAAACAGGATGACCAGGAACGGCAGCAGCTCCTGCCAGGGGGTTCCGCGCACGAATGCGGCAATCGCAAGAATCACGGCGAGCGCAACGTCGAGATACGCGAGATAGCGGACGATGTTGAACAGCAGGACCTGCAGCCGCCCCGGGGCCTCGGCGGTGCGGATCAGCTCCGCGGTTTTGCCGTAGGAGCTTTTCGTCCCGGTCGCGGTGACGCGGGCGATCGCCTCGCCGTGGCTGATTGTGGACGCGGAAAAAATGGTTTCGCCGGCCTTTTTCGCGGCGTCGATCGATTCGCCGGTCAAAGCGGATTCGTTGACGCTGACGGTGCCGCCGATGATTTTCATATCCGCCGGCGCGATGTCTCCGACTCTGGCATGCACGATGTCCCCGGGGACGAGCTCGCGCGACGGCAGCGTCCGCCACGTCCCGTTCCTCAGAACCCGCACGCCGATCTGAAGCTGCTGATGCAGATAGCCGATTGCTTTTTTCGCGCGCCCCTCCTGAATTTCTCCGGTGACCGCCGAAAAAACGAGCAGCAGGAAGACGGCGCCCGCCTGAGCGCCCTTCCCAAGGATCAGCTCAAAAATCATGGCCGCTTCAAGCAGCCAGGGGATGGGACCCCACAGGCGCTTCAGAGTCCCCGTGACCGGCCCGGTATGTTTCTCCGGAATTTCGTTGACGCCGTATTGCTTTCGTCTGGCCTGGATCCCGGCGTCGTCCAGCCCATCCTCCTGATACGAGTTTTCGATGCCGGCGATTCTTTTCCCTTGAGGCACTGCAATTCCCTCCTGCTTTCATTATTTTACCCATCGAAAATAAAAAAGCCGACAGTCCTACCGTTTCGGTAGAAGCTGTCAGCTTTCTGGGCGTTTCAGTGAGCTTCATCACTGCGAAATATATTTTTTAAATCAGGAGCTTTTCCCCCTGAGTTTAATCCGGCTTACAATGTATCATCTTTTCCCCGATTGGTCAAGCCTGTCTTCGTTCCCAGCCGTTTGCCGCGTGCAGGTTTACAATAGATGCGCCGGTCCAACGGAATGCTTCAGTCCCTTGCCGATCGTTCTCACCGGCCTCTATTTCACAGATTGATTGTGCCGCCGGAAAATGATAAGATGAAAGCGGACTCCCGATTTTGCCGGTCCCGAAGATCCTTTTAAGCCGATTCTCAAGTGGTCAGGGAGAAGTGTCATGGAATGACGAAAAACATAAGAAAAGCCGCCTATTCCTTCATCGTTCTGCTGGGGATTGTAAGTCTGCTGTCAGACATGGCTTACGAAGGCGCGAGAAGCATCATTGGCCCTTACCTTGGGCTTCTTGGCGCGACCGCCGCAACGATCGGCTTTGTCTCAGGGTTGGGTGAGTTTGTCGGGTACGCTTTCCGGCTGATAACGGGATTTATCAGCGACAAAACGAAAAGGTACTGGGCGATGACAATTATCGGCTATGCCATGAACATTGTCGCCATCCCGCTGCTCGCAATCGTTCCCGCAGACGGCTGGATGTATGCCTGTGGCCTGGTTCTTCTTGAACGGTTCGGCAAGGCAATCCGTACCCCTTCCAAGAGTACGCTGGTCTCTTTTGCTGCAAGTGAAGTGGGCGCGGGCAAGGGGTTCGCCATTCAGGAGGCGCTTGATCAGCTGGGTGCTTTTATAAGCCCGGTCATCCTTTTTGTCATCCTGACGTTAAAGGGCTCGTCCGGTAAAAAAGATGCATACGCGGTTTGCTTTTTGGCGCTTGGCATTGCCGCCGTGCTCTCCGTAATTATGCTGCTGATATCGAAAAAGCTTTATCCTTCGCCGGAGGTCTTTGATAATATGGGCGCCGTCTACAGCGTTTCGCTGCCGGCCTTGGTCGTCATGTCGGTGCTCCTGCAGCTTGGCGCCGTCCCGGTTTTATTTTCAGTGCGCAGACGTATGAGATAGCTTGGGCTCTGGGAGACGGCTGAGGGCCGCAGGCGCTTCGGGCAATGGGAACCATGCGGGGAGGCGGTCACTTGGAAAATATACACAGCCTGCAATACAAAAATCAGAGCCGGGAAGAATTGCTCTCCGGCTTATCGCCGGATTTTCCTTATGTCTTCTCCCGCGCCGAATTGGATCATTATGTGGGAGGCGGCGCCCCGTGGCATTGGCATAAAGAAGTCGAGCTGTTCTACATTGAAAGCGGAGCATTGGAATACTATCTGCCGAAGGGGAAAATTACGTTTTCCAAAGGTTCGGGAGGGCTTGTCAATTCCGATGTGCTTCATATGACCAAATCCCAAGCGGGCGTGAAAAATACAGTCCAATATCTGCACATCTTCGACACCGCCCTCATCGGAGGGCAGCAGGGAGGCAGAATAGAGAAAAAATATATCACGCCGTTTGTTACCGCCCCGCAGTTGGAGATCCTCCCGCTGTTCCCCGGCATTCCGGAGCAGGCGGACGTGCTCGGTGCAATCAGGGAATCCTTCCATTTGTCCCAGGGGGAATATGCTTATGAGATAAAGTTGAGGGAGGCCCTGTCGAAGATATGGTGCCGGCTTTTCGAGCTTGCGGGTCCGCTGCTGAAAGAGAGAAGGAATCTCGACAAAACAAGCGACAAGCTGAAAACCATGATGATCTATATCCACGAACATGACGCGGAGAAGCTTTCGGTTGCAGGGATTGCTTCCGCCGCGTTTATCAGCGAGCGGGAGTGCTTTCGGGTATTTCACGACTATCTTCATCTGACGCCGGTGGAGTATTTAAGGAGCTATCGGCTTCAGAAGGCGTGCCGTCTGCTGGTTGAAAGCGCGCAGTCCGCCACAGATATTGGGCAGGCGTGCGGTCTGGGAAGCAACAGCTATTTCGGCGAGGTATTTCGCAGGCACATGGGCTGTACGCCGTTGGAATATCGTAAAAACGGCGGGATAGTGACATCAATCAGGCAGATATGAGATATTTTTCGGGACGAAGCTGCGCTATAATGACACCGTAAAAGGCGGCGGCACAGTTTAACGTCAATTTTTCAGCGGCCGCCGGAAGGCGGCTGCTTTTTCTGCAACGGCAGCCGGCTATGGAGGAAGCTCATGGTTGGTGTGATTTTTGATTTTAACGGCACGCTTTTTTATGATTCCGACAAGCAGGAAAAGGCGTGGCAGATTTTCTCGGAGAAAGTATTCCGCAGAACGATTACGCAGGAAGAGTTCAGGCGGTTCATCCATGGACGCAGCAACGACTTTATCCTGCAGTATCTGTCGGAAACTCCGCTGGGCAAAGATCAGACGGACAGGTATGCGGAGGAAAAGGAGGCCATCTACCGCGACCTCTGCGATGCGGATCCGCTGCACTCCCGCCTGACCTGGGACGTAAAACTGCTTTTGAGCGAGCTGAGAGATCGCCGGATTCCACGGACGATTGCAACGGCTTCCCAAAAAACGAATGTCGATTACTACATCAAGAAATTCCATCTGGAAAAATGGTTTGACGTGGATAAAATCGTTTATAACGACGGCACCGTTCCGGGAAAGCCGAATCCCGATTTATATATCCGGGCGGCGAAGGCCATCGGCATGGAACCCCAAAACTGCATCGTTTTCGAAGACGCGGTTTCCGGCATTCAGTCGGCCCGCAATGCGGGGATTGGCAAAATCATCGCGATAGTGCCGAAAGGGCAGGAAAGCCTGTTTGAGCAATTGCCGGGGGTATACGACGTGATCTCCGCCTTTCACCAGTTTGATCGGTTTCTTCTGCGGGAATGAGTGCGCGGCGGCAGGGAAGATGGAAGCGCGGTTCGATTGACAATCCTCCGGATCCGAGTATAATGTCTGGAAGATACAGGGAAAAGGCCATTGAACGCCGCAGGGCCGGCTTTTCGCGATCGTAAGGCCGGGCCCTCCGCCCGAATGTGACTGCCCGGCGCGGGAGGAAATCCCGGGCCCCGCTTTAGCGGAGGCCTGCCGGGGAACATAAGCGGGTCACAAACAGAAAGGAAAAAGTTATGCATCAAAATCAAGAGGCTTTGCTCCGAAGGCTGCAAAAACCTGCAGGTAAAATCGACGTCGTGATCGACACCGACACTTATAACGAAGTCGACGATCAGTATGCTCTTTCGTATCTCATTAAATCTGACGAAAAATTGAGACTGCAAGCCATTTACGCCGCGCCGTTTTTCAACAGCAAATCCTCGGGTCCTGAGGACGGGATGGAAAAATCCTATGAGGAAATCATGCGCGTGCTGACGCTTCTCGGCAGAGAGGATTACAAAAAAATCGTCTGCAAGGGCTCCGCGCGGTATCTTCCGGATGAAACCAGCCCGGTGCGTTCCGCCGCGGCGGAGGATCTGGCCGAACGGGCCCTGCGCTACACGCCGGAGAAGCCGTTGTATGTCATTGCCATCGGCGCTATTACCAACATCGCTTCGGCCTTTCTGCTGAACCCGAAGATTCTGGACCGCGTTGTCCTGATCTGGCTGGGCGGCCATTCGTACGACTGGTACGATAATAAGGAATTTAATCTTCGCCAGGACGTGGCGGCGGCCAGGGTGGTTTTCGGCAGCGGCGCCGCAATGGTCCAGCTCCCGTGCATGGGCGTTGTTTCCGCGCTGAGGACCACCCGCCCGGAACTGGAATTCTGGCTGAGGGGAAAAAACAGGCTCTGCGATTACCTGCTGGATTTCACGGAGAGGGAAGAGGAGTCGTCCGGCGCCGGAACCTGCTGGAGCAGGGCGATATGGGATGTTTCAGCCGTCGCATGGCTGCTGGACGAAAACGGGGAATTCCTTCTCGATCGATTTGAGCACAGCCCGATCCCGCAGTACGACGGGCATTACAGCTTTGATAAACGCAGGCATTTTATCCGGTATGTATATTTTGTCAACCGCGATAGAATTTTCGAGGATTTGTTCAGAAAGCTGTCTTCGGGCTGATTGGTATTTTCACAAGCCACAGTCGGGCCGCCCGGCAGGTTATGCCTGCTTGTTTGCCGCCCGGGCGGGCCGCTTTGATTTTCTGCATGAAAATAAGGCCTTCGGCAGACCGTAAAGCTGTCCGGACGGCTCCGCTTTTTCGTTTGCACGGGGAAACCTGGCTGTCAGATTATTTTAATATTGCCCGCGGCGATTGACAAAAGGCAAAATTAATAGTAAATTTTAATTAAAGGCCAAACAGGCAGCCATACTAGTTTGGAACGAGCCATAACAAATTTTTGCCGAAGGATCGGTCAGGGATGAAAAGCCATGGACAATAATTCGAATCTGTTATATATGCAGGTCAAGCAGGAAATCAAGAACAAGCTGCTTACCTTAAAGACAAATGATCGCCTGCCCTCCCGCAACGAGTTGATCAAGGAGTACAACGTTACGCGCACGACGGTCGATCGCGCGATTTCAGAGCTGATCGGCGAAGGGTATCTTTATACCAAGGACGGCAGCGGAACGTATAAGAAAGAGGACCCCGATCTGGATTCGATTTCCCTTGGCAGCAGCTCGGTCGACAGCTGGGGGGTCATCCTGCCCGACATCATGCACAACACCTACCCCGGGATTCTGCGCGGCGTGGAAGACGTCGCCAGCAAAAGCGGCATCAACGTCGTGATCTGCAACACGGACAATCTGATTGAAAAAGAGAATAAATATATCTACAAGCTGATTGACTCCAAGGTGCGGGGCATCATCATTATCCCGGGGATCATCGGCGAAGGCTCCAACTGCGAGGCGTACAACCGCCTCAAAGAAATGGACATTCCCTTCGTGCTCTGCAACCGCGGGGCGACCGGCGTGGAAGCGCCGATGGTACTCTCCAACAATTTTTACGGCGCGCTTCTGGCCACCCAGCATCTTCTGTCGCAGGGCTACCGGAACATCGCCTACATTTCCCGGCCGATGTACTCCACCTCTTTGGATCGGTACCAGGGCTACATCACGGCCCTGTCCCAAAAGGGGATTCCGGTGTGCGGCGACTATGTGATCTTTGAAAAGACGTTCGAGGAGGAAAAGCCCGGTTACGAATCTGCCCGGTCCCTGCTCCGGACGCATCCGGAGCTGGACGCCGTTTTCTGTTTTAACGACGAGGTGGCGCAGGGCGTCTATAAAGCCATGGAAGAGGGGGGGCGCCGCGTCGGCATGGACGCCGGGATCGTCGGCTACGACGACACCGACATTTGCGAAGCGTTCCCGGCCAAGCTGTCCTCGGTCAAATTTAAGACTTATGAAATTGGGAGCATAGCCGCCCGCATCCTCCTGAAAATCCGGCATGGGGAAGCGGTCCCGCCGAACAAGATCGTCATTCTTCAGCCGGAACTGGAAATACGCGACAGTTCCAGGCGCTCCCTGTAATCATCCGGCCGTCCGGTCCAGAGGGAAATCGGCCCCGCATTCGTGCTCTTAAAAGCCGGGTTTCGCCAGCGTTCTGCATGGCGGGCCCGGCTTTTTGAGACGTCGTTTTGCCTGGGACGAATGGGCGGTGTCTTCGACGCGCTCCGGACAGAATCGATCGGTTTCTTCCCTAAAATGCAGACCGTCTGAATAAAATCTGACGGTCTGCATTTACTTTTCTCTCAGAATAAATTTTAAAAGCTCCGCTTTTCATTCAATTTTTCATAATATTTTATATAAACCAGTATTGACATTTGATGAAAGCGCTAGTAGAATGGGAAAAGCAGACAGGCAGCCATACAGATATGAAGCGAAGCGATGGCGCGTTCTTGCTGCAGCTTTCCACCGGGAAAATGCGCCGGGGCGATTGAAAAGGCTTTGCCGCCTGCCGTGCGGCGGCCGGAAAGTAAGGCTTCCTCTGCTTTTGTGAAGGCATCGATTCAGTTTAAGGAGGTAACAGGTATGGAAAAGGTAAAAGCAAACCGGCTTCTCTCACTTGCTTTGGCGGGCGTTCTGGCGGCTTCGATGACCGCATGCGGCGGCTCTTCGGGGGGCCAGACATCTTCGGCCGGGGCGTCGGCCGCCGGCGCGTCGAGCGGCTCGGGAACAATTTCCAGCAAACAGATGACGCTGAATCTCTGGATGACGCCGCAGTGGAAGGGCGTTTTCGATCAGACGGAAAAGGGTGCGGCCGACGGCGACTTCTTCCGGTATGTCGGCGGGGAGTACAGCAAGATACATCCAAACGTGAAAGTAAACGTCACGGTGCTGTCCGGAGCGGATCGCGACACCAAGCTGAGCGTCGCGCTGCAGTCGGGGACGCAGCCCAATATTTTTGAGGAATCCACGTTCCCGATGAAGGATTTTGTGTATCAGGGCGCCGTCGTCCCCATCGACGACATCGTTGACGAGCAGAGCAAGACGGACATCGACGATTCCATCTGGAAGGCATGCCAGGTGAAGGGGAAGACATACTTCTATCCGTTCTCCCAGACGCCGAGCTTCTACATGATCAACGAGGACGTTTTCAAGAAGGCGGGCTTAAAGGTCCCTGAGAAGAATCAGATTGGCAAATGGACGCCGGACGAATTCGTCGCCGACCTGAAAGCGATCAAGGAAAAGGTCCCGGAGGTCGCCCCGTTCGGTTTCTACTGCAAGAACAACCAGGCGGACACGTGGAACAACGTTCTGCTTCGCATGTACGGCAGCAAGTTCTTTAAAGAAGACAGCTCCGGCATGGATATCAACAACGATTCTACCATAAAGGCGCTGACCCTGCTGCAGACTCTTGTCAAGGACGGCCTGACCGAAAAAGGGCCCTCGACCCAGCAGGCCACAGACACGGACGCCCTGTTCAGGGCCGGCAAAATCGCCGTGGACTTCGGCAGCTTCGGCAACTATATGACCGCGATAAGCAGCATGCAGAAGGGCGAAATCCTGCCGTTCAACATCGGGCTGATGTATTTGCCCGGCGAGAGCGACCCGCTGACCTTCTCCTATGTGTACGCGTCCTCAATCTGGCAGAATTCGGATCCGGATCTGGTGGCGGCGGCAAAGGATTTCGTGAAGTTCTTCTCCACGGATGAAAAATATACCAAGGCTTCCGTCAACTTTGCCCCGGTGCGCAACAGCGTCTGGAAGGACAACGCCTCTTACAACGGGTATTACCCGGCGCTGCAGGAGTCGACGAAATATCAGGTCGATTTCACCGGCGGCATTGCGGGCTACAACGTCTGGCGGGCGGCCTTTTATCCGATTCTGCAGTCCCTGTGCACCGATAAAGTCACGCCGCAGCAGGCGGCCCAGCAGATGGAAGAGAAGGGGAACCAGTCCATCCAGCAGGGCCTGCAGAATTCCGTGCTGGGCTGATGCCGGGCAGTAAAAACGCTTTTGCCGGGAGGAAGGACTGCCCCTTGTGCGGCGGCAGAACGCGTCCTGATTTTTAAAATAATCTGAAGTCGTGCGGCTGCGGGCAGAAGGACCTTCCTCCTCCCCGCGGCTGCGGCTTTTCTGAACAAGCGACTCCTGCAAATGATACGAGAAAGGAGCTTGAAAGTGGCTGCTTTTCAAAAGTCGGTTTCTTTCGGCCAAAGCTGGCCTGCCGTCAAACGCAGCATCAATCGCCAAATCACGGGATATCTGTTTATTCTGCCGCAGCTGGTGCTTTTTTTCGTCTTCCTGCTTTACCCGATCATCGAAGGGTTCCGGCTCAGTTTTTACAATGTGCAGGTGTTTGGCTCGCGCTTTGTCGGTTTTCAGAATTACGTCAATGTCTTTCAGGATCCCATTTTTATCCATGCCCTGTACAACACCCTGTTTTTCATTGTGTCCATCGTAGTGCTTACGGTGGTGTTCGCCATTTTTGTCGCCGCGGCGATCTTTGACAAAAGCGAGGCTTACATCTCGCTGATCCGGGGTTCCTACTATCTTCCCGTCATTGTGTCCATGACCGTTATGAGCATGGTCTGGGCGATTATCCTGAACCCGGCCGGCGGCCTGGTGAACTACATATCCTCCAGGCTGGGCGGCGGGGACATCGATCTTTTGGGAAGCCCGACCTCGGTCATGCCGGTCATCATCGTTTTGACTTTCATGGTGAATGTGGGCCAGGCGATCATCCTGTATATCGCCGCGTTCATTTCGATTCCGCCCGAGATTCTGGAAGCCGCTGAGGTGGACGGGGCCAACCGCTGGGTCAGGTTCCGCAAGATCCTGCTCCCGCTGTCGAATTCCACCACGCTGTACGTCACCGTCACCAACATCATCGCCGTGCTGAAAATCTTTGTGATCATCCAGCTCCTTACCGCCGGCGGCCCCAGCAACGCCTCCGTCACGCTGATGTACTACATGTACCAGAAGGCTTTCCAGTTTAACCAGGTCGGGCAGGGTTGCGCGGTCGGCATCATCATGTTCGTCATAGCGCTGCTGCTCTCCATTCCCACATTCAAACTGATTAAGACGGAATAAGAAGGAGGAGAGATGATTTATGAACAACAAGGCAGAGACCCATTCGGGAAGAAGGCTTTCCGTACCGGATATTTTCTGTAACGCAATCGTCTGCTTTTTCGCCGTTCTGAACATTTTTCCCCTGTACTGGATGTTTATCAGCGCGTTCAAGACCTCGGCCGAAGTCATCGCGCTTCCGCCCACGCTGTATCCCCATCAGCCGACGCTGCAGAATTTTATCGACGCGTTCCAGAAAACGATGGCCCTGCGGTGGCTGTTTAACAGCCTCTTTGTTTCCGCGGCGAGCAGCGCGCTGATTGTGGCCTGCAGTGCGCTGGCGGCCTACGCATTCTCTAAACTGGAATTTTTCGGCCGGGATTTCTGGTTTTACCTTCTGATCGGGACGCTGATGATCCCGAAAGAAATTCTGGTTGTCCCGATGTTCAAGATTGTGAAGTCCTTCAACTGGATGGATTCCTATCCGGGGCTGATTGTGCCGGGCGCGGCCACGGCAATCGGCGTATTCATGCTCAAGCAGTTTTTTGCCGGCATTCCGGACGCGCTGCGCGAAGCGGCGAAGATAGACGGCTGCAGCGAGCTGTCCATTTTTCTGCGCATCATCCTGCCGCTTGCCAAAGCCGGCATTGCCGCTTTGATCATTCTGCAGTTCGTGACGGTCTGGAACGACTACCTCTGGCAGCTGGTCATTGCGCAGACTACGCCGATGCAGACGGTGCTGGTCGGGTTTGCGTCGATGCTCAGCGACGGGAACCCAAACTTCGCTTACAAATATGCGGGGGCGGCCGTCAGCGCCATCCCCATGCTCATTATTTTCTTCGCCTTCCAGAAAAATTTTACCCGCGGGATTACCATCGGAGGTGTCAAGGGATAAAAAGCTTCCTTGTCCGCCGGCCCGCTCCAAACCGGACGGATTTTTACGCAGTCGCCCCTTCCAATGGAATTGAAATCAGTCAAAGGAGATTAAGCTTATGACCAAGTACAATCTGGAAAAATTCAAGGGAATCATCATTGCGTTCTATGCCGCTTACGACGACAACGGGGAGATCTCCACCGAGCGGGCCCTGAAAGCGGCCCGGTTTTACCTGGACGCCGGCGTGACCGGACTGTATCTCTGCGGGAGCTCGGGGGAGGGCTTCCTGCTCAGCGTGGAAGAGCGCAAGAAAATCACCGAGGCCGTCTGCCGGGAATTCAAGGGCCGCCTGGCTTTGATTGTCCACGTCGGGGCCGCCTCGACCCGCGATTCCATCGAGCTGGCCAGACATGCACAGGCCTGCGGGGCGGACGCGCTTTCCGCCGTGCCGAGCGTTTATTACCACCTGCCGGAGTGCAGCATCGAGATGCACTACAACGCGATTACCGCTGCGACCGATCTGCCGTTCTTCATCTACAACATCCCCCAGTTCACGGGGTATGACCTGACGACGGACCTGCTGGGACGGCTTGTCAAAAATCCGAAGATCGTCGGCGTCAAAAACACGACCATGAACGCGTTTGAAATCCAGCAGTTCAAAAAAGTCGGCGGGAAGGACTTTCTCGTGATCAACGGACCGGACGAGCAGTTCCTCGCGGGGCGCATCATGGGGGCGGAGGCCGGCATCGGCGGCACCTACGGCGTCATGCCCGAGCTTTACGTCCGGATGGAAAAGCTGTTCCGCGCCGGAAAAATTCGGGAGGCGCAGGAAATGCAGAATAAAATCAACGACGTTATCGTCGATCTGATCAGCTTCCGCTGCATGTATGCCGGCGCCAAGGAGGTCCTTCGCCTGCGCGGGATCGACATGGGTTCCGTGCGTTCCCCGATGATGCCGCTCGGTGAAGACGAGAAAGACAAGGCGAAGCGCACCTATGAAAAGGTCATGCGCTATGTCTCGGAGCTGAACTGACTCTTTCGAAAACCGAATCAAAAAGGATGCGTTCCCATGAAATATGAAATCTATCCGCTGAACCGGCTGTTCCCGGAGCTGCCTAAAGTGGATTTTTCGGGATATGAAGAGAAAAAAAGCAAGTACGGCTTCGCTTCGGACGAGGATATCCTGAAGGAGGTCAATGCCGAGCCGACGCTGGCGGCCTACTGCCTGGACAATTACAGGGAGATCGACGCCCGGCGGCTCCGGCCGGCGGTCCTGATCTGCCCGGGCGGCGGATACCGGCGCACCTCCGACCGGGAGGCCGAGCCGGTGGCCATGCAGTTCCTGGCGCGCGGCTACAACTGTTTTATCCTGGAGTACACGGCGGCATTCGCCAGATTCCCCGTTTCTTTGCTGCAGCTGGCCGCTTCCGTCCGCTATCTGCGCGAGAACAGCGAGCGGTTCCACATCGATCCGGGCAAAATCGCCGTGTGCGGCTTCTCGGCCGGCGGGCACCTTGCCGCCAGCCTGGGCGTTTTCTGGAAGGAGCCCCTCGTGGCCGGCGCACCCTGCGTGGCGGCCAGCGACGTGAGACCGAACGCCCTGATCCTCTGCTACCCCGTCATCACGTCCGGAACGTTCGCCCACCGGGATTCGTTCCGCTACCTGCTCGGGGACGCGCCGGATCCGGATCTGCTGGAAAAGCTCTCGCTTGAAAAGCAGGTGCACGGCGGCGTTCCCCCGGTATTCCTCTGGCATACGTTTGAAGACCGGCTCGTTCCCGTTGAAAACACGCTTCTGTTTGCCGATGCCCTTCGGAAAAACCGGGTCCCGTTTGAACTGCATATTTTCCCCGCGGGGATGCACGGACTGTCCCTTGCGACGGAAGAAGTCGGCCCGGCCGAGACATACGCGGACGCGCATGTTGCGCGCTGGGTTCCGCTGTGCGACGAGTGGCTGAAGCTCTGCTTCTGACATGCGTCCGCTTTTGGCGGACATTCCAATCATTATTTTCTTCAGGGGGTTCTATGTTCGGTACATCGATTGCATTTGCGGAAAAATACAGGCATCGATATGCGGAGGAGTTCCGCGCCGGGTATGCGTTCCTGCGCCGCGGGGATCTGGCGGCGCTGGAGGAAGGCGCCGTGCCGCTGGGAAACGGCATCGTCGCGCACATCCAGCAATATGCCACCGTCCCGTCCGGTGCCGCACGGTTCGAGGCGCACCGGCGGTATTTCGACCTCCAGTTTTTAATCTCGGGGGAGGAGGTCATAGAGGTTGCCCCTTGTGCGGGTCTGAAGCCTTTCTCTGCGTACGACGAACGGAACGACATTGCCTTTTTTCAGCCTCCCGCGCACAGCAGTTCCATTTATCTGAGCGCCGGGGATTTTCTGGTACTGACCCCCGAAGAGGCGCACAAGCCCCGCTGCGCCGTTTCGGCGCCGCAGGTCGTGCGCAAGGTCGTCGTGAAGATCCCCGTCTGATTTTCTTTCCCATATTGACGCAATACGCCGGTGGCTGCGCAGTGCGGATGCTTTGAAACATCCTGCATTGCGCAAAATTTTCAGGTGACGGATTGACGATTCGGGCGGCATGGACTATCATTATTTTAATCATTGGGGTTCAATCCCCGTAGCCGCGCAGAGGCGGCAGGAGGAATTGCTGAAGTGGAACTGCCAGACTATTATGAAAATCCCGCCGTCCTTCACGTGGGGACAACGGCGGACCGGGCGTACTATATTCCCTTTGCAGATGAGGAAACGGCCCTGTCCGGGGACAGGACGCGATCCGGACGGCTGCTGATGCTGAGCGGGAAATGGAAATTCCGCTATTACCGGAACCTCCGCGAGGTGGAAGCAGGGTTCGTTTCTCCCGATTTCGACGCGGAGGCGTTCGACACCGTGCCGGTGCCGGGCTGCTGGCAGATCCTGGGGTATGACCGGCATCAGTATGTCAACACCCGGTATCCTTTTCCATACGACCCTCCCTATGTGCCGCAGGAAAACCCGTGCGGCGCGTACGTGCGCAGATTCACGGTCACGGAAGAACAGCGCGCCATGAAGAGCTTCCTGAATTTCGAGGGGGTCGATTCCTGCTATTACGTCTGGATCAACGGCAAAAGCGTCGGGTACAGCCAGGTCTCCCATTGTACCAGCGAGTTCGACGTCACGGATTTTATCAAAACGGGCGAAAACACGATCGCCGTTCTGGTGCTGAAATGGTGCGACGGCAGCTATCTGGAGGATCAGGACAAGCTGCGGATGTCCGGCATTTTCAGGGATGTTTACCTCCTCTTTCGGCCGAGCGTGCATATCCGGGACTTTTTCGTGCGCGCCGAGCCCGACGGCGCCCGCGGGAACGCCGGCCTGACGGTGGACCTTGAATGGAGCGGAACCCCGGCCGGAGGGGAATATACTTTTCTCAGTCCTTCCGGGAAGAGCGTGGCGAAGGGAAACCTCGCCGGCCCCCGGATCTGTTTTACGGTGGAACATGCGATCCTGTGGAATGCGGAAGCGCCGTCCCTTTACCGTCTGGTACTGCATACGCCCGGTGAAGTGATCGTCCAGGATGTCGGAATCCGCCAAATCAAAGTGGAAAATGGAGTCCTTCTCCTGAACGGGACGAAAATCAAGCTGAAAGGCGTCAACCGGCACGACAGCGATCCGTTCACAGGGTATGTGATTTCAGAAGAACAGCTGCGCAGAGATTTAACGCTGATGAAGCGCTGCAATGTCAACGCGATCCGGACCAGCCATTACCCGAACGCGCCCTGGGCGACGCAGCTCTATGACCGGTACGGCTTTTACGTCATCGGGGAAGCCGACCTTGAAACGCATGGAACGACGACGGTTTACGGCGGAGGGCACGACAATGACGATATGTCGCTCACCTGCAGGGACCGCACCTTCGGGCGGCTCTGCCATGACCCGAGGTTTGAAGCGGCCATGCTGGACCGGGTGCGGAAGAATGTGATGCGCGACAAGAACTGCGCAAGCGTCCTCATGTGGTCCCTCGGCAATGAATCCGGCTACGGCCCGAATCTGGAGAAAGCCGCCGCCTGGATCAAGTCCTACGACCGCGGCCGTCTGGTCCACTATGAAAGCAGCATTTACGAAATGGAAGGATACCGCAACGATCTGTCGAACATCGACGTTTACAGCAGGATGTACGCTTCCGTGGAGGCTGTTGAAAAATACTGTTCAGAGGGCCGGGAAAAGCCGTTCCTCGAGTGCGAGTTTTCCCACGCCATGGGCAACGGCCCGGGCGATCTGGAAGAATACTACCGGAAGATCTATCAGTACGACCAGTTTGCCGGCGGTTTTGTCTGGGAATGGTGCGACCACGCGGTCTGGGCGGGAACGGACGGGAAAGGCGGAAACAAATTTCTCTACGGCGGGGATTTCGGAGACTTCCCCAATGACGGCAATTTCTGCGTAGACGGCCTTGTGTCCCCGGACAGGCGCCCCCATACCGGATGGAAGGAGCTGAAAAATGTCGCCCGGCCGGCGCGCGCGAAAGCGGTGGATTTAAAACAAGGGCTTGTGGAGATTTCAAATCTTCTGGATTTTACAGACTTTGCGGAGTATTTATACCTGGAATACCAGATCACCTGCAACGGAAACACCCTGGAGGCCGACCGTATCGAAAATCTTGATATTCCCGCCAAAGCAAAGAAAACCGTGCGCCTGAAATACGAAATCCCGGCGCAGGGAAACTGCTGCCTCAATATTTTTTACAGGCAGAAGCAGAATTCGGGTTTTGCAGACGCGGGCTATCTGCTGGGGTTCGATCAGCTGCCACTCCGGGAGGAAGCCCTCTGCCCCCGCCATACGGACGGAAGCGCCGTCACGGCGGCGGCCGATGCGGACAAAATCTTCATAGAGGGACGGGGCTTCCGGTATGTTTTCAACCGATCCAAAGGAGCCTTCGAGAGCCTGACGAAGGGAAACGTCTCTTTTCTGGATCGGGCAATGGAATATAATATCTGGCGCGCTCCTACCGACAACGACAGGAATATCCGCAAAGAATGGGAAGCCGCGGGATACGACCGGGCAGTCGTCAGAGTCTACCGCTCTTCTTTTTCGGAGCAGGACGGAAAAATCATCGTCACGGCGGAGCTGTCCCTTTCCGCCGTCTCCATCCAGCGGATCCTGACGATCCAATCGAAGTGGACGGTCTGGCCCGACGGAATCATCTCGGTCGGGATAACGGCGGACCGGGACGCCGGGCTTCCGTTCCTGCCGAGATTCGGCCTGCGCCTTTTTCTTCCCGCTTCATTCGGCAGGGCGGAGTATTTCGGTTATGGGCCGAATGAAAGCTATGTGGATAAGCACAGAAGTTCCCTGCTTGGGAAATTCGCCGCAGATGTGGCGGACATGTATGAAGATTACATCAGACCCCAGGAAAATTCCAGCCACTGCGGCTGTCGATACGCGGGCGCTTTCGATGCGCAGGGGAACGGTCTGAAAGCTTACGGCAGCGGCTTCAGTTTCAACCTTTCAAATTATACGCAGGAGGAACTGGCGTCGAAGAGGCATAATTTTGAACTGAAAAAATGCGGCTCCGCCGTGCTGTGCCTGGACTATAAAATGTCCGGCGTCGGCTCCAACAGCTGCGGCCCGGCGCTGGCGAAACGATACCGGCTGGATGACGGGCATTTCGAGTATGATTTGGATCTGGCGCTTCATATTGAGAATATGAAAAAATGAAAAGCCCCCTGATTTTAAAAAAACCGTTGGCTTTCCGGGCGTTCAGGGCCGGCAGGAGCCGTCAGGAGGAATGCTTAACGCCGCGCGGCGGAATGTTCGCTTGCGGGGATCACAAGGAAAGGGCCGGAGAATTCTCCGGCCCTTTCCTTGTTTCTGTTCCGACTGATTTTTACATCCTGAAATATTTCTTCAGCTCACGGAGGACGACCTGATAGCCCAGCGGGGTCAGATGCAGGCCTTCGCGGGTGTATTCCAGTTTCAGGTTTCCGTTTTCGTCCTTCAGAAGCCGGTTCAAATCCAGATAATGAATTTTCTTTTCCTGCGCCAGATTCTTCAGTTCACGGTTGACGGCATCGATCTGCTCGTTCGTCCTTGTCGACACGGCCGAATGATCGACCTTCTGCGCGTCCGTGCTGTTGACCGGGTAGAGGGAAATGAGGTAGAATTCGGTATTTCTGAGCTTTGACACGGTGATGTCGATCACTTTTTCTATGTTGCCCAGAAGCAGGGAAGTGTCCCCGTTACAGTTTGGAAGGTCGTTGGTGCCAATCTGAAGGAAAACCTGCGACGGCTCAAGGTCGAGGATGCTCTCGTTCATGCGTTTCAGCAGCCCCGACGAGGTATCGCCGCCGATGCCCCTGTTGTGGATTTTTCCATAGGCGTCCATCATCTCATGGATCAGGAATTCGTGGGTAAGCGAATCCCCCGCCAATACGATTCCGCCCTTGGGGGCGTCGCGGTTCAAAGCTCTGAACCATTCTACGCGCATTTTATAGGTAATATCGAAAAGCTGCGAGAAAAAATACGCTTCATCGCTCATAATAAAACTTCCTTTCTTCCGTCGTCCCGGTCAGGTCCGCACGTAAGCTTTTATGGTGGCAAGTTCCTGCCCTTCGCTTTTCCCGTAGGGAGCAATGGTATATTCCCCGACCTGGGCGGGGACGATGAAGGTCTCGGCATAATGTACGACAAACGGCTCAAACCGATGCCCGGGGCTTTCGACAATCGCTTCTTCCCCCTGCACGAGGTTGAGAACGTTGACACCGCCGCTGGTATTGTGAAGCACCTTTTTGCGGAACCAATGCCTGCGCGTTTCTATGAATTCTCTCTCATGCAGTCCGGTCCTCTCTTCGCGCCAGCCGTCGCCGGCCGCTATCTGCCGGACCTGATCAATTAAGTTCCCTTTCACCCAATCGGTGTTCCTGTCCCACTGGATGACTTCTTTGCCGTGCCCGATATGGACCGGCCGCGGCTTGCCGTCCAGTCCCAGCCGGTTCCAGTCCCAGAGCTTGAAAGTGAAAATGTACGGCGTGGCGCTGATTTCAAGCACCATGGCGTTTTTCCCGGAACAGTGCACCGTGCCCGCGGGAATAAGAAAGTGGTCGTGCTTTTTTGCCGGAAAGCGGTTGATGTATTTTTCGTCGGGAAAAATTTTGTCTCCGCGGTTTGCCGCATACAGGTCTTCAATCATCGACGTGCTGTCAATGCCGTTTTTTACGCCGAGGTATACGGACGCGTCCTCTTTTGCGTCCAGAATGTAATAGCTTTCGTCCTGCGTGTAGTGCATGCCGAATTTTTCCTGAATATACTCCGTCAGCGGATGGACCTGCAGGCTCAGATTCTGCCCGCCCATCGTGTCGAGAAAATCGAACCGGATCGGGAATTCCGTCCCGAAGCGCGCATGGACCTTTTCCCCAAGCAGCTGATGCGGATAAAAAAACACAAGGTCGATGGAAGGAATTTCGACGCGCACGTCATCGTATTGCAGGTAGAGGCTGTTCTCTTCCGGGACGCAGTCGAAGCACCAGGCAAAATTCGGCCGGCTTCTGTCGAGGCCGCAGACATTCATCATCCACTGCCCGCCCCAGACGCCCGGGTCGAAATAGGGAACAAGGCGGAACGGGCGGCTTGCCGCCGTCTCAAGCCCTGCAAACAGCGCGGATTTTGAAATCATTTTGGGCTGACGATAAACGTTGGTGTCCAGCAGATAATCTATTTTTTGAAAAATCTTCTTTTTCAGCCTGTCGGCGATGCGCCATTCGACAAAAAAGCCGCGTTTGTATTTCCTCAAAAAGTCCTCGTCGTAGTTCTGCATTTTCCAGTTGGCAAGTTCTTTTCTGCGGTAGCGGAGCTGAATTTCCCAGCGGGCCAGGTCGGCGTAGATCAGGACGTCGCCCTCGCTGATCAGGGACGCGCCGGTCCCATACACGAGGACGATTCCTGGGGAGGCGGACTGAATTTCTTTCCGGGCGGCCGCAATCCTTTCCGGGTCGAAAAATTCGTCTATCGTGCGGCAGCTCATGACGCCGAAGACCCTGTCGTCCGTCAGTTCCCGCCTGATCATGCGGGTGATGGCTTCCCCGTCAAAGCTGCACGTGTCGGCGTCTATCGTGCAGGAAGGGCGAAGCGCCTGTTCAAGCGCCGGAAGGACCTCCTGCTTTTTCACGCCCGGGTAGCATTCCACCGTCACCACCGTTTTGGCTTTTCCGCAGGATGCCGCCTTCCGCAGAAGCACACGGCCTATCTCGTCATATCCGACGAAGGCTTCGGACCCGAATCCGTCCACGGCGACCGCCGGATATTTGTCGTAATTACTCACGCGCATTTCTACAAAGACCTTTCTTAACATTTGTCCAGACAGGCGGCCCCTATGATCCCCGCGTCATTGGAAAGCTTTGAGGCTTTGATGACCGGAGTGGCCGCATATTTGCAATATCTCTTTTCACAAACGAGATTTCTGATGGGGTCTATCAAAAAATTTCCTTCCCGGCTGATTCCGCCGCCGATGATCACCGCCTCCGGGTCAAGAAGATTAATCAGGTTGGTGATGCCCTCGGCGATATAAAAAACGTAGCGGTCAAATACCTCTCCGGCGGCTTTGTCCCCGGCGTGCACCGCTTCGAAAATGTTGTTTCCGTTCAGCTGACCGTCTCTTCTGCGCAGTTCCGCCAGCGCCGAGCCGCTGTGCCGGTCCGCTTCGGCATCCGCGTCCTTGATGAGCGCGGAAACGGAGCCGTAATCTTCCCAGCATCCCTCTCTGCCGCAGTTGCAGGGCCGGCCGTGCGACACGATCACCATATGCCCGAAAATACTTGCATACCCGTTGTGGCCGCGGTACAGGCGGTGGTTGTCGATGAATGCGCCCCCGATTCCGGTCCCCAGCGTCACCATGGCCATGGAAGAATAATCCCTGCCCGCTCCGGCTATATATTCGCCGATTGCGGCACAGTTGGCGTCGTTTTCCATAAAAACCGGGACGTCGAATTGCTGCCGGATCTTCTGACGCAGATTCACGTGGTCCCAGCCGATGTTATTGGAGTACAGGACATAGCCCGTCTGATTGTCCAGCATGCCGGGGCAGCCGATCCCGATATGCGAGATCTGCGCCGCCGGCACGCCGTTTTCCTCCAGAAGCTGCGCCGTCATGCGATTCATTCTCGCGATCACGGCATCCGCCCCGTCTTTACTGTCGGTTTTCGTGCTGCGTTTGTCCACAAGTACATTGTCGTCGGTAATCAATCCGGCAGACATGGTCGTTCCGCCAAGATCTATCCCTATCTTCATCTGCAAACCAGCCTTTCGAACGACATCGTCGCTAATCGTATTTCTTGAAGTGTGTTGTCATCGTTGCTAAAATTCGGCGTGAACCAGCAGCAGCTCCTGGGGAGCCAGTTCGGCCTGCACAATCCCGTCCGCAACAGCCAGCGCGCGCAGATGATTTCCCTGCGGGCCGACGGCCTCGGCATGCCTGACCTTTTTCCCCGGGAATTCCAGCGAATATGTTTTTCTTTCTTCCGCAAAATTTTTAAGCGCCACAGTCGTTCCGGCACCGGCCGGTTTGACAAAAAGCGGCAGAACGGAATCTCCCGTCCCTTTGAGAAAGGAAGCTGTTTCCTCCCTGTCACAGACGACCGCCGCGCCCAGAACTGTGCTTTCAGATGCCAGTTCGCCCATCCGGCGGGCAAAGACCGGGTCGAATTGATCCAGCGGCGTCAGCTCATACAGGAATTCTTCCCGGCCGGATTGATCGGCCGCGAAATTTGTGTCCCAGTAATTGTTCATAGGCCAGGCGAGCAGCAGAGGATTCTTCCGCCGCGGGATCGAGCCGCTTTCTTTGCCGAAATTGAAATCGCCCGCCTGTACCATCGGGGCGTCGGGGCATGCAAGCAGCACTCCCTTTTCACCGTCGCAAAGCGACACCGTTTTATCAACCGTCACCCAATCGCGGCAGACTTTTCCAAGCTGGTCGTCGTCGAGGCGGACAAAGGTCCCGGCCGTGTCGAACCAGCACCGCCAGTTTTCCTTCAGGTTGAGCGGGAACGCAAAATAGATTCCTTCCGGCTCCCCGACGGGTTCTTTCTGCAGGACGGCTTTCAGACGGATGCGGGGGCTGAAATCGAAAAACGTGATTTCCTGGCTTAATGCCCTGACTCCGGCCGCCTGTGAGGTCCAGCGCAGCGTGACCCGATCCGGCCCCGGAACGATCTCCCAACCGACGATTTTGCTTACCCCTTCGTGACGCGCCTTCCAGCCGTGGTTCCAGACGCTGATGTTGCGGTTCCCCAGGGCGATGTCCCTTGGGAAGATAGTGCTTCTCTGTTGGGGGTGAAAACGCGGATCGACAGTCTCGCGTACAAACTCAAAAAAGGTCCATTCGCTCGTTTCGTCCAGAATCGGCCAGTTCCTTTTCCGGTCGGCAATCTGCTCCACCCGGCCGGTCAGGCGGTTGACCCGGACCGTATAAAAGGGCGTCTGAATCAGATTCCCTTCGACGGTGTACGCGGGTCCGCGCTCCGCCAGCTTTTCCCGGTTCCTTTCAAGTGCGGAAAACGGGATTTTCCGATAACTGAACGGCGGGAGGGAGACGGTTCCGTAGTACGCCGTTTTTCCCTTCTGGGCATCGTAAGGCAGAAACTGCTTGCTGCGAAGGGCCGACAGCTGCCGGCCGTCCTGTGTAAAAGCTTCCGGCACGTTCAGCTCTGCCTGCCGGTCCGCGCTTGTCGTGTTGACGACCAGCACGCCTTCCGGTTTGACCGACTGATGCGGGTTGCCCGCCAGAAGCTCGGCCTGGGCGCTCAGGACATATGCGGCGAGATCCGCGGCATGGTATGCGGTCTCCGCCTTGTGGACGGACTGGGAAACGACCTCTTCCTCCTGCGGGTCGGTCACGGACTGCGCCGCGCCCCAGGTATGCTCGTCGTACAGAATGGAGGAATTCCAGCTTTCCGCTTTCGCGAGGTCGTACCGCGCCGACGGGCTCTGGCACCGCGTTTCAATCAGTTCCGCATTCTTCAGGAGTTCTTTCGCCCTCCGGCTGATCCGGGTTTCCCTTGCGGTGCTTGCGCACCCGAAATTCCAGTAGTCCGTCCAGTCCCCGCGGTAAACCGGAGCCGTCTCCGCGTCGTCCTTCCTCACTTTTTCACGCAGGATCTCCGGGGTCACGAAACGGATGATCTGTTCATGCCCCTCCGCGTTGTAACGGCGGATCAGGTCCGCAAGCTCCGCGTCGGGGCAGTTGTTGTCGAACAGCGGGGGATTGGTGGCCGTCAGAAAGGCGTAGTCCTTCCGGTAGCCGTTTTCTTCCAGACGCCCGACATACTCGCGGACGCCTTCGTGCATGCGCTTCGTATCCGCTTCGCAGGTGTAGAAAAACTGGCTGAACAAAGAATAGTGTTCGCCGAGAAATGTCAGAAGCTCGCGGCGGTCCGGCGTCTGCCATTTGAAGACGAGCGGCCGCGGGAACGGGATGCCGCCGAAATGGATATTGATGCCGGTGATATAGAAATCGACCCCGCTGTCCAGCAGAAGCTGAGAGAGCGGCCACGGCTGGCCGTTGATGTCGTGGTTGACCGCCGTGCGGATCGGGGCTCCGAGCGTTTTGCGCAGGTCGTCCAGCCCGCCCAGCATCTGCACAAACTCGCGCGCGTCGCAGCCGGGCGTGGTGTGCATGGGAAGGGCCGTGACGCTGAACTGCCCGTTCTGAATCAGCTCCCTGAGTAAACCGACCCGTTCCGCTGTCGCCGTCCGCAGCCAGCGCACCAGGGGGTAGCTGGCCTCGCAGGTCCACCGGAATCTGGATTCCTCCGGATAAGCCGCAGTCCTCACGCACAGATCGATGGCCTGGTCGATATAATCCTCCTGCAGCTTCAGCAGAAGCGGCTGAGGGTGCGTAAAACCAATGTCCAGGTGGCTGTGGTGCATGCAGTATATTTCTTTGATTCTTGACATAAAATTTCCTTTCCCGCTTCTTCCGGGATCAGCCTTTTACGGCACCGCTGGTGATTCCGTCGATGATTTTATTTGAGAAAACGATAAACAGAATCAGAATGGGCACGGTGGAGAGCACGGACGCGGCCATTGCCGAATCCATCGTGCTGATCAGTTTACTGGTATACTCCATCACGACCAGCGGGATCGTTTTTAAGCTTTCTGTCTGCAGGAAGATAAGCGGAAGGAAAAACTGGTTCCAGATTTGTACGGACACGATGATGCAGACCGAGAAAACGACCGGCTTCGCCATGGGGAACATAATGCGGCTGAATGTTTTCCATTCGCCGGCCCCGTCCACAATGGCCGCCTCGTAAATCTCTTTCGGAAGCTTCTGGAAAAAGTCCGTCAGCATGAACACCGGCATGGAAATGCCTGCCGCAGAAATCAGAATGACGGAAAACAGGTTGTTAATCAGATTCATCTGCTTCATCATCAGGAAAATCGGAACGATGCCGAGCTGCACCGGGAACATCATGCCGATCAGGAAATAAATGCGGACCGCTTTTTTGAACCGGAAGCTGTAGCGCGCAATGCCGTAAGCCGTCAGCGACGAGAAGAAAATCAGAAGCACCATGCTGACGACAAGGATGATAACGCTGTTCAGAAAGTACAGGTAGAACTGGTCCTCGACGAACAGGGTTTTATAATTTTCGGTTATAAAGCCGCCGAGCCCGCCGAACGTGCTCGACAGAATATCGTCGCGGGAACGGAAGGAATCGTAGGTCATGTAAAGCAGAAGTAAGAAGATAAACAGGGAATAGATCCAGAGGAACGCTTTCACGAACCCCGAAACGACACCGGTGCGTTTGTTCATATTCATTACTCGTGGTCCTCCTCTTTGCGGTATACCAGCAGAATCTGTGCGAGGGCGGCCAGAAAGATAATCAGGAACAGGACGCAGGCGATAGTAGTGCCCATGCCCATTGAGTTCTTGCTGATTGAGCCGCCGAGCGGATTCGTGTCCCCGAACGCCATACGGTAGAAGAAAAGCGACATGACGTCCATATTGCCGTTGATTCCGCCTTCCGTTCCGCCCAGAATGTAGCTGTAGTCAAAGATGGTCATGCCGAAGATGTAAGCCAGCAGCGCCAAATTGAAGATTGTCATTTTCACCTGGGGGATTACGATAAAGAACAGGCGCCTCCAGAAACCGGCCCCTTCGATATACGCGCTTTCCAGGCTGTCATAGGGCACCATTTTCATCGCGCCGAGCATATACATCATGCCGACGCCCATGCCGGCCCAGGCGATCATGACCCAGACGATATAGATACCGAGACTCGGGGTCCCGAGCCACGGCCTTGCGTACTGGCCCAGCCCGACCATTTCGAGAAAGCGGTTCACCAGGCCGATGTTGCCGTCGAACAGCAGCGTGAACATGAAGACGATGACCGGCGTGGAAATAAACTGCGGCGAAAAAACGGCCACCTGGAAGAAGTTTTTCCCTTTCGCCTTGGTATAGATCATGTACGCCATGATAATCTGGATTGGGAGCTGAATCAGCACGGTCAAAACGAAAAGGATTAAACTGTGGGACAGAGCGTTTGTCATTTGAGACATCAGCTCCTGGTTTGTAAACAATTCGACGTAGTTGCCCAGGCCTACAAAAATTTTATCTCCGATTCCGTTCCACTGAAACAGACTGATCCTCGCGGCAGCTATGATGGGGTAAATGACAAATAGTGTGTAGATGATGAAGCCTGGGGCCAAAAAAAGAATAAATGGTCTTTGCTTGAAAAAAGTTCTCAATTTTCTGCTCCTTCTGCAATCGTAAACCGGAATTGGATAAGCCCTGCACATTGGCGGCGGAATAGGATGCTGCGCGAACCCGGGAAAATCTCAAATGAAAAGCCAATTGAGGATGAGTTATGCCATGGGAACGGCATAACTCATCATTTTCAATTGATCCGCTCGTTTGATTCCGTCACGGAAGCTCCGGAGTTATTTTGAACTGCTCGAACCGCTCTTTTTGGCCATTTCCGCCTTGATTTGGTTCACGCCCTGTTCGCCCGTCGTGTTGAATTCCATAAGATTCGGAAGCACCTTGCCAAGCAGGACGTCCTGCGGTTTGCTGTTGTCGTCGCCCACCGAGGCGAACATATTGTAAATGTTGTAGCCCACGACGTCGTATGCCGCCAGTTCCTTTACACTGTCGTTTTTCAGGGTAAGGTCCTTCACAAGAGGAACGCTGCCCAGGTTGTCTTCCAGAATCTGCTCGGCCTCTTTGGTGTTCAGGAACTCTACATATTTTGCCGCTTCGTCGGGATGCTTGGTCTTTGATGAAACCGCGTATGTGTTGTAATTGCTTGGGCCGACCTGCGCATACCGTTTGCCGTCTTCTCCCGGGGCGGCGAAGCTGCCCGTCTTGAACGTCGTCTTGGAATAAACCTGGCCGTTCCATGTGCCGTCTACCGTCATGGCAGCCTTTCCGGTCGTAAAGGCAAGCTGGGCCCCTGTGCCGTCGATTCCCATGTAGTTCTTTCCCAGGTACCCCTTCTGGGCAAAGTCGCGGTACACGTCGAACGCCTTTACCATTTTCGCGTAGTCCACATCGGATTTCTTATTTGCGATCGCATCCATCGTGTCGTTGCAGAGGGCCGGGGCGATGTACTGCATCAGCCAGTACCGGTCCCATTCGCCTTTGCCGCCGAAGGCAATCGGGGTGACTCCGTTTTTACTCAGGGTCGATACAATATTTTCAAAATCGCTCCAGGTTTTCGGTATGCTCAGATTGTACTTGCTGAAAATGTCTTTGTTGTAGAACATGGTTGCATAGTCGAAGAACGATGGGAAAGAGCAGTAGATGCCCCCGTTCACCGTCGCGTATTCCACCGATTCCTTCGAAAAACGGCTGGTGTCGATATTGTATTTCGACAGATTCAGAAGCTGCCCGTTCCCGACCATCTGAGCCATGACATTCGTTTTGTTTCCGTAGACCCAGAACAGGTCCGGAAGGGAATTGGACTGCATGGCGATCTGAAGGGTTTCGGAGGAACCGGAATACTGGTAATTCAATTTAATGTTGGGGTATTTCTTTGTAAAAGCGTCGTTGATTGCGGTAAATGAAGATTTCAGCAGCGCCTCGTTTGCACTGTCGCCCCAGATTGTCAGCGTGACCGGTTCGGAGGCCGCTTTACCGCTGCCGGAAGAAGCTCCCGAAGAAGCGCATCCCGCAAAAGAAGAGAGCACCAGAGCCGACGTCAAAAAGAAGCTTAAGACCTTTTTTATGTTCCCCATTTTTTTCACCTTTCCTGTTACTGCACATTGATACAACATCCGCCGATATGTTCCTAAGCCGTTTTCGTCTCATCCCTCCTTGTTTTTCATCTTGTATTTTTATCAATTATATAATTGAAATTCCGGCATTCCGTCAGGTTTCCATATTGTTTTCCATGACCAGGGCCGCGGTCCCTATCATCGACGCGTCCCCCGTAAAAGAAGAGCCTTCCACCATGACCTTATGGCGCTGCCTCCAGAGCAGGGACTGGTTCTGCAGGGCTTCTTCAATATGCTTTACAACCATATCCTGGCAGTAATACAAATCCCCGCCGATCACGAAGCATTCCGTGTCGTAGGCGCTCTCCATATTGATCACCGCAATTTCCAGGTACTCCGCCATCCGGTTGATTGCGCGCAGACAGATTTCGTCGTTCTGAGCCGCGCGGCTCACAAGTTCCATCCAGGAAAGATCGGGATCGGCTCCGTTTTCTTTGGCCCAGGCCAAAACCGCCCTGGTGCTGCTGTATTTTTCAAGGCAGCCCCGCTGCCCGCATTCGCAGGGAATGCCGTTCCTTTCCACTATGCTGTGCCCTATCACGCCCGCAAGGCCCGTGGACCCCGTGTAAAGCCTGCGGTTGATGATAACGCCGCCGCTGATGCCGGAAGAAATTCCGATATAAATAAAATTGTTGTATTTCTGCTTGTTCCCAAAATAGACCTCCGCCAGGGCCGCGGCATACATATCGTTCTGCAGATAAGCGGGGAGGCCGTACCGTTCCGACAGTTCTTTGACGATCGGCAGATCGTGGATGCTGTTAAAATTCGGCGGATTCAGAATCATGCCGGACTGTACGGACAAAGGCCCGGCGCACGAAATGCCGATTCCCCAGATCCTGTCTTTCAGAGGTTCGCTGTACATTCTGTCGCAGAGGAAAAAGAGGCTGTTCAACAGGCCCTCGTTGTTTTTCATCAGGGAAAACGGCAAATTTTCGCTCTTCAGGACCTGCCCCTTCAGGTTGATGACCGCCACCTGCAAAACGTCACGGCCTATCGAAATTCCCAGGGTCAGAAGAGAATCCGGCACGACCTCCAGAAGAGTCGGTTTTCTTCCGCCGGTCGATTGGGTGACTCCGCACTCCCGTAAAATGCCCTTTTCTATGAAATCGTTCGTGAGGGAAGAAATGGCCATTTTACTCAGACCGGTCATCTGGCTCAGGTTCATGCGGGAAAGCGGGCCCTGCGTGACAATCGCTTTGAGAATGATGTATTTATTCTGGCCGTTCATATTCTGGTGATTGATCCCTATCATATCGGTCGTCCTTCTCTCTCTGAGGAATTATTAATAAGAGATTATTACTTATTTTATGTTCGTTACGAGATAAAAGTCCATTAATGGTGTTATTATCACAATTTATGCAATATTTCTGCGCGTTTATTGTACAATAACCAGACAATATTGTCAATATATATTGTAAAAATAATTTACTAAGTTTCATGTTTCCAGTCTCCGCGCGCTGCCGTCCGCCTGAGCGACTGGATAGCGGTACCTTTTAAGAGATATAAAAAACCGCCTGCCGTTTTCAGCAGGTGGTTTTGTTCTGGCGGAAACATTCTCGCTTGTTCCGGAATTCTGTCATGGATGCCGTCTGCGGACTTCAGATTGTCAGCGGTGAGAATACGGCAGGCGTGGCGGTGTGTTTTTCGCTTTCACGGGCCGCCGGCCGTTTCTTTTTCCGTGTGGAAGGGCTCGCCGGGGACCGGACCGTCCAGCAGCTCGATCCGGTTTTTCCCTTTGCCCTTCGCCCGGTACATCGTGGAGTCCGCCGCTTTGTAAAGGCTTGTCAGGTCCGGAAGCGTTTCGTCCAGCGAAACGATCCCGCAGCTGAATGTGATTTTTTGATCGCCCGCCTCCGGCGCCGGCGAGGAGCCTATCAGCGAACGTATCCCCTCGCAGACCTGCCGCGCGTCCTGAATGCGGTAGCCTTTCATCAGAAGGCCGAATTCCTCGCCCCCGAGGCGGAAAGCGCAGATGCTTTCATCGGAATTGTTCAGCAGAATGCGGGACAGGCGGAGCAGGACCTTGTCGCCAGCCGTGTGGCCGTATGTATCGTTTATCTTCTTGAAATCGTCCAGGTCCAGCATGGCGAAAGAGAGGGGGATGCCGGAAGCGCGGCACTCCGTTATCATTTTTTTCCCGAATTCTTCGAAGGTGTTCCGGTTGTAAAGGCCCGTGCGGCCGTCCTGCTGCAGCTGGTGCTCCAGCCGTTTGCGCTCGTGGATGGACTGCGCGAGAGAAGCGAGGTTGTACTGTCCGTTGCGGATCAGGATCCCGGCGCAGAAATAGGAAAAGATTAGAATCCCCGTCGCCACCAGCAGCTCCACCCAGATCCATATGCCGAAATCTCGTGTGGAAGCGACCCTCATTTTTATGCCGCTCAAAAGCTGCGCGGAAAGGCTCAGAATAAAAATACGCCTCGTGATTCTGAGGTCGGCAAAAATGGTGGAAAGAAAGACCGGAATGACGAACGTCACCAGCAAAACGGCAAGAATGCTGTGCACCACGCACAGGAACGCGCAGAAAAGCAGGGCGAGAAGAAGGGAAAAATATTTTTTGGCAATCAGCGGGACTCTGCGGGAACGGACCAGGCAATCCGCCAGAACGTTCAGGAACAGCATGCAGAGCGTCGGAATGATGATATATCGGCTCCAGTAATCGACGGGATTGGTCGGGCCGCCCAGGTACAGATAAATGGACCACGCCGCGACCAGAATCACCGTGTTGATTCCCACCGCAACATAACAGACGCGGATGATGTAGCCGCACCATCGTTCCGAGATTCCTTCCTGCCCCACGCTTGTCTCTGCTTTCTTTTCATGGATCATTGGCACAATTTCATCTCACAGCGAATTTTATTGAAAAGTTCTGCTGAAACGGCTGCCGCCTTCAGTTTTTCGGTTTCCATGACGCAGGGCGCAAAAGCCCGTGGGCTTCGCGCGGCGCGTACTCATATTCTACTCCCAATTTCGGGGGAAAACAATCGCCGCGCCCGGGTTTCACAGCCGGAATTTCCCGCCGCGCCGGCCGCGGCGGAGGACCTGAGACCCCAAAGCCGCGGTCCCTCTCAGAAAGGTATTGACTGACCTCCCATAAAAGCACATAATAGAAGGCAACGAGACAGACCGCGGCGAAACGCGGGTCTGAATGTCAGCTTCTAAGGAAGGATTGTCATGCCGGGTAAGGACGAACTTGAAAAACTGCTGCGCGACCAGAATTTAAAGCGGACCAAAACTAGAATCCTGGTTCTTGAGGCGCTCATGGATTCATCGCCCAAAACCGTCGATGAGATTTTTTCCGCCCTGAACAGGCAGACGGAGAAGCTGAGCCTTTCCACCGTTTACCGGACCTGCGAGACCTTGGCCGGGAAGGGAATCCTGCTGAAATCGAATTTCACCGACGACGGCATGGCAAGGTATGAATTCCAGGAGTCCGGGCACAGGCATCATGCCATCTGCCTGGGCTGCAACAGGATCATTCCAATCGACGACTGCCCGTTCGGCCAGTTCGATCAGCTGATGAAATCGAAATACGGCTTCGACGTCAAAAGCCACCGGATTGAAATCTACGGCTACTGCCGCGAATGCAGCCAGAAAAGGAACCGGAAAAAGGAATCGTAGCGTCCTGCCGTTTCCGGCGGCTCTTTAAAAATCAGACAGACGGCGCCAGACTGTTGTGCGGAACGCAGCCTGACGCCGCCTGTTTCTTTTTGGGCCGGACGGGACCGCGTCACCCCGCCGCTTTGGTGACGGACGAGCCGACCGAAGCCTTGTAAGAGGAAAGGTCGTAAAGGGTCCCGGAGCCGCTGCGGCCGTCCATGCCTGCGCCGTCCGTTCCGGAGGAAGAGCCGCCCCATTTGGCGGAATCCACGGCGGTGCCGTATTTTTCGACCCACGCGGTGACTTCGTCGCCGGAAGAGCCGCCGCGGTTCCCGCCGGTCACAAGAAAGTATTTCAGCTCGCCGGACGACACCAGCTCTTCCAGCTTTGCGACTGTCATGGTTTTGTCGTTGCCGCTGAACCCGCCGACGGCGATGACCGGCTTCCCTGTCGCGAGGATAATCGGCTCGGCCTCCGCGGCGTCCGGTACGGCGACAAGCCATTTTTCGCCGGTGTTGTTTTCGGTGAGAAAAGCAATCAGCTTTTCGTTCGCGGAAGACCGGCCCTGCAAGCCGCCGCTTCCGGAGCCGCCGGGGAGGAAGCTGCCGCCGCTCCGGCCGCTGCCCGCGTCGTCCTCACCGACCGTACCCCGGAGCCGGTTTTCGCCGAAGCCGCCGTTCCCGCCGAACGAAGACTCGGTGGCGGACGGCCCGGCGGAGGGGATGGACGCGTTGAAGCTGTTTGTGAATACGGAATATCCGAGCCAGACGGCCGGCGCGATCAGAAGGCCGGCCAGCGCAACCCCGGCGCATGCTTTGCCGAGTTTGCCGGAGCCTTTCCGCAGCGGCTTGAGGACAATCAGCAGAATCGTCGGGATTCCCGCCGCGGCGCCGACCAGCGGAAACAGGATTTTTGAGAAGGACGGGTAGAAACGGAGCATCAGGAGCTGCGCGGCGAGCGTCGCGGCAAGCGCCGCGGGCAGAAGGTACCCGGCGGTCTTCGCTTCCCGGTAGAGCTTCCACATCTCCACGGCGCCGATGCCGATCAGCGCCGCGAGGAACGGAGCCATCGCAGAGATATAATACGGGTGGAAAAAGCTCGACACGCTGAAATAGCCGACCATGGCGAGGAGGGAAACGCCCCACAGCAGCAGATCGCTCAGAAGCCTGCGGCGCTGCTCCGGGTCGGGTTCCCTGCGCATGCGAAGAATCAGCGCCAGCAGGGCGAAGAGGCCGAAGGGAAGCAGCCAGCTGTCCTGCCCGCCGAGCGTCGTGTTGAACATGCGGAGCGGGCCGGCGCTTCCGCCGCCGTTAAAGGAGTTGCCCCCGCCGCCCATGCCGCCGAAGCCGCCGTTCATGCCGCCTTCAAACGTCCGCCCGTTGTCGGACGAGCCGCCCTGGGAAGGAGCGCTGTCCTCGGGGGAGGTTCCGCCGGGCGTCCCGCCGCTGCGCGGGGTCGCGCTGGTGGTCGCGGAGGCGCCTCCGCTCTGCGTTTCGCCGGATTCGGTCCCGCTTTCCGGGAAAGACGGGGCTGCGCCGCCGCCGAAAGCGCTGCGGTTCTGCCCCGTGATGCGCTGGAGGCCGTTATACCCGATTGCAAGCTCCAATTCGGAGTTGGTGGAGCTGTTGTCGACGTACGGGCGCTCGCTCGCGGGGGTCAGGTCCACGGCGACGGACCACGAAAGAGAGACCACGGCCAGCACGGCGGCCGCGACGGCAAGATGCCAGACGCGGGTGCGCCATTTCCGGTTCGCCGCAAACAGATAAACGGCGAACAGCGCCGGAAGAATCAGAAAAGCCTCCAGTGTCTTTGCGTTGTATGCGACGCCGAGCAGGACCGCCGAGAGAATCAGGTGGCGAAGCCGGCCGGTGTCTGCGGCGACGGACATGGCCCACGCGGCCAGCACCATGAAGAGGATGAGCACGGAATCCGTATTGTTGGTTTTGCTTATGACGATGAAAATGGGTGAAAGGGCGAGCGCGAGCGCCGAGATCAGCCCGGCCGCCGCGCCGAAATGCCGCCTGACAACGTGGTAGAGGACCAGGACGCTGGCAACGGCCGCGAGGGCCTCCGGCAGAAGGATGCTCCAGCCGTAAAACCCGAAGACCTTTGCGAAGGCGGCCTGCACCCACAGGGAAACGGGCGGCTTATCCACCGTGACCCATCCGCCGGGGTCCAGAGAGACAAAGAAAAAGTTCTTCCAGCTTGTCAGCATGCTCTTGACGCTGGCGGCGTAAAATTCGTTGCTGTAGCCTTCGTTCCAGATATTATAGATCGACAGAAAACCGGCCAGGGCCAAGAGGAGCGCCAGGGCGATTTTTTCCCCGTACCGTTTGACTGCTTTCATGTGTACCAGACCTTTCCGGGAGTTTTTCAGCGTATCGTCTGTCTGCGGAGGCATGCGTCAGGAGGGCGGCTTCGGCGACGGGCTGTGCTCGCGGTAAATGCCGAGCTTCCGCGCAAGGTAGTTGAAAAAGAACACGAGGCCCGTGGTGACGACTTTCGCCAGCATGGAATCCATGTGAAAAACACCGGTGAAGAAATTGAGGAACAGGACGTTCAGGCCGCAGCTGACGGCCGCCACAAGATAGACCAGCGAGCTTTCCCGCGCGAGGGCCCTGCGGTCCCCGGCCTGCCGCGTCACGGCGTCCCGGAATGTGTAATTCCGGCCGAATACGAGATTGACGAACGTGGAAATAACATAGGCGATGATGAAGCTCAGGTTCTGATCCCATTTCAGCAGATAGACAAACAGGAAGAAAAGCCCCCATTCCACGGCGGTGGAGGTGCCGCCGACAACGAGGTAGCTGAAGAACTGCCGGATGTTCTTTTTGGTGAAGCGGCCTGTTTTCTGCATGGAAAGCTCCTTCCTTGTCCGTTATCTCATTTAAAAAGTACCCCACGGGTATGAATGTGAAATGAATTCCGGTTTAACATTTTGTGCATGACATTTATAATTTTTGTGAATCGGCCGCGCATATCCGGCTTTCATGAGCTTCTCATTTCCAATCTCAGGAAAACGGCCGTTTTTACAAAGGCGTGAAGACAAATAAAACAGGGTCCGCGGAACCGGCAAGTTCCGCGGACCCTGTTGTTGGCCCGGATAAAATTTTGCGGGGAAAGGCTATTTCAGCCCCTCGCCGGTCAGAATCTGGAGGACGGCGGCGGAAAGGCGCTCTTTTGTCCCGAGATAGCCCTGCCGGTCCGTCGCCTTGGCGTAGCACGAAACCGTCAGCGTGGGTCCGCCGCTGCCGAGCAGGTCGGCCGAAACGGCGAATGTGCCGTCCTCAATGCCGTCGTCCTGCCGGAGCGCCGCGCGGATCCGTTCGGTGCAGCCCGCCACGTCCTTTTCCGCGGCGTCCGCGGCCAGGGCGACCTGGAACGTGAGCTTCCGCTTTTCCATACGGCTGTAGTTCGTAATGGGGCCGGCCGTCACCGTTCCGTTCGGCACGGTGATGAGGGCCTGCGACTCGGTGCGGATTTTAAGGCTGCGGAAGTTGATGTCTTCCACCGTGCCCTCCACGTCGCCGGTCTTGATTTTGTCGCCGATTGCGAACGGCTTGTCGAGAAGGATGACCAGACCGCCAAACAGGTTGGTCAGCATGTCTTTGGCGGCGAGGGCGAAAGCGAGGCCGCCAAGGCCGAGGCCCGCAATCAGCCCGCTGATGCTGAAGTCCCATTCCTGCGCGACAATCAGTACCGCGAGCGCGTAGATGAGGAAGCGCGCCACGGTCACGAGGGCTTTGAGCACCGTGCGGTCTTCCGGCAGGTTGATCCTGCGGGCAAGCTGCGAATCGGAGGCTTGGAACCCGCCCGCCAGGCGGGACAGCCCCCAAGCCAGCAGAATGACAAGAAAGCTGCGGAAGCATTTTTCAATCAGCGGCCAGAGGCCGGCGGTCCCGGTTACGGCCGGGCACGCGCCGAGCGCCGCGAACAGGCCGATGCCGACCAGAAGCGTCCTCGCCGGCCTGCGGAAGGCGTCGTCGAAGGGAGCCTCCGCGCCGCCGCCCGGCGCCTTGCGGCCGATTCTGCGCATCAGGGCGAAAAAAGCGCCGGTCAGCGGGCGGCTCAGCGTGTAAAAGATCGCGAAAACCAAAAGGGGAATCAGCAGGTCCCTCACGAGCGGAAGCTGCAAGAAGGGCTGCGCTGCGGACTGGTCCAGTGTCATCGTTGTTCCCTCCAATGAAAAGTTTCGGCAGGCGTTCAGACAATCTGCCAGGGGTTTTCTTTGTTCTGCGCGAACAGCGCGCAGCTTTCGATGGAATGCTCCACCATGTCGCTGACGGCCTGATCGGTGTAAAAGGCGGTGTGCGGCGTGACGATGACGTTCGGGAAGGATTTGAGCACGGCCAGCTCCCGGTTGCTGAGAATCTCGTTTTTCAGGTTGTTGTAGTACAGGCCGGTTTCGTTTTCCACCACGTCGAGCGCGGCGCCGCTGACCTTTCCGCTTTCCACGGCTGCAATCAGGGCGTCGGTGTCAATCAGCGAGCCGCGCGCCGTATTGACGAGCAGGACGCCGTCCTTCATCCTCGCGAGGGATTCGCGGTTGATCAGATGGTAATTTTCTTTTGTCGCGGGCATGTGCATCGTGATGACGTCGCTTTCCGCAAGCAGGCGCTCCAGCGGAACGTATTCCGCAAGCTTTGCCATCTCGTCGTTCCGGAACAGGTCGTAGGCCAGCAGCCGGCCGCCGAATGCGGCAAGGCGGCGAATCACCGTGCGGCCGATGCGCCCCGTGCCGATGACGCCGACGGTCAGGTTGTGCAGTTCTCTGCCCTGCACGCCCTGAAGCGAAAAATCCTGCGCTGCGGCGCGCAGCGAAATGGCTTTCAGCCGCCGCGTCGCCGTCAGGATAAGCATCACTGTGTAGTCCGCTACGCCGTCCGGGGCGTAGCTCACGTTGCCGACGTGCATGCCGAGCGCTTTGGCGGCTTTGAGGTCGATGTGGTCGTATCCGATGCTGCGGGTCGAAATGAACCGCACGCCGGCCGCGAGGAACCGCTCCATCAGCTCCTTGCCCATCGGCGTCGTGATCATACTGATGCAGTCGAAGCCCTTCGCCCCTTCCACGTTGTCCGGCCCCGGGGCGTCCGCGCACAGCTTCAGCTCCACGCCGTATTTTTCCGCGTATCTGCGGAACAGGGGAAGCTCGTCGGGGCGATAATTGTAAGCCATCAGTTTCATTTTACAGAAGATCTCCTTTTGAAAAGCGGCCGGCTTTTTGCTGCTTCGGGCAAAAGCCCGGTATGTTGAAACCCATTATACCACGGCGGAAGGGGACAGGCAATCACCCTTTTCCCCGGGGCGGGCATAAAAAAACGGCCCCTTTGCGGGGCCGCGGGAGAGCGCTACGACCTCTGCACGATTTTGTCGTACAGGGTGCCGAGCAACATGGCCGGAATGGTGACGAAGCACCACAGCAGGGAAAACGGAAAGCAGATTTGCCCGAGAATGTTCAGGGGAATCTGCGAATAGTCCCAGACGTTCAGTTTCAGAACCATGTTGACGAGAACTCCCGTTCCGAATTCTACGGTCGTAATGATGCCGGAGCCGGCCAGGCATTTGACGGAAAGAGGCCTCTCGTGCAGCCTGTCGTTGCAGACCCGGTCAATCAGGCACACGCAGACTCCGCCCGCGACCGCCATCGAGAAATCCGTTTTTCCCCGGCAGAGAATCTCAAGCGCCGGGTAAATGGCCGCGCCGCTTAAAAACAAAGCAAGTTTTTTCTCCATCCCCTCAATTCACCCCCATTGCAGACAAAATCAGTATGAACGGGGGCGAATTTTTTATTCATGGAAACTTTCTGCAGAAAGTTTGCTTTTTGGGCCGGGCGGGAAGTGGTATAATAAAAAAACAGGAAGGAGAATGTCGGATGATATTCGGGAAAAAAATATTGGATTATAAAGAAGAAATTCTGCGGGATCTCGGCAGGCTGGTTGCGGTCCCTTCGGTGTGCGGCCCCGCCGAGGAGGGCATGCCATTCGGGAAAGAATCCGCCCGCGCGCTCGCGACGATTCTTGAAATGGCGCAGGACTGCGGCCTTTCGGTGCGCAACGTCGGCAATTACGCCGGGCACGCCGAATACGGGCAGGGCAGCGAGATGGCTGCGGTCGTGACGCATGTCGACGTGGTGCCCGCCGGCACTGGCTGGGACACGGACCCGTTTACCCTTACGAAAAAGGGAAATCTGTATTTCGGGCGCGGCACGGCCGACGACAAGGGCGCCGCGGTTGTCGCGCTGTACTGCCTCAAGGCCCTCAAAGACGGAAAAGTGGCCGGAAAAAGAAAAATCCGCGCGATTTTCGGCGCGGGGGAAGAGATCGCCAGCGACGACCTCGAAAAATATTTTGCCAAAGAGCCGATGCCGGTTATGGCGTTTACGCCTGACAGCGAGTACGGCATCTGCAACCGCGAAAAGGGCATCATGCGGGTGAATTTCACGCCGGTCGGGGCCGCCGCTTCCGCCGTGCGCGGCTTTTCGTCGGGCACGGTGGTCAACGCGGTGCCGGATGCCGCCGAAGCGGAGCTGGCCTGTTCGGAAGAAAAGGCCGCCGGGCTGCGGAAAAACGCCCGGAGCGCGGAGGGGGAGTTTCAGGTCACATCCGTTCCCGGCGGCGCAAAGGTCGTCTCGAAGGGCAAGGCGAGCCACGCCATGCAGCCGCAGGCCGGCTTCAACGCCGCGACGCACCTGATCCGCCTGCTGGCGCAGACCTTTCCCCCGGAAGAGTTGGGGCCTTTCTTCCGCTTCCTCGACCGCGCAATCGGCACGGAGACGGACGGCGCCTCTTTCGGCATCCGGCAGAGCGACGAGCCTTCCGGCCCGCTTACCCTGAACCTCGGCGTCGTCCGCTTCGGCGGCGGGGAAGCGAGAGCGTCCATCGACATCCGCTACCCCGTGACGGCGGACGGCGGCAAAATCTTTTCCGAACTGCGCAGCCGCGCCTCCGAGGCCGGCGTCTCCGCCGAGCTGTTCAACGAGTCGAAGCCGCTGTACCTTCCGGCGCAGAGCCCGCTCATTTCCCTTCTTCAGGGCGCTTACCACGACGTCACGGGCGGTACGGCGGAACTGTACGCCACGGGCGGCGGCACCTACGCGAGGGCGATTCCCGGCAGCGCCGTGGCGTTCGGGCCGTTTTTCCCGGACGAGGGGGACCGCAGGCTGCACAACTCCAACGAAAACATCGACATCGACAGGTTCCTGCTGCATGCGCAGGTCTGCCTGGAAGCCGTCTACCGCATGCTCAATGCCTGAAAGCGGAGGGTCAATGGAAAAATACAATCACATCACTTTTGAAGAGATTCGGAAAAACGAAGAAATCAAGGCGTATATTGAAAACGGAAACCAGAACCTCGGCGTAATCGGCTTTACCGAACACGGCTTTCCCCACGCGAAGCGGTCGGCAAACTACGCGGGCAACATCCTGCAGAGCCTGGGGTATGACGAACGCACCTGCGAGCTTGCCCGCATCGCGGGGTATATGCACGACATCGGCAACGTGGTGAACCGCGCCGACCATGCGCAGAGCGGCGCCCTGATGGCGTTTCAGATTCTGACGCGCCTCGGCATGGACCCGAAGGAGGTCGCGCTGGTCTGCGCCGCCATCGGCAACCACGACGAAGGGACTGCGGCCGCAGTCAGCCCGATTGCGGCGGCGCTGATCCTTTCCGACAAGGGCGACGTGCGCCGCACGCGCGTGCGCGACCGGGAAACGGTCGACGAAGATATCCACGACCGCGTCAATTACGCCGTCGAACACGCCGCGACGGTCATCGACGCCGAGCGGAAGACCGTCACGCTCGACATCCGCATCGACACGGCCATCTGCCCGGTCATGGAGTATTTTGAAATCTTCATGACCCGCATGGTCCTCTGCCGGCAGGCGGCGCAGTACCTGGGCCTGCAGTTCGAGCTTGTCATCAACGACACAAGGCTTCTGTAAGGCGCGGCCTTACTGCATGGCCACCGCCTGCGAATAAAGCTGCTGGTATCTCTTCTCGAACAGGGACTTGTCGTACGACACGGTCCCGCGCGCGTCGTACGGGTCGCTGAACACCGCCTGCGTCGCCGTATAGCCAATCAGCACCATGCAGTGTTCCTTCGCAATCCACTGGTACCTTTCCCCCGTGTCGGTCAGGTACCAGCTTTTCCCTCCGGAGGGTTCCGCCATGCCGATGGTGACCCACACGACGACGGGCAGACCGGCGTCGACGAGCTTGTAAAGCTTGTCGGCGGAAAGGCCCGTCAGGTTGTAGGCCACGTGGCTGCCGTCGACGGCCAGAAGGTAGTCGTTCAGCGTGTTGGCGATGACCGGCGCGTAACAGCCGTAATGGTCGGTATCCGGGCTGCCCGCAAACGTTTTCCAGGGGTTCGGCCCGTATTGCTTTCCGTCTGTCTCAAAAAAGTCGTCGTCGTTCGGCAGAAAGGACAGAAGGTCCGTTTTTGTCACGTCGTACCCGAAAAAATTCAGCAGGATGGTCGCCGCGGTCACCTCGCATCCAGATTGCAGCTCCGGCGTCTGCTGGATGTTTTTTACGTTCAGAATCTTTTCACTGCCGCTTTTCGAAGCGGCGGTTTTGTTTTCATCGGCGCTTTTGGAGGCCGCCGGCGAGGAAGAGGCGGCGGAAGAGGAAGAAGCCGAACGCGCCTGCTGCGGCGCGGACGCCGTCTTCGCGGCATTCCCGGCGGAGCAGCCGGAAGCAATCAGCAGCGCGCACGCAGAGAGGGCGGCCGCCCTGCGGCGCAGCCGCACGGCCGGCCTAAACCGCCGCGCGGGCCGTGCGCATTTCATAAGAAGCACTCTGATTCCCTCTTTCCAAGTAGTGATTGGCTTTTGTGCAGCCCGTGTTTTCTCATTTTTTATATTTTAACATATATTGACGGAGACTGCTTCCTATGAATGGGATAAATTTATGGCAAAATTTTAGGAACTTTTTGCCGGTTCCACAGCTTTTGCCGAACGCCGGGCAATCGTCCTGCAAATGATTCGTGATTCTGCGGCGCCGCGCCGTCTTTGTAAAAAAACGCGGGAAATTCGGAAACCCCCTTTACTTTAGCGTGCTAATCAGGTAAAATAATAAAAGCCTTCGCGTCCCCGCGGGACGCGGGCGAAACCATGATTTACTGGAGTGCAGGGAATTATGAAAAAACTGATTGCTGTTTTGCTCGGCGGGCTGGCCGCCCTTTCCGTCGCCGGCTGTTCCGGCGCGGCCGCGACGCAGGCTTCTTCCGCGGCTAACCTTTCGGCTGCGGACAATTCCTGGGAAAAGGTGAAAAGCGCCGGGCAGCTTGTTCTGGGGCTTGACAAGGCGTTCCCCCCGATGGGGTTTGTGGACATCAAGACCGGCGAGCTTGTCGGCTTCGACATCGACATGGCGCGGGAAGCATGCAAACGCCTCGGCGTCACGCTGAAGATGCAGCCCATCGACTGGGAAAACAAAGCGGCTGAGCTGAACAACGGCAACGTGGACTGCCTGTGGAACGGGTTCAGCAAGACCGACGAGCGGGAAAAGCAGTTCGGCCTCAGCATTCCGTACATGAAGAACAACCAGATTATCCTGGTGAAGTCCGGTTCCTCTGATAAAGGCCTTGACAGCCTCGCGGGAAAGACCATCGGCGTGCAGTCCGATTCCTCTGCGGAAACGGCCCTGAACGGCGCGGCCAACGCATCGTTCAGGGATTCCCTCAAAGAGATCGTCAAAATCGACGATTACAGCAAGGCCGTGATGGAGATGCAGAATGGGACCATCGACGCCATCGCCATCGACGAGGTCGTGGCGCGCTACTACCTGACCAGCAACCCCGGCGCGTACGCGGTTTTGCAGGACGCGAGCGGCAGCGACGTTTCGCTTGCGGTCGAGGACTATGTCGTCGGCTTCCGCAGGAACGACACCGCCCTGAAGGAAAAAATCGAGGGCGCGCTCAGGGATATGGCCAAAGACGGCACGGCGGCGAAGATCTCTCAGGAATGGTTCGGCAAGGACGTCATCACCATCGGAAAATAGCGGCGCAGTGCCTGCGGCGGCAACATAATTTCTGTTGCCGGGAACTGCCCCGGACCGGGCAGGGAAAGCCCGAAGGCCCGCTCTGCTGCACGCCCGGCCGTGGGTGCGGACACAGTCCGCCCGGCCGAAGGAGGATCGTTTCTTTTGAATTATTCCGTTCTGCTTGTTCAGATGCTCGAAGCGACGGGCATGACCGTGCGGATTTTTTTCGTCACGCTTGTTTTTTCGCTTCCGCTCGGCCTTCTGACCGCCGCGGGGCGCATGTCGAAGGTGAAGGCCGTCAGCCTGCCGGTCCGGTTCTACATCCTGCTGATGCGCGGGACGCCGCTGATGCTGCAGCTTCTGTTCCTCTTTTACGGCATGAAGCCGCTTTTCGGCATTCAGCTTGACCGCGTGCTTGCGGCGGAGGTGGCGTTCGTGCTGAACTATGCCGCCTATTTTGCCGAGATTTTCCGCGGCGGCATCGAGGGGATTCCGCGCGGGCAGTACGAAGCGGCGAAGGTCCTCGGCTTCACGCGGCGCCAGACGTTTTTCCGCATCGTGATGCCGCAGGTGGTCAAGGGCATCCTGCCGCCCATGAGCAACGAGTTCATCACGCTGGTGAAGGACACTTCTCTGGCGCAGGTCATCGGCGTGATTGAGCTGCTGAAAACCACGTCGGACTGGGTGTCTTCCGCGGTCAGCATGGTGCCGTTCGTGGTGGCGGCCGTCTTTTACCTTGCCATGAACGCCGTGGTGACCCGGTGCTTTACCGTCGCGGAAAAACGTTACAGCTATTACAGCAGATAGAGGGGGAAGACGAAATGCCGGTCGTTTCGGCGCACGGAATCAGCAAGAGCTACCAGGGGCAGGAGGTTCTCCACGGTATTTCCGTGGATGTGGAAAAAGGGGACGTGCTCGCCGTCATCGGACCTTCCGGCTCGGGGAAAAGCACGCTGCTGCGCTGCATCACCCAGCTGGAAACGGTGGATTCCGGCAAAATCAGCATCTGCGGCGAAACGCTCGTCAAGCCCGGCGCGAACGGAACGGCCGTCTATTCCGGCCGCGCCGTCTGCAACCGCATCGCGCTGCACGTGGGCCTCGTTTTCCAGAATTTCAACCTGTTCCCGCATTTTTCGGTGCTGCGCAACATCACCGAGGCGCCCGTGCATGTCCTCGGCAGAACAAAGGCGGAGGCCGAAGCCTCCGCCAGAGCATTGCTGAAAAAGATGGATCTTTCCGACAAAGAGGACGCCTATCCGTGCCAGCTTTCCGGCGGGCAGCAGCAGCGTGTCTCCATTGCGCGGGCGCTCGCCATGAACCCGGACGTGCTGTTCTTCGACGAGCCGACCAGCGCGCTCGACCCGGAGCTGACGGGAGAAATCCTGAAGGTGATCCGCGGTCTTGCCGCAGAGCATATGACGATGGTCGTCGTGACCCACGAGATGGAATTCGCCCGCGGCGTCGCCGATCAGGTCGTCTTTCTGGCGGACGGCGCCATTGTGGAGCAGGGCCCGCCGGAGCAGGTCTTCGGCAACTCGCAGAGCGAGCGCACGAAGACGTTTCTGGCACGCTATCAGGATTCCTGAGGCCGCTCTCCCCGCTGCAGGGGTTCCGTGCGGCGCAGCAGCCAGCTGAGCTCACGCCCGGAGAACATCGGCATCAGCGTTTCGCGCACATGGGTGTTGTACCGGTTCAGCCAGGCAAGCTCCGCGTCGGTCAGCATCTCCGGCAGGACCGGTGTGGTGTCGATGGGGAAGCAGGTGACGACCTCGAAGCGCAGGAACTTTCCGTATTCGTTCTCGAAGGCTTCGTCGACAAGCATCAGGTTTTCCGTGCGGATGCCGAACCGGCCTTCCGTATAGACGCCCGGCTCGTCGGTGACGGTCATGCCCTTTTTCAGCACGGTGCCGTTCTTCGGGCGGATGTTCGGCGGCCCCTCGTGCACGTTGCCGAAATTGCCGACGCCGTGTCCCGTTCCGCAGCGGTAGTCGATGCCGACCTGCCACAGCGGCTCGCGGCACAGGGTGTCGAGGCCGCCGCCGGCGGTCCCTTCCAGAAAAACGGCCGTCGCAAGCGCAATGTGGCTTTTCAGCACGCGGGTGTAGCACTCCTTTTCTTCCTGCGTCAGGGGGCCGAGCGCAAACGTGCGCGTGATGTCGGTCGTGCCGCCAAGGTACTGCCCGCCGGAATCGACCAGAAGGAAGCCGCGGCGCTCCAACTTGCTGCACGCGTCCGGCTTCGGCGCGTAGTGCATCATCGCGGCGTTCGCGCCGTAGGCCGCGATGGTGCCGAAGCTTTCGCCGCGGTTGTCTTTCTGCCTTGCGCGCGCTTCTTTCAGCAGCGTGCAGACGGTCCATTCCGTGACCGCGTATCCCTCGGAGATCTGCCGTTCCAGCTCGGTGAAGGCTTCGACCTGCGCGCAGCCGTCGCGGATATGTACCTCGCGGAGATTGCGGATCTCCGTCTCGTTCCGGATGCTTTTGAGCTCGTACACGATGTCCGGCCCGTCAATGACCGTGACGCCGGCGTTTTTCGAGAGCCTTTCGTACAGCTCCCAGCTTGTGCCCGCCGGGTTGGCGAGCATCTTTTTTTTGCCCAGCGAATCCGCGAACGCGCCGATCTCTTCGTAGCCGCGCACCTGCACGCCGTTCTGCGCAAGGTTCTCGCGGACCGGCGCGGGGACGCGCGAGGAGTCGATGAACAGGAAGGCCGAGTCGGGAAGGACCGCCGCGTAGGCGACCGCGAACGGGCTGTCCTCCACGTCGCCGGCCCTGATGTTCAGCAGCCAGGCCACGCAGTCGAGCCGGGCGTAAAGCTGGCCGTCAGCGCCGTACTTTTTCAGCTCCGCGCGCACCTGCGCGAGCTTTTCCGCACAGGTATAGCCGGCGTATTCCGTGTCGTGAGGAAAGACCTCCGTGTTCGGCAGCGGCGGGCGGTCCGGCCACAGCGGGCCAATCAGATCCGCGCTCTTGATCTGGAGCTTCTTATCGGCGAGGATTTTGCGGATTCTGCCGATGTCGGCGGCGGAAAAAAGCCTGCCGTCGAGGCCGACCGTCTGCTTTTCGCCGAGCTCCTTTACAAGGAACTGCGAAAAAGTCGGTACGCCTTTGACCCCCATGCGGAACAGCTCGATATCGCTGCCGGCAAGCTGCTTTTCCGCCTGAATGAAGTAGCGGCCGTCGGTCCAAAGGCCGCTTTTCTTTTCCGTGACGACAAGCGTGCCGGCCGAACCGGTGAAGCCGGAAAAATAGTGCCTCGCCTGCCAGTGGGCGGGCGTGTATTCGCTCAGATGCGGGTCAGCGGAGGGGACCACATAGGCCTGCATGCCGTTCTTTGTCATCTCTGCGCGAAGGGCCGAGATTCTGTCTTTGATTGCCTGCATGATTTGACCGCTCCTAACCATTCAGATTGAAATAAAGTATAGGCCAGACGCCGGCATATGTCAAGGCGGAGCGGCGTGCCGCCGCAGATCGGGTCCCGCCGTCCGGTACGGTGAAAAAAGCAGGTCCGTTTTGGCGGGAGGGTCAAAGAAAACTCCCGCAGACATTGTTTTGTCTGCGGGAGCAGTTTTTTAGACTGTCCGGGCACGGAAAGCCCTGAAGTTCACTCAGCCGCATGCGCGGCCGTGCGCGCAGGCTCAGCCTGCCGGTTTTCGATCGGGACGTATTCCCGCCGGGTGGAGACGCTTTTATAGGAGGGACGTATGATTTTCCCGCCGTTGATATGTTCTTCCATCAGGTGGGCGCTCCAGCCGACGATGCGCGCCATGGCGAAAACGGGCGTAAACAACTCCGGCGGCAGGCCCAGCATATGGTAGACGAACCCGCTGTAAAAGTCGATGTTCGCGCTGACGCCCTTGTATGTTTTGCGCTCGCGGCCTATCACCTGCGGGGCCAGGCGTTCGACGAGCGCGTAAAGGCCGTATTCCTTCGCGAGGCCTTTTTCTTCGGAAAGGCGCTTGACGAACAGCTTGAAAATGTCCGCCCTCGGGTCGGAGAGGGAATACACCGCGTGCCCCATGCCGTAGATCAGCCCGGAGCGGTCGAACGCCTGTTTGTTCAGCAGCTTGTGCAGGTATTCCGCGACCTCGTCTTCGTCCGTCCAGTCATGCAGGTGCTTTTTCATGTCTTCGAACATCATCATGACCTTGATGTTCGCGCCGCCGTGCTTGGGGCCTTTCAGCGAGCCGAGCGCCGCTGCGATGACCGAGTAGGCGTCGGTCCCGGAAGAAGCGACCACGTGCGTCGTGAAGCTGGAGTTGTTGCCGCCGCCGTGTTCGGCGTGCAGCACGAGCGCCAGGTCAAGGATGCGCGCTTCAAGCGAGGAATATTTATTGTCGATGCGCAGCATGTGCAGGATGTTTTCGGCGGTCGAAAGCTCCGGCTTCGGCGCATGGATGAAAAAGCTGTTGTATGGATTTTTATTGTGCATGTAGGCTTGGTAGCCATACACGGCAAGCTGCGGGAAGAGGGCGATCATCTGCAGGCACTGCCGCAGCACGTTGGGCAGAGAGGCGTCGTTGGCCTTTTCGTCATAGGCGTAAAGCGTCAGAACGCTTCGCGCCAGCGTGTTCATCATGTCGAAGCTCGGCGCTTTCATGATGATGTCGCGCACAAAATTCGTGGGCAGGGTCCTGTAGCGGGCAAGCAGGCTCTGGAACTGCGTCAGCTGCTGCCGCGCCGGAAGCTCGCCGAACAGAAGCAGATAAGCCGTTTCTTCAAACCCGAACCGGTTTCCGCTGATGAAGCCGCTCACGATGTCTTTGATGTTCATCCCGCGGTAAAACAGCATGCCCTCGCAGGGAACGTCTTTTCCGTCCACGGATTTGGACGAGACGATCTCCGAGATCTCGGTCAGGCCGGTCAGCACGCCTTTGCCGTTCAGGTCGCGAAGCCCGCGGTTCACGTGGTACCGGGTGTAGAGATCCGTGCTGATGGTACTGTGCTGCCGGCAAAGCCCCGTCAGCTGCTCAACCTGGGGCGTAATGTCGAACAGATCGCTTCTTGAGTTTTTGACCAATCGAATCACCTCTTCCTTTCTTTTTTAGTTCCAATTGTTTCAAAAGCAGCTTGTAATCCCGGAAGGATACAGCTTCGCCGCCGGCGTTTGGAACTCGGCGCCGTGCGGGCAGCGGCGGATGAAAAAACAATTCTATTATATCATATTGTCCCGGGCGGGGCAAGAAAGGGTCAGCGGCGCGCCGCTGCTGCCGGCCTGCGGAGGAACGGCATGGCCAGGAAGGCGGGCAGGGCGGTCGTAAACGTGAACATATAGCGGAACTCGCAGTTCGTCGGCGCGGCAATCATCAGCGTGGCCCAGAGCAGCAGCATCGGAAGAAAGACCAGCAGGTACCGGCCGCCTTTCTTAAGGGCAAGGACCAGGGCCGCAAAAACCGTGGCCCAGAACAGAAAGGCAATGTTCAGAAGAAGAGAAAGCGGCTGCATCTGGTCCTGGAAAAAGGGGAAGCTCGTCCGGATGTTGTCGCGCATCAGCTGCGCGGCGTGCCCGCCGGAGGAGGAAGACAGACTCAGCCCGGTCTCTTCCGCGCCGTACCCGCCGTTGGTGCCGTAGTAAAGGACCCACCCCTTCGTCCCGATATGCCAGTAGCCCACGGTCTCCATAATATACGCCTTTACGTAAGAGCTGAAATTGTGCGCGAACATCTGTGCCCACACGCGCAGGAACGTCCCCTTGTTCTTTTCAAGGAAATCATTGTTGAAATCCTTGTGAAATTTGATTCCGTTGGACGAGTAGGGGGTATAGGCGGCTTTGATTTCGTCGTAGGGGAGCATGCGGTTCAGAAAGTCACGCTGCTCCGCGGTGACCTTGCCGCCGTACGTGACCGTGTAGCCGATCTGCTGCAGGGGGACGCCGACGGATTCCGCAAACGGGCTGGGAGCGATTCCGCAGAGGCGGTAGACCGGCCCCTGAACGACGGGGACGAGAATCAGCACGGCAAGAAAGCCGGGCATGAGGCGCTTCCAGCTTTTCCAGTACAGGAAGACCAGCAGGACGAGCGTGACGGCAATCACGTAGAAGCCGTTGTTGCGGAAAAATGCAATCAGAAAATTCAGCGCGAGGAACCATATGAGATTCCGGCGGCTGCGGAACCAGTCCCCCTTGCTTTGAATGATGTCGTACAGGTTCAGCACGTAAAGGGTCATCAGCCCGGTGAACAGGATATCCTTCCACATCGTCACCGAGTACATGGGAAAGGCGGGGTTCAGCGTGAAAAAAGCGACGCAGAGCAGCGCCGCCCAGCGCGGACATCCTCTTTTCAGAAGCCATGCGGGAACATAGCCCAGCATGACCGCCATGGCGGCCGCCTGGACCAGAAGGAACAGCGCGCAGCCGAAGTTGAGGCTTCTGCCGATCGCCTGGGCGAACAGCAGGAACGGCCGCATCAGCAGGGTGTAGAACACCGGCTGCTGGTTCGAGAGCCCGGCCCTCCCGTCGGCCCGCACGATGCAGGCCAGCGAATCGGGCGAAATGCTCCCCGGGTAATAGACGACAAGACACGGGATCCAGCACAGGAAAAGGAAAACGGCGGCCAGCGCCCATACTGCGCCGGGGCGCAGGAAAATGCCGGAAAGCACGGGGGCAGGCCGCAGAGGACGCCGCACCAGCGCCTGCGCGGCCGGAGTCAGAACGATAAAAAGCACCGCCGCCAGGGCGGCGAGGTACATCAGGTCCGAGCGGTAGAACGGCTCCAGAGTATTGGTCTCCGGCCGGAACTTGCCCCCCGCCACAATGGAAAGCGCCAGCGCGGACGAAAAGGCGGCGCAGAAAAGCGAAACGCGTAGCTCACGGACCTCATAAGTCTTCCATAACAGGAATACCATTGCGGCCGCGACCGGCACGACCCAGAAAACCGGAAGCTTGAAATAGGCGAGCAAAAGCAGGGACAAAACGGCGCAGACAGCCGTGCCGAGCGTGGCCGCCGCGGCTTTCCGGACGGTTTGCCAATTATTTTTCCGAGCCATAGCCGTCCCTCTCCGCCAGAAGATTCATCATCAGCTCAATCGTCTGGCTGTGCTGCTTGTTTACGACGTTCAGAATGAGGCCGGTGAAAAAGCACAGGAGCGCGCACACCCCGAGCGAGCTTCCCATAATCAGAGTCGGGAAGCGCGGCACCAGGCCGGTGGAGAAATATTCCTGAAGCACGGGAATAAAGCAGCACACCGCCGCAACCAGAAGCAGGACAGCCCAGAAACCGAAAAAAGCGAACGGCCTGTAGTCGCGGTAAAGCCGAAAAATCGTCCTCAGCACGCGCAATCCGTCCGCGTAGGTATTCAGTTTTGAAACGCTCCCCGCAGGCCGGTCGCGGTATGCGACAGCAATCTCGCGGATGACGAAATTACGGTCGACGGCGTAGATGGTCATTTCGGTCTCTATCTCAAACCCCTTTGAAAGAATGGGGAACGTCTTGACGAACGCCTTGCTGAACGCGCGGTATCCGGTCATGATGTCCCTGACGTCGGCGGAGAAAAAGCGGTTGATCAGGCCCCGCACGACCCGGTTCCCCGTGTTGTGGAACGGGCGCTTGTTCTCTGTGAAGTAGGTGGAAGAAAGCCTGTCGCCGTTGACCATGTCCGCCTTTTTTTCCAGCACCATGCGGACCATCTCCGGCGCGCTTTCCGCAGGGTATGTGTCGTCACCGTCGGTGACGAGGTAACAGTCCGCGTCGATGCCGCGGAACATGCTGCGGATTACGTTGCCCTTGCCCTGCCGGTACTCGTGCCGGACCACGGCGCCGGCGCGCTCGGCCAGCTCCGCGGTGCCGTCCGTCGAGTTGTTGTCGTACACGTAAATTACCGCGTCGGGGAGCGCGGCCCTGTAGTCGCGCACGACTTTTTCGATTGTGGCCGATTCGTTGTAGCACGGAATCAGCACGGCGGTCCTGCTCATAAATTTTTCCTCCCGCTTTTTTGCCCGGCGGAGCCTTTTTAGGGCCGGGCGGGCTTTATGGTTCTCCCGTATGGTTCCCATATATAATCATTATTATAGCATAGACGGGTTTGGGGGACAAGCAGTCCGCGCAGGCGGGAATGCCTTGTTATTTCTCACAAAAAATGCTATAATAAGCGATAAAATCTCACGGAACGATTCGAATGCTGAGAGCGGGAGGTGCCGCATTGAAAATTCAGGAGTCCGGCGAAAATTATCTGGAGACGATTCTGATTCTGCATAAAAAAAACGGGCGCGTCCGTTCGATCGACGTAGCCAACGAGCTCGGCTACACGAAAGCGAGCGTAAGCCGCGCCATGGGGATCCTGAAAGAAGCGGGCTACCTCGTCATGGAGCCGAGCGGCAATCTCCTGCTGACGGAAGAGGGGCGCCGCCGCGCGGCCGCCGTCTACGAACGCCATACGGTGATTGCGGAGTTCCTGCAGATGACGCTGGGCGTCGACGCGCAGACGGCCGTACGTGATTCCTGCCGGATTGAGCACATCATCAGCGAAGAGAGCTTCAGCCGCATCAGAACTTATGTCGCAGACCGGGAGGCCGGGCAGGCCGTTCCGGACCGAAAAAGCAAAGGAGAAATCAAATGAACCAAATCACCATCCGCTGCCCCCACTGCGGGAAAGAACTGATGGTGCCGGAGCACGCGGGCAGAATCGTCTGCATGTACTGCTCCGGCCCCATCGACACGGAAGCCCTTCAGCCGGCCGGCGCGGAAGACGCGGAGGCGGCGGATACGACCGGCTATGCCGCCCTCTCTGAAGCGATGGAGCAGGCGCTTGCGGACGAGCTGTTCACCAAGCGGATTCAGACCGAAATGTTCAACAAGTACAATTACGAAACGGAGTTTGAAAATTACCGCGCCGTTTTCCGCCCCGCGCTGAACGCCTTCCGGGCCGCGGTTTCCGCGGACGAAGAGCGCGCGGCCCGGGACTTCGGCCGGATGCTGTTCCGGAGGTTCTCTGAAGAATACGGCAAAAAGCGCGGCATGTTCGACAATTCGGCGATGGACTGCCGCTTTACGGCCACGTCGCTGACCGTGCCGGCTCTGCTGGAAGAGCGCTTCCCGCCGGCAGAGGCCGCGGCGGACGTTTTCCTCGCGGAGTGGAAAGACAAATACCCGCGCCAGCCGCTGGGAAAAGCCAGCCACGACACCATTGTGACGGGCTTCAAGAAAAAGCTCTGCTATATCACGACGGCCGCCTGCAGAAGCCTGGGGGAGGGCGACGACTGTCCGGCGCTGCGGAAGTTCCGCGCGTTCCGGGACGGCTGGCTCGCTTCCGCGCCGAAGGGCAGAGAGAAGATTGCCGAATATTATCTGTTTGCCCCGCTGATTGTCACGGCGATCGACCGCTCCGGTGTTCCGGAACAGGAATACAGCCGGATCTGGTCCCGCTACTTAAGACCCTGCCTTGCAGACATCGACGGCGGAAAGCCGGAAGCCTGCGCGGAGCGGTATGAGCGGATGGTCCTTTCCCTCGAAAGAAAGTGGCTGTCGTAGCGGGTCAGTTTCCCTCCCCGCCGAAATACCTTTTTTTCAGCAGATGCGAGAACAAAGAGGCCAGCACCTGCTGGAACAGCGTGGCTATCATGACCGGGAACATGGTCTCCGCAGGGAAATACGCCGCCGCAATGACGGCGCCCGCGCTGATGTTCCGCATGCCGCAGCCGAACGTCATGGAGACGACCTGCCCCTTTTGCCTGCAGAGAGGCAGGGCGACAAGCCAGCCGGCGACATAGCCGAAGGCGGAAAGAAGAAGAATCGCCGCAGTTATCTCAAACAGCAGCGGCGTCATGTTGCGCAGGAACGGCGCGATGCGCGTCGAGTTCACCGTGATGACGAAAATCAGGGCCAGCTTGCTGTAAGGCGCGAGGGCGGGCGAGAGCTTTTTTCCGCATTTGCCGCCGGAGCACTGGTTCAGCACCATGGAAAGCACGGCCGGCAGCGCGATCATCCAGAGAAGGTCGCGCATCATGCCGAGAGCGTCGATCTTTACATTGGAGCCGACGAGAAAATGCATCGTCGCGGGCACCACGACCGGCGAGAGCAGGGTATCTACCAGAAGGATCGAAAGCGTGAGCGACGCGTCCCCGCCCGACATGCCGGACCACATGAAGCTGACCACCGCGGCCGGCACGGCAAACTCCAGCACGATGCCGGCGATGAGGTACGGGCTGCCGGGGAAGAAAATCCGGCCCGTGCCGAGGCCGGTCAGCGGAACGACGGCGTGCAGCATGACGAACGCGACAATCAGCGGAAGCGGGTGCCGGGCGATTTCGAGCAGCTGGCGGAAGCTGGAATTCAGCGCCCCGCAGAACGTCATGAACGCGAACACGAACGGCACGAGGAAAATCAGCCCGCCGAGCTCTTCCGAAAACACCACGCCCGCGCAAAGGCACAGCGGCGCAATCACGGGCATCCATCTGCCGATTTGTCTGTTGAGAACGTTCATGAATTTCATGCTGCTATGTAACCCCAATCTGCACAGGATGATTGTCGGGGCCCGATGCTTCCGGCCGGCAAAGCGCGTGGCGCTTTCGCCGGCTTTTTTGTTTTCTCCGGGCCGGGTATGGGAAAGCCCCCGGAAAAGGGGGCCGGTGAAACTCTTGCCTGCCGCGCAGGGTCAGCCGCGTTTCAGGTAGTCCAGGATCCCCGTCGCGGCCCCGCCTTCCAGGTAGACGCGCGGGACGCGCTTTGCGATGCCGCAGACGATTTCGTAGCTGATGGTGTCCGCAAGCCCGGCCAGCCCGTCGGCCGTCACGGATTCCGCCCCGTCGCTGCCGATGACCGTCACGGCGTCGCCTTCTTTGACGCCGGGGATGGCGGTGACGTCCAGCATCAGCTGATCCATGCAGACGCGGCCGAGGATCCGCGCGCGCTGCCCGCGGATCAGCATGCAGGCGCCGCGGTAAAATCTGCGCAGGTAGCCGTCCGCGTAGCCGATTGGCACCGTCGCGATCCGCATCGTCTTGTCGGAAGTGAACATGCGCCCGTAGCTGACGCTTGTCTGCGCCGGTACGGATTTGACCAGCGAGACGGCGCTCTTCAGCGAAAGGGCCGGAACAATCGGCACCTTGTTGCGCACGGCGCCGGACGGCATGAGCCCGTAAAGGATGATGCCGGGGCGCACCATGTCGAGCTGGAATTCCGGGTAGTCGAAAATGGCGGCGGAATTTGCGCAGTGCCGGATGGAGAACCGGACGCCCCTCTGCGCCAGCTTTTCGATCGCATCGGTGAAGCTTGCGTACTGCCTGCGGGTAAAGGCTTCGCCTGCTTCGCCCTCGTCCGCGACCGCGAAATGCGTGAAGATTCCCTCCGGGTCAAGGCCGGGCAGCCTGCAGGCTTTTTCCATCTGTTCGACCGCTTCGCCGTCGCGCGAGGGATCCTGGTAGAAGAAACCGACGCGGCTCATGCCGGTGTCTACCTGGATATGCGCCCGCACGGTCACGCCCGCGCGCACGGCTTCCCGCGACAGCTCCTGCGCGTAGCCGAAGCCCACCACGGCCTGCGCGACGTCGTTCTCCGCAAGGCGCTTCGCCTCGCACGGCGGCGTATGGCCGAGAATCAGGATCGGCAGCCTTGCCCCGGCCCTGCGCAGCTGTTCCGCCTCTTCCAGATTGGAGACGGCGAACCAGTCCGCGCCGGCGTTCTCGTAGACCTGCGAGAGGCGCTCGGCCCCGTGGCCGTAAGCGTCGGCCTTGATGACGCAGCAGACCTTGGTGGAGGGCTTCACCTGGGCTTTGATGAGCCGAAAATTTTCGCGGACGGCATCGAGGTCGATTTCCGCCCACGTGCGTTTCAGATATGGTTCCATTTTTTACGCCTGTTTCATTGCGGCGTGTCGCCGCCGCCGGGCCCCGTCATTTAGCCCGGCGAAAAAATTTTAAGCTTTCTCTGGCGGGAGAGTTTTCAGAAGCTCCCGTAATGCTTTTGCGGGAGCGGTGTCATGCCTATTTAAAATATTTCACGCCGGATTCGAAGATCTTCTGATCCTTTTCGCCGGGGACGTTCTTGTAAAGATCGGTCCCGCGGCGTTCGGAGTGCCCCATTTTGCCGAGCACGCGGCCGTCGGGGCTGGTGATGCCCTCCACGGCCCACGCGGAGCCGTTGGGGTTCCACTCGATGTCGCCGCTCGGCGTTCCGTCCGGCGCACAGTACTGCGTGGCAATCTGCCCGTTTGCGGCAAGCTCGCGCAGGATGCCGTCGGCCGCCGCGAAGCGCCCCTCGCCATGTGAAACCGGCACGGTGAACACGTCGCCGGACTGCACGGAAGAGAACCACGGCGACTTGACCGAAGCCACGCGCGTGCAGACCATGCGGGAGACGTGGCGGCCGAGCGTGTTGAACGTGAGCGTCGGCGCGTTTTCGCTCGGCGGTGTGATTCTGCCGTAGGGCACGAGGCCGAGCTTGATGAGCGCCTGAAACCCGTTGCAGATGCCGAGGATCAGCCCGCCGCGCGCATCGAGCAGCCGTTCGACCTCCTCCGCGATGCGGGGGCTTCGGAACGCCGTGGCGATGAATTTGCCGGATCCGTCCGGCTCGTCGCCGCCGGAGAACCCGCCGGGAATCATGATGATCTGGGCCTTTGCAATCGCCTTCGCCATACTGGCGATGGTTTCTTCGATATCGGCCGGCGTAAGGTTCTTCACCACGAGGACGTCCGGCACGGCGCCCGCGCGCCCGAACGCCCGCGCGCTGTCGTATTCGCAGTTTGTGCCGGGGAAGACCGGGATGAACACGCGCGGCCTCGCGGCTTTGATTGCCGGGGCCGACGCGTTCCGCTCGGTGAAAAGCGGGACCTTCTGCATGCGCGCCGGCGCGGCCTTTGTGGGGAAGGTCTTTTCGAGGGTGCGGGTCCATGCTTCCAGGAGGGTGTCGAGGGGCAGCGCGTCGTCTCCGAGCGTTACCTGCGGTTCGGCGGACGTCTCCCCGACGGAGATATACCCGATGCCGTCGACGTCTCCGTCCGCAAGCTCCGCGACGATGGCGCCCGCCGACGGGGCGAACAGGAATTTGTCGTTCAGCACGGCCTTGCGGAAGCGGAAGCCGGTTCTGCTGCCGAAGCACATGCGCGACACGGCGGCCGCGACGCCGCCTTCCCGCACGACGGAGGCGGAGACGATCTTCCCTTCGCGGACGAGCCGCACGACCGCGGCGTAATACTCCCGCAGGGCGTGCCAGTTCGGCAGCATCGTCTTGGAATCTTCCGGAAGGGGAAGAAGCACGACGTGCGAGCCGGCCTTTTTGAAAGCGGCCGAAATGGTGCCGCGCGCCGAGGTCACGGCGACGGCGAAGCTCACGAGCGTCGGCGGAACGTCGAGGTCTTCGAACGTGCCGCTCATGCTGTCCTTGCCGCCGATGGCCGGCAGCCCAAGTCCGAGCTGCGCGCTCAGCGCGCCGAGCAGCGCGGAGGCCGGCTTGCCCCAGCGCCGTTCATCGTCCGTCATGCGCTCGAAATATTCCTGGAACGTCAGGCGGCTTTTCAGCGGGTCGGCGCCGACGGCCGCCAGCTTCGAGAGACTCTCGACCACGGCGTAGGCCGCGCCGTGGAACGGGGAGAACCTGGAGATGCCGGGAATGAATCCGTAGCTCATGGCCGTCGCGTCGTCCGTTTCGCCGTCTGTGACCGGAATTTTCGCGACCATGGCCTCTTCCGGCGTGAGCTGGTATTTTCCGCCGAACGGCATCAGCACCGTCGCGGCGCCGATGCTGGAATCGAACCGCTCGGCAAGACCCTTCTGCCCGCAGACCCCAAGGCGCGAAAGATTTTTGCGGAACGCTTCGCCGAGCGGCAGGCCGCGCAGCGCATGCGGCACCTGCTCGCAGTAGTTGTCCGCGGAGTCTACGGCGGAGATCAGCGCCCTTGCGCGCTGGGTGACGCCGTTTGTGCCGAGAAACGCGCGCGAAATGTCGACGATGGTGCCGCCGCGCCAGCTCATGCGCAGGCGCGGTTCCGCCGTGACGGCGGCGACTTCGGTCGCGTCGAGGTTTTCTTCCCGCGCGGCGCGGATAAACGCTTCGACGTCGTCCGGAGAGAGGACGACCGCCATGCGCTCCTGCGATTCCGAGATGGCGAGCTCCGTTCCGTCAAGCCCCTCGTACTTTTTCGGCACCTTGTCGAGGTCGATCTTCAGGCCGTCGGCCAGCTCGCCGATGGCGACGCTGACGCCGCCCGCGCCGAAGTCGTTGCAGCGCTTGATGAGGCGTGCGACCTCCGGCCGGCGGAACAGCCGCTGGATTTTGCGCTCCGTCGGCGGGTTGCCCTTCTGCACCTCGGCGCCGCACCGTTCGATGGATTCTTCCGTGTGCGCCTTGGAGGAGCCGGTCGCCCCGCCGCAGCCGTCGCGGCCGGTCGCCCCGCCGAGCAGGACCACGGCGTCGCCGGGCTCCGGCGTTTCGCGCACGACGTTTTCCGCAGGCGCGGCGCCGATGACCGCGCCGATCTCCATGCGCTTTGCCACGTAGCCGGGGTCGTAAAGCTCCGTCACCTGGCCGGTCGCAAGGCCGATCTGGTTCCCGTAGGAGCTGTAGCCCTGCGCCGCGCCGGTCGTGATCTTGCGCGTCGGAAGCTTGCCCCTGCGCGTCTTTTCGAACGGGACGCGCGGGTCGCCGGAGCCGGTCACGCGCATGGCCTGGTAGACGTAGGCCCTGCCGGAGAGCGGGTCGCGGATGGCCCCGCCGAGGCAGGTCGCCGCGCCGCCGAACGGCTCGATCTCCGTCGGGTGGTTGTGCGTTTCGTTTTTGAACTGCACCAGCCACTCCTGTGTTGCGCCGTTCACGGTCACGGGCACGCGGATGGAGCAGGCGTTGATTTCTTCGCTAACGTCGAGGTCGGGAATCTTCCCCTCTTTGCGCAGCAGCTTGCCGCCGATAACGGCCATGTCCATCAGGGAAACCGACCGCCGCCGCGCGTCTTTGCCGTAAACCTCGCCGCGCGCGCCGTAATAGGCCTTGAGGGCGTCTTCGATTGCGCCGCTGACGGCCGACTGTTCCACTTCGATGTTTTCCAGCTGCGTGAGGAACGTCGTGTGGCGGCAGTGGTCGCTCCAGTACGTGTCGAGCACGCGCAGCTCGGTCACGGTCGGGTCGCGCTTTTCTTCGTTTTTGAAGTAGTCCCGGCAGAACAGAAGGTCCTCGAAGCTCATGGCAAAGCCCATGGATTCATAGTATCCGCGCAGCTTTTTTTCGTCCCATGCAGCGAAGCCCTCCACGCGGGCGACGTCCGGCGGGACTTCCGCTTTCGCGTCGAGCGTTTCGGGCTTTTTGAGAGAGGCGAGCCGGCTTTCCACCGGGTTGATCATGTAATTTTGGATCTTCCCGAATTCCGCGCCGGTCAGCGCGCCCTTCACGGCCACCAGTTTTGCCGAGGCCACCCCGGGGCGCTCGCCCTGCGTAAGCAGCTGCACGCACTGCGCGGCGGAATCCGCCCGCTGGTCGTACTGGCCGGGCAGGTATTCCATCGCAAAGGCGCGGTAGCCGTCCGGCAGAGGGTATTCCTCCTCGTAGACGTCGTCCACGTTCGGCTCCGAAAAGATGGTGCCGCGGGCGGCGGCAAACTCTTCGCGGCTTAAGCCGGAGATATCGTACCGGTTGACGAGCTTCAGGTCTTCAATGGAAGAAAGGCCGAGATTCTCCGCAAGATCCGCGCGCGTCCGGCGCGCCTCCACGTCAAACCCCGGTTTTTTCTCTACAAACACCCGGATGACTTCAGACATGTTTTCCCCCGTTCCGCCGTTTTCCAGCTGAATCGAATCATACGCCCTGACAAATGCCAGTGTGCGAATGGACTAAAGATGATTTATATTCTAACACAAGCGCGGCCTGGAATAAAGGGAGAAAGCGACTAAAATTAACAGGTTTTGCGGCCGTTTTGTTTTACTTTATTTCACCTTGGCCGCCGCCGTCATCAGCGCGGAGGCGATGCTCCCGGCGGAAGCGACGCTGCCGGCCGCGGAGTTTTCCACCAGCACCACAAACGCGAGCGGCGTGCTGTCGTCGGAAGAGAAGCCGACCATCCAGGTGGTGGGGTTCTTGCCTCCGCCCACCTCGGCCGTCCCCGTCTTGGCGCAGACGGCAAGGCCCGGGAACAGGCCGTCGCCGTATTCGTGCGTCACGTTGTAGCGCATGTAGGTTTTCAGGCGGGCGTCCGTGCCGGGACTGAGCATCTGCCCGCCCTCGGCGGCGGAACCGCTTTTGAGCGGCAGGCCCAGCGGCGAGGTGATTTCTTTTATCATATACGGCGCCACGGGGGTGCCTCCGTTCGCGACGGCCCCCATCGCCACCAGCATCTGGAAGGGATTGGCGAGGTCGGTGTACTGCCCCACGCCGGACCAGCCCAGCTCGTTGCTCTGCGCGCCGTCCACATGGTACGAGCTTTTCGCCGCGGGGATCCCGTCCAGGCTGAAGCTGCGGTTGAAGCCGAGCTGGCCGGCCATTGCGGTCATCTTTGCCGCGCCGACCTCGATGGCGATCTGCGCGAACGCGACGTTCGAGGATTTGGCCAGCGCGTTCTTGAAGCTGAGCCTGCCGTACGCCCGGATGTCCGTGATCTTGTTCCCGTTGATGGTGATGCTTCCGTTGCAGTTCCAGGTGCGGCTGTCAAGGTCCGGAATGCTTTCGATCGCCGCGGCGGCCGTCACGACCTTGAAGGTGGAGCCGGGCGTGAACGTGGAGGAGAGCACCTTGTTGAGGTAGACCCCGCTGTACTTTCCGGTCTTGTCGGTGTTGAGGTCCTTCGGCGGGTTCATCGGGTCGTAGTCCGGCGTGCTGACCATGCAGAGTAGCTCGCCGGTCTTGTAGTTGTAGACGGCCGCGGCGCCGCTGCGGCTGCCGAGCTTTTCGCGCGCCAGGCGGCAAAGGCTGCTGTCGAGCGTCAGGCGGATGTCGCTGCCGTTGGTTTTGCCGGTCGGCGAGGTCAGCCCGGTGAAAAAGTTGTAGCCGGAAAGCTCGGAGCGGAAATTGTACTGCACGCCCGTGGAGATATAGCCGTTGGTGTCGCCCACGGCGTGCAGCATCGCGCGCCGGGTCAGCTCGTCGCCGCCGTAGATGCGGCTGCCGTTTTTGCTTTCCGCGAGGACCGTGCCGTTCCGGTCGAGGACGCGGCCCTCGCCGGTCGAAAGGCTCTCGCCCGTGATGTGCTTGTTGAACGGCTGCAGCGCCCAGCTGCCGCCCTGCGTCACAAGGCCGTACAGAAAGATGCCGAGGCCCACAAGAAACCCAAGTCCGAGGATATACAGAATCAGGGAACGCGTTCCGGTTGTTTTCATTTCTTTCTGCGCCTCCTGGCCGCGTAGGTTCGCTCGTCGCTCGCTTTAATCAGCGCCAGCATCCCCCAGACCGAAGCCATGCTGGAGCCGCCCAGGCTGATGAACGGCAGCGTCACGCCCGTCAGCGGCAGCACGTCCGTCGCGCCGAACACGTGCAGACAGGTCTGGAACAGCAGCATGCCGCCCGCCGTGCAGGCGGAGATGGAGTACAGGGCCGAGCGGCTGCGGGTCGCGTCGGAGCGGGCGTACAGGGCGAGCGCCAAAAGGACGAACAGCACCATGAGGGTGAGAACCAGCCCCTGCTCTTCGCACAGCATGCCGAACGCAAGGTCGCTCGTCGAGGCGAACACGGATTTCAGGCTCCCTTTGCCGATGCCCACGCCGAACAGTCCGCCGGAAGCGGCGTAGCTCAGAACGCGCACCTGCTGGTATCCGCCGGCGTCGTTTACGTGCTGCCACACGTGCCCCCACGCCGCGAAGCGCTCCGCCACATAGGGCTTGAATTTCAGAATCAGGAACGCGCCCAGCACGGCCACGGAGCAGCTCAGCGAGATGGTGCGCAGGCTGCCCGAGCGCATGAACGCGATGATGAGGAACATGACGAAAAAGACGCACGCCGTGCCGAAATCCTTCATCAGGAACAAGGCGCCCATGCACACGGCGGAAAACCCGATGAATCCCGTCAGGTTCTTATAGGTCTGCAGCCTGTCCAGCGTGGAGGTGCCGACCAGGATGAATGCAATCTTGATGAATTCCGAGGGCTGCAGGCTGACCGGCCCCAGCGAAATCCAGTTGCGGGCGCCGTTGCGTTCCTTTGCCAGCAGAAGGTTCGCGGCAAACAGCAGGATCGCCAGAACCCCGACGGCGACGCGCCATTTCATGGCGCGGTCGAGGTCGCCCAGGAACCAGATGAGGAACAGAAACAGCGCGATGCCGCCGACCATGGCCGCAATCTGCATGTAAGTCGTCCTGACGTCCACCCCGGCTATCTGCATCACGCCGATTCCGCTGAGCAGAAAGCCGAGCGTCTCCAGCTCGAAGCTGACGTGCCCGAGAATTTTCATCGAGATGAAATAGAAAATCCACTCCGTGAAAAAAAGCAGGCCGAACGGAATGAGGGGCAGGATGTCCACTTTTCCGGAGGCGAAGCAGACCTGCACGCACAAAAGCAGCTGCAGAAAAGATACCGACCAAAGAAGACCGGCGGGCGAGGCGGAACGGCCCCGAGGCGGCCGCGCGGGCGGAAGGCCGTTTACGTCGGCGGTGCGTTTGAGCATCAGCGCGGTCGAACCCATGGCGATTACGTCGCCGGGCAGCACGGGCGTCTGCTGCCCGGCCTTTTTGCCGTTTACGAACGTCCCCGCCTTCGAGTTCGTGTCGGAGATCAGCCACCCGCTTTCCCGCCGCATCAGCACGGCGTGGGCACGGCTGGCCGTCTGGTCGCGCAGGACAATGTCGCAGCTGCGGCTGCGGCCGATGGAATTTTCCCAGTAAAGCACGGAAATCACGTTATGCGTGCTCATGTCCTCCAGCACCATCACGGGCTCTTCGCGGCGCTTGCCGCGCCGCATGGAGGAGAAAGCGCGCACGGAAACAACGATGCCCAGGAGCGGCACCGCGATGCGCAGAGCAAATAAAAAAATGGAAAGCAGATTTTCCGGGATGTTCAAACAGGGAATCCCCCTTTTTGTCTATCTGTGTCCCATTATACAAAGAAAGGCCGCCAAAGTAAACCGAGGAACGCTTTTTCCGCCGGCGGGAACCGTCCGGCCTTTAGTATGCGCGTTTTCTCCGCAAAGCAGGCAAAAGAAAAAGCAGAGCAAACGCTCCGCCCCCTCAGGTACAGCCCACGATGGAACTTCCTTTTTCCCGGGAGTTTCCCGTGACTCTCCCGCCGAAGTCGATTTCCCTTTTTCACCATGCCGATCAGCGGCACATCGCTCAGCGCTTTGCGGCGATTTCACCCAGGCGCTTGTAGATGCTGCCGGCGGGGACGAAGCCGCGCACCATGGAAAGCGGGTACACGTTCGTGTTCCGCCCGATGACGCTGCCGGGGTTCAGCACAGAATTGCAGCCGACCTCGACGTGGTCGCCGAGCATGGCGCCCATCTTTTTCAGGCCGGTGGCGATTTTCTCCGCGCCGGTGTTTACGGTCACGAGCGTCCGGTCGGACTTGATGTTCGAAGTGATGGATCCCGCGCCCATATGCGACTTGAAGCCGAGGATGGAGTCGCCCACATAGTTGTAATGCGGCACCTGCACGCTGTCGAACAGGATGACGTTTTTGAGCTCCGTCGAGTTGCCGACGACGCAGCCCGCGCCGACCAGCGCATTGCCGCGCACGAAGGCGCACTGCCGCACTTCGGTGTCGGGGCCGATGATGCACGGGCCGTGCAGGTAGGCGGAGTCAAAAACACGGGCCGATTTTGCGACCCAGACGTTTTCCCCGCGCTTTTCGTATTCGTCGGCGGGAAGGCTCTCCCCGAGGCGGACGATGAAGTCCCCGATGCCGGGCAATGCCTCCCACGGGTAGCACAGCGGCTCCAGCAGGGGGCGCGCCATGGTATGCGTCAGGTCGAACAGGTTTTTTACCGTTGCTGGCTCAAACATAATATCGGAAGATCTCCTTTATTCCGTTTTTATCTTTCGTCGGCGGGACTCAGCCGAGCTCTTTCACTGCCTTTTTCAGCAGCAGAAGGTCGCTGGTGTCGACGGCGCCGTCCCGGTTCAGGTCGGCGGCATTCAGCAGATCGCCGGAAAGCTCGCTGCGCCGGATGAGGTGCGCGTAAAGAAGGTCGCAGGCTTCGTTTGTCGGCAGGCCGCACCGGGTCAGGTCGCCCGGCACGACGGCCGTAGTGGAGGAAAGCGCGTTGCCGCCCGCGTCCAGCACGGTCAGCGTGTCGCCCGTGCAGATATCCCCGCTTCCGCGGATCCTGCCGGAGTGGGACTTCACTTTCAGCCGGCAGCCGTCCGCGCCGGCGGCGGAAAGCTCCTCCTGCAGCGTTTCCACGGTCGTCCCGGGGGCGAAGACGGTCCAGCCGTTTTCTTCCGAAGGCCAGGGGGAAGCGGCGGAGGAAGACGCGGCGCCCCCCGCCACCTGGGCGATGACGCGGGAGAGAAGCTGCCCGGTCCGGTCCAGGACCTCGACCACGTCGCCGGTTTCGATCGGACCGCCGGCCCGCACGCTTCCGTCCGGCTTCAGCACCCAGAGGACCTCGTCCTTCCCCTGCGGCGCAAGCTGCTGCGTGAGAGCTTCCACCGTCGTTCCGGCGGGAAAGCTGTAAAAGGGGACGGAAGAAGGCGCGCCCCCGGAGTCTTTCACAGCCGAAGACGCGGGGAGCCCGCCGCTCTCCGCCCCGTAAGAAACCGAAGGCACAATAAGAAGGACTGCGAAAAGCAGCAGGAAAAACGCCGCGTGCTTTCTGACCGTTTCCGACATAATCCGACACCACCATTTGTCTGTATGGTATCAGGTTTTTCGGAAAAGGAATTCGATACGTGCCGACTTTTCACACGGAGAAAATCAGTCGGGAAGGATGAAGCCGACTTTTTTCATGACCTTGCGCAGGGTCCGGTTCGCGATGGAAGCGGCGGCCCCGGCCCCCTCTGCCCAGCATTTCTGGAGATAGTCCCGGTTCTGGATCAATTCCGCGTACCGTTCCTGAATCGGGCGCAGGTGCTCGATCACGGCCTCGCCGACGGCCGTTTTAAAGTCGCCGTAGCCCTTCCCGGCGAACTCCGTCTCAATCTGCCCGTAGGTTTTTCCCGTCACGCAGGAGTAGATGCCCATCAGGTTGTTGACGCCGTCCTTGCCCTCCGCGTAGCGGACGCAGGCCTTGCTGTCGGTCACCGCGCGTTTGAATTTGCGCATGATGTCCTCCGGCTTATCCAGCACGGCGATGTAGGCGTTCGCGTTCTCGTCGGACTTGCTCATCTTTTTCGACGGATCCTGCAGCGACATGATTTTCGCGCCCTGCTTCGGGATATAGCCGTCCGGCACGGTGAAAGTCTGGCCGTACAGCCCGTTGAAGCGCTCGGCGATGGTGCGCGTCAGCTCGAGGTGCTGCTTCTGATCCACGCCGACCGGCACGAGGTTCGCCTGGTACAGCAGGATGTCGGCCGCCATCAGCGGCGGGTAGGTGAACAGGCCGGCGTTGATGTTGTCGGGGTGCTTGGCGGATTTGTCCTTGAACTGGGTCATGCGCTGCAGCTCGCCGAACTGGGTGTAGCAGTCGAGCACCCACGCGAGCTGCGCGTGCGCCGGCACGTGGCTCTGGATGAAGAACAGGCTCTTTTCGGTGTCGATTCCGCAGGCCAGCAGCAGAGCGTAGGCTTCCAGCGCGCGGCGGCGGAACGACGCGGGGTCCTGCCGGACCGTGATGGTGTGCAAGTCCGCCAGAGCGTAGATGCAGCGGTAGTCGTCCTGCAGCTCAATCCAGTTTTTCAGCGCGCCGAGGTAGTTGCCGAGCGTGATGGTGCCGCTGGGCTGGATTGCGCTGAAAATCACCTGCTTTTTTGTTTCTTCCGGTTTTGCCGCGGATGTTTCGGATTCCATAGGTTGTGCCTCCAAATTTCTGTTTATGGGTCAGTGGATGACGTCGTCCGCCAGGGAACCGAGAATCCGGATGCCCCTGACGAGGTTTTCATCCGTCGGTGTCGTGTAATTGATGCGGAAGGAAGAGCACGGCTGCGATTCGTCCGGCAGAAAGGCGTTGCCAGGCACCACGCAGACCTTGCGCTGCACCGCCTGCTTACAGAAATCGATCATGTCGACTCCGTCCGGCAGCGTGCACCAGAAGAACAGCCCGCCCTGGATGGGCAGATAAGTCACCTTCGGCGAAAGGCAGCGGTCGAGCGCGTCCGTCGCAACCTTCGACTTTTTGCGGTACACGCTGCGGATGTGCTCCAGGTGGGCCTCGAAGTCGCTGTGCGCCAGCAGCTCGTAGCAGACCAGCTGGCTCCAGATATTGGTGTGCACGTCCTCGCCCTGCTTGCAGACGACCATCTTCTGGATGATCGTCTGCGGGGCGACGGCATAGCCGACGCGGATGCCGGGGGCGATGACCTTCGAGAAGGTGCCTGCGTAGACGACGAGGCCGTCGGTGTCGAGGGATTTGACCGCCTCGATGTGCTCGCCCGCAAAGCGGGTGTCGCCGTACGGGTTGTCTTCCAGAATCAGAACGCCGTACTGTTTGGCCAGCTCGTACATCCTGCGCCGTTTTGAGACGCTCATGGTGATGCCGGTCGGGTTCTGGAAGTTCGGGATGGTATAGATGAATTTTACGTTTTTCTCTTCTTTGAGCGCCTGTTCCAGACCTTCCATGCTCATGCCGTCCGGCTCCATTGGCACGCCGCGCAGGCGCGCGCGGTAAGAGCGGAACGTGTTGAGCGAGCCGAGAAAGCTCGGCGCTTCGCAGAGCACGGTGTCGCCTTCGTTCAGCAGAGACTTCGACAGAAGGTCCATCACCTGCTGCGCGCCGCTCGTGATGAGGATGTCGTCCGCGGCGCCGCCGACGCGGTGCTTTTCCTTCAGATAGCCGGAGACGTACCTTCGCAGCGGCTCGTACCCTTCGGTAATGCTGTACTGCAGCGCTTCAATCGGGCGCTCTTTCAGGATTTTCGCGGAAATTTCCCGAATCTGCTCGACCGGGAAAGCGTCCGGGGCCGGGTTGCCGGCGGAAAGGGAAATGACGGAAGGGTCCGCCGCGTATTTGAAAATTTCACGTATGGCGGAGGGCTTGAGATTCAAAACGCGGTCCGAGAAAGCGTAATTCATTGCAGTCGCCCTTTCATAAGAAGATGGGGAAGAAGCTCCGGATAAAAAAGAGTCCCCTCCGCCTGAAGAAAACGGACGGAACAGCTTAACGTTTATTTTACCACAAAACGCCGCCGTTGACCAGAAAAAATAGCATTCCCAATACGCTTTGCCAGGTTTCGAGCCAAACCGCGCGGAAACGTCGCGCGGTTGTGACACGAAATGCCATATGCGGGTTTTATAATAGCATAGATAGGAAAAAATTGGACAAACTGTTAAAAATATCATGGCGGTGATTAAAAATTATGGAAAAAGAATCAGTGCGCCGGGTCCCGTTTTCACAGGCGGCGGCGGCCCCGGCCAAAGCGCTGGCCCGTCAGCTGACGGCGTTTGCGGTCGGCCTTCTCTGCGCAAGGGGAGTCGTGTTCGGGCAGTACGCCCCGTTCGGTGTGGCGGCGGTGGCCGCGGCGCCGTACCCGCTGTTGTGGGGAATGGCGCTGGGCAGCGCCGTCGGCTACCTGCTGCCCTCCTCCGCCGGCGTGCCGGTGCATTACCTTGCGGCCCTGCTTGCCGCCGCCGCAATCCGGTGGACCCTGAACGGTCTTGTCAAGCTGCGGATGCATCCGCTTTTCGCCCCGGCAATCGCCTTTCTCCCGCTGCTTGCCACGTCCGTTTCCGTCGTCACGGTCAACGGCTCCGGCGGTACGGACGTCGCCATGTTCGTGGCGGAGTCCCTGCTGGCGGCCTGCGCCGCTTACTTTTTTGAACGGGCGTCTTCCGCCGTGCGTTCCGGGCACCCCGTCGGGGAATGGAGCATCCCCGAACTGACCTGCGGCATGTTTTCCCTGGGGGTCATGCTGCTTTCGCTTTCCTCGCTGTCCATAGGCCCCGTTTCCGCCGGGAGGGTGCTGGCCGTCCTCTTCATCCTGTATGCCGCGCGGTACGGCGGCGTGAGCGGCGGCAGCGTCGCCGGCATCGCCTGCGGGCTGATGTTCGGTCTGTCGACGACGGGCCTGAGCTACCTTTCGGGGGCGTACGCGCTGGGCGGGCTGGCCGCGGGCCTGTTCTCGCCGCTCGGGCGGGTGGCGGCGGCCGCCTCGTTCATTCTGGCGAACGGCGTCGCTTCCCTTCAGGTGGGCGGCCAGCAGCAGATCATCGGCGGGCTTTATGAGGTCGCCGCGGCGACGATCCTTTACCTCCTGATCCCCGCGAAGGCCGGCAGCTCCCTGGTCGGCATGTTTTCGCGCACGGAGGACGGCGAGCTGTCCGAGGGCCTGCGCCGTTCCGTCGTGATGAAGCTGGACTACGCGGCCAAGGCGCTCGGCAGCGTGTCGGAGTCGGTGGAAGAGGTTTCGCGCAAGCTGTCCCAGTCCTGCGCGCCGGACATCAACGGCGTCTACCACAGGACGATCGACGAAGTCTGCGGCACCTGCGGCCTGCGGGGTTACTGCTGGGACCGCAACTTCAACGACAGCATGGACGCGTTCAACGGCCTGACGGAAAAGTTGCGGACGAAAGGCAGCGTGGAGCGCAGTGATTTCACCACGCAGTTTCTGACCCACTGCAGCCGCGTCGGCGCCGTCACGGAGGCCGTGAACCGCAGTTACGGCGAGTTCGTCGTCCGCGACGCCGCCGAAAGCCGCGCCCAGCAGATTCGGGACGTGGTGGCGAATCAGTTCACCACGGCGGGTATGATGCTGGAGGATATGGCGTCCGAGCTCGAGATGTATGAAAAATTCGACGCGGGGGCGGCCCAGAAGGTGGAGGAAGTCCTCCGCCTCGCCGGGATCCAGCCGCTGGAGGTCAGCTGCCGCACAGACCGCTTCGGGCGCATGTCGATGGAGGCCGTGGCACTGCCCTCCGACTGCGTCCGGCTGAACCGCTCCGAGCTGACGGCAGAGATTTCCCGCGTCTGCGGCAAGGGCTTTGAGCAGCCCTGCCTGAGCACGGCAGGGGGCAAGTGCCGCATCCAGATGAACGAAAAACCGCTCTACCGCGTGAAGACCGGCTGCGCGCAGCATTCCTGCGGGAACGGGAAGCTGTGCGGCGACAGCTGGGAATGCTTCCCCGACGGCAGCGGCCGGCAGATCGCCGTGGTCAGCGACGGCATGGGCACCGGCGGGCGCGCCGCGGTGGACGGTGCCATGGCGTGCGGGATCATGGCCCGGCTCATCAAAGCGGGCATCAGCTTCGATGCGGCGCTCAAAATCGTGAATTCTGCCCTGATGGTCAAATCCTCCGACGAGTCGCTTTCCACCATGGACGTCGCCGCGCTGGATCTTTACAGCGGCACCGTGGACTTCATGAAGGCCGGGGCGCCGGTCAGCATCCTGCGCAAGGGGAAACGCGCCGTGCCGGTGGACATGCCCGGCCTGCCGATCGGCATCCTGACCGACGCAAAGTTCGCCAAGACGTCCGACGGGCTTTCGGACGGCGACCTGCTCGTCATGCTTTCGGACGGCGCGCTTTCCTCCGGCGTCGAGTGGGTCTGCGCCGAGATTGAAAAATGGGACGGCAAGCTGCCGCAGGAGCTGGCGGAAATCCTCGTTTCGCAGGCGGTAGCCCGGCGCGACGACGGCCACGACGACGACATCACGGTCCTTGCCGTCATGGTGTGCGCGCAGGAATAAACCGAAAACCCGGGAATCCCAGAGGGCCGGAAATCCGGATGACGCCGGATCCCCGGCCTTTTACCGCCCCGCTTTCCCGTGACGCCGGGCCGGGAGGAGGACGCGGAAAAGGGCGGCGCCGCAAACAAAGCGGAAATTTAACAAAGTTGGGCGGAAACAGAGCTTGCCACTCCCCGGAAAACGAGGTAGAATACAGCTGTATCGACAGCCGCAAAAAATTTCTATTTTAAAGAAGCCGGAAGGGAGTGTTTTCATGCCTGTTTCAGAAAAAGGCGTCCCGCCCCGCATCAGGCTGAACGCGGTGGTGCTGGACTGCCCGGACGTCGCCGCGCTGTCTGATTTTTACGTCCGTTTTCTCGGGTGGCAGAGAAGCTATGCCGAAGAGGACGAGTGGGCGGAGGTCGTGGATCCGTCCAGCGGCGCGAAAATCGCGTTCCAGCAAAACGAGGATTATCTTCCCCCCGTCTGGCCTGAAGAGCCGGGAAAACAGCAGCAGATGCTGCATCTGGATTTTATCGTGGGGGATGAAACCCAGAGGGAAGAGGCCGTGCGGCATGCCATTGCGTGCGGAGCGGCCAGGGCGCCGAAGCAGTATTCCGACGCCTGGACCGTCATGCTGGACCCCGTCGGCCACCCGTTCTGCATTGTCGTGTGACGGGAATCGAAGAAGTCAGCCGGAAGGCTGGCTTTTTTGCTTGTCATGCAAATTTCCGGCTTTGCCGGGTGCGTAAGAACCCACGAATTGCGGTGCGCGGGCCGTCACGATTTAATCCGTTTTCACCAAACTTTTGTTTTCCACCAAAAGAGGGATTGACAATTCCGACTTTGAGCGTATCATTGTATTAAATAATTAATACATTAAGCAGAATCACATGGAAATCGGCGGGAAGGCGCCCGGCCGCGCGAAAACGTCCGGGCCGGAAGCGGAAGGCCGGCGCACAGTCTTCCGCACGCCGGAAAATCCACCGGTACGGGAAATGAAAATCCGACAGGGAGTTAAGGTATGAATCTGAAATCATCGAAACCAAAATCCACGAAAAAGCGCATCCTCTTCGTTTCTTTGGCCCTGGTGGCGGTCGTCGGCATCGTATGCACCGTCACGACCGTCGGGCGCGCGCGAAGGGCGCGCGAAGGCGTCGCCTGCGAGGGGCTGAAAAAGACCGATCTTCGGGACACCGTCAGCGTTTCCGGCGTCATTCAGAGCAGAAATTCCCACAGCGTCTATTCGACGATGACCTATCCCGTGGCCAAGGTTTCCGTCTCCGTAGGGGACACGGTCAAAAAGGGAGACATCCTCGCCGTGCTGGACACCTCTTCGCTGGAAAAGGACATGGAGCAGCAGAAGGCGACGATGAGCACGTCGAATGCAAGCGCCGCGCTGGCCGTGCAGCAGGCGAGCGACAGCTATGAGACCGCGCTCGACCTTTACAATCACGGCCAGAGCCCAGACATTGTTTCCGCCTCTTCCCAACTCGACAGCGCAAAGTCCGCGCTGCAGACGGAGCAGGATACATATAATGCCACTAAATTCTCTTACGACAACGGACAGGTTTCCAAAACGGAAATGAATGCGGAATCCGCCAAGCTCTCTCAGGCGAAGAAAGCGGTGACGAATGCCCAGAAAACGCTGGACGCGGCGAAGAAAAAGGCCCAGCAGGATCTGCGCGCGGCGCAGTCAAATTATCAGGACGCCGTGAACAAGGCGGCGGACAAAAGCCAGCAGGCCGCGCTGGAAAAAATACAGAAAAGCCTGGACGACTGCATCATCACGGCGCCCGCCGACGGGACCGTGACCGTATGCGACGCCGCCGTCGGCGCGGTGCCGAACGGAGTGCTGTTCAAGGTGGAGGATCCCGCGAGCCTTGAGGTGGACACCCAGGTCAAAGAAATCGACGTGGACAGCGTCAAGCCCGGCAGCAAGGCGACCGTCACGACGGACGCGACCGGCGACGCGGCCGCCGCCGCTTCCGTCACAAGCGTCGCGCCCGCCGCGACGCAGTCCACGCAGGGCACCGGCGACGTGACGTTCGACGCAAAGGTCGCCGTAACGGGGCAGAATCCGTCGCTGCGCATCGGCATGACGGCGCGCGTCAGCATCGTCCTGCAGGAAAAGAGCAGCGTATTCGCCGTGCCGTATGACGCGCTGCTTCAGAAGCCGGACGGCAGCTACGTCCTGATGGCCGCCGAAAAATCCGGCTCCCTTTACAAGGTCAGGGAAATTGCCGTGAAGACCGGCCTTGAGACGGACGTTTCGGTCGAGATTTCCGGCGAGGGGCTGAAAGACGGCCTGACGTATGTTTCAAGCCCGGAGAGCGTTTCCGCGGGCGACGCGGTTCAGCCCGGTTCCTCCCCGTCTTCGTCCGTTTCTGAGGAGGGTTAGCGGTGGGGCGCAGTATCATTGAGATGACGGACATCGAAAAGGATTATTTCATCGGCACGCCCAACGAGCTGCATATTCTGCAGGGGATCAGCCTTTCCGTGGAAGAGGGCAGCTTCGTCGCCATCGTGGGGCCGTCCGGCTCCGGCAAAAGCACGCTGATGAACATGATAGGCGTGCTGGACCGTCCGACGGCGGGGCAGTACCTTCTGGACGGCATCCCCGTGTCGAACATGTCAGACGACGAGATGTCGGACGTGCGCAACCGCAAGATCGGCTTCGTGTTCCAGACCTTCAACCTGATCCCCCGCAACGACGCCCTCAAAAACGTGGAGCTGCCGATGCTGTACGCCGGCCTGGGGGCGCACGAGCGCACCGAGCGGGCGGGGGAGCTGCTGACGCTGGTCGGCATGGCGGACCGGATGCACCACCAGCCGAACGAGCTTTCCGGCGGGCAGAAGCAGCGCGTGGCGATTGCCCGCGCGCTGGCGAACGACCCGGCCATCCTCCTCGCCGACGAGCCGACCGGCGCGCTGGATTCCGCCACGGGCCGCATGGTCATGGACCTTTTCCACCGCATCCACCGCGAGAACGGCAAGACCGTCGTGCTGATTACGCATAACCAGGAGCTTGCGGAAGAAACGGACCGGATCGTCACGCTGCGGGACGGCCGGGTGGTGTCCGACCGCCCCGCTGCCAGAAAGGGGGAAAACGCGCCGTGTTCCTGAAAGAAAACGTCTTTCTGGCCGTAAGCGGCCTCAAATCCAATAAAATGCGCTCTTTTCTGACCATGCTGGGCATCATCATCGGCATCGGCTCGGTCATCGGCATCGTTTCCATCGGCCAGTCGCTGCAGCAGAACGTAAGCGAGCAGATGTCTTCCATGGGCGCGAACAGCATCTACGTCTATGTCGCGCAGCGCGACAACACGAACGTCATGAACAATCTGAACGGCGACACCGGCAAAATGGACGACGCCGACCTGCTGACCGAAGAGCAGATCGAGCGGGTCCGGCAGAAATTCGGCTCCGAAATCTCCGCGCTCTCTTACTGGGCCGACCCGGTGGCGGGCAAGGCGACCAAGGGCCACAACTACGCGAATGTGACGATCTACGGCGTGACCCCGGACTTTGCGAAGGTGCAGAATATCAAGGTCGATCACGGCCGCTTCCTGCAGGACCGGGACATCAAGGGATTGAGGCGCGTCGCCGTGGTGTCGGACCGGCTCGTGTCGAACCTGTTCCCCCAGGGCGTGGACCCGCTGGGCAAAACCGTCGAGGTGGCCGGGGACGGCGGCACGGACGTCTACACCGTCGTCGGCGTCTACAAGTACCAGGCGACGGGCATGGCGGCGGGCAACGCGTCTGAAAAAGACGTGCGCACCGAGCTGCTCGTGCCGGTCAGCGTCGGCAAGGAAACCGCCAAGGCCAAGAACTACGCGAGCTTTGAGGTGCAGCCCACCAGCGTGGAAAATGCGGGGACCCTGACGAACGAGCTGAAAGCGTACATGAAAAACCTGTATGCCAAGAACGTGAAATATACCTGCACCGTCTATAACGAAGAGAACATGCTCTCCACCGTCATGGACATCATGGGCAAAATCTCCATCGCCGTCGCCGCCATCGCCGGCATCGCGCTGATTGTGGGCGGCGTCGGCGTCATGAACATCATGCTGGTCTCCGTCACCGAGCGCACGCGCGAAATCGGCACCCGCAAGGCCCTCGGCGCCCGCAGCGGCTACATCCGCGCGCAGTTCATCGTCGAGGCGGTCATCATCTGCCTGCTGGGAGGCGTCATCGGCATCCTGCTGGGGCTGCTGCTTGCCTGGGCCGGGGCTTCGCTGCTGGGCTTCCGGCTTGTGCTTTCGCTGTCCATTATTTTCATCAGCGTGGGCTTTTCCATGCTCATCGGCGTCTTTTTCGGGTATTACCCCGCAAAAAAAGCCAGCCGGCTCGACCCCATCGAGGCTCTCCGGTACGAGTAGACCAAAGCGGCGAGCCGCGGGAAGCGTTTCCGGCGGCCGTCCGGCATCCGCGCAAAGTCTGTCATGGCGGGTGAAAACTGTGTTATAATAAAACCGAATCTTAATATTTGGGGGGCTTTTTCATGTCGATCATCGGGGCGTTTATTGTGCCGCATCCTCCCATTATCCTTCCGGAGATCGGACGCGGGGAGGAACAGAAAATCCGCAGGACCACAGAGGCGTACCGCGAGGCGGCCCGCAGGGCCGCGGCGCTTCGGCCGGAAACCGTCGTGATCACGTCGCCCCACTCCGTCATGTACGCCGACTATTTCCATATTTCGCCGGGCGGACGGGCCTCGGGCGATTTCGGGATGTTCCGCGCCCCCGAGGTGACGGAAAAGGCGGAGTACGACACGGAGTTCGTCGAGACGCTGACGCTGGCGGCGGGCCGGGAAGGTCTGCCCGCCGGGACCTTTGGCGAAAAGAGCAGGGCGCTGGACCACGGCACCATGATCCCGCTGCGCTTTCTGCATGAGTTCTGCCGGGACTTCCGCGTGGTCCGCATCGGGCTGTCGGGGCTGCCCGCGTCCGCGCATTACCGGCTGGGCCGCTGCATTGCGCAGACTGCGGAAAAGCTGGGCCGCCGGACCGTGTTCATCGCGAGCGGCGACCTTTCCCACAAGCTGGCGGAAAGCGGGCCGTACGGCTTTGCGCCGGAGGGGCCGGAGTTCGACCGGCAGGTCACGCAGGCGATGCGCGACGGCGACTTCGGCAGCTTTCTGTCCTTCGACGCCGATTTCTGCGACGCCGCGGCCGAATGCGGCCTGCGTTCGTTCCAGATCATGGCCGGCGCGCTCGACGGCCTGGCCGTCAAGCCAAAGCTGCTTTCTTACGAAGGCCCGTTCGGCGTGGGGTACGGCGTGGCGGCTTTCGCCGTCGTGGGGAAGGACGAATCGCGGCGTTTTCTTGAGGCGTATGAAAAACGCCGCCGCGAGCGCCTCGGCGCGAGGAAGGCCGGCGAGGACGCCTACGCCCGCCTTGCGCGCATTTCGATCGAGACCTATGTGAAGACCGGAAAGCGCGCGGAGCTGCCCGCCGATCTTCCGGAAGAGATGAGAACCGTGCGGGCCGGGACCTTCGTGTCGCTGAAAAAAGACGGCCGGCTGCGCGGCTGCATCGGCACCATCGAGCCGGCGACCGGCTGCGTCGGGGAAGAGATTCTGCGCAACGCGGTCAGCGCCGGCACGCAGGACCCCCGCTTCGACCCAGTGGAGGAGGGAGAGCTTTGCGACCTTGTCTACAGCGTGGACGTGCTCTCGGCCCCGCAGCCCGTGCAGTCCGCCGCGGAGCTGGACGCGAAGCGCTATGGCGTCATCGTGACGAAAGGGCGCAGGCGCGGCCTGCTGCTGCCGGACCTTGCCGGCGTCGATACGCCGGAGGAGCAGATTGACATCGCAAAGCGGAAGGCCGGCATCCCGCAGGAGGAGTCCTGCTCGCTCGAGCGATTCGAGGTGACGCGCCATCAGTAAGGCTGTGTGCGCCCTTTGCCCGCACCGCTGCGCGCTGGAGGAGGGCGCCGCCGGCTTCTGCCGCGCCCGCAAAAACGAGAACGGAACCGTCGTCTGCGCCAACTACGGGCGGGCGACCTCCCTTGCGCTGGACCCGGTGGAGAAAAAGCCTCTGCGGCGCTTTTTTCCGGGCAGGATGGTCCTGTCCGTCGGCAGCTACGGGTGCAACCTGCGCTGCCCGTTCTGCCAGAACAGCGAAATCTCCATGTCGGACGGGAACCTCGGCACCGTTTCCCTTTCTCCGCAGGTCCTGGTCGAAAAGGCCGCGGAGCTGCGGCCGCGCGGGAATATCGGCATCGCCTACACCTACAACGAGCCGCTCGTGGGGTACGAATACGTCCGCGACTGCGCCGCGCTGGCGAAAGAAAAGGGCCTGAAAAACATCGTCGTGACGAACGGCTGCTTCTGCGAAGAGCCGCTCCGGGATCTTCTGCCGGACATCGACGCCATGAACATCGACCTCAAGGCGTTTTCGCAGCGCTTTTACGGCAGGATCGGCGGCGACCTGGAAACGGTCAAGCGGGCGATTGCGCTCTGCTCCGCCGCCTGCCATGTCGAGGTGACGACGCTGATTGTCCCCGGCGAGAACGACACCGAGGAGGAGATGCGGGCCCTGTCTTCCTGGCTGGCCGGCGTGGATCCGGAAATCCCGCTGCATGTCACGCGCTTCTTCCCGCGGTGGAAAATGTCGGACCGCGGGCCGACCCCGGCCGAAACGGTTTACGCCCTTGCGGACGCCGCGCGGGAGCGTCTGCGCCACGTTTACGTCGGCAACTGCTGATCGGCAGGCCCAGCCTGCATGCAGAGGGTTCCGTCGTGCGGACTGGTTTTTTGCGCCGGACAAAACGGCGGGGCCCGGCAGCGGCGGCATGCCGCTTTTTTTGCAAAAACGGAAATACATAAATTGCGGGCCTTCCGCAAAAAATGTTGGGGAACAGGCGCCGACCGGATTCGGCCGGCCGAAGCGGAAAACTTGCATTTTTTCAAAAATATCAAAGGGGGACATAGCATGACGAATATCGTTTTGTGCGGCGATCCCGGCGAGAAATCCGTCACGCAGGCGCTGCTGGATGCGCTTCCCCTGTACGGCGGCGTATGCTTCGTCAGCCCGGAAAACGTGTCGGAAAGCGGCGCTCCGGCGGAATTTCTGCTCTGCGAGTGCCCGTCCGTCCCAAGCATCGGCTTTTCCCGCGGGATCCTTCTGCTGAAAAACGGCCTGCGGCCACAGCAGCTTCCCGTGCTGGTCCCGGAAGGCTTCTGCTGCGCTCTGGAGTCGCAGAACCGGAGCGGCGCCGATCTGCTCAAAGGCAGCGGCGCGGTTGTCGTCGCCTGCGGGACGGGCGCGAAAGACACCCTCAGCATCGCCGGGCTGGAAAGCGCCGGCGCCACCATCAGCCTGCAGAGGAACCTCGTCACGCTGGACGGAAAAATGCTTGAGCCGCACGACTTCAACGTGACCTTTTCCGTCCCGAGAAGCCCGTACCAGACGCTGCTTGTCAGCGCGGCGCTTCTGCTTGCGGGCGTGGATTCCCAGAATGGCTATATCATCTGACCAAGAATAAATTAGCACTCATAAACGTCCGCCCGCGCCGAATACTACCTAATGCAAACGCGTTGGACGACCGAAGAAAAAACCGGCATGGCGACCGGAAAAAAAGTCTTTTATCAGGCACAGTGACCGCTCTGCAGGCCGAAAGGCCGCGGGTGGAATGCCCGAAAAAGCGGCAGGCGTTCTCCGGACCGGACTCTCCCTGATTACGGGGACAGCGCGGAATGCCTGAGAAGCGGCGCGAAAATCACCGCACATTATAAGTCCAGAATGCGCGCCCCCTGCAATCGGCGGAGGGCGCGTCTTTTTATGCGCGGCGCCGCCCGGGAAATTTTCTTGACAGAAAACACGGATGCGGGTATGCTTTACACAGGAAGAAGGGAGAGATTCCTCAATGCCCGAAGAAATCCGTCGGCCGGAAAGCCGCCGATATCCCCCCGCTCCGCTGATTGCCGTCTCGGCGCTTTCCGCGCTGGCGGCCGTTTCCGAGGCCGCGTCGTTTTTTTACGCGCGGGCGCATCTCAAAGAGATCCTGCGCGACGGTTCCATTGCGGTTCTGGGCGGCAGGGCCTTTTTGACGGAGAGCGCGGCGCAGGCGAACCCGCATCTTGTCACGGCCGCTTTCTGCGTGCTGCTCTCCGCCGTCTGTGCGGTCGTCGCGGTGCGCCTGAAGCGGAACAGACAGCGAAAAAGCTGAAAAACGGCTCCGGAATTTTCTGGAGCCGTTTCGTTATGCTTTTATGATGGAAATCAGAATTTTTTCCGCCGCCTGCGGATCGGCACGCCCGCGCGTCGCTTTCATCACGGCGCCGACAAGGGCCTTGACGGCTTTTTCCTTCCCGCCGAGGTAGTCGCGCACGGCGTTTGGGTTCTCGGCCGCGGCCTGCTCGCACAAGGCGCGCAGCTCGCCTTCGTCGAAGCCCGCGAGGTCGTTTTCGCTGAGGAACGCGGAGGCCGGTTTGCCGGTGTCAAGCATCTTTTCCAGCGTGGACTTCACAAGGTTCATGCGGATTTTGCCGCCGTCCAGCAGCTTCAGGAGGGCGTTCAGGTTTTCCGCGGAAACGGAAACGTTGAACTCATCTTTCTCGTCTTCCGTGGCCAAGCGGGCGAAAATGGGGCCTGTGATGCAGTTCGCGGCGGCCTTCGGGTTTTTGAGGCCCTCTGCCGCGGCCTCGAAATAGTCGGCAATTTTCCGGTGCTCCGCAATCTGCTTCGCCTCGGCTTCCGAAAGGCCGAAATCCTTCATAAAGCGGCCGATGCGGGATTCCAGAGCTTCCGGCATACGGCTTTTTATATCTGCGAGCATCTCGTCCGTCACGTGGATGGTCACGAGGTCCGGCTCGCGGAAATAGCGGTAGTCGTTGGCGTCCTCTTTGCCGCGCATCCCCTCGGTGCAGCCGGTCTCTTCGTCGTAGCGGCGCGTCTCCTGCACGACGGCCTCGCCGCTTTCCAGCAGGTCGATTTGCCGGTTCATCTCGTACTCCATCGCCTTTGTGATGAACGAGAAGGAGTTCATGTTCTTGATTTCGGTGCGGGTGCCGAGCTTTTCGGAGCCCTTCGGCCGCACGGAGATGTTCACGTCGCAGCGCAGCGACCCCTCCTGCATTTTGCAGTCGGAGACACCGATGTAGCGCATGATGGCCTGCAGCGTTTCGACGTACTCGACCGCCTCGTCAATGTTGCGGATGTCCGGCTCCGAGACGATTTCGATGAGCGGCACGCCGCCGCGATTGTAGTCGATGAGCGTGCTGCCGCGCTCGTGCACCAGCTTGCCCGCGTCCTCTTCGATGTGGATGCGGGTCAGGCGGATTTTTCGCCCGTCCGAGAGCGGGACGTATCCGTTTTTGCACAGCGGCCTGTCGTACTGGGATATCTGGTACGCTTTGGGCAGGTCGGGGTAGACGTAGTTTTTGCGGTCCATTTTTGAGATTTCGCTGATTTCGCAGTTTGTGGCGAGACCGGCCATCACCGCATATTCCACCACGGCGCGGTTGAGCTTCGGCAGCGTGCCCGGCAGCCCGATGCAGACGGGGCAGCAGTGCGTGTTCGGCTCGCCGCCGAACTCCGTAGGGCATGAGCAGAAGATTTTTGTTTTCGTGGCAAGCTCCACGTGCGTTTCAAGGCCGCAGACCAGTTCGTAATTCATAGCGTGACCCCCGTTTCCGCCGCGCGGAAGACCTCGTCCCCGGCCGCCAGCTCGTACTGCCGGGCGGCGTTCAGAAGCGGCGCCTCCGAGAATTTCGGCCCGATGAGCTGCATGCCGACGGGCATGCCGTCGGAGCCGAAGCCGCACGGCACGCTGATGCCCGGCAGACCCGCGATGTTGACCGGCACCGTGCAGATGTCGGTCAGGTACGTCTCCACGGGGTCCTTTGCGGTGTAGTTCTGCGGGAACGCCGTCGTCGGGACGGTGGGGGCGAGCATCAGGTCGCATTTCGAGAACGCGCCGTCGAACGCCGCGACAAGCGAGCCGCGCAGGTTCTGCGCCTTTTTGTAGTAGGCGTCGTAATACCCGGCGCTCAGCACATAGGTGCCGAGCAGGATGCGCCGCTTGGCCTCGGTGCCGAAGCCCTCGCTGCGGGTTTTGCAGATCATGTCGTTGCGGTCCGCGTAATGCTCCGCGCGGGACCCGTAGCGGATGCCGTCATACCTCCCGAGGTTGGAGGAAGCCTCCGCGCAGGCGAGGATGTAGTACACCGGCAGGCAGTATTTCAGCGACGGCATCGGGAACTCCACAATTTCGGCGCCGAGCGAGCGGAACGTTTCAATCCCTTTCCGCAGCGCCGCGTCCACGTCCCCGCGGATGCCGTCGAAATATTCGCGCGCAATGCCGATCCTGAGGCCTTTGATCCCGCGGCCGAGCTGCGGAACGACGGGTTCCTTCTGCCCGCTGCTGGTCGAGTCCATCCCGTCAAATTTTGCGACGGCGTCGTAGACCAGCGCCGCGTCCTCCACGCTTTGGGTGATGGGGCCTATCTGGTCGAAGCTCGACGCGTAGGCGATAAGGCCGTAGCGCGAGACCGTGCCGTAGGTCGGCTTGAAGCCGACGATGCCGCAGAAGCTGGCCGGCTGGCGGATGGATCCGCCCGTGTCGGAACCGAGGCCGTAGGCCGCGAGGTTCGCCCCCACGGCCGCCGCCGCGCCGCCGCTGCTGCCGCCCGCGACGCGCTCTTTGTTGTGCGGGTTTTTCGCCCCGCCGAAGCAGGACGTTTCGCACGACGAGCCCATGGCGAACTCGTCCATGTTCGCTTTGCCGAGCAGCACGGCATTCTGCTGTTTCAGAAGCGACCAGACCGTCGCGTCGTAGATCGGCACGTACCCTTCGAGAATTCTCGAGCAGCACGTGGTCTCGATGCCGTCGGTCGAGATGTTGTCCTTGAGCGTCATGGGGATGCCCTCGAGGGGCGCGAGCGCTTCCCCGGCGGCGATTTTTTTGTCCACGCGCGCGGAGGCCGCGAGCGCCGTCTCCGGCGTCAGGCGGACATAGGCGTTCAGCGCACCGTTTTCTTTTTCGATGGCCGCAAGGTACCGCTTTGTCAGCTCCGTGCAGCTGATCTGCTTTTCAGAGAGAAGCCCGTGCAGCTTCGCAATGGTTCCGTGTCTGCCCATCCGTCTCCCCCTAACCGCGGCGCCGCACGAGGAAGTACCCGCCCTCGCGGCTGTCCGTGTTCTGCAGAATCTTTTCGCGATCGAGCGGCGTCCCGGGAACGTCCTCGCGGAACACGTTTTCGAGGCCGTTGATATTGTCAAAATCGGACGCCTCCGGAACGGCGGCGCTGATGGTGTCGGCGAATGCGATAATCTCGTTCATGTCCTTCGTCAGGCCGTCCAGCTCCCCCGGGCCGACGGAGAGCTTCGCAAGGCCTGCGATCTGAAGGATGTCTTCATGCGTGACCAATGTCGGTCCCTCCCGCGGATTATTTTCTCAGTCTGATATGCACTTCGCGCAGCTGCTGTTCCGTGACCTCGCCCGGCGCGCCCATCATTACGTCCTGCGCGTTCGAGTTCATCGGGAACGCGATGACCTCGCGGATGTTCGTTTCGTCCGTCAGCAGCATCAGCATGCGGTCGATGCCCGGCGCCATGCCCGCGTGCGGCGGCGCGCCGTACTGGAACGCGTGGTACAGAGAGGTGAACTTCGTCTTGAGATCCTCTTCGGTGTATCCGGCGATCTCGAACGCTTTTTTCATGATGTCGGTGCGGTGGTTGCGCACTGCGCCGGAAGAAAGCTCGATGCCGTTGCAGACGATGTCGTACTGATAGGCGAGCACTTCCGTCGGGTCTTTGGTCAGCAGGGCCTCCATTCCGCCCTGCGGCATGGAAAACGGGTTGTGCGTGAACACCGTCGCGCCGGTTTCCTCGTCCAGCTCGAACATCGGGAAGTCCACGATAAAGCAGAATTCGAAGCGGTTTCTGTCGACGAGGCCGAGGCGCTCGCCAAGCTCCGTACGGATCTGCCCCGCGAGCTTCGGGGCAATATCCGCTTCGTCGGCGATGAAGAAAATCACGCACCCCGGTTTGAGGCCGGCGCGGCGGGTCAGCTCGTCGCGCTTTTCGTCCGGCAGATATTTGTCGATGGGCCCCTGGTAGGAACCGTCGGCTGCCACCTTGATGTAGCCGAGGCCCTTCATGCCGATGCTTTCGGCGAATTTCAGCATCCCTTCGAAAAAGCTGCGCGGCTGCCCGCCGCAGTCCGGCACGTTGATCGCGCGGACGGTCTTGCGCTGGAACGGCCTGAACGACGTGCCCTCGAAGATGTCCGTAATGTCGAGGATCTCGAGCGGGTTGCGCAGGTCCGGTTTGTCCGTTCCGTATTTCAGCATGGATTCCGCGTAGGGGATGCGGCGGAACGGCGCGGGGGAAACCGTTTTATCCGAGAATTTCCGAAACGTCTCGCCCACGACCTCCTCCGCCACGGCGAACACGTCCTCCTGCGTGGCGAACGCCATCTCGAAGTCGAGCTGGTAGAATTCGCCCGGCGAGCGGTCGGCCCTGGCGTCCTCGTCGCGGAAGCACGGCGCCACCTGAAAATAGCGGTCGAAGCCGGAGACCATTAAAAGCTGCTTGAAAATCTGCGGCGCCTGCGGCAGCGCGTAGAATTTGCCGGGGTGCCTGCGGCTGGGGATGAGGTAGTCGCGCGCGCCCTCCGGCGAAGAGGCGGAGAGGATGGGCGTCTGGATCTCGAGGAAGCCGAGCTCCGTCATTTTCTGCCGCAGAAAAGAGATGACCTTCGAGCGCAGGACGATATTTTTATGGACCTTGGGGTTTCGCAGGTCGAGGTAACGGTATTTGAGGCGCACGTCTTCTTTTGTTTCCAGCGAGGTGACAACCTCGAACGGCAGGTTCGCCAGCACCTTGCCGAGCACGGTCAGCTCGGCCGCGCGGACCTCCACCGTGCCGGTCGGGATTTTCGGGTTGACGGTGTCCTCGTCGCGCAGCACGACGTTCCCTTTTGCCGTCACGGTGCATTCCTTGCCGACGCCTTCGAGCAGGGCCTCGTCGTGGATGACGACCTGCACCACGCCGTACTGGTCGCGCAGATCGAGAAATTTAACGCCGCCGTGGTCGCGGATGTTTTCCACCCAGCCGGCGACGCGGACCTCCTTCCCGATATCTTTTTCTCCGATCTCGCCGCACGTATGCGTCCGGTATTGGTTGACTGAGTTCATTTCCGCAAAACCCCTTTTGCATTCTCAATTATAGACTAATATAACATGAAACAGAGAGCGTTTCAACTTTCATTTTGTACATAGCCGGCCGGGAGAGTGCCCGGGGCGGGAGACAAGGCCGTTTTCCAAAGAGCCGTTCTCGTGGCCGCCGCAGGCGCGTAGGGCATTGTATGCCCGGGAGAGTTCCGGGCCGCTTCCACCCTGCCGACGACATGCAGGGAGGCTGAAACTTTACCAATTTACTATATCATATTTTGAAAGCGATTGCGAGGGCAAAAAGCGGGTCACGCCGAAAAATCCGGCCCGCCGGCGGGAAAGCCGGGGGCCGGATGCGTCTCAGCGCGGAAGGCGGGAAAGGTCGATCCAATACCGCTGCGTGACCCGGCCCTCTTCCGGAATTTCATTTTCAAGCACGCCGCCGCAGTGCAGAATCGTCCGGGCGGACGCGGCGTTCTCTTTTGCGCAGGTGATGAGGACCCGTTCGATCCCGAGCCGTTTCGCGCGGGGGAGGGCGAGCGCCAGCATCGCTTCCGCATAGCCCTTGCGCCGTTCGGAAGGGCGTACGCCGTAGCCGATGTGTCCGCCGGTCCGAAGGAGCGCGTCGTTGAGCCGGTGCCGGATCTGGATCGCCCCCAGCATGGCGCCGGTCCCGCCGGTCAGGCAGAAGCAGTGCGCGGGGACAAAGCCTGCGGGCGCTTCCGTTTCCATGCGGGCGGCGTCCGACAGCCATTCCTCGTAGCTCCGGCCGAGAAGCCGGAAGCCGTAGGGGGTGATTTCTTCGCCGTTCCGGGCCCAGTCCTCCGTGAACGACAGGAACGCCTGCTTCAGCGCGGGGGAGGGCCGTTCCAGTTTTAACTTCATCATGATTCGCTTCCCTTTGCCGATTTTTGCCGACCCGGCCGGAAGGACAGGGAAAGCGCCGGCCCGGGCAGGCCGCGGGCCCGGAAGGCGCTATGCGCCCGCCCTGACGATGTTCACAATCACCTCGACCATCTTGTCCATCGACTGCACGGGGATGAATTCGTACCGCCCGTGGAAGTTGCAGCCGCCGGTCGGCAGGTTGGGGCAGGGCAGGCCCATGAACGACAGGCGCGCTCCGTCGGTTCCCCCGCGGATGGGCGTGGCCTTCGGCTCCACGCCGGCTTCGCGCATGGCCTTTTCCGCGCGGCGCACAATCTCCATATGCCCGTCTATGATCTCTTTCATATTATAATAGGAATCCCTGATTTCAATCCGGAAGGTCCCTTCGCCGTATTTTCCGTTGCAGTAGGCGGTGATTGCTTCCAGACGTTTTTTCTTCTCTTCGAACTTTCTGCGGTCATGGTCGCGGACGATGTACCGCAGCACGGCTTTTTCTTCGTCGCCGTCGAAGTGGGAGAGATGGTAAAACCCCTCGTACCCCTCCGTGTGGGCCGGAGTTTCCCACGGCGGCAGCATCGAGTTGAACTCCATGCCGAGCAGCACGGCGTTCTTCATCTTGTTTTTCGCGTCGCCGGGGTGGATGTTGAAGCCGCTGACCGTGACGACGGCGGAGGCGGCGTTGAAATTTTCGTACTCGATGCCGCCGAGCAGGCCGCCGTCCACCGTGTAGGCGAAATCCGCTCCGAAGGATATGACGTCGAACCGGTCCGCGCCGCGCCCGATCTCTTCGTCCGGCGTGAAGCCGACGGCGATTTTTCCGTGCGGAATATTCCCGGCCGCCAGCGTTTCCAGCGCGGTCATGATTTCCGCAATGCCGGCCTTGTCGTCGGAGCCGAGCAGCGTGGTGCCGTCGGTGACGATGAGGTCCCGGCCGGCGCATCCGGCGAGGGCCGGAAATTCGGCGGCGCGCATCACGATGTTCTGTTCCGCGTTCAGCACAATGTCCCTGCCGTCGTAGTTTCTGACGATGCGCGGCCGGATGTTCGCCCCCGGCGCGGACGGGCTTGTGTCCATGTGCGAAATCAGGCCGATTGCGGGGGCGTCCCCCGCGCAGTTCGCCGGCAGCGAGCCGTAGACGTAGCCGAAGCGATCCATGCGTGCGTCGGCGGCGCCGGCCTGCTTCAGCTCCTCTGCCAGAAATTTGCCCAGGCGTTTCTGCTTTTCGGTGCTGGGGCAGACGTCCTCCCGCGCGTTTTCGTCGGACGTCGTGTCAAATTTTACGTAATTCAGGAGCCGCTCGTACGCTCTCATTTTTCTTTCCTTTCCGCCGCGGTTCAGCCCTGCCGGCCGTTTTCCTGGCGTTCCATATTTTCGACCACAATGTCGCAGATGTCCCCCAGCGAGGCGCAGTACTCCAGCACCTTCCACGGGGTGTTGGTGTGGTAATGGATTTTAATCAGGGATTCGTCGCCCACCACGAGCAGGCAGTCGCCCTCTATGTTTTTTGCGATGGAATCGTCTATCGCGTCCTCCGAGAGATTTTTCCCCTCAATCAGCAGCTGGGTGTCGAATTTGTAGTCCAGCATAGGCAGGCATCTTCCTTCCGTTTGCGTATTCTGCCGCGGGACCGGTTCGGGTCCCGTTTTGCCTATCATACGCCTTTTTGCCGCGGATGAAAAGACCCGCGCCCGGCTCAGATTCCGCACCAGGCCCTTTTTAGGCGGGCGACCGCCTCCTCAATGTCGCCGAGGGCGATGCCGGCAAACCCCATGCGGATTTTGCCCTCCGACGCCGCCTGCACGCGCACGCCGTCCGCAAGCGCCAGCCGGCATAGCTCCTGCGGGCTTTCAGGGGAATGGAGAGTCACGAGCAGCGTCAGCGGCGTCTCTTCCAGAAGGATGTCGGCTTTTTCCCCGAAGGCCCGGCGCAGGGCGCGGATCAGGCATTCGCTTTTGGCCCCGTACAGCTTGCGCAGGCGGCGCAGGTGGCGCTCCATCTGCCCGCTTTTGATGTAAGAGGCCAGCGCCAGCTGTTCCACTTTCGAGGACGTCTGGTTGTAGTTTGCGGCGCGGGGCAGGTAGCGTTCCAGCAGCTCCGGGGTCAGCACCATGTAGCCGATGCGCACGGAGGGCAGCAGCAGCTTCGAAAACGAGCCGAGGTACACCACGCCGCGTCCGTTCGCGATCCCCTGCATGGCGGGTACGGGGCGTGCCCGGTAGCGCAGCTCGCCGTTGTAGTCGTCCTCCAGAATGGCGCCGCCTGTTTCTTCCGCCCATTTCAGAAGCTCCAGCCTGCGGCTGATGGGGATTGCCGTGCCGGTGCGGTACCGGTTCGACGGGCTGACGTAGACGTATTGCGCACCGCTTTTTTTCAGCTCGTCCATCCGGATTCCCTCGTCGTCGCCCGGCAGCCTGGCGACCGAAAAACCGCAGTCGGCGAAGACCTGCTCCGCCTGCACGAACCCCGGCTCCTCCATGGCCACGAGCCGCCGGCCGGAGCCGAGCAGCCCGCACAGAATCGACAGCAGCGGCTGCGTCCCCGCGCCGATGACAATCTGCTCGGGCGTCGCGGCCACGCCCCGCGCGCCGAAGCTGTAGGAAGCGAGCGCCTCGCGCAGCTCCGTTTCCCCCTGGTATTCCCCGTAGGAGATCAGCGCGTCCGGCCGGTTCAGCGCGGCCCTCAGGTGCCGCCGCCAGCTTTTGAGGTCGATACTGCTGTTGTCGACGCAGTCGCTGCCGAAGTTGAAGCGGACGGGCGCGCGGGCCGCGCGGCGCCGCGGGAGGAACGGGGCGGGACGCCCGGCCTCCGTCCGGCGCTGCACGTCCCGGACAAAGTAACCGCGGTGCGGCGAAGAGCGCAGATACCCCTCCACGCAGAGCTGCTGGTAGGCGCTTTCGACGGTCGTGCAGCTCAGGGCCAGGTCGGCGGCCAGCCTGCGGACCGACGGCATTTTTTCCCCCTCGCGCAGGTGTCCGCTCTCCGCCGCCCGGCGGACGGCGCCGTAGAGCTGCCGGTACAGCGGCTCCTCGGAGCCTTTGTCCAGCTGAAGGTAATCGTACGTCATGCTTTTCACCGCCTGTTGCAGATAAACTGTATTTATAATATTTTTACAAACTGTGTATTTCAATATGGACAGTTTAACGCTATAATAACACATAAATAAAATTTTGCAACAGTCTGGGAGTGTTCTGCATGAAAAAACGGTCTTCCTTCCGCCTTGACGTCGTCACCGCCCTGTTTGCCGCGCTGATCTTCGTGGTGACCGCCTACATCCTGCATATCCCGACCCCCGCGACGGGCGGGTACGTCCACCTGGGCGACGCGTTCGTCTACCTTGCGGCCTGCATGCTGCCGGCGCCTTACGCGGTCGCCGCCGCCGGAATCGGCGAGGCCCTTTCCGACGCGCTGACCGGCAGCGTGGTCTACGCCGTGCCGACGTTCCTCATAAAAGCCGCCATGGCCCTCTGCTTTTCGGCGGCGGGAGGGAAGATTGTGACGAAGCGCAACGCCGCCGCAAGCGTGCTGGCGGGCCTGATCTGCGTGGGCGGCTACTACCTTACGGAGGCGATTCTGTTCCGCAGCTTCGCTTCCCCCGTGGCGGAAATCCCCGCAAACCTGCTGCAGGCCGGGGCGAGCGCGGTGATCTTCCTGGTCGCCGGCAAGGCCATGGACCGGGCCGGCCTGAAGGGCAGCGTTTCTTCCTTTGTCAGGTGACCGGTTCCGAAAGTAGAGATTGTACTTGGGCCGGGAAGATGGTATAATAAACTCCATATTCAAATTTTTACGAAATATGGTGTTTAAATGATCGGCCGCAAGAGCAAAAAACTTTCAAGCGACATTGTGCGCGACTCTGTCAACACGTTCGGGACCAATCTGTTCGGATCCGTCCTCATGATCCTTTCCGTGTTCCTCGTCCTGAACCGTGTTGATCCGTCCGTTTTGGGCTACCAGACGCAGATGCAGTCCTGGGGTGGTGCCTTCACCACGCTTCTCGGCCTGAGCGTGACCTCCGCCGGCGTTTATTTTATTGCAAAGCATTCCATCAAAAACGCAAAGGCGGCCGTTCTCAAGCTGACGGTCCGGCTTTCCGCCGCCATCGTCGCCATTGCCGTCGTCACGCTCGCGCTGCTGCGCAATACGCATTTTTTCGAGACGACCCCCGTGTCGTTCCTCTTCGCCACCGTGCTTTACACGCTCTGCTCGTTCCTGTTCAACATCTGCACGATGGTGCTGCGCGGCGAAAACAAGTTCAAGTCGTACAACATCGTGATCCTCGTTCAGAGGATCCTGGCCTTTCTTGTTGCGATTCTGGTGTTCCTGCGCCCTTCCGCCTCGCTGTTCGTCTGGGCCACGGTCGCAATCAACGTCGTGATGGTCGTTTTCGCGCTGTGGGCGGTCGGCCGCTGGAACGGCCCGAAGCCCGTCCCGGCCCCCGGGGACGATCGCCCGGTCGGAACGGGAGAGATGCTGAACTACAGCCTGAAATCGCACGCCAGCAACGTGCTGAGCTTCCTGAACACCTCGCTCGGCACCTATGTCGTCCAGGGCATCTATTCCATCAGCAATTACAGTATTTACAGTGAGGCGAACACGGCGATGCAGCAGATCTGGCTTCTGCCTGACGCCGTCAGCCAGGTCATCCTCAGCAGGCTTTCGGCCATGGAAGACATCAAGGGAAAGCTGAAAATCACCCTGCTTTCCTGCAAGCTGATGACTTACCTGACCACAATCGGCGCGCTGCTGATGCTGTGGGCGGCGCAGGTGCTCATTCCAATCCTGTTCCCGAAATACATCGGCTGCATCGTGCTGATGCGGTATCTGGCGCTGGGCTACGTCATTATGTCTTATGTGAAGATACTAGGCAACTCCATCGCGGCGTTCGGCCGGCCGGAACTGAACATCCTTCCGACGGCAATCGGCGTGACGGCGAATATCGGTTTCACGCTCCTGCTGTTCCCGCAGATGGGCGTCTACGGCGTGGCGACGGCCTCCTCCATTTCCATGTCGCTGCAAAGCATCTGCTGCATGGTGATTTTCTGCGTGTTCACGCACACGCGGCCGCACCGCCTGCTGATTCCGAATAAAGAAGAGATTGACTCCGTCCTCAGGCTGCTCAGGCGGTAGGCGGGGGAGAAGATCCGTCCGCCGGAAGAGACCCGGCGGCTTTTTTGTGCCCGGACGGGGGCACATGCTTATTCGTTGCTGAACCCCTTGCCGATGATCTCGCTGGTGTTTGAGATCAGGATAAACGCCTCGGGCTCGTTTTTGCGGATGAACTGGCGCAGCTGCACGGCCTGAGGCCGCTTCATGGCGGTCAGGATAATATACTTGTGGTTGTGCGAATACGCCCCCGTGGCACTGCACACCGTGGCGCTGCGGTTCAGCCGCTGCACGATGAAGTTGCAGATCGGCTCGGGGTCGGAGCAGACGACGCTGAAATATTTGCTGAGGTTGATGCTTTCGATCACGCTGTCTATCATGAAGGATTTTGCAAGCAGGCCCAGGCAGGAAAACAAAGCGGTCTTGATGTCGAACACGAAAAAGGCGGAAAGCGTGATCAGCGCGTCGCTGAACAGCAGCGCGCGCCCGATATCCACGCTGGTATGCTTTTTCAGAATCATCGCGACGATGTCCGTCCCGCCGGAAGACGCGCCGATGTTGAACAGGACCGCCGAGCCGAACGCGGGCAGCAGCACGGCGAACACAAGCTCCAGCAGCGGGTCGTTGGTCAGCGGGCGGCGCATGGGGCAGACCTTCTCAAGAAAAGAAATGGCGAACGAAAGCAGCAGGCTGGAATAAACCGTTTTAACGCCGAAGCTTCTGCCCAGGAAGATGAAACCCGCAATGACCAGCAGCACGTTCAAAACCAGGTTGCTTGTCGCGGGCGAAAGCGGCGTAAGCCTGCCGATTACCACGGAAAGGCCGGAAACGCCCCCGAACGTGAAATCGTTCGGGAATTTGAAAAAATAGATGCCGACGGCCATGACAAGCGTGCTGAGCGTGATGACGGAATAGCACCTGACTGACTGCTTCATGGGAACATTACCCTCCAGCCGGAAATTTTTATGGGAGTCCCTTTGGGCCTGGAAATGTTTTCTTGTGGAAAAGTCTTTACAAACGGGCAAAAAGATGATAGTATAAATCAATAAAGATTATCATTATTGTTTGTAAGGGAGGCGGCGGTATGGAAGCTGCGGAGAAAAAAAGAAATTACAGCCGGAAGCGGGAAGCGATTCTGCAGGCGGTGTGCTCTACGACCTGTCACCCCACCGCCGAGTGGGTTTACCAGAAGCTGAAGCCGGATTTTCCGGATCTTTCCCTCGGCACGGTGTACCGCAACCTGGCGCAGTTCAAGGAAGACGGCGTCATTGCGAGCGTCGGCATCGTGCGCGGGCAGGAGCGCTTTGACGGCAACACCGCCCCGCACACGCATTTTGTCTGCAGGCGGTGCGGGGACGTCCTCGACGTCCCCGGGGATTTTCTGGATCCGGAGCGGATCGCGCAGGCGGCGCTTCGGTACCGCCTTTCGGTGGAGTCCTGCGACCTTATGCTTCACGGGATATGCGGCAAATGCCAGAAGGGCGCCTGACCGCCCGGAAAACTTCGATTTTTTCTTATTCTATCACTTTTTCCTGCTTTTTAAAATTATTTCGACGGGAAAAACTGCCATAACTCTGTGACATGCGAAAATCTGTTCTTTCGGGGCGGACCGTTATTCCGCAAAAAGAAGGCCGGAACTGTGCAAAGCAGTTCCGGCCTTCGGCGTAGGCCTAGAATGCCTGGTCGTGAAACAGCTGCCCGATATCTCTGCCCATCTCCGCGCGGGCGTGCTCTCCGGCGATCAATTTCACCCGTTCCGCCGCCGCGGCCGCGGAAAACCGGCAGCCGCGCAGCCCGCCGGCGATGCCCGCAATCAGCGCCTCGTCCATCGCGTCGGAGTAGACGGCCGCGTCGGTCACGACCCCGCCGTCCACGTCCAGGCATACGGCGACGCCGCCCCACGGGAACCGCCGCGAAAATTCGTACTGGAACGGCGCGCTGCGGTTGTACAGCCAGTCCGGATTCGAAAAATTTTTCTCCAGCTCGGCAATCCGTCCGCCGTCGAGCGACGGCTCCGGAATCTCCGAGGGGGCGCGGCCGTAGACGCCGCCGAAAGCGGAGAGCAGCACGGGAATCATCTGCGCGACGGTCAGGCCGGGGAGGAATTCCGACAGGTTCGCAATGCGGGACCGGACCGAATCTACGCCTTTCGAGCGGATCTTGTCCGGCGAAACGCTGAGGTAGCGTCCCGCGGCGTCCTTGTCGGCGCCGATCAGCAGGGTGCCGTGGTGGTAGGCGCTGTCCCCGCTGAAATAGAACGCGTTGCCCGAGAATTTTCGGCCGTTCACCGTCACGTCGTTGCGTCCGGTTTTCTCCGCAGGGATGCCGAGCTTGCGGCAGGCGTTCAGAATCACGGAGAGCTGCCGGTCGACGTCGTAGTCCTCTTTTTTTACAAGAAAGGTGAAGTTCAGGTTGCCCAGGTCGTGGTAGACCGCGCCGCCCCCGGAAAGGCGGCGGGCCAGGTGCCCGCCGTCGCTTTCCAGCTCTTTTACGCGGCTTTCCTTCCAGCAGTTCTGGTTGCGGCCGATGACGACCGTCCTCCGGTTCTGCCAAAGGTAGAGAATGCAGGTCCCGCGCGGCACGGATTCCATCAGGTACTCTTCGAGGGCCATGTTCGGGTAGGGGACGGTCTGCTTTGCAATGTAGTATTCCGTGCGTTCAATCATGGCCGTATTTCACCACCGGGTGCCGCGCCGCCTGCACCTCGTCGGGGCGGCCGACGACCGTCGTTTCCGGCGCGCGGTGCAGCGCCTGCGGGTCGCTGTGCGCTTTTTCGTACAGCGACAGCATGACCTCCGCCGCGCGGTCGAGAGTATCCTTCGATTCCGTCTCCGTCGGTTCGACCATCAGCGCTTCTTCCACAATCAGCGGAAAATACATGGTCGGCGGGTGCATGCCGGCGTCCTGCATGGCCTTTGCGATGTCCATCGCGGTCACGCCGCAGTCCTGTTTCAGATCCGCGAGCGACAGCACGAATTCGTGCATGCAGCGCCCCGGGCACGCCGCGGCGTAGCGTTTTTTCAGGAGCGCCAGAAGGTAGTTCGCGTTCAGAACCGCGCTTTCGGCGACCTGCGGCAGACCGTCGCGCCCCAGCATGAGCAGGTAGGTCAGCGCGCGTACGACGACGAGAAAGTTGCCGCAGAAGCCTCTGACGCGGCCGATGCTCTGCGGGCGGTCGAAATCGAGCGCAAGGCCGTTTTCCGTTTCGCGCACCAGCGGGACGGGCAGGAACGGCGCGAGGAAATCCCTGCAGCCGACGGCCCCGGCGCCCGGCCCGCCGCCGCCGTGCGGCGTGGAGAAGGTCTTATGCAGGTTCAGGTGGACGGCGTCGAAGCCCATGTCGCCCGGGCGCGCCACGCCGACGACGGCGTTGAGGTTCGCCCCGTCGTAGTAGTTCAGGCCGCCCGCCTCGTGCACGAGGCGGGTGATTTCGAGGATGTTTTTGTCGAACAGGCCCAGCGTGTTCGGATTCGTGAGCATCAGGCCTGCGGTGTCCGGCCCAACGGCCTGTTTCAGCGCCTCGAGGTCGACGCAGCCGTCCGGGCCGGAGGGAACGTTTACGACGGAAAAGCCGCACATGGCCGCGCTGGCCGGATTGGTGCCGTGCGCGGAATCCGGCACGATGATCTTCGTGCGCGCCGCGTCCCTGCGGGAGCGGTGATAGGCCTTGATGAGCAGCAGGCCGGTGAACTCGCCGTGCGCGCCGGCGGCGGGCTGGAAGGTCATGGCGCTCATGCCCGTGAGTTCGCACAGATACTGTTCGGTCAGCTTCAGCACTCTGAGGCATCCCTGCGCCGTTTCGGCGGGCTGAAGGGGATGGATCTGCGTGAAGCCCGGCAGGGAAGCGGTCTCTTCGTTGATTTTCGGGTTGTACTTCATCGTGCAGGAACCGAGCGGGTAGAACCCGTCGTTCACGCCGAAGGAGCGGCGCGCGAGCGCGCTGTAGTGCCGGGAAAGGTCGTTTTCCGAAATCTGCGGCAGACGCGGCGGGGTTTTTCGGGCGAATTTTTCGCTTACGTCGGTGACCGGAACGTCGCAGGCGGGCAGAAGGGAGCATCCGTGCCCCGCGCGGCTCTTTTCAAAGATCAGTTCCATCACGCCTGCGCCTCCTTCAGCAGCTCTGCGAGCCCGTCGATTTCCTCTTTGGTGTTCATTTCGGTCGCGCACCACAGCAGGCCGCCGCCCGGCAGAGGATATCCGCCGAGGATGCCGTTTTCCGCGAGGAGGGAAAGCGTTTTTTCCGCGTCCGGGCAGAGGGTCGCGAATTCGTGGAAGAACTCGCCTCCGTATTTCAGCCCGAACCCTTTTATGGAGCCGATCTTTTCCGCCGCGTAGTGCGCTTTGGAGCAGCACTGCGAGGCCGCCTCGCGCAGCCCGCCCGGGCCCATGGCGGAGAGGTACACCGCGGCGGTCAGGGAACACAGCGCTTCGTTCGAGCAGATGTTGCTGGAAGCCTTTTCGCGCCGGATGTGCTGCTCGCGCGCCTGGAGCGTCAGCACGAAGGCGCGCCGGCCTTCGGCGTCCGCCGTCTCCCCGACGATGCGTCCCGGCAGGCGGCGCATCAGCTCCTGTTTGCAGGCCATGAAGCCGAGGTAAGGCCCGCCGAAGCCGAGCGGCATGCCGAGCGGCTGCCCTTCGCCCACGGCGATGTCCGCGCCGCAGTCGGCGGGCGTTTTCAGCACGCCGAGCGAGATTGGGTTGACGCCCGTGACGAACTTCGCCCCCGCCGCGTGCGCGATTTCTCCCAGAGCTTCCGCGTTTTCCAGAATTCCGAAGAAGTTCGGCTGCTGCAGGTAGAAGCAGGCCGCTTCCGGATCCTCCGACAGCATTGCGCGCAGGGCCTGCGCATCTGTCGCGCCGTCTTTCGCCGGCACGATTTTGACCGGGACGTCCGCTCCGAAGCAGTAGGTTTTTACGGTTTCGATCACGTCCGGGTGGGCCGCTGCGGAAAGGTACACCGTCCGCCGTCTGCGGTCGCGGCACATGGCGGCCGCCTCCGCCGCGGCGCTCGCGCCGTCGTAGACGGAGGCGTTCGAAACGTCCATGCCGGTCAGCTCGCAGATCATGGTCTGGTACTCGAAGACGGCCTGCAGGATTCCCTGGCTGATCTCCGCCTGGTACGGGGTGTACGCCGTCACGAAGGTCTCGTTCGCGGCGATGCGCTTCACCGCGGCGGGGATGTAATGCCGGTACGCGCCCGCGCCGCGGAAAACGGTGCGGAAGATTTTATTCTCCGAGGCGAGCGCTTCCATTCTGCGGCAGACCTCCAGTTCGGAAAGGCCTGCGGGCAGGCCGAGCGTTTTGACGCGCGCCTGCTCGGGAATGTCCGCGAAAAGATCCTCAAAGGAGCCGCAGCCGGCGGTTTTCAGCATCTGCCGGCGTTCGTCCTCCGAAGAAGCAAGGTAGGTGCCCAACGGTCACGCCCCCTCTTTGCCCGCGAGAAACGCGCTGTATTCTTCCGCAGGGAGAAGCGCCTCGGCTCCTTCGATGCCCGAAGCGCGGATCAGCCACGCGCCGTAGGGATCCCGGTTGACTTTTTCGGGCTCGTCGGCCAGCTCCTCGTTCACTTCTTCCACCGTGCCGCCGATGGGGCTGAAAATGTCCGAGACCGCCTTGACGGATTCCACGTCCGCGAAGGTCTCGCCGGCCGCGAGGGAGTCGCCCTCCTGCGGAAGGTTGACGAAGACGATGTCGCCGAGCTCTTTCTGGGCGAAGTCGGTCAGGCCGATTTCGGCTTTGCCGCCGTCGAGAAAACGCACCCATTCGTGGGACTTTGTGTATTTCAGTTCGCTTGGCAGATTCATACGGAATTCCTCCTCATATTAAGTCGTGGGTCGCATGATTTTTACGCGCGCTTGTAAAAGGGAAGCGGCACGATTTCGGCAGGCACGCGCCTGCCGCGCACGTCTGCCTCGACCGCCGTGCCGGCAGCGGAGCCGCTTCGCGCGACGAGCGCCATGGCGCAGGCCGCCTGCAAGAACGGGCAGAAGGTGCCGGAGGTCGTGCGGCCGATTTTGGCCCCGCCCGCGTAAACGTCCTGCTCTTCCCGCGCGATGCCGCGCCCGGTGACTTTGAGGCCGACGCGCACGCGCTCCGGGTTTTCATGGCCTTCCAGTGCTTTTCTGCCGATGAAGTCCGGCTTCCGCATCTTCACGGCGAAGCCGAGGCCCGCCTCGAAGGGGGTGATGGTTTCGTCCATTTCGTGGCCGTACAGCGGCATGCCCGCCTCGAGGCGCAGCGTGTCGCGCGCGCCGAGGCCGCAGGGGGTAAGTCCGTACTCCTTCCCGGCCGCCATCAGGATTCCCCACAGCTTTTCGGCGTTCTCCGGTCCGGTGTAGAACTCGTAGCCAAGCTCGCCGGTGTAGCCGGTGCGCGAGACGATGCAGGCAACGCCGCCGACCGTGCCGTGCTCGACCAGCGTGTAATATTTTTCGGGGATGGAGCCCGGCGATGCGAGCTTTTTGAGGATTTCCGGCGAAGCGGGGCCCTGCAGCGCGATCTGCGCCACGCTGTCGGAGATGTCCTCCATCTTCACATCGCCGGAAAGGTGCGCGCGCATCCACTCCACGTCCTTGTGCCGGTTCGCGGCGTTGACGACGAGCAGATAGCGGTTTTCGCCAAGGCGGCAGACGACGAGGTCGTCGACCACGCCGCCGTTTTCATAGCACATGGCGGTGTAGCGCACGCGGCCGAGCGGCATGCCGGCGCAGTCGTTCGTCACAAGGTTCTGAATGTTCGCGAGGGCGTCCGGCCCGGCGAACGTGACCTCGCCCATGTGAGAGATGTCGAACAGGCCAGCTTTTGTGCGCACGGCCATGTGCTCGGCAATCACGCCGGTTTCGTACTGCACCGGCATGCGGTAGCCGGCGAACGGGACCATCTTTCCTCCGTGGCTTTCGTGCCAGGCGCAAAGGGGAGTTCTCAGCTCCATGCAGATTCCTTCTTTCAAGAAATTTTGTCCTGCGCGTTTCGGGAAAGGCTTGCGAAAACAGAAAAAGGCGCACGGCAGTTTTTTCTGCCGTGCGCCTCCGTGATAGAACCTGAAAGATTCTTCCCCCTGCGGGGAATTGCCTCTTCGGTGTCGAAACGACTTTCCGGAGTCTCGTCAAAACCCGGTGCTTGTGCCTGAGAGTTTTCGCATGCCCCTACGGCGCCGCCCTTTACCGGCGGTCTCTCCCGGATTTCTCAGCCGAATATTCAGTTTTCAGGATGATTCCGGCCGCTTGGCTCTCCGGCCTTTTCTTCCGCGGCCGGAGGAAAAGATTTCCGCGGTTCAAACAGTTCAATTATAAGAGGGCGCGCGAAGGCCGTCAAGGCATTTTGGAAAATATCATGCGGAAATGTGGAAATCCGCTGAAAATACCCCGGGCCCTATTCCCCGACGATTTCGGGGAGCGGCAGGATGCCGATGCCTTCCGCGGTCAGCGCGGCGCGGATCTTTCGCACGAATGCGAGCGCGTGGGAGCTGTCGCCGTGCACGCAGACGGAGTCGGCCTTGATGGCGACGTCTTTTCCGGTCACGGAGGCGACCTTGCCCTCCTTGACCATGCGGACGACGCGGCGGATGGCCTCGTCGTCGTCGGTGATCATGGAGCCGGGCTTCGTGCGGGCGACGAGCGAGCCGTCTTCCTCGTAGGCGCGGTCCGCAAAGACCTCGCTGGCGGCGCGCAGGCCGGTGTCGCACGCGGCCCTGATCATCTGGCTGCCGGAAAGCGCCAGCAGGATCAGCCGGCCGTCGACCTCCGCGATGCCCTCGCAGATCGCCTTCGCCAGCGCGTAATCCTTCCCCGCCATGTTGTAGAGCGCGCCGTGGGGCTTTACGTGCACGAGCGGGATTCCGTTCGCACGGCAGAAGGCCAGCAGCGCGCCAAGCTGGTACTGCACGTAGGCTTTCGCCTCTTCCGGCTTCACGTTCATGTTCCGCCGCCCGAAGCCCATCAGGTCCGGAAAGCCGGGGTGCGCTCCCACGCTGACGCCGCTCTTCTTCGCGAGAGCGACGGTCCTGCTCATCACCACCGGGTCGGAGGCGTGGAATCCGCACGCGACGTTGGCCGAGGAAATATGCGGGATGACCTCCTCGTCCATGCCGAGCTTATAATTCCCGAAGCTTTCGCCCAGGTCGCAGTTCAAATCGATTCTGTCCATCCTTGCGCCTCCTGTCTTCAGTATTTCAAAGCGACGTTCTTGACGTCGGTCAGGAACATGTGGCCGGGGGAGTGGGTAATGGCGATTTCCGGCCTGCTGTTCATGATGGCGGACTGCGGCGTCACGCCGCACGGCCAGAACACGGGCACCTCGCCGGGCTTGATGGTGACGCTGTCGCCGAAGTCCGGGCGGGCGAGGTCCGTGATGCCGATTTCTTCCGGCGAGCCGATGTGCACCGGCTCGCCGTGCACGCGCGGCATGGCGCCCGTAATCAGCGCCGCCCGCACAATCTGGTCCGGCGGCAGGGGGCGCATGCTCACGACCATCTTCCCGCTGAAAATGCCGGCGGGAACGCAGTCGATGTTTGTGCGGTACATCGGCACGTTGCGGTGCTCTTCAATCTGCCGCACGGGCACGCCGGCTTCCAGCAGCTCCGCCTCGAACGAAAAGCTGCAGCCGATGAGAAACGCCACGAAATCATTGCGCCATTTGCCCGAGACGTCGGTATATTCCCCGGCGAGCTCGCCCTTTTTGTAGACGCGGTATTTCGGGATGTCGGTCGCAACGTCGGCGTCCTTCGCAAGCCAGCGCAGCGAGCGCCCGCCCACGTCCGTAACCTCCAGCAGCGGGCAGGACCTCGGGTTCCTCTGGCAGAACAGCAGAAAATCGTAGGCAAGGTCCTTCGGCAGCACGGCGAGGTTCGCCTGCGCGTAGCCCGCGCACATGCCGGAGGTCTGCCCGTCGAATCTGCCCTCGCGGATCAGTTTCCGCGCCTCCCACGGCTTCATGGCCGCGTAATCCGGATTCATTTTATCACCTTCCCGTAAGGCGCAGGAGAATTTTCCCGCCGCCCGCGCTTCAAAGCAGTCTGCGGCGCAGCGCCCGCAGCTTTTCTTCCTCCACGCGGGAGACGCGCTGCGCTTCCCGCATGGATATTTTTTGAAAGCGGATCCTGTCCCCCGGCCTGCGCTGCGCGAAAACCGGCAGATCGGAAGAAATCACCGCGGCGATTTTCGCGTAGCCGCCCGTCGTCTGGCGGTCGCTCAGCATGACGATCGGTTTGCCGTCGGAGGGAATCTGCACCGCGCCGAACGGGATGCCGTCGGAGATGATGTCCGCCTTCGAGCGGTACTCGACCGGCGCGCCGTCGAGCGCACAGCCCATCCGGTCGCAGCGGTTCGTGACCGTCCACGCTTCCGAAAGGAACGTGCGGATGCCCGCCTGCGTGAAAGAATCGTCCTGCGGGCCGAGGATCACGCGTACCGCGGCTTCCGCCCCCGGCGGTTCGGGGACTTCCGCCCGGCGCAGCTCCATTTTGTCAAGGGCTGCGCGCGGCGCAAAGAGCGGAAGCTCGTCGCCGGTTTTGAGCCTGCGCCCCCCGAACCCGCCGAGGCCGCACTTGAGGTTGGTCGATTTGCTGCCCATCACGACCGGCACGTTAAGGCCGCCCGCGAAGGCGACGTAGGCCCGGCAGCCGCTTTTCGCGGGGCCGAGCGCAAGCACGTCGCCCGCCCGCACCGGGACCGCCGCGTACGTCGGCACGGGAGCGCCGTTGATGGTCGGCTCAAAGTTTCCGCCCGTCACGGCAACCACGTCCGGTTCGGTGAACTCCATCGAGGCGCCCGCCATCGTCATCTCGAGGGCGCCTTCGCCCGGCTGGTTGCCGACCAGAATGTTGGCGATCTTGAGCGCCTTCCGGTCCACCGCGCCGGAGGGGGAGATCCCCGTCCGCTGATAGCCGGTGCGCCCGAGGTCCTGCACGGTCGTCAGCAGGCCGGGGGAGAGAATGCGGATTCCCATCTCAGCGGCCCCCTTCCACGACGCTGCATTCGTACCGCCCGGCCTGTACGAGCCCCTCAATCCTGCGGAACTCTTCCTCCGTGACCGGGCAGAAGCGGATGAAGTCGCCGGCGCGGTACAGAATCGGATCATCCCGGTCAGGGTCGTACGGCCTGACCGGCGTTTTGCCAATCAGCCGCCAGCCGCCGGGCGACGGCATGGGGTAGATGCCCGTCTGCTCGCCGCCGATGGCCACGGACCCGGCGGGGATGGTCTGGCGCGGCGTGGCGAGGCGCGGCGTAGCAAGCTTTTTGTCCATGCCGCCGAGGTAGGCGAAGCCGGGCAGAAAGCCCAGCATGTAGATCAGGTAATCCCGCGAGGAGTGGAGCCGCACGACCTCTTCCGGCGAAAGGCCGGCGTGCGCGGCGACGTCCGCGAGGTCTTCACCGTACCGCCCGCCGTAGCAGACGGGGATTTCGACGACCCGCTTCGGCCGGCCCGCCGCGCCGCCCAGCGAGCCTGCCAGCCGGCGCAGCCTGCGCGACAGCGGGCCGAACCGCACGCGGCGCGGGTTGTAGCACACCAGCAGCGAACGGTAGGTCGGCACCGTCTCGGTGACGCCGTAAAGGTTTGCGGCACGGACGGCGTCGTCCATCGCCGTGACCCGGCCGTTGATTTCTTCGCTGATCTCGCTGCCGAACTCCACGGCCAAGGCGCAGTCGCCCGCCGGGAGGATTTTCATCTCAGGCATGCGCTTCCTCCTTGTAGAAGCCGAGCTCGAGAACCTTTTCGAACCATCTCTTTCCGGGCGCGAAACGCTCGTAGCCGAGGGCGTACTGCACGCATTCGCGCATCAGGCCGGAAATCAGCGCGTTCATCCTGAGATCGAAGCCGTCGACGGCGGGCTCCAGCCAGCCGTCCATGTTGACCTGCCCGCTGCGGGACGCGGTCACGATGGATTCTTTCTCCAGTTCCATGTCCTGCATGACGTCCGGATTCTTCGCGAGGTAGGCGAGCGCGGCAATCATGCCGTAGCACCCCCAGTTCGAGACCGTCGCCGTCAGGGCGACGTCCGCTTTGGTGCGCGCGGCCAGGCCGCCGCCGCATCCGCAGGTGCAGCGCCCCTGCCCGGCGTAAGGGATGTATTTCGCGAGGTGCTCGCCGAGGGCGCCGAGGCCCATCTCATTGCCGAGGTCGCCGATGGAGATGACGGGGATGCCCTTTGCCTGGACCTTTTCGAAGATCGCTTCGGATTTCGCCTCAAGCTCCGTAATATCTTTGCCGACGGAATTGTGGTAGACGCCGAGGCGGTTGGCTCCGGCGGCCTCCGTGCTGACGAGGACGGAAGGCAGGCCGTGCGAAAGGATTTCATCCGCCTGCACAGCCGCTTCGGCGGCGTCTTTGGTAAAGACCTGCACCGCCATCGAGGCGGGGAAGCGCTTCAGCTCGTCGATGCTCCGGTACAGGTGCAGCCCCATGACGGGCGCCATGTTCTTCACCGCGGGAAGGTTTTCTTCCGGGCAGATGAGCACCGGCTTCGCGCCGAACGCCTTGACGAGGGCGCGCGCCAGCAGCATGGCGCCGACGATGCCGTCCGTCTCCGCGCAGCGGGAGGGGATCAGCACGAAGCCTGTCAGAATGTAAACAAGGCCGTTTTCCCGGACGGTCTGCGCCAGCTTTCTGGCGGCGTGCAGAGAGACGGGCTCGCCCGCAAGTCTGCGGGCGGCGGGGTAAAGGATGCGGCACACGCCGTATCCGCGGGGGTCGAGGTTCATCAGGTCGTCAAGGTTCTGCCCTACGTTATATTGTGCAAGCTCCTGCTGATTCATGGTTTTCTCCAGTCGCCGTTTATTTCGAGTAGTCGGAGAACTTGATTTTGCAGTATTCTTCGAACTGCCCGACGGCCGCGTCCTGAAGCTTTTTCAGCAGCGCGGGTGCTTTCCCGCCGACGGGCCTGCCGTCTATTTCGACCGCGGCGTTGCAGAGCGTGCCGGAGCTGTGGACGACGACCTCGTCGGCGTCGAACAGCTCGTCGAGCGTGAAGGCGGTCTGGTCGACCGGAATGCCGAGTCCGGCGGCGAGCTGCACCAGGTGCTTGCGCGCCGTGCCGGGAAGAATCAGGTTGCTCAGCGGTGCGGTGCGGAACGTGCCGTCCTTGAGGATGGAGATGTTGCTGTGGGCGCATTCCGTCACGACGAAGCCGCGGTGGAAGACCGCCTCCTCGCAGCCGGCCTCTTTGGCGCGCTGGGCCGCCATCACGCTGGGAATCAGATTCAGCGTCTTGATGTCGCAGTGGAAGAACCGGGTGTCTTCCATCGTGATCAGCCTGTATCTCTTGTCGATTGCGCGCAGCGGCATCGGCCTGACGGTGATAAGCAGGTTCGCGCTCCCGTTTTCGGGGAAGACGTGGTTGCGCATGCCCGTGCCGCGCGTCGCCTGCCAGTAGACCATCAGGCTCGCTTCGGCGTCGACCCGGTCCACGCAGGACTGAAGCGCGGCGGCAAGCTCTTCCCTCGGCATTTTGAACGGGATTTCAAGCTTTTTGCAGCTGCGGTAAAAACGGTCGAGGTGATCGTCAATGGCAAAGATGACATGGTTTGCGGCGTAGGTTGCGTCGTAGACGCCGTCGCCGAAATACACCACGCGGTCGTTCATCGGAATCGTCATTTCCTCAATCGGTCCCGTTTTGCCATTGTAATACCCGATGTTTTTCATAAAGAGCCTCCTGCAATTAAATTTGTCCGGCCGGCAGCCGCGCCCGCAGGGCCGCGCGGGCGAAACCGGCCGCAAAAAATGGGCCATTTAACCCTAGGATTAAATGACCCAATTGTCAAACGAATAAATTTTAAAAAAATAAGGCGGAATCTGGCCATATTGCCACAACCTCTTGCACGGCTTTATTTTAAACTGTTAGAGCGGCCTTGTCAACAGTTTTACGGCTTGAAAGCAGATTGCGAACAATTGGAACACAGGCCGCCCAAAAGTTTCGATTTTAAAGCGGGAGGCCGAAAAAATCAGGGAAAATAAACGGAAACCCGACGAAAAATACGCCGCGCCGGTCACTGCCCCAGAAGCGCGCCTAACTTTTTGAAATCCGGGCGGCCCGCGCCGTCCATCAGGTAGGCCGGATCGTCGGCGCCGGGGCTGCGGTTGCCGTTGAGCGAGCGGATGATTGCCTTCGCGTCGTTGATGCCGACGCCGTGCCCGTAGTACAGGCCGCCGCCGAGCTGCACCACGTTTTCCCCCTGCCACATGGGCACGAGGGGATCCACGTCCGGGTTCGCAAAATACCGCCGGTCGCCGGGCAGATAATCCGGGTATTTCTCCAGGTAGCCGAAGCCCTGCAGCCGCGGGTCGAGGCGGCGCCAGTTCATCAGCTCGATTTTCGGGAACAGGCGGTCGAACTGCCCCGCGCCGAAGACCTTGACCAGCGCGCCGTAAAGCACAATCATCATCGCCGTCGCGCATTCCGTCCCGTATTTGCGGCCGTTGCGGAAGATGTCCTGAATGGCCGCCGCGGGAGAGGCGTCTTTTTTCAGCCGGAAGCCGCCGTTCGGCATCCGGTCCCAGTAGTCCGGGTTGCAGGTGCTGTCGCGGAACACGGCGAAGCGTATCCCGCTGCGCGCGAGATCGTTTGAAGCCTGCACGAGTTCCGCCCGCAGGTTCAGCTCAAAGCGGAGCTGGTTTTCCGTCTCGAAGGAAAATACGGCGTCGGAGGAGGACATGGCCGCGAGGATGTCTTTTGCGGTTCCGTTCTGCGGGGGCTGCGAGAGATCCGAAGCGGCAACGGTTTTGCCCGCGATTTTTATCATCGCCCGTCCCTCCCGCCGTTTTTCGCAATGTTCAGCTGAACGTCGGTCGGGCTGCGCATCCACCGCTTCCAGCGGCCGGGGTTCCGCCTGTGGAACAGGGCGGAAAAATGGGCCAGCGTTTCCTTTTCGTCGTCGCGCAGCTGTTCGAAGCCGGAGAGGACGGATTCCTCCGCCGAGGAAAGGCTGCCAAGAATCTCATGCCTGTGGTCCGCGACCGTCTTCCCCAGGTATTTGGCCGCGAGGTCGACCCGGCAGACGTCAGGCTGCGACGTCCCGTTGAAGCCGATGCATCCGAACAGGAGGTACGGGCCGTTTTCTTCCAGCCATTTCAGGTAAGAGGCGTATTGCTCCTGCCGCGTCTGGCCGTTTTCGGCATGCGGCAGGTGAAGCAGCTCTTCGGCGAGCTCAGTGTCGCGTTCGTCGTTCGAACGAAGGTAGTCCGCGGCGAGCCGCAGCGCTTTCGGGCTGCGCGACTGCAGAAAGGCCCAGGCCAGGTCGTGCACGTAGCCGCCTTTCCGGTTCCTGCTGAAAATGAGGGAAACAAGATCCGGCAGGAAGGATTCGTTGTGGTAGTTTTTTGCGAGGACGGCCGCGCTGGTGTCGATGATGCGGTCGAAATCCCCGTCCATCCCGTCGTCCAGCATGCCGGTCAGAAAGATCCACAGCAGCGCGTCCTGGCAGCCGCCGTCGAAGGATGGGCAGACGCCCATGCCGGTTTTCTGCCCGGACAGGATGGTCTCGCAGAGGCGGCAGGCCGTGCGGGCGCGTCCGCCGAGCTCTTCCTGCATCTGCAGCCGGCGGATCTCCGGCAGCAGGACGAAGAAGGTCCCGAAGGTGAGGGACGGGTCGTCCGCAAGCTTCAGCGCGGCGGCGCGCCCTTTCTTTTCATATTCCTGAAAAAATTCACGGCAGGCCTGCGTTCCGCGGTTTTTCCGGATACCGTCCAGCACGGCCGCCGTCGGATGATTGATTCTGTTCATATGGGCTCTCTCCCTTTTCTTGTCGTAAGGAAGTTAACAGTCCATACTATGGAAAACCGGCGGGTTTGTTCCGCAACGTGCGTAAAATCCGGAAAAGGCGCAAAAAAAAGCGCCCCGAAGGGCGCCTTTACACGGCCGGAGCGAAGCGCGGGAGAAAAATCAGCTCTTCCCGGCGTTCATGAAATCCACGCCGCCCTGGTACGGCCGGGACACGATGCCGGTCACGCCCTTTGCAAGCGCAAAGTAGTTTTTTTCGTAATACAGCGGGTAGAACACGGCCTGGTCGCTCAGCATCTTTTCCGCCGACGCATAGGCCGCGGCGGCGTCTTTTCCGCTTTTCGACTGGGCGGCGCTCACGAGGGCGTCGTAAGACGCATTGCTCCACCGGGCCGGGTTCGCGGAAACGCCGCTGCAGAACTGGTACAGCGAGGAGAACGGCCCGTCGGCCGCCGGCCTGACGGGATAGACGGCCAGATCATAGTCCCCGGAGCGCACGGCGGCGGCAAGGTCGCTTTCCGCCATCGGCTTCATGTTGAAGTAGTCGTGGAACTGGGCGTTCCAGGCGGCGATCATTTCGTTCACCATCAGCTTGACGTTCGTCTCGTCTGGGCAGAGGACCGCGACGGATTCCACCTGCTTCATCTTGAGCTGGGAAAGGCCGGAGGCAAGGGTCCGGGCCGCGTCCGCGCTTTGCTTCAGGTAAAAGGGCCCGCCCGCCGCCGAGCGGTAGTTTTCGCCGTCCAGCGTCGTCCCGGGCAGAAGGATGTCCTCCGCCGCCGAGGTGTCGTTCGGCAGGTGCGAAAGCACGGCCTTCCGGTCGAAAGCCTGAAGGAAGGCCCGGCGCACGTTCAGGTTTTTGAACATGGCCGACTGCGTGTTGAAGCAGAGTCCCCAGGTGGCATCCTGAACAGAAGAAAGCGTGCACCCGGCCGCCTTTGCCTCGCCCGCCTGCGCCGGCGTGATGGGCGAGGCGTCCACGACGCCGTTTTTCAGGGCGGCGACGGGGTCGGAGAGGTTGGCGGTATCGCCGATGCTGAAGTCCACGGCGGCGGGCAGGGGGGACTGCGCCCCGCTGTAGGTGGAAGAGCGCTTGAGGTTCAGGTATTTGCCGTGGTCCCAGCCGTAGGCGCCGTCTATGACGAACGGCCCGTTGCCGAGCAGATATTTGATTTCAAGGCCGTAGCGGCCTGCGGATTTGTTGAAAAATGTTTCGTTGCAGGGCATGAACGCGGGGCTGGCCGTCAGTACGGCGAAATCCGGGCAGGCGTATTCCGTTTCCACCACGAGGGTATGGCTGTCGGGCGCCGTTACCCCCAGCTGGGAAACGGGAAGCTGCCCGGCGTGCACCTTTCTGGCGTTTTTGATGCTGTACATCTGCGTGCAGGTGGAAGATCCGGTTTTCGGGTCCAGCGCCCGCTGAAAGGCGAACACGAAATCGGCCGCCGTGACCGGCGTCTTGTCGGACCATCTGGCGCCGGAGCGCAGGGTGAACGTAAACCTGGTGTCCCCGTTGGAAGAGGTCCATTTTTCCGCGGCGCCGGGGACGGCCTTTCCGTTTGCGTCAAGGCGCGCAAGCCCTTCGAACAGGGCCTGGACCGCAATGACGGACGGAACGTCGGCGGCTACCTGCGGGTCCAGGGCCTCCGGCTCCGCAGCAAGATGATAGGTGATTGTTTTGTCGGCGTTTTTCGCGCCGCCTTTTTTGCAGCCCGCCAGAGAAAACAGCAGGGCCGCGCAGAGCGCCAGAGAGATCGCCCTTTTCCAAAACATGTCTCAGCCCTCCCGGCGAGTATTGCAAAGTGGTTGCAACCTGTATTTTATCATTTTCAGGCCCTGTTTTCAACGAAACTGACAGGATTGTTATATTTTCCAGAAATGTGCGGAAAACGGCCGCACCGCAGCAAAAAGCGGGCCGCTCCGCTTTTTGCAGAAGGCCCGCCTTTACATTAATATAGTATTTTTTCCATGGCGCATATTACCGCGCCGCGGAGCGTCACTCGATGATGCTTTTGCCGGTCATTTCCGGCGGCTGCGGCAGGCCGAGAATTTTCAGCATGGTCGGGGCGATGTCCGCCAGACGGCCGCCCTCGCGCAGCTTGCACGGATACCCGACGACGCAGAACGGAACCGGGTTCGTGGTGTGCGCGGTGAACGGCGTCCCGTCCTCCGCCAGCATCCGCTCGGCGTTGCCGTGGTCGGCGGTGATCAGCGCCGCGCCGCCCTTGGCCAGAACGGCGTCCACGACTTTGCCCACGCAGGTGTCGACCGCCTCCACGGCGGCTTTCGCGGCGTCGAAGACGCCGGTGTGGCCGACCATGTCGCAGTTTGCAAAGTTCAGGATGATGACGTCGTACTTGCCGCTCGCGATGCGCTTCAGCAGCTCGTCGGTCACGAGGTAGGCGCTCATCTCAGGCTGCATGTCGTAGGTCGCCACCTTGGGGGAGTGGATCAGCGCGCGATCCTCGCCGGGGTACACGGTTTCCACGCCGCCGTTGAAAAAGAACGTGACGTGGGCGTACTTTTCCGTCTCCGCGATGCGGAGCTGGTGAAGCCCCCTGGCGGAAATGTATTCGGCAAAGGTGTTTTTCAGCTTTTCCGGGCCGAAGGCGACTTCCACGTTCGGCATGGTCGCGTCGTACTGCGTCATGCAGACGAAATGGAGGGGGAAGAAACCCTTCCTGCGCTCGAAGCCCTTGAAGTCGGGGTCGACCAGCGTGCGGGTGATCTCCCTCGCGCGGTCGGGCCGGAAGTTGAAGAAAATCACGGAGTCGCCGGGAGCGATGGCCGCGCCCTTGGCGCAGACCGCGGGGACGACGAATTCGTCCGTCACGCCGTTTTTGTACGAATCCTCGACGGCCTTGACCGGGTCGCCGGCCTCCACGCCTTCGCCGTAAACCATGGCGGCGTACGCTTTGCCCACGCGCTCCCAGCGGTTGTCGCGGTCCATGGCGTAATAGCGGCCCATGACCGTGGCGATGCGGCCGACGCCGATCTCTTTGCACTTTTCGACGCACCCGGCGACGTAGTCTTTCCCGGAGGAAGGAGGAACGTCGCGCCCGTCGAGAAACGCGTGAATCCATACGTTTTTGCAGCCGCGCCGTTTTGCAAGCTCCAGAACGGCGTACATATGCGTGTTGTGGCTGTGCACGCCGCCGTCGGAAAGCAGGCCCATAACGTGCAGCGCCTTGCCGGAGGCGACGGCCTTGTCAATCGCGCCGACAAGCGCGGGGTTCGAGTAGAAGTCGCCGTCTTCCACGGATTTTGTGATGCGGGTCAGCTCCTGGTAGACGATTCTGCCGGCGCCGATGTTGGTGTGCCCGACCTCGGAGTTGCCCATCTGGCCCTCCGGCAGGCCGACGGAAAGGCCAGAAGCGCCGATCTGCGTCAGGGGATTTTCAGAAAAAATACGGTCGAGGTTCGGTTTTTTCGCGGCCTTGATGGCGTTGCCGTAGTCCGGGCCGTTGCCGAATCCGTCCATGATGATCAGAATTAATGGCTTATGCATAGGGATCCTCCTTCTGGCAGGCCAGGTTTACCTGCCCGCCGCTTTGACGATTTCCGCGAAGTCCGCTGGTTTCAGCGAAGCGCCGCCGATCAGCCCGCCGTCGACGGCGGGCTGCGCGAGCAGCTCCGCCGCGTTTTTGGCGTTCATGGAACCGCCGTACTGAATGGTGAACGCGTCCGCGGCGCTCTTGCCGTACAGGCCGGCAATCACGGAACGGATGGAGGCGCAGACCTCGTTTGCCTGCTGCGCCGTGGCCGTTTTGCCGGTTCCGATGGCCCAGATGGGCTCGTAGGCGATGATGATGCGCTTCAGATCTTCGGCGGAGACGCCGCCGAGGGCGATTTTCGTCTGCATGGCGACAAGCTCGGCGGTGATGCCCTGCTCGCGCTGCGCAAGCGATTCGCCGACGCAGAGAATCACGGTGAGGCCGGCGTCCAAAGCCGCGCGGACGCGCTGGTTGACCGTCGCGTCCGTCTCGCCGAAATAGGTCCTGCGCTCGCTGTGGCCGATGATGACGTACTGCACGCCCATGGAGGCGAGCATGGGGGCCGAGACTTCCCCGGTGAAGGCGCCGGACTGTGCCCAGTGGCAGTTTTCCGCACCGACGCCGATGTCCGTGCCCTTCGTCGCTTCCAGGGCGGTTTCAAGGTCGACGTACGGCACGCAGACGACGACGCCGCAGCCGGCGTTTTTCACGAGCGGCTTGATCCCCTCAATGAGTTCCTTTGCCTCGGCGGGCGTCTTGTTCATTTTCCAGTTTCCGGCGATGACTGCTTTTCTGAGCTGTTTGTTCATAGCGATTTCCTTTCCTCAGGTCAATGGAGCAGCGAGCGGGGACGGTGTGCCCGTCCCCGCCCCGTTTTGATCCATATTGTTATTTGTCGTTCAGGCAGGCGATTCCGGGAAGGATCTTGCCCTCCAGAAATTCCAGCGAAGCGCCGCCGCCTGTGGAGATGTGCGTCATCTTGTCGGCAAAGCCGAGCTTTTCAATCGCCGCAGCGGAATCGCCGCCGCCGATGATCGAAATGGCTCCGCTGTCCGCAACCGCCTGCGCCACGGCGATGGTGCCGTTCGCAAAGTGTTCCCACTCGCTCACGCCCATCGGGCCGTTCCAGACGACCGTTCCGGCGCCGGCGATGGTCTTCGAGAAAAGCTCCTGCGTCTTTTCGCCGATATCCAGGCCCATCCAGCCGTCCGGGATGCTGTCGGAGTAGATGCGCATATAGATGGTGTCCGATTTATATTCGCGGCCGATGACGTTGTCGACCGGAATGAGGAAGCTCACGTTCTTTTCTTTGGCTTTGGCCATGATGTCTTTCGCAAGGTTGATTTTGTCGTTCTCGCAGATGGAAGAGCCGATGGAATAGCCCAGGGCCTTCATGAAGGTGTACGCCATGCCGCCGCCGATGATGAGCGTGTCCACTTTGTCGAGCAGGTTGGTGATGACGCCGATTTTGTCCGACACCTTCGCGCCGCCGAGGATGGCGACGAACGGGCGCTTGGGGTTCTGCAGCGCGTTGCCCATGACGGTGATTTCCTTCTGGATCAGGAACCCGCATACGGCGGGCAGGTAGTCCGCGACGCCGGCCGTGGAGGCGTGTGCGCGGTGGGCGGTGCCGAACGCGTCGTTCACGTAGATTTCCGCAAGAGAGGCGAGCTCTTTCGCGAAAGCCGGGTCGTTCTTTTCTTCCTCTTTATGGAAGCGGACGTTTTCAAGCAGCTCCACTTCGCCGTCTTTGAGGGCTGCGGCGATGCTTTTCGCGCTTTCGCCGACGACGTCCTTGGCCATCTTGACTTCCTGGCCGAGCGCTTTCGAAAGGTAAGCGGCTACCGGGGCGAGGGAATATTTCATGTTGAATTCGCCCTTCGGACGCCCCAGGTGGGAACAGAGGATCACTTTCGCCTTATGATCCACCAGATAGCGGATGGTCTTCAGCGCCTCGTTGATCCGCTTCGGGTCCGAGATGTTTCCCGCTTCGTCGAACGGAACGTTGAAATCGCACCGGACAAGGACCTTTTTCCCCGTCACGTCAATGTCTTCCACGGTCTTTTTATTGAGGTAATTCATGCAAGCCGCTCCTTCTTTATTTTGCTTCCCTTGACTTTGCTTGGATTTTACTATTTGTTTACATTATAACAATCATGGATATTATACAACCAATTTCATCCGTTTTCAAGCATTTTCAATCCCGTCTGCGGTTTCACGGCAGATTACCGCCACGTGAATTCCCTAAGCTGGCCCTTGCACAGCAGGCCCGGGTAATTCCACTGCCGCAGCACCTCGTAGACGCCGACGGCGACGGAATTCGAGAGGTTCAGGCTGCGCGCGTCGGGGTGGTCCAGCATGGGGATGCGCACGCAGGTTTCGGGGTTGTCGTACAACAGCTTTTCGGGCAGGCCGCGCGTCTCTTTGCCGAAGACGAGGTAGCAGCCGTCCGGGTACGTGACCTGCGAGAAGACATGCTGCCCCTTGGTTGAAAAATAGAAAAATTTGCCTGAATTGCGTGAAAAGAATTCGGAAAGACTGCTGTAGAGGGTGATGTCGAGCAGATGCCAGTAGTCGAGGCCAGCGCGTTTGAGCTTGCGGTCGTCTATGGCGAAGCCGAGCGGCCCGACGAGGTGCAGGCGCGCGCCCGCGGCGGCGCAGGTTCGGGCGACGTTTCCCGTGTTTTGCGGGATTTCCGGCTCGACCATCACAATGTTCAGTATTGACATAAATTTCTCCTTTATAAGCGGCGGCGCGACGCCGATATCAAGCCGCGCCGTTCGGCAAAATGAAAGTTCCGGGCTGCGGCCGGCGCGGGAGTCCAGGGAATTGCTCTCGCAGACCCAAAGATGTTGCCGGGAGCGTCTCCCGGCTGTCCGGGCAAAGAAAACCCGGAATTTTCACATAGCCGTACGCCCGGCCGCGGCGACACGCCGCTAACCGGCGCGTCCTGATCGCGCAGGCACCGCGCCGCTGGCAGCATTTCACATCAATATTTTTTACCAGAAGGGGGAGAATGATGAACGGGCTGAATCTGATTCGCACTATCAATTGTATTTGGAGGTTTTACAATATGCAACAGCAGGCAATGGGATTTGTGAAGGGCATGGGCGCCGGCCTTGTGGCCGGGATCACGGTGGCCGCCGTCGGAAGCAGAATGATGAACGACAACCGGGGACTCCGCCGCCGCGCGAACAGGACCCTGCGCAACGTCAACGAGCTGATCGGAAACATGCAGGGAATGTTCCGGTAAGCGCAAAGCCGAAAAGGAACGGATTTTTCAGAGGATCCGGTCCTTTTTTTGTGCCGGAACGGCCCGGCAGTTACCTATTATATCATATTGAAGAAGAATCGGAGACGGGGATCCGCAAATTTTGCCGAAACCCGCACGAATGAGAAGAAGCTTGAAAAATCCCGCCTCATAAGATATCATAGAAACATCTTATGTTGGCAGTTTCTTCATATCGGCATTTCAGGCGATCCCCGCGGGCCGGAGGGCGCGGCCGGGCGAGATTGCCGGGGAGGGACGCAAATGTCCGGGCAGACGACTGTTTCGGAGTATTATTCTGTCAGCTGCAGGCCGTTCGACGGGCCGGGGGACGGCGCGCTGCTTTCCGAGGTGCGCAGGGAATATTTTTCGGGCGGGAAGACGGTGAAGGGCACGGCGGGCGCCGTGGAGAACGGCAGCGCGGTGCGAATCCGCTACCGCGTGGGCAAAGGCGTTTTCCAGTGGAGAAAGTCGTGCGGGCGCACGGCTTTGCAGGAGTCCTTCCCGCTTGAGGGGGGCGGCTGGCGGCTGGTGTCCCACGATCTGCAGGGAAAGCTCGTCTCCGCCGCGACGTTCGACGGCTCCCTGCGCTGGCTGCAGACGGCCTATTACGACGGCGACCCCATGGAACCCGCCGCCGTTCTGGCGCGGCGCGGGGACGGCATTACGATGCTGGAGCGCGACCCGCAGACGGGCCGGTACGTCCGGCGCAGCCTTCTGCCCTGCGCGGTGGAGCCCGGAACGGCGGCGCAGAGCTACATAGACGGCAGGGCGGGCGAGCCGCGGGTGCTGGCGCAGACGAACGCCGGGACCTTCTGCTTCTGCCCCGCGCAGGAACGGGAACTCCGCCTTTCCCTGCGCGGCGAAATCGCGGGGAAAGAAGTCTCGCTGACCCCGGACTGGCCCCGTGAGGAGGATGCGCGGCTCGACTTCCGCGTTATGGAAAACGACGGGCAGGCGCTCCGCGCGGCGGCCCTGCAAAAAAAGCCCGAAGAGAAGCCTGCGCAGGAGGAAAGCTCCGCGCCGGGGCCGGAGGCCCCATCCGCTCCCGCCGCGGAGGATTACGCCGCCGATCACGAAATCTATCTTTCCGACGTTCCGCCTTCCGGCAGGTACTCGGTGGCGGCCAAAGGGCTTTCCGGCGGGGTGATCCACGCCGCCGGGCTGAAAAGCTGCGACGCCCCCCGGGGAAATCCCCCTTCCTGTGCGCTGATCCCGGCAAAGCGCATCGTGGTCAGCTCGATGGAAAGCTACCAGTATTTCGGCAAGCTGCTGAACGGCCTGCGCGAGGGGCGGGGCCGCACGCAGATGCTGGACGGGCGCACGGCCTACGAGGGCGGCTACCGCGACGACATGCGCGACGGGTTCGGGGTATATTATTACAAATCAGGGAAATTATGTTACGTGGGCGGCTGGCGCAGGAACCTGCGGAACGGCATGGGGGTCGCCTTCGGCTCGAAGGACGGCTCCATCTTCGTGGGCCGCTGGGAAAACGGCGTCGCCACGGGGAACGGCTCCGCGTTCGACCTCGACGGCAACCTGATCTACACCGGCGGCTGGAAGGACGGCAGGCGCCACGGCCGCGGCACCGAGTACCGCGGCGGGCGCATCGTGCGGGTCGGGGAATGGAAGGACGGCCGTTTCTGCTCCGGCTACAGCCGCGTCGGCGGGCCGGGGGAAGGCCCCGGCGCGTGAACGTCTCGGTGGATCTGCACGACGTGGAGTACGGCGAATGCGTCGTCCTGCACGGCGGTGGGCCCGCCCCCGGAGGCGAGGCGCTGATGGTGGACTGCGGCAGCAGCAACCGCCTGATCCGGGACGGGAACGTCCCGTTCTTCGAGTATGTGCGCCGCGGCGTCATGCCGCGCTACGCCGGCATGCGGGAGCGATCCTTTCTGCTGTCGCACTGCCACCGCGACCACCTCTGCGGGCTGTGGAGGATCCTGCGGGAGGACCCGGGGTATTTCGGCCGCCTGCTTCTCCCCGCGTTCCCTTCGGGGGAGGACGGCCGCCCCGCCCTGCTGGAGTTCGCGCTGTACGTGCATGTCTTTGTCGGGCGCATGACGGCCTACAGGCGCCTGAACACGGGCATGCTGCGGCTGTATCCGCGCGCCGTGCGCGCCGCGGGGGCCGGGCGCGTGTTCCCGCTGCGGGCGGGGTCCGTGTTCCCGTTCTGCGGGGAGGAGTACGAGGTCCTCTGGCCGCCGGATTCCGGCTTCCCGTTCGCGGGGGAGCTGGAGGGCAGGCTCGCCCGGTGGGATTCCCTCCTGGCCGGGCCGTCCCTGCCGCCGGCGGCGGGGGAGTTCCTGCGGGTGAAAGCGGAATTTTCCGCCGCCTGCGCCGCCTTCTGCCGGCAGAGCCCGGTGGATCCGCATGCGGTTTCGCAGGCCGACGCCCTCCTCTGCCGCGCGGAATCGCTTGTGCCGGAGCTTTGCCGCGCGCCCTGCGCCGGGCGCATCACGGCGGAGGCTTCTTCGCGGGAATCGCAGCAGGCGTATTCCGAGGCGCTGAACGCGGCCTCCGTCGTTTTCCAGAATATCAGGCGGCCGGGCCGCGGGCCGGATTCCCGCCGCAGGGACATCCTCATGACGGGGGACGCCCCGCCCGCCGTGCTCGGCGCGGTTTCCCCCCGCCTTTGCGACGGCTATTATATTCTCAAGGCGCCGCACCACGGCTCGCAGAGCTGCTTTTCCCCGCTTTTCCGCGGGATCGCCGCGGCGCACGTCCTCATCAGCACCGGCGTCTCGGGCGCTCCGGTTTCGCCGGAATACACCCGCCTGCCGGGCATCCGCCACTGCACCGGCTGCAGCGTCTGTCCCCGCTTCGAGCGGGAGCGCTCCTGCTGCAACCGCCTTTCCCTCTGCTGGGAGCGGCCCCGGCCGGCATTCCCCGTTTCCTGCGCTTTCGGCGCGGGGATCCGCGGCGGGAGCGTCCCGCCGTGCGGCGTGCGGGTGCTGTCGCCCTCCGGCGCCCGCGCGTGCCTGTGCGACCGCCGCCGGAGCGGCTGAACCGGCTCCGTGCGGGCGGCCGTTTTTTTATAAATTCTTAACACGGGGATAATGAAAAGGACGTTTTTTCTGTTGTATACTTTCCAATGTATTTCACTTTCTCTTCCCGGTGCGGCCCAAGATGGAAGTTTCTTCCTGAGAAATTGAAATTTTTGGCTTGAATCCTGTAAATTCCATCAACTGAAAGCAAAAATTATGAAAAAATATATCCATTATCTACTTGACAACATATGCTAAATATCTTATAATCCAATTAAACATATGGGCGGCATCCTGCGGTCGCGGACTCCATGCGTGCCGGAAGGGACGAAGGGGCTGTGCGGTACCGACAAGTCAGGGGACTCTTTAACACCCATGACGCACATGTATGTTAAATTCTCATAGGCACACGCAAATGCACAACGACTATTTTTAAGGAGGACAAAAAGGATGAAAAAAATCTCAGGAAAAGCTCTATCCCTGGTGCTTTCCTTGGCACTTGTGGTATCCAGCTTTTCAGTCAGTCTCGCCAGCGCGGCGGCTGCCTCTGAAACCGCTACAGCTTCGCTCGCGGACGGCAGTCTCTACCTTGCCAACGGCGGTGCAGGTAACACGCTGAAATTTGAACTGGTTAACATCAGCAGCTCCCAGAGTGATGGGACAGACTATTTGGCACTTGCCCCTGCGTCAACAGGTACACTCTATGATCATCAGCTGGTTTCCAACCTTACGTTGAAAGACGTGGCCATTACAAATGGTAGCGGCATCGCGACGGTGAAGGTTACAAAGGACACTTCCGGCAACGTGACGGGGGCCTTGTTGACCCTTACAAATGCAAGCGTTCAGGGTACGGTTAATGTGGTCGGCCGTTATGAAGGCACAGTCCAGCGTGGAACGAATACGGATGCTTCCAATGTTTACGCGCAGGCAACTCTTACGGTCACAGTCCTAAAGAATGGCTCCACGGTTATTGGCAAAGGTGTTGCATCAAGTAATGCGGCAACGGCTCTCGGCAGCTATCCGGATGCGCTTGATTCTTTGTCCAAGACTGTGGGTTCAATTTCATATGGCATCGTTGAAACGGTTAGCACGGATACTGCCTCCGCTGAAGCAAAATGGGCGCTTGGTACTGTTGAATCGACCATTGGCTCTCATGCAGATGGTAGTTTTGGCATTACGGCTTCCGGCGTGCATGTGACGGTCGCTTCAGTAGAAACTGGCAAAGCGTTTTCGCTGACAACGGTCCTTCCCACCGGTGCGGTTGCGCCTAACGCTTTCAGCTCTTATGGTTCGGTTTCCGTAGCGGCGCAGAAGTACACGGGAACAACACCGGTGGCTTCCACAAATGCTCTTGACAAGGCAACAGCTACAACTTCTGTTACCAATACGGTTACTGCGACATCTAGTCAGGACACTATTTCCGTTTACCAGGGTGTAACTTATCTTCACACCGATGTGGTTGATGGCACAACAGGTAAAGCTCCGAGTGACGCAGTCAATGTTACGGGTGCCAACGTTGATCTCTCCGCTAATACCGCCTTGGTAACAGTGTATGGTGGCAGTGTCGGCAAATTAACGGTTGGAACTGCTGGCTTGACCGTCGAAGATGGCACTATAGCTGGCGGCATTTCTACTTCCGGTGATGTGACAGTTACAAAAGGCAGCATCAGCGGCATCACTATTCCGGATGCTGACCCTGCAATTACTGGTAAAACGATAACGGTAAATGGCGGGACGGTCGGCGATATCACCGACACGGACGGTACGAATAGTGTTGTAATTTTGTCCAACGATGATACTCTTCCGATTTTGGTCGGCAATGTGACCGCGCAGGCAATTTCGGTTGATTCCAATGGCAATGCGGCGGTTAAAACAGGCAACATTAAGACGAATGCTGATGGAACAATCACGCTGAGTGGTGATAAGGTAACAGTTGGACAGATCGACTGCAATTACAAAACAGATACTTTGACTCTTAATGGTTTCAAAGGTACGATTGCAGCTCCGCTTAACACCTATACGCCCGGATTGAACAGCTCGGCGGTTTTCACGACTCTCAATGTTGTGAATGGCGCTACGATCAACAGTGACGCTGTCATTTCCGGTACTCCTTTCTTCAATGCGGTTACTTTGACTTCTGGCACATTGACTTTCAGCGGCGCGGCTAAGATTGGCGCGGCGGGAATTAGCGGTGCCGGTACTCTGCAGGTCGCCCCGAATGCTCTGTATGCTCAGGGACCTGTAGCAGGTATTTACCTGAAGCTGACAAAAGATTTTAAAGTCGGCGATACGGCGTTCTCCGCTGATGCTGGCAAGGTCTATGTCGGTTCCTTCAACCCGGTTGGGTTCACGGTTAAACAGACCTCTCCTTCAACGGCTGTTGATGCTTTCGCAATTGATACAATTGTTTTCGCGGGCGTTCAGATTACAGGTTCTTCCGCTATTGAACTGAACACAACCGAGAACTATGTGGCCGCTCCTTATCCGACGGGCACGTCTCTGCCGACTGGCGAGAAGATTTCTTGGAGCTTCTCTGGCAACAGCAACTATCTTGTTGCGACAGTTGACGCGAACGATTCTTCCAAGATTTCCGTGAAAGCCATCAAACAGGATTCCGTCTTTGCTTCTCTGAACCAGGGAACGCTCACGGCTACTGTTGTTGACGCTTACGGTTTCCAGGATTATGCCTACACTCCGGCTACTTTTGATGTTGCCATTGGTACCAAAACTGGTGCTTTCAAGTCCGACACGACTGGCGACGTCAAGTTGAATGTTGGCAAGACCTATCAGTTCAAGATTACTTCCCTTGACGGCAAGGTTCCGGGCTTCGGTCTCGGCGGCAACGGCGCGGCTGTAACGTCCAGCAGTGTTTCCGGCAAAGATTACTTCTACAAGGTTACTGCTAACAAGGCTGGCGACTATGGTGTTTATGTAAACGGCACGAGAATTGCGATTCTCCGCGTTTCTGCAGTGTCCGCTAAGATTGACACCACGGTTGTTACCATCAAAGTAGGCAACACCTATCAGTTCAAAGTGACCTCTGCTGCGAAACCGAATTTTGGCCTTGGCTCCTCTGCTCTGCAGACGGTTGCCACCTCCAGCAAGGGTCAGGATTACTTCTACAAGGTTAAGGCTGTCAGCGGCAAGACCGGCGACAAGGTTGGCGTTTATGTCAACGGAACTCGCGCGGCGATTGCCACGATTGGCTGAGACTTGAATTGACCCGATTCTTCTCATTAAATCAACAACAAGTTCAACAAAATTAGTAAGTTGTATTTGCGTGGCGGCGGAGCAGGGTTTGACCCTCGCTTCGCCGCCTTGTGCGTTGGATTTCCGATAAAATAAAGCAGGGGAACGTCCTTTTCGGATGTTCCCTTGCTATTTTTTTAAAATTCATGTAGACTATAATTATTGTTTCACGGAAAAAGCAAAATCCGCTCTTGTAGGGGAATTTTCAATGGTTTTCAGCAGTCTGGTCTTTCTGTTCGTCTTTCTGCCTGTTTCTCTGCTTGCTTACCGTCTGGTGGGCAAAAAATATAAAAACCTTTGCCTGTTCCTTTTCAGCATCTTGTTTTATGCGTGGGGAGAGCCAAAGTATATTTTCCTGATGATGGGCGAAATTCTGTTCGATTTTGCCGCGGGCCGGCTGCTGGCCCGTCAGACGGACAGAAAAAAGCAGAAAATCATTCTGGCGGTTTCCATTTGCTTTGTACTGGGCCTTCTGTGCTTTTTCAAGTATGCCGCGTTGCTGTGCAGCACCGTAAACGCGCTGTTTCCTGTTGAACTTCCTGTCGTTTCGGTCGCCTTGCCGATCGGCATTTCTTTTTATACGTTCGAGTCCGTTTCTTATCTTGTGGATATCTACCGCGGGGAAGCGCCCGCGCAGACCAGCCTTTTGAACTTCGGCACGTATCTTTCCCTTTTCCCGCATCTGATTGCGGGCCCCATCGTGAAGTACAGCGACATTGAGCCGCAGCTTGCGGAGAGGGCCGTCACCCGGGAGGATCTGGCGTACGGATGCCGGAGGTTCTGCGTGGGGCTGTTCAAAAAGGTCCTGCTGGCCGACCAGCTCGCGCAGGTCATAAGCAGGCTGCAGTATTACGACGAGCGCACCGTCCTCGGCGCGTGGATTGGAGCGCTTGCGTTCACCTTCCAGATCTATTTCGACTTTTCCGGTTATTCGGACATGGCAATCGGTCTTGGCAGGCTGTTCGGCTTCCGCCTGCCTGAAAATTTCAACCTGCCGTACCTTTCCGGCAGCGCCTCCGAATTCTGGCGCCGCTGGCATATGACGCTGGGCGGATGGTTCCGCCGGTATCTTTATTTCCCGCTGGGCGGCAACCGATGCAGCAAGCTGAAAAATGTCCGCAATCTTGCCATTGTGTGGACCCTGACCGGGCTTTGGCACGGCGCAAGCTGGAATTTTGCCTTCTGGGGGGCCTACTGGGGCTTCCTTATCATCTGCGAAAAACTGTTCCTCGGCAGGCTGCTGGACCGCATTCCCCGTTTTTTCCGCTGGCTTTACGCCTTCTTGGCGGCGGTCGTCGGTTGGGTGTTTTTCAGCAACACCGACCTTTTGCAGGCGTTCACCGCGCTTTCCGCAATGTTCGGCTTCGCTCCGGCTGCGGGGCGCGTCAGCCTGTATACGGCCGTGACGGGCGGGGCGCTGCTGCTTGTCTCCGCGCTGGGGGCATCCCCGCTGCCGGCCGCGGCGGCAGAAAAGCTCCGCGGCTCCGGCCGCGCCGGAAAAATCGTCTGGGACGCGGGCTTTGCGGCGCTGTTCCTCGTGACGCTGTCGTTCCTGGTCAGGAATTCGTACAGTCCGTTTCTGTATTTTCGCTTCTGAATCGATGCGGTGGTAAGGATGAAAAAATTTTTTATCAGTTTTAGAAAGATTTTCGCCGTGCGTGATTTTCCCGCCCTGCTCCTCTTCGGCGCGATGCTGGCGGCGGCCTTCTGCCTCCTCCTCTTTTCCGGCCGCGAGTTTTCGGCGCAGGAGAACCGGGAGCTGCAGCGTTTCCCCGGCATTTCCTGGCAAAGCATCGCCGACGGCTCCTTTATGGAGAAGATGAGCGATTTTGTCAGCGATCAGTTCCCCGCGCGGGATGCGTTTGTGGCCCTGAACACGGACGTCAGCTTTCTGGAAGGGAACCGCGACGCCGGCGGCAATTTTTCCGCTGCACCCGCTCAGAGCGGCGCCTATTTCGGCGCCCGGAATCATCTTTACGAGATGCTTTTGCCGGAGAAAAGCCTGACCTATCGGAAAAATGTTTCCGGCCTGGTTGAATTTGCGAAGAAATCGGGCGTGCCGTTCTATATTCTCCCGGTTCCCGCGGGGACGGAGGAGCAGCCTGAAAACCTGCCGTACGGCGCTCCGGCCGCAAGCCAGCGCGAGCTTTTCCGGCAGCTTCAGGCCGCCGCGTCCGGCAGCGCCAGAGTCGTCGACCTTTTCGACGGCCTGAGCCTGCAGAAGACGGGGAAGGACTACTATTTTAAAACCGACCACCATTGGAACACTTACGGCGCTTACGTGGGCTATCAGGGCCTGTGCGCGGCGATGAAGCTTCCCTGCACGCCCGTTTCGCAGTTCGGGTTCCGCACGGCGGAGCAGCCCTTCTGCGGCACGCTGTATTCGAAAGCGCCCCTGACCTGGCAGCAGCCGGACAGCTTCGTCATGCCCTTCCAAAAAGGAGGGGCGGACCTGACGCAGGAGACGAACGGCACCGTGCGCAAGGGCATCTACTGGGATCAATATCTGACCGGGAAAGACAAATATTCCGCGTATCTCGGCGGGAATCCCGCCGTCACGGTCATCCGGAACCCATCCGCCGCGCAGGGGAAGCTCCTCATCCTGAAGGACTCCTACGCCAACAGCATGGTCCCGTATCTTGCGTCCAGCTTTTCCGAAATCCACTTGGTCGACCTAAGATATTACAATCAGGATATTTATACCTATATGAAACAAAACGGAATCACACAGGCGGCTGCCATATACAGCATCAGCCAGCTCACCGAAGTGCCGATTGCCAATAAACTGCTGCGCTGAACCGGTTTCTGTGCCCGGAAAGCCGGGCTACAGGGTCCCGAGCTCGGCCGTGGGGTAGTACCATGCGAGGATGTCGCGGTACGTGGATCCATCGGCCGCCATCGCCTGTGCGCCAGCCTGGCTCATGCCGACGCCGTGGCCGTACCCTTTCACCGTGAAGGTGAAGCCGTTCTGCTGCGCGTAAGCCACTGTAAAATTCGCGGACCGCAGTCCGAACGCGCTGCGGACGGAAGCGCCGTCGACGCTCTGGCCGCCGACGGGGATTGTTTTCACGCCGCCCGCCGCGGAGCGCGACGTTGCCCCGAACCAGCCGGAGGCCGGCCCGTCCAGGTTTGCGCTCGGCGCGAGTTTCAGAAGGCGGCTCTTGGCGTCCTGTTCGGAAAACGCGGCGGTGGTCTGGTACCCGCCCGCGAACATGTCCATCGGGCTGGCGACGGAGACTAGGTAAGGGTATTTTGAGCCCCAGACGTCCTCCGAAGCCTCCGTGCTGCCGGAGGAGATGGCGAAGTACGTCGCGTCGATCAGGCTGCCGCCGCTGCGCAGCACTTGGCCGCGGACGCCGTCCACGGCGGATTTGAGCTTTGCGGAATAGTCGTCGTAATGGGTGCTCCAGCGCGACCGCAGCTCGGCTTCCGGCACGTAGATCTGCCAGTTCTTCGTGTCCACCGTAAAGTCGTAGCCTTTGCCGGCGGAAGAGGCGGATTTCCCGCTGTTTTCGCGCAGCCTGCTGTAGTAGGTATAGGTGGCGACCGCCTGTGCCTTCAGGGCTTCCGGCTCGGCCAGCGGCGACATCTCGGCGGCGACGGCGCCGTACAGGAAGTCCGCGTCGCCGACCGTCAGGATGCTGTTTGTCGCGGTGTCGAGGAGGTGGAACTGCCCGGAGGAGCTTTGCCGCGTTTCGCCGGAAGCGCCGCTGCCGCCCTGCTTCCCGGACGGCGAACCGCCCAGGGAAATCAGGGGAAGCAGAAACATCGCAAGGAATAGGAGCAGGCAGAGCAGAAGCTTGCTCTTTTTGCTGGACATGGTTTCATCCTCCTTTGTTTTGCTGCACATACATAACAGCGACAAAATCAATTCATTTTAAGCTCTGAAACCACAATTATGCCTGAAATTCAGACGAAAAATGAAGCATTAAAAACGTAAAGATGCAAAATGCCGCCGCTTATTCTTCCGTTGCCCTTGACTTTGCAGAATGGCTGATATAAAATGGAAACATTCGAAAATAAACGGAAAGGTAAAAATCAATATCTTTTCTGCAAAGAAGCAGCTGCAGTTCGGCCGATTTATCAGATACGGGAGAGGATGTACCGATGGACATGCAAACGGATGATACTTCGCTTGAAAACAAAAGCCCCCAGCTGAAAACGCTGTGCGAGGAATACCGGGTGAACAATCGGATTTCTCCTGATAAATTCGAGCTGTACAACGTGAAGCGCGGCCTGCGCAATCCGGACGGGACGGGCATCCTCGCGGGGCTGACGCAGATCTGCAACGTCCACGGTTACCTGATTGCCGACAGCGAGCGCGTCCCGGACAAAGGCAAGCTGACTTACCGCGGCATCGATCTGAACGAAATTGTGGACGGCTGCGTGTCCGAAAACCGCTTCGGGTTCGAGGAAGTCGCGTGGCTGCTCCTTTTCGGGAAGCTGCCGACGGAACGGCAGCTGGAGAGTTTCTGCAGCGTGCTGAACCGCTACCGGGAGCTGCCGGAGTATTTTGCGGAAGATATGATCATCAAGGCGCCTTCCAAAAACGTGATGAACAAGCTGGCGCGCTCCGTTCTGGCGCTGTATTCCTACGACGAGAATCCGGACGACCCTTCGCTCGAGAACAACATGCGCCAGTCCATCCAGCTGATTGCGCGGATGCCGACCATCATGACCTATGCATACCAGGTCAAGCGCCGCCATTTCGACAAGCAGAGCATGTATTTTCACCCCATAGACCCCACGCAGTCCACGGCGCAGTCCATTCTGAACGCCATCCGGCCCGACAGGGTCTTTACCGACGAAGAAGCCAAGCTGCTGGATATCATGATGATGATTCACGCGGAGCACGGCGGCGGCAACAACTCCACCTTTACCGCGCGGGTGCTGACCTCTACGGGGACGGATATCTATTCCGCCATTTCCGCGGCCATCGGTTCGCTGAAGGGGCCGCGCCACGGCGGCGCAAACCACAAGGTCATGATGATGATGAACGAGCTGATGGAGCAGGTGGGGGACTGGAAAGACGACGAAGAAATCTCCGCCTATCTTGAAAAGATCCTCCGCGGCGCGGCATGCGACCATACCGGCCTGCTGTACGGAATCGGCCATGCCGTTTACACGCTTTCCGACCCGCGTGCGGTGATTCTGCGGACGAAGGCGGAAACGCTCGCGGAAAAATGCGGCATGCTCGACAAGCTGCATCTGTTTGAACGCGTCGAGCGGCTTGCCCCCGGTGTTTTTGCCAAAGTAACCGGGAAGAATAAGGTCATGTGCGCGAACGTCGATTTCTATTCCGGCCTGATTTACGGGATGCTCGGCATTCCGAGCGATCTGTTCACCCCGATGTTCGCGGTTTCGCGCATTGCGGGGTGGTGCGCGCACCGCATGGAAGAGATGGAAACGTGCGGCAGGATTATGCGCCCGGCTTACCGGTCCCTTTCTAGAAACAGGACGTATATTCCGATTGAGAAAAGGGAAGAGTCGATTTTGAAGGAGATTGAAAAATGAAACGGGTCTGGATTGCTTTGGCGGCTGTCCTGGCTGTCATTCTGCCTGCGCGTCTCTATACGGTCATGACGCTGGCGGAAGCCCGTACGGGCCTGTACGCCCCTGCGGACGAGGGAAGAATCTTTGCCGTGGCAATCGCTTCCGCCTGCGGGGTGCTTCTGCTTATGGTGCTGAGCGCCGGCCGGAAAACGGAGCTTTCTCCGCTTCCCCTGCAAAGCGTGGGCACCGCCCTGCTGGCTGCGCTGACGGGGTTGTTTACGGCCGGCCAGTCGCTGGCCGCGCTGACGGTCTCCTCCGGCGAAGGGAACCGCGGGATGGAGATTGTTCTTTCCCTCTTCGGGTTTCTGGCTGCGGCCGCATTTCTGGCCGCCGCGTACGACTTCGCCTCCGGGAGCGGCCTGCTCCGCAGGCATCCGCTTCTGGGCCTTCTGCCGTCCGTCTGGGGCTGCCTGGGGCTGATTTCTCTGTTCATCAACTACGCCGCCACAGTGAACCGGCTTGAAAACGTCTACAATACTTTTACGGTCGCCCTGCTCCTTTTATTCCTGTTTTCTCAGGCAAAATTCATGGCCGGCATGGAGTCCCGGAAAAGCGGCAGGCGGGTCCTTCTTTTCGGGCCGGCCGCGGCCGCCATGGCGTTCCTGACCGCCGTGCCGGACTGCGTGCGCTATTTCGGCGGCAAGGCGTCGGCCGGGCTGTTTCCCGTGGGCGTCCACCTGCTGTGCATCGTGATGGCAGTCTATATCCTCGTCTACCTCGCCGCCGTCCTCAGGCTGTCTAAAACGGCGCCGATCCTGAAGGTCGCCGCCGCGTCGGACGAGACCGCCGCCCCCGCCGAAGCGCAGGAGAATCCCGAAAGGGAAGACTCCGGGCAGGACGGCCCGGACCTGCTTCAGGCATGCGCCGACTTTCTTAAAAATTCCTACCATGCTTCCGAAAAATTTGTTGAAATCAGGGAAAATGCGGCGTGCGTTGAAAAAGGCGGAAAAAGTTAGTTAAATTAATATCAAATCCCTTGTAAAATATCTGTAAATGCTATAAAATATGAGACGAGATCAATTAAATCATTCAGGAGGTAGCAGTTTTATGTCTATTAAAGTTGGCATTAACGGATTCGGCCGCATCGGACGCCTTGTGTTCCGTGCCGCCGTCAAACAGCCGGAGACTTTTGAAATTGTCGGAATCAACGATCCTTTCATTGATTTGGACTATATGGTTTACATGGTCAAATACGACACCATGCACGGCCATTTCGACGGCGAAATCAGGACGGAAGGCGACAAGCTTGTGGTGAACGGCCGCAAGATCAGCGTATTCGCCGAGAAGGATCCTACCCAGATTCCGTGGGGCAAGGTCGGCGCCGAGTACGTTGTGGAATCCACCGGCGTTTTCGCGACCACCGAGAAGGCTTCCGCCCACATTGCGGCCGGCGCCAAGAAGGTTGTCATCTCCGCTCCTGCGAAGGACAAAGAAACCCCGACCTTTGTCTGCGGCGTAAACCTTGACACCTACACGAAAAACATGAAGGTCGTTTCCAATGCTTCCTGCACGACGAACTGCCTTGCTCCTCTGACCAAAGTTATCAACGACAAGTTCGGCATTGTCGAAGGCCTGATGACCACCGTCCACTCCACCACTGCTACCCAGAAGACGGTCGACGGCCCCTCCAAGAAAGACTGGCGCGGCGGCCGCGCTGCTTCCGGCAACATCATTCCTTCCTCCACCGGCGCCGCGAAGGCCTGCGCCCTCGTCATTCCTTCCGTGAAGGGCAAGCTGACCGGCATGTCCATGCGTGTGCCGACCCTCGACGGATCGGTCGTCGATCTGACCGTCAGCCTTGCGAAGCCGACCACCTATGAAGAGATCTGCAAGGCCGTCAAGGAAGCTTCCGAGACGACCATGAAGGGCATTCTGGCCTATACCGAAGACGCCATCGTCTCTTCCGACATCCTCGGTGATCCCCACACCTCCATCTTTGACGCGACGGCCGGCATCATGCTGAACGACCACTTCGTCAAGCTGATTTCCTGGTACGACAACGAGTGGGGCTACAGCAACAAGGTTCTCGACCTCATCAAGCACATGTTCAAAGTGGACCACGAATAAGATAGGCTTGTAGCTTGACTTTTTAGGTCCCTTGACTTGCTGAAAAAGTTTTGACAAAGAGCTTGTATTATGAATAACCGCGAATGATTACGGTAACTGTTTGGCCCTCAAAAGTGCTGAATTGAGTACCGAAGTCGCTATCATATATCAAGCATTGGCACCTTTTATTAGAGTATTTTTGTACTTTGATAAGAGGTGCTTTTTTATGCTTTTAAAGGACTTATCGGAAGAATTCAAGTTTAACTGCCAATGTCGGCGGCTATCTGAAAGGACAACGAATAATTATCAAAAGCAAATAAGCTACTTACTTGATTTCTTTGAGGAAGAATATCACATTACGCAGCTAGAAGACGTTAGACGACAACATATCAGGAAATTTCTTCTTATTATGGAGAACAAAGGAAGAAAGCCACAATACATAAACGATCTATTGAAAGCTTTTAAATGCTTTTTTAAATACTTACAGCAAGAAGAATACACAAAGGAGTTGATAACTGAAAAAATACATAATGTAAAGCAATCGAAAGTTATAATCAAAACCTTCAGTAATGATGAAGTGAAACGCATGATAAATTATTGGAGCGGTTATAATTATTTAAGTATTAGAAATAAAACCATCATATGTACATTTTTCGATACTGGAATACGCCTTAATGAGCTTGTTACACTAACGGATGAGCAAGTACATACGGATTATCTGTTGATACATGGCAAGGGCGATAAGGAAAGGGTAGTTCCCAAATCTCCCTATCTATCGAAATGGTTATTTAAGTATAAGAACATAAGAAACAGCTACTTCGCTTATAAGGCGATCAGATATCCAAACGTGTTTCTAAGCAAAAATGGTAAGCCATTGAGTTCTGAGGCTGTAGAACACCTTGTAAAGATCACAGGAGCCGCTTGTAACGTCAACAAGGATATTCGGTGTTCGCCTCATACGTGCCGTCATACGTTCGCACAGATGCAATTAAAGAACGGTTTAGATTTATATGCCTTGTCAAGACTGTTGGGACATGAAAATATTTCTATTACACAACGATATTTAGAGGGGCTAAAAGATAGAGAGGTTTTAGCAGCAGGAACAAAGACGAGTCCGCTGATGAATCTGTAAAAACACAAATAGAAGGGTATTATCCAAACTCCGGATAGTACCCTTCTATTTGTGTTTTCATTATGTAGCTATAGAACGAGAGATGGCCTATAGGCCATATAGTTTGACGTACAGGACGTTAAATGGCTTTTGCGGTGTAATTTCATTACTACAGCTTAATGCGCCCTAACAAGCCTGTAGGCAACTACAATATGATTTGAGAAATTAGGATTTGAATAATATCCTATTTGATGATATAATTGGAAATATCAAAATTGAAAGAAATTAATCGTGAGATGATTTTATGCTTAGAACATGTGTCATATGTGGCAAACAGTTTGAAACAAATCATTCTCGTCAAATGACATGTAGTAAAGTGTGCAGTAAAAAAGAACATTATTTAAAAAATATAGAATGGACGAAAAAAGTACATCCATCCGATTCATACAGAATTTGCAAAAGATGTGGTAAACAATTTGTTCCAAAAGGAAAAGAATGGTTTTGTAGTGAAAAATGTAGGATTGAAACAAGAAGAGCATCAGAAAAAGCAAGTAAACAAAAAATTCTACAACGTAAATATGAAAGCGGAGAAATAAAGAAGCGACTATCATTAGAAGAAAAGCAAGCGTTGAAGAAACCATATATTTGTATTTATTGTGGAAAAAAATTTACAGGAAGAAAACGAAAATATTGTTCAGATGATTGTAGAAATAAAGCAGCAAGAGAATACAAGAAAAGATATATTAAACAATATAGAGAAAAAATAAACCCTGTTAGATATGGTGTTTGTAAGATTTGTGGTAAACAATTTTTGGTTGATAAACTTCATCAAATTTATTGTAGTAAAGAGTGCAGATTAATAGCCGGTCAAAAATTAAGAGCCGAGATATTTCAGCGAAATCATGTTATAAATTATTCTATCTGTCCTATTTGTGGAAAACAATTTCAACAAACTCACGATTGCAAAAAATATTGTAGTAGCGATTGTAGAGAAATAGCTAAACAGCAAACATCTAAACCTAAGTTTGTACAGAAAATCTGTATCATGTGTGGAAAATCTTTCATGACAAAATCGAGATCGATATTATGCTGTAGTGATGAATGCCATAGAAAATATAGGGTTAAAGTGCAGACAGAATATGCACATAGAAAACAGGAACAAAAAAGACAAGAGAAGTTAAAAATAAGGGCACAGAAAGAAAGACTATTAGAATTAAAAAAAGAACAAAAAAGGAATAAAAAAATTAATGCTATTGAAAAGAAAATTAAATTTCCAAAATATATGCAAGAACAAATTATTCGATATATAAGTAACAATCAGTTTGATCTTGTGTTTCAATTTATTGAAAACAGACTAGCAAAGAAATTAAAATTTATAGGAGAAATTGATAAGAATAAAGTAAATTCAATTTTATCTGAAAACTCGGATGGAGCCATTGAAGAACTAGAAGAATATCTTGCACAAGTGGTATTTACAGATATAATAAAATAGGATATAATTTCACTTTTATCCAATAGATTAGTATAACTATACTCCAAAAAGATCGTGTCTGATTGATTGTATTTCTATTATATTTATAAAGGTAAATCCAATCTCCCAAATCTTAGGATGAACCCGGACATTTTTGTCCTACCATTAAGGGGGATCAAATTTGGTCCTCCCTGAAGGGGTACTCAAATATGAGTACCCCTCTGAACCCCCAACTTTGAGTTCTGACTTCAATACCCTAACTTATGTTATTTTAATATAATTAAATCAATAAATCTTGAAATGACTTTGCAGGAGAGTATAGTTTCATAGGAAGGGAAATTGTAAGAATTTTATTGAATTAGAATAATGTTTCAAGAGTTTTACTTGCTTTTCGTGTATCAATTCCCTATAATTGTAATCATAAAATTGAAAAGGGAGTTGTAGAGCATGGATGAAAGTAAAGTATTGCAAATAATTCTTGATAAACTTAATAAGCTGAATGCTATGGAGAAAGACATATCAGGGATGAAGTCTGATATATCCAATTTAAAGCAAGACGTTTCAAGCATTAAATCCGATATTGCCATAATAAGCGAAAACTACAAAGCCACTAATGCCGCTTTAGATAAGCTAATTGATTGGACACAGCATCTCCAGATAGACGTTAAATTTCCTGTTTTCAAGAAAGAATAAAGGGTATGCGTTGAATTCCTATCCCTTTGCCCCAAATGAGCGGAAGTCAATACCAATACTATTTGGCCTTGTCGCTTATGGTAACGGCTCTTTCGGCCTTCCCAGCTTGTTAGAAAAAGATTGAACCTAAGGTAGTGGTTCGCGACTTTAGGCTATTTTTGTGTTTAAATAATATTTTAGTTGAAATATCTTCCAGACAGTCATATAATATGAATAAAGTATGAAGAAATGGGTGGAGGGGTAGGCTATGAAAAAATCTTTGGTGGTTATATTAGGTATTCTATTGATGGTGGTCTTTATTGGATGTTCAAAGGGAAGTACGCCTGCTAATACATCGTCCGCAAACACTGATTCTGAAATTCAAGAATTAAAAAATCAAATTGCTACTTTACAAGAAGAAAACTCAACACTCAAAAGAGAATTAAATACAACTTCATCAACAACGAACAACACTGTATCTTCAAATTCTACATCATCTACTAATTCCGATATCAATGGATTTGGTGTTCTAAAATACAACCAATCCATTACAATAAATGGAGTATGCACATTTTCAATAACAAGTGCAAAATTCACTACAAAAGTTGTTCCCTCCAAACCAAGTGATTTATATACCTATTATCAAGTAAAGGATACAAATAATATATATATTGACATAGTTCTGAAATATAAGAATTTGTTTTCTTCAGGCAAACGAGCCGATGAGGTAGGCGACATTAAAGTAAAATACGATGATCAATATGACTATACGTCTTTCTCCGCAATTGAAGAAAAAGGCGGTGGAGATTTAACTTATACAAATATTACAGATATTGATCCATTAACTACAAGTACATTACATTATATTTGCGAAGTGCCAAAGGAAGTTCAGACCAGTAGCAAATCTGTTATTGCCACAATAACAATAGATAATCAGGACTATCAGTTAAAAATAAAATAATTTAATTGAGAAGGAATAAAAATGGCTTTAATTAATTGCCCTGAATGCGGCAAAGAGATCAGCGATCAAGCGGAATCATGCCCAAACTGTGGATATCCCATTCAAACTAAATTGAATGAAGCCTTACAGCCACAACCAGTTGAAGTAACCGGTGTTAAATTACGCAAATTAGATAAGAAAAAGAAAATCATTCTTTTTAGCATCTTAGGTTTACTTTTGATTGCAATTGTAGCTTCCTTTAGCATCTATACATTTAATCAGCAAAAGCAAGCACAAGCTGCAAAAATGGCAACAACAAAAACTTCAGAAACTTATCACGATAATCTTCTTTTACTGGAAGTTGATATGTACGCTGGAGCAAATAGATCTGAAAACTTATGCGATCTAATCGGTCAAGTATGGTACAATACGATTTATCAAAAAGACGATCCCACTACTGATAAATATACAAAATCCACCGAATATTCTTTTAATTCAGATTTTAATACTTCGTTACAAAAACTTTTTGAAGATCAGGACACAAAAAATACAATAAGCGAGATTGAGAGCAATCAAACGAATGTTGCTTCTCTTATGAAACAAATGTTAAACCCTCCAAAGGAATATCAGCAAGCTTATGAGACGCTCGAAAAGTTATATACTTCATATCAGGGATTAACAGACCTTGCTATTAATCCTAGCGGAAATCTAACAACGTTTTCAGCGGACAAAACTAGCAAGGTAGAAGATTTTATAACTCTTTATAAAACCTTAGATACACAAGTGCCAAACAAAGAGGAATCATCGATACCTTCATCGGTTAGTAGTAAATAAAGAAATTAGTAAGAGATATTTTTATGAAAAATTATATAGCTTTACCCGTAATTTTAAGTCTAACTATTTTTTTTACAGGGTGTACGTATCCTGAAGAACAACCATATCAAAAAAACATCGTACAAGAGAGTTCTGAATCAACTACAGAAAATGAAAGCTCAAAAGCTTCCATCGATTATTTTATCGGTGAGTGGCATTGTAGTAGAGAGAATTCAGTAAATGATATGGACATTACATTGACATTTACTAAAAAATACGAATCCGGTGTAGCTTTTACAAGAAACATGATAGATCCTAGTGGTGGAAATGCTGGAAGCATTGTATCCGGTGTAGCTTATGTCTTTGAAAATAGTCGTGAAATAAAAGTATCTTATCTAAAAGGAAACGGATATATTCTCGCTACAGATGACAATCTTTATGAATATTTTGACAGTGGCAAATGTAACACATTTGAAAAGATAAAATAGATAGACATAATAACATAAGATTAAAAGCAGCTTACACCGTCTGGTGCAGGCTGCTCTTTTGTTGTGCGGAGATATTTAATATTTTGGCTTCAATCGCCTGAATCATTGGGATTGGATTCAGTGGTAGGGGGTTCATCCTGCTTGGTCTTATCGTTGTCTTCACTATCTTCTTTTTTGCTTTTTGCAAGTAAAGCATATTTATTAAATAGATCAGCGAATTCGTTTAAATATGCTTGTCGTTCGTCGTGATTTAATTTTTTGAAGGCAAAAAACGGAGCTTCCAAAATAGCACACATGAAACCAATGTCAAAAGCAAAATTTCTTGGGAAAATCTTAAGAATTCTGAATACAATTTCAGAATCTTCTTTATAGATAGAAGTCAAAACTCTTTTAAATAATTCTGCAAAATCATTAATTTGGGTTTCTATATTTTTTTCCTTAAAAGTATTGTATTTTATTATTTTTGGTTGAGATAATTTATTTTTCAAATCGGAATCAATTTGTTCATCATCAATATTGTTTTCTATTGCATCTGTACTCGACTTCATTGTCAAAAGCTCATTTATTTTTGTTTCCACTTCATCATCACTATTTAGATTAAAAAGTAATTTCACAATTGCAATCAATGTAGAATTAGGTATGTGCTTAATTCGCTTATTTTCTAATGCGGAGATATAGCTCTCAGTTTGGTTGATCTGCTGTGATAATTCTGATCCGGAAATCTTCTTTTCTATTCTTTTATTACGAAGCACTTCACGCAACGTGTCCGTTACGTGTATTTTTTTTTCTAGCATTATCATCACATCCTTATTTATTATTAATATCATAGCATAAAATATTAAACATGTCAACAATATCGAATATTGCTTAACCGTGATATTATTAACATTAAACGTGAAATTTATTCATAAAAAATAACATTATAGTATTGACAATAATGGAATAGAAGGTATAATAATAATTGGGAGGTAAGAAAATACATCTACTCTATGACAACTTAAGATGCAAAAAGAGCAACAGAAAAGGAGAGATTTTTAAAATGTCCCTTGAAGAAAAGCGCATTGATCGGCTGTATGAATTGCTTTACAAAATCGAGCATACAGACCCCGACACAGCAGCGGCGCTCAGATGGGCAATATTTGAACTGGAACGTAGACTCACCCGATGATGGCTTGCTGGGGACAAGCCGAAACACCTCTTGGTGTCGTGGGAACCCATCGGCTCATGGGACAACATGCCGCCCATTTTATATAAATTGTTCTTTGAAAAGAGAATAAGCTATTTGAAATGAGTATCAGATAGGAAGGGGTGATAGATATTGCAAACTAGCTATGACCTGGATCAGATCCTGAAGGTAGCGTCCATCAATACAGGGGTGAGCTATGCGGAGTTAAAATCGAGAATCTACGATCTAATCCTTCAGGCAGACAAAGACAATCTGAGATATCCGGTTCTTCCAAAGTTCACAAATAGTTTACAAAAGAAATATGCGTGAGAAGCATACCGACTTGAATCAGGCATTTTGACAATCTACAATTATTATTAGGAGGAAAAATCATGACACAGGCAAAAAAGAGCTTTAGGGTCTTAGGGGCAGCGGACAACATCGTTGAAAGGCCGGAGATCAGGCTTGAAAATCTTGATATAGAAAAGCTTGATAAGGGCGAGTTGACAACCGATGGCAAGTTCTATGACGGGATTTGCATTCCGCTGAAATTCAGCGACTATGACCGCCTAGCATGGGAGTTTATATGGTGCTGGTTTAATGATCAGTATGTCAACGAAGGTGGAGAAGATGATACCGTTGAAGATCAGCCAATTAATCTTCAGCTATATATTGAAGATAATCAGAATACAGACGAGAGGGAATATACATTAAGCGCATTTATCAAAGTTGATGATTATGACAAGACGATCACCGAATGTATGACAGAAGAAATTCGTCTGACGCAAGATGAAGTTAAAGCGGTAAGCTCAGCGTTGAAGCAATTACACTGTTAAAATTTTCAGCAGTAAAGGAGGTGATGCCTATGCTTGTATTTGTGTCCCACTGCCCTTATTTGGCATTATTGGAAAGGGTTATGAAGATTATTCATAAAAAAGAGGTAAATGAATTATGGCTAATATGCAAGATCAGGCAGAAATAGCACGAGCAATGACCGGAAGCACATTGAGTGATGATAAAATTTTTGAACAGGTATCGAATATGAATCCTTCAGTAAAGAACCAAAGTTCAAAAGAAGTCGATACTCTTGTAAAGGTGTATGATGGTAAATTTGATAAGGTTTTTGCAAACAACCGAATTGGTTTCAATATTATTGCAAATAAATATGGCATTGACGGAGCTACTTTGTTTTGGATTTACATGGACTGGCGTAATCGAATTTAATCAATACGCTTCCCTTCAGGTGGTGGCTAAAAGGTTGCCGCCTTTGGGGAGGTCTATATTAACAGAAAGAAGGAATATAAAACGACTCTAAAAGAACAAGTAGTGGACCTTGATAAACAACTTGAGCAAAGTGATGATTGGAAAGATGAATATGACTCACTTTGCAAGGAGTTGAAAGGATATGCCCAAGAATTCTATGAGTCACTTTTAAAGAAATATCAAATTCCAACTGAACCAATACAATTACCTTTGACTTTTTTCCCAACTTGTCAGAATTATGATCAGTTGTCAGAAGGAAAAGCTGTTACAGGAAATTGTATAGTTTCCAAATCATCCATTGACATTGAGATATATTTTGTTTTGGTTTATAAAAGCAATATCAACACTCTGAAACAAAGTATTCGTCATGAGATCATACATTTTTTCCTTTTGAAAAATAATTTAAAATTTTACGATAATTCTGCAATCTTTCATGCCTTTTGCGATATTTATGATGCTAATGCTTATGCTGAACTTAACTGCAAAGAAAAAGGACTTTTAGAGAAATACCATATCGCTTATCAAAATATAGATACCCTGCAAAAGATTTATGAAAATAATAAAGAAGCAAATCCAAAACTAAGTGAGCAGATATTTAGGAACTTTAAAAATAGGCTTCTCTTAGAACTAGGACTTGAAAATGATGAACAGAGAGAGGCAATGAATTACATCTATCCAATAGCTACCCCGCCTAGTTTACATTAATTTGATGTCATTATCTCAGATGATAGGATATAGCCGTTCTATTCCATTCACAGATCGGATTTTCAGCGCCGAACCGAAGCACACGTTTTTATGTAGTGAAATACGTTTCATGTTATTTTCACTACATGGTTTTAGGGATACGGTGGATTACATGTTTTAGGGGTTGTATTTCAAAAAGTTCAATTCTACTACACGTTTTTAGGGATAGGTATAGCATACCCACTACACGTTTTTATGGTAAATCGGAAACGTAATAATATATATTAAACTAATAATATATATTAAAAGAATAATATATATTTTCGTGACGTTCCGTCCCGAACGAAATCTTCTGAAATTTTTTGTTGTTAATCTTAGTGCCTATTGATATGATCAATATGTATTATACATTTTCCCTCGTGATTACATGCCCTTATAGTATTTATGAAGACATGGTAACTTAGCTTTGTGAAAATAATTAGCTAAGTGACTTACAAAGAGTTTTTAATATATTCCGTATTTTCTATTAAAGAATTATAATTTATGACATAATAGAGAGGATGATTAATGTAATTTATGGATGTTCAGGAATCAAGTGTTGTGTTTTCTAAAGATAAAATCTACGGCGCAAGCTTTGATAATAAATTGCTTTTGCTGCTGGCTTTTCTTGGGATAAACCGTACATATTCAAACAAGGTCGTATGTTCGCTGGATTATATGATCCGTAAGATTGGTTACATTCCGGATGCACATGAAAATCAGATCAACGATAAAATCATATCGCTGTTACATGGTTTGATAAAAGATCAATATATTTCTGTTGGTGTTGATATTGATAAGGTAAAGCCGAAAGATATCTTTGAAATTTGGATTAGCTGGGAAAAGAATCTATTTGATGTCAATACTGATTATGTACTTTTGACTGAATCGGAGTTCGATAAGATCACTCAATCTAAAAGCTGCAATATAGGCAAGGATACGTTACTTCGAGTATTCCTTGTTATTAAGAGCTATATCAATATAAATGGGGAACATCAAGTAGGATATCCGGCTGTTAGAACTATTCAAAATAAGTGCCATATAACGAGTGATAAATGTGTCGTAAATGCTATCCGGCAATTACAGGAGATCGGCATACTGTATGTTTATTGCGCTGGAAGCTATAGGGATGAGAATGGTAAAAGGCAGAATGCGAACAGCTTCTATGCCATTGATAAAGATCAGTTACAGGCAGATTACTGTAAAAAGATATCCACCGATCTGATAAAAAAACATAGAGGTATCTCTGTTAATCGCTTTGACACAGTTACAAAACCTACCATGAAAAAAGATAAACCTGATCAGAAAACTGAAGAAAAGCCGACAGCAATTAAACCGGTTGAACAAAAAAATGAATCATATGATGGGCCTGAGTTGTATAGACCGGTAGAGAAAATGCCGTGGGAAAAGATATTAGATGAAACAGATCATATTAAAACTGTGAAAGGGCCTAAGTTTACTGTTAAGGTTGACAAACCTAAAGAGCGTGATTATGACGCGGAATTTCTTGCATTGTTGGAAGAGGAGGAGAAAAATGAATCGGAAGTAAAGATTAAACAGCATAATCCTACAAATGAAGAAATATCGCATTATGAACCGGAGCAGGAGAAACCTGATCCCGATGAAGATAAAACGGATATAGGAATGACAAATGACGAGATGGATGACTATTTCAGCCATTTTAGAAATGCAGCAGGTATTTAATTTTAAAAGGAGTAATGAGAATAGAAAATGTCTAAGGAAAATAATAATAAGGCAGCAACACCAACAACACTCTATGGAATTCTTCGCCTGAAGATAGATCAGGCACATGGAAACAAGTTTTGGCTTGTAGATCAATGGAAAGATATATGCGTTAATCAAGATGCAGACAATGAGTTATTGACATTTGACGAGATTACGGAAAAGATGAGTATTGGAAAAATCAAAACTGAAAAACGGCTCAAAAATTATGAGATACTTGTCAATGTTTCAGAATTTTTCCGCATTGTTGAGCATCTTCATCCTGCTTGTGTTGTTGATGATGGCAGAGGATATAGGTTTATCAAAGATATTATTGAGATTAAAGTTGGACGTAACTATAAGCATTATGATACATGGTTCAGTAAGGAAGCAATCGAAAGCAATGAACTTGGTATTATATATGTTAATGGCAGACGCTTTAAAAAGATATTTTGCAGTGCAAGTCATGTACGCCAGAAAAAAGTATTCTTTGTTGCAGAAGAATTATATGATCAGGTGATTGAGATTGCATTAGCTGGTATTGGTATTGATAATCCGAAAAACGTCAAAGAGCCATGCAAGTGGGGCGCATATCTCGGCATGTGCTGTACTGATTCCATAGTTGTAACTATGCCTCATATGGTTGTTATTCGCGATCCCCAGCAGGAAATCACGGAAAATTTTGATGTTGTAAAAGGAACTGTAATTGATAATCCTGATAAGGAGAAAAAAGGAATTGACTATCTGTATCAATTAGATACAAAGCCAGAAAATAATACTAAGAAAACAATTAAGATTGACTTTGCGGATGGCGCTGGTCTGGTGGATGTTACTTTAGCTCAAAAATGGGCAAAAGAATTAAGACTTGCTTATATTCCTTCCGCTTATCAATTTAGAGCTTGTGCTGGAGTAAAAGGAAATGTATATCCTTTTGATATTGTAGCTTTTGCGAAAAAATATAATGTACGCAAGATAACTGATAGATGGGGCAAGATGTGGGATATTTTTGACGATAACATAGATTGTATTTTGACGGAGTCGCAGGTTAAGTTTGCGAAAATGTTTAACAGCGCCGAAGAATGGAAAGGTGCTTTTGATGAAAAAAAATATGACTATCAGCGTACATTTAACATCTCTGATGCATGTATTCCGTATTGGAAATTAAAACAAGAATGTATTTTAAGTTATCAGCCGTTACAGACACTGGAGCTTACGGACGATGAGATCAAAACATTATGTGCGGATACGGTTGACAAAGTAACAAAGGTACATACTGATATTGATGCTTTTGTCAAATGGCGTGGCTTAGATAAGAACGATGAAGAAAAATCCGAAAAAGAAAAATATACTAATCCTGCTCTGTTCGCATTAAAATATGATCATAGTTTAGCCAACGACAGTTATGTGCATAAAGTGATGATGGATAATCTGCTTAAATTCCGCATGACTAACCATATTCGCCTTAGTATACAATGCAATTACCAAGTGTTTATACCAGACATATTTGCATTAGCACAAGCAGCGTTTAAGCTTCCAGTAACAGGATTGCTGAAAGCAGGGCAAATATTTAATCTATTTTGGCATAATCAAGGCGCAAAAGAATTAACGATGATCCGATTCCCCCATGTTGCACGGGAACATTATTTAGTTGATGTTGCGGGTGCAAATGATGAAAACTGGACAGAGATGCAACACTGGTATCAATATCAAAATGTAGGATATATCAGCAGTATCCATGATTCGCTTGCATTGCGTCTCGGTGGGGCTGATTACGATGATGATCATGTATATGGCCTTGCGGAAAAAACGATCTGTGACGCTGTTAGACGTAATCCAGCAAATACAATTTGGTTTGAGCGTGATAAAGATGGAGAAGCAAAGGCGAATAAAAAAGTACAGTTTTCGGATTATGGTGCAATAGCAAATAGTGATAGTGTCGGAATGCGAAACGAGATTGGTAATGTTGTCAATGACACATCGAAATTATGGAGCATGATAATACCTGATAAGACGGCAGAACAAAACAACCAGATATATGACTATGTTAAGATTATGTCTGTTATAGATTCACTTTGTATTGATTTTGCCAAGACAGGCATAAAAGCACAAATGCCACAGGATATCAAAGCACAATTAAAGGGATATAAAAATCCCTACTTTATGCAATTTCGGAATAAAAAAAAGACGGGAAAAAATAATCAAGCACAGCGAAGAGCATTGGAAAATAACACGGAAGTTACAGCCAAATATAGTGATAGTCAAAGCACGATGAACCGAATTGCACATTTTATGGATGATAATATCAGTAATCTCAAGGGTAATTATGATGTGCCGGAATTTAACTGGACAACATTATTACAGGGCGAAGCAGATCAGCAAGATAGTATCACATATCAGGCGGTTAAAAATAAGCTGAAAGAATTACATCATTATTTTAGTAAGCAATGCCAAAAAATAAGTATCGATAGTATCAATGTTTTTGACGATGATGGAAAAGATAATGCCAAAGCTGCAATGATGAAGTTGCGCTTAAATTTTGCTGAATGCAGAGTACAATTACTGTTGGTGCAACCGGATATAAATAAGTTGATTAACGATGTAATTATTGCCTATTACACGGAAAAAGAACTTGTATCGCAAAGTAAAGCAATCATTTGGAATTGCTTCAAAAATCAAGTGATTACACGGTGTAGGGGTGGTAAAAGCAAAGAGAATATTTATAACATTGATGATCTTAAAAAGCAGCATAACAAAATTGTTGCTAGGCACAAAAAAGAAAACGATATTAAAAATAAACAAATTGGTATTGCAGCAATTGATCAGATCAAAAATAAAGTATCTATTACTGATGCAGACAAAAAATATATTAATAAGGTACTCCAAACACAGCGCAGTAAAAAGCTGTATTACGCTTTGCTGTATGTATGGCTTAAATGGATCAAAGCAAATCCAAAGAGCCATATGAAAATTATATATCATTCCGGTGATCAAATCAGTAAAACGCAACTATGTAAGATAGCTGGAGTTCAAACAAAAGCATGGCGAGATATTATAACAAGTTTGCAAGATAAAAAATTGGTTGAGATTATTAGTGTTGACGATAAGTCCACAAAAATACGGATTAATTATCAGCGTAATAAGGGTAAAAAGATTGAATTACCTGAAACTTGCAAAAAGATGCGGCACTGGATGAACCACAATGTACCAGTAGATAAACATCGGCATGAGGAAGCGGAAAACTATAGTATTAGCGATTTCACAGAACCTAAAAACTCACTAAAAAAGCCTGTAATGTGTGTGGAAACTGGCGAAGTTTTTGAATCAATAAAAGACGTTGAGCGGAAAACAACTATTGATAGCAATGCTATTGGCGCTTGTTGCAGAGGAAAGCAGAAAACATCAGGCGGTTATCATTGGCGCTTTGTTAATTAATTAAATATAACCTTGTATATTGTATTGTAATGTCAATATTTTATACAAGGTTTCTTAAAATTTGCAAAAAACATATTGCTAAAAAGTTGTTTATTCATGCGGTTATTTTACATTTTTCTGTTGATTAAGGAATTAACAACTATAGATATAAAATATATTTACAATTATTTTTTATCAATTAAAGTTGAAAGGCAGGTGCAATCATGGATCAAAAACAATTAAGGAAAAGGTTGATTTATGCTATTAATAATGTTGGGTTAAAAGCAAAGTCGATCAGTAAAGTTACCGGAGTTGATGAATCTAGTTTATCACGATTTAAAACAGGTAAGGCTATGTTGTACCTGTCTGATGCTCAAAAACTAGATGCTTATTTTGATAAGTTTTTTATGGTAGAACTATAATATCTATTTGGTAATAACGGCCTATTACTAGGCCGATTATTATATTAGCAATTTCAGATTTCTGAGCATGATTAGTAACTTTTGCTAAATTTTCATGCCGGTTCAAGTCCGACCTCCTCCAAAGTAAGAGAAAATTAGCTGTGGTGAACTGATGGCTTCCTATATGGAACCGGATTAAAGGCAGAACAATCATCTGTCTGCGCTTATAAAGCGTTGCCTAAACAAGTAATACTATTTGCCATAGTATTATTCCATCTTTCGGGGGCGCAGTGGGAAACCAGTGCGCCTCTTAATTATAATCTATAGTTGCAATAGCGACTATATTTTATATATAAGTCCAGCAGGACAGACACGCAAAGAAGTAATGAGATCGTGCGCCATTGTTTACCTGCTGAACTCTTTTTTAAAATTATAATTGTAGTTATAAATATTTTGCAGAAAGAAGTAGTTGAAAATGGATACGGTTGAAACACTGAAATATAATATAATGATGTTTAACAGTTTCATGGTAGAGGCGTTGAAAGATAATAATACGGCAGGTTATACAGAAGCAACTAAGAATTTAAAATTATGTACTGATGCGTTGAAAGCGTTGCAGTATAAACTAGCAGAAAAACATGATATAATTACGGTATTCAGCCGTGGTATTGCGGAATCACTTTGCGTGGATTATGGGTACTTTAACCAACTTATCGGAATTGAAAAAGACAAGAATAATCCTAAACGGAAGAAGTACATATTTTCAGTAAGTGGAGATATTGAAAGGAATTTTAATGAATTGCTTGATAAGGTGCGTAAGTTTAAAGAAGAGAAAAAACAGCAGTGTCAAGAGATTGATAGAGCACTAGAAGAAAATAATGCGGCAGAAGCGGATAAGGTGGAGAATGGAAAAGTTTAATATAGCAAATATGCGGCTTGCTTTAAGATTATTGCTTAAAAAAGAAAAGATCGACCAGATGATTAATGCGTTACACTTACATGATTTCAAAGAACTTGCTCACTTATATTGTGATGTGTTTAATCAATATATTAGTTTGATGGGAAGATACGGGGTTAATACTTATTCTCAATTTAAGCTGGACAGCTATCTGGTTGATTTGTATGATACATTAAAACCGGGATGTGATTTTGATGATTTCTGCCATATCATTTATATTCCAACTAATATTAAAGGGTTATACAGGTTACCGGAGATTCCATAAGGAGAAGTTGAGGGGTATCGTGAAATGCGATATCCCTTTTATATTTGTTTAAGGAGATGGATAAAGTGACGGATGAAGAGTACCAAGAAATAATTAAAGTGTTATCGGGACAAAAGGAAAAGCTTGAAAAGGAAGTTGATGATCTTAAGCGCGAAAATGAGCGTAAATCAAATATTGCTTCTGGACTTGCTATGCTGCTTGCAAAAACAGGTGATAAGGATTTAGTTCATCAAGGGTTGCTTATTGCACAGGAAGCAAGCAAAGCATAAAGCGGGGGTGATGTGATGGCGCGATATGCGTTCTATCATACGCCTGAATGGAAGAAGCTAAGGCAAGCTGTACTGGATCGTGATGGAGGTATGTGTGTGGTTTGTGGACAGAGGGCTTCTGTTGTCCATCATGTCGTTCCTGTTGATGATAGTAACATTACTGATCCTTCGGTTGTGTGGAGCATGGACAACCTTGTAAGCGTGTGCCCAATGTGTCATAGTGCGATCCATGCAAAGCTTTCAGGGGCAAGCGCGACAGCAGACGGTTGGGTCTTCGATGATGGGGGGAATTTAATTTTTGTTGGTGACAAGCTAAAGAAGTTATATAAAATTCTATAATAGAAATAAATGGAAATGGATTCTTATCATGGTGACTATCCCCCGGTTCGGTTTTCAAAAATAGGGCCTAGGGAAACCGTTGATTAGAGAGCTTTTTTCCTCCAAATGGAATTTTTTCGCGTGAGAAATAAACAGAAAGGAGTTTTTAATGACAGATGCAGAAAAATTGTCTAAATTAGACAAAAATAAAAATACTAAATTAGAACTAAAGAAATTGGAAGCAATTTTTAAAGATATACCCAATGACAAGAAAAAGTTGGTTGACTCCCTGATCAAACAGGCGGCATTTATGCAATCGACTTTGTATGAACTGAGTCTGTATATCAATCGTGATGGTGCTGTTGCTACAGATCAACACGGTAATACTAAGGAGTCACCGGCTATAAAAAGCTATACGGCTCTTATCAATAGATACAGCAATGTAATCAAGCAGCTACTTGATTTGCTCCCAAAGGATCAGCCTGAACCAACGGCAGCGGATAAGGCCGCAAAGGATGAGTTAGCTCAATTTATCCAAAATAAGCCGGTGGTTTAATTGCCTGTTAATTATATTTTAGAATATTGGAATAAAATTCAATCTGGTGAGATCATTGTTTCAAAGAGAATTAGACAGCTCTATCAGAAGGTAATTGACGAACTGGATCATCCAATAGAACCTTACATATTTGATATTGAACTTGCAAACAGGCCGATCTCGTTTATTGAAACTTTTTGCAGAAACTCTAAAGGGAAATGGGCTGGAAAGCCTATCTCCCTTTTATTATGGCAAAAGGCTATGATGCAGGTAATTTATGGATTTGTAAATAAGAAAACAGGGCTAAGGCGGGTGCGGGAAGTATTTGTTGTTACTGGCCGTAAAAACGGAAAGTCGGTTTTGACTTCCGGCATTGGTTTATTCGGCATGATAGAAGAACAGGGAGCGGAAATTGCTTGTGTCTCTACCAAAATGGATGCGGCGAAGATCGTATTCAATGAAGCTTTGAACATGGTGAAACAATCGCCATATCTGAACCAGCATATTCGGAAACGAAAATCAGATATGTACATGGATGATATGTTCAGCAGCTTCAAACCCTTGTCGAGTAAATCAAATACGTTGGATGGGCTAAACGTATCGCTCGGCATTTGTGATGAGGTTGGGGCTATCACTGACCGCAATATTTACGATGTAATTTTACAGTCGCAAAGTACACGGCAGCAGCCTATGATGTTCAGTATTTCAACAGCGGGATTTGTCCGTGAGGGTTTATTTGATACACTCCATAAATACGGTGCTGATATTCTGGACGGCAGATTGACTGATAATGAAATTCCTTATGGTTCCTTTCTTCCATTCTTTTATGAATTGGATGATCCCATTGAAATAGATGATCCCGATATGTGGATTAAAGCAAATCCATCTTTAGGTGTTATAAAATCCTTTGATGAATTAAAATCAAACGTAGAAAGAGTGAAAATTGATCCTACATTTTTGCCAACACTTAGAGCGAAAGATTTTTGTATTCCCGGAAATGTTGAGAATGCTTATTTAACTCCACAGGAGCTTACGAATACCGCGACGTTTAACATATTAGATTTTAAAGGCTCATACTTCATCGGAGGTGTCGATCTTAGCGAAACAACGGATTTAACGTGTGCTACTATTTTATTCCCGGAGATTCCGCAGAAAAGAAGATTAGACAGGATAAGGTTCCATACGATATTTTCCAGAAGCAGGGGATAATAACTTTTTGCGAAGGAAACAGGGTGGACTATAACGATGTGACAAATTGGTTTACTGATGTTGTTATGGGACAGTATGATATTTATCCGTTTAAGATATATGCTGATCGCTGGAATACTCAGTATTGGTTTCGGGATATGAAAGAAAAAGATTTTCCGATTGAGGGTGCCGGGCAAGGGTATAAGACAATGAGTCCGACGATGAAAACTTTAAAAGCTGATTTTCAGGCTCATTTGATAAACTATAACAACAATCCGCTTACTAAATGGTGTCTATCAAACTGTTCCATCAAACCTGATCCAGCGGGAAATATAAAATTCGATAAAAGTAAGAATAGGAATCTCCGTATCGACGGAGTAGCTTCACTTTGTGACGCTTACTTTGGTCTTATGGAAAACTATGGAGATTATCAAAATATGGTTAAAGGTCACTGAAAGAAGGTGAATTATTATAGCAAAACAAAAAAGAAGTTTCTTTCAAAAGATATTCGGCAATAGACCGAAGAATAATCAACCGTTATCTACAGCGCAAATGCTGAACAGCTACTACAGCCGTATTTATAATTATGGCGGTTCGCTTTATGACAATGCTGTTGTAAGGGCTTGTGTGGATACGATTGCACGGTATTTTGGAAAAATGCAGATGGTACATAGATTAAAAGGCGTGACCGTTTACGACGGCTTGAATACTCTGTTGAGCCTACGTCCGAACCCTGATATGAGTTCATATGATTTTCTTTATAAAACCGCTACGTGTTATGAGATGGACAATAACGCTTATATCTATATACAGCGTGACGATATAGGTAATGTAACGGCCTTATACCCTTTCAGCTATTCACAAGCTGAATTAAAAGAAAATAAGGTCGGGGATATGTTCTTGGAATTTACATTTAAAACAGGGAAGAAGGTTTCTGCTCCTGTTAATGATGTTATTGTACTCCGAAAACATATGTACGAAAATGATTTCTTTGGAGAAACAAATAATAGACCGCTTTTCCCGCTGGTTAATCTGTTACATGTAATCAGCGAAGGAATTTGTAGTGTTGTAAAAAGTTCTGCTTTTATTCGTGGTATTTTGAAAATTGTTGGGAATGTACAACGACCAGAAGATATTAAAGAGAAACGTGATCTATTTAAAGATCAGTTCTTATCTACTCAAAATAACGGTGGGGTTATTATAGCGGATTCTGGTATGGAATACATTCCGATCGATTCTAGACCAATGTATATCAATGATAAGCAGACAGCTTTAGTCAATCAATCTGTATATAGCTATTTTGGACTCAACGAAAAGATTATTAACGGTACGTATAGCGAAGCAGAATTTCAGGCATTTTATGAAGGCGTATTGGAACCGCTTGCTCTAAAATTAGCGGAAGAGCTAAGTTATAAACTGTTTACTCAGCGTCAAATTGGTTTTGGTAACGAGGTTGTATTAGTTGGCGATAAGCTATCCTATATGAGTATGACGAGTAAGGTTAGCATGATTAACAGTGTGAAGGATCTCGGCGTTCTGACAAAAGGAAGTATTGCAGATATTCTTAATATTGAGCGTCCCCCGGATGCCGATACCATCTTACAAAGTTTGAATTATATTGATACTAATATTGCTAACCAATATCAGCTTAATCAATCCAAAGCGAAAGGAGGTGACGCTATAGATGACGAAACAAACAACTCAGCAGGAAATTCGGATGAATCCGATCCAGATCAGAGCAGCGGAACAGACTGAAAATAATGATCTAATCATCGAAGGAAAAGCAATTGTATTTAATCAGAAAACACTTTTATTTGACGATGGTAATGATCAGTATTTTGAGATGATTGATTCCTGTGCTCTTGATGGCGTAGATTTATCTAATGTATATCTATATTATAATCATACTGATAAGGCAGTTGCAAGAACCAAAAATAAAACGCTTGAATTAACTGTAAAACAAGATGGTTTATATTTTAGGGCAAAACTAATTGATACTACATACGGTTCTGATTTATATAAGATGGTTCAAAGCGGATTAGTTGATAAATGCAGTTTTGCTTTCACCATTGCGGAACAGGATTTCGATTCAGAAAGTAATACGTTTACAGTTCGCAAGATAGATAAACTGTTTGAAGTTAGTCTTGTTGATTTTCCGGCCTACGATGAAACTAACGTAAGTGTTTCCGCAAGGTCAAAGTTGACTGAATTGGAAACAGAACATCAGAACCAAATCTATAAAGATAAACGCAAGAAATTAATTCTTGAAACATTACTTTAATTTTGAAAGGAAGTATTATTTATGACTAAATTACAGGAAAGAATGTTTGAAATCAATACACGCAAGGCTGAAATACGCAAGGATATTGAAACTAATAAAGAGAAAATTGATATTGATAAATATGAAAAGGAACTTCGTGATTTGAATACTGAACTTGAAGATATCCAAAAGCGTATGAAACTTGTCGATGGAATTACTATTGAAAAACCAAAGGATGGTGTTGAAATGAAAGATAATTATACAGTTGACAGTAAAGAATATAGAAGCGCATTTCTAAAGAAGCTTCAGGGTAATCGCCTGAATGAAGTTGAACAGAGGGCTTATACTTCCGTTGCTGATTCTGCTGGTGCTGCTATTCCTACTCAGACAAGCGATCAGCTTTTCAGCAAAATCAAACAGGTCGCGCCGATCCTCAATGAAATCACGCTGCTTCAGGTTGCCGGTGATGTGAAGTTCGCGATTGAGGACGTTAGGGATAACGCCGCTCGGCATGCTGAAAACGCGACTGTTACTCCTGCTGGTGACAAGCTCGTTTCCGTGTCACTCGGAGGTTACGAATACGTAAAGGTTATCTCGATTAGCAAGACTGTCCAGACAATGGCCGTTGACGCTTTTGAGGGATGGCTTACCGATATCCTCTCCACTGATGTTGCACGTGCGATTGAGAATGATGCTATTAACGGCACGGGAACAGATCAGCCGAAGGGTGTGGCATATGCCAATACTTGGGACGATACCAATTCTGTCACGATTGCGGCAGCATCTTCCCTTACATATGGTGATGTTTGCAAGTTTGTAGGGCTTCTCCCCGGTGGTTATGATGCAAACGCTAAGTTCCTCATGAGCAAAAAGACACTTTATCAGGATTTCATTACTCTTCAGGATAAAAGCAAGAATGACCTTGTGATCCGTAACGCGGATGGTACATTTAACATTCTCGGTTATCCCGTGTTGCTTTCTGATTCTGTTACGCTGCACAATGCCTATTTAGGTGACTTCAAGAAAGTTGTTGGTAATTTGAGCCAGAATGTAATGGTTGAATCAAGCGTGGAAAGCGGGTTCCGGTCTAATAGCATTGATTTCCGTGGAACTGCTATTTTCGATTCCAAACCTGCAATCGGCGAAGCGTTCGTGAAGCTGACTAAGGCAGAAGCATAAGTAGGTGACTGATAATGTCACTGTTAAACCAGATCAAGCAATCTTTACGCATTACAGCGGATAATACAGCGTTTGACGATGAGATAAGCGATTTGATTTATCAGGCCGTCGACGATATGAAAGCATCGGGTACAAGTCCCGGTGCTTTTAATCGTTATGGTGAAAAAGATGAATCAGGTAATACCATTGATACAATCACCGATGGAAATATCCGTCAAGCAATTATATTGTTCTGTAAAGCGTATTTTGGAATAGATAATCCGGATAAAGAATTCTTTGTGGATCGGTATCATTATAAAAAGGCACAGTTGTTAAATCAGTCTGCCTATTCGGTTGGTGATAGTTATGAGGTATAAAAGTACAAACGCTATCTTTAACCAAACAATTGATTTAGTTTCGCAGACTTATAAAGAAGATGAGTTGGGACAGAGGATTCCGGATAAAACGGTTTATAGAATGATATATTGTGCAAAGAAAAGTGTTCCTCAAAATGAGTTTTTCCTTTGCGGTCAAACGGGTATTAAACCGTCTGCAATGTTTTTAGTTAGAACCGGCGAATATAACGGAGAAACACAATTACGCTTCCCAGCAAATGAAAGCGGGACTACATACGATATATACCGTGTTTATGATACTACGGGAGAATGTACGGAACTCTATGCGGAGGTGAGAGCCGGTGGATAGTGTTAAAGTTACTGCTGATGATTTTGAAGGTGTTATCGCTGCATCTTTGCAGGAATTCTCTGATGAAAAGACAAAAGAGATCAAAGAGATCATAACTGATAAATCGAAGGAATTGGCTGAAAATATTAAAAATGATTCTCCAAAAAAGAGCGGAAAGTACGCTAAAGGATGGACTTCAAAAAAGCTCTCAGAGGATAATCTTAATATATCGTATGTTGTCTATAACAAGAACAAGCCGCAAATAACGCATTTGCTTGAGAATGGACACGCTAATAGAGATGGCTCCCGTACTGAGGGCATTCCGCATATTGAACCGAATTGTGAAAAGATCGAAACCGAGCTTGATGAAGCGATTTAAAATACAGGTGAATAATATGAAAATAACAGAGTTAAAAAATGTACTTGGTACAGTTGGCTTACCTGTAGTTTATCACAGCTTCCAATCATCCGGCGAAGAAGTCAAGCAGCCGCCTTATATTTGTTGGTATGTAAAAGAATCGGATAATGTTGCGGCTGATAATAAGGTCACGGCAAAGCTTAACCGATGCAATATTGAGCTTTATACGAATTACAAGAGTCCAGAATTAGAACAAAGATTAGAAGACGCTTTAGATAAGGCGTCTATTTTTTATGACAAAACAGAACTTTATATCAAAGAAGAAAAAATGTTTGAAGTCTTATATGAAATTGAAATTTAAATAAAGGAGTTGTGACTAGGATGGCAACAACAAATAAAAATAAAGTCTTATACGGTCTGAGTGATTGCTATTATGCAAAGCTCGCGGCTGATGGTACATATGTTACGCCTGTTCCTATTACAGGTGCAGTCAGTATTTCATTAAAACCAGCCGGTTCTACGGCTACAGTCTATGGCGATAACATCGCGCAGGTTGATTTTGATGTTAATCAAGGATATACTGGAAGCATTTCTTTTGATATGATACCAGATGATTTTAGAACTGATATTCTTGGTGAGGTTGTTGATACAAATGGGGTAGTAACAGAAAGTTCAGATGCGAAACCATCAGAATTTGCGTTACTTTTCCAATTCTTGGGTGATGTTAATAACCGCCGTCATGTTCTTTATCGCTGCAAAGCCAGCAGACCAAACGTCGAGAGTTCTTCAATGGCCGATAAGGTCGATATTAAAGAAGATTCTCTTGATCTGACCGTGCGTCCCGTTGCAAACGGGGCGCTTGCACACAAGATTAAATCCTATGTAGATAACACGGAAGAACAAGCAGCAATTTATCAGAATTGGTATACCAAAGTTTATGATGGAACTACAGGTTCCTAATTTATAAATAAGGAGATTAATTATAGATGGAGAAAACTTTAAATATCGGCGGTAAAAACGTCACCTTCAAATGCACGGCGGGTACGCTCTTGAGATATAAGCAGGAATTTGGAAAAGAGTTCCTCGCAGATGCAGCAGAATTGATGAAGTTTGAGGATAGTAAGACCAAAAAGAAAGTAGAGAGTTCAGACGGAAAGATTACTTTTAAGGATGAATATGATTTTACGAAGCTAAATCTGGAACTGATTTATAATCTCGCTTGGGCAATGGCTAAAACTGCCGATAATTCTATCCCTGATCCTTTAATGTGGTTGGATGGTTTCGATACTTTCCCGCTTGATACTATTGCACCTGATTTAATGGAACTACTTGAACATACCCTTCAATCTAACACTCCAAAAAACGGATAAACGGCAATGATAATTTAGATGCTGATACAGAGCCAATGACAACAGAAGAATTTCTTGCGCTCTGTAAAAGCTGCAAATTATCCGTTGCCGAAATGGATGAACTAAATGTAGGTACAGTAATTGATTATCTCTACCATTATACTGATATGAAGAAGCAAGAATATGGAGTAAGCGATAATAACCGGTTTGACAGTAAAATTCGTAACGCTACGCAGGCCGATTTTAACGCTTTCTAACAGTTGGATATAAAGCTGTCGTGCAATAAGGGTGAGAAATTGATTGGCTAATAAATGGGAAATTAATTGTGGGAAATATTAATCCCTTAATTAGTTTCCCTTATTTTTTATTGAGGTGTTGATGCATGGACGAAATATGGCATGACGTTAAAAATTTTGAAGGATTATATCAAGTTTCTAATTTTGGGAGAATTAGAAATATAAAAGGAAGAACCCTTAAACAACAAATAAATAAAGACGGATATTTTCGAGTTGGTTTATCTTTTAATCATAAAAGAAGATACTATTTTGTGCATAGATTAATTGCAGAAGTTTTTCTTCCTAATCCAGATAATAAAAAATTTATAGTACATAAAGATCATAATAGACAGAATAATCAAATATCTAATCTTCAATGGATCAATGGATCAAATAATAGACCTGTTTATCAATTTGACAGACATGGTAATTTGATAGGAAAATATCAATCATCGTGTCAAGCAGCAAAGCAATTAGGTATATCAGATGTAGATATACGTTGTTGTGCAAATGGAATAACTAAAACAGCATATCATTATATTTGGATTTTTGAAAATGATTTAGATCATTTGTCAGAAAAAATAGAAGTTGCCAATCAGCACAAATATAACAAGCGTGGAAAAAGAATTAATCAATATGATTTGGATGGAAATTATATCCGAAGTTATTTATCTGAAGGTGAAGTAGAACGCATTAATGATTTTGATTGTGGTGCAATTAGCGGCTGTTGCAGAGGTAAATATAAACAGGCTTATGGTTACATATGGAGGTTTGCATAATTCAAAGGGAGGTGATTAAATGGCTAATAAAGGTTTAAAAGGTATAACGTATACCATTGGAGCCGATACAACAGGGTTACAAAAAGCCTTACAGGATGTAAATAGTAAAACGAAAGATTTAAATTCAGAGTTAAGACAAGTTCAGCAATTGTTAAAACTTGATCCGAACAATGTAACCCTTTTAAAACAGAAACAGGATTTATTGAATCAGTCCATATCTGAAACGAAGGAAAAACTTAGTACCCTGAAGGACGCACAAAATCAGGTCAACCAACAATTCCAGAATGGAGATATAGGCGAAGAACAATATAGAGCATTTCAGCGAGAAATAGAACAGACTGAGCAAAAATTAAAGTCTCTTGAAGATCAGGCCCGAAGTACAGGGTCAGTTTTAGGAACTCAACTGCAATCGGCAGGGGAGAAGATATCAGGCGCGGGTAAATCTATATCGGGTGCCGGTCAATCCTTAATGCCTGTTACAGGTGCTATCGCTGGAATCGGGGTCGCTGCTGTTGCTGCCGGTGATAATTTTGAAGCGCAAATGAGCCGCGTTAAGGCAATCAGCGGTGCAACCGGACAGGATTTTGACGCTCTGAGAAATCAGGCGTTACAGCTTGGACAGGATACGGCTTTCTCTGCCGGTGAAGTGGCTCAAGGTATGGAGAATCTTGCAAGCGCGGGTTTCAGCACGAAAGAGATTATGGAAGCTATGCCGGGTATGTTGGACTTAGCGGCTTCCAGCGGTGAAGATCTCGCGAGTAGCAGCGATATATGCGCTTCTACCCTTCGTGGTTTCGGTTTAGCTGCTAATGACGCTGGGCACGTTGCGGACGTATTGGCGAAAAGTTCAGCGGATACGAATGCTTCTGTTGCTTCATTGGGCGATGCCATGAAATACATAGCTCCTATTGCTAACTCTGCCGGATGGAGTTTGGAACAGGTAACGGCGGCTATTGGTGAAATGGCCGATCAGGGTATTAAAGGTGAACAAGCTGGTACTACCTTGCGTGGTGCATTAACCAATTTAATGAATCCTTCAAGTGATGCGGCTAAAGCAATGCAATCCATTGGCTTTTCGGCTTATGACAGTCAGGGGAAGATGAAACCTCTGTCAGAGATCATAAGCGAACTTCAAACCAAAACAAAAAATCTGTCCGATAAACAGCGTGATAATATAATTGCGACAATTATGGGTACTAACGCTTTAAGTGGTATGCAAGTTCTACTTAAAGACGGTAGTTCTAATCTTGATAAATTAACGGCTTCCCTTAGAAACTCTGATGGTGCTGCTAAAAGTATGGCTTCTACCATGCAGGGCAACACCAAAGGCGCAATTGAGCAAATGAAGGGCAGTATAGAAACGGCGGCTATTAAAATTCAGACGGCATTAGCGCCGACAATTACTAAAATTGCGCAAAGTATTGAAGGACTTGTAAATAAATTTTCCTCTTTGTCCTCTTCTCAGCAGGAAACAATCATAAAGATTGCCGGTATTGTTGCTGCTGTTGCTCCCGCCTTGATTGTAATTGGTAAAATGACAACAGGTATCGGTGCAATCACAACAGGCATTGGTAAAACAATTACGGCCATAACTGATTTTCATAAAGCATTAAGCGGCGGTGCGTCATTGGCGCATGCACTGTCTGCGGCCTTAACTCCTGCGGGTGCGGTTATCGCTGCCGTAGTCGCAATTGCAGCAGTTGTTGCTTTATTGGTAATTGGTATTAAGCACCTTTGGGACACGAACGAAGGGTTTCGCAATACCGTTACTGGAATCTGGAACGGTATAAAAACACTTTTGCAGGATATTGGAAACTGGTTCGCTGGGCCATTTACCCAATTCTTTACGACTTCTTTTAATACAGTTAAAAATATATGGCAGGGCATTCCTGGTTTCTTTACAGGGTTATGGAATAGTATTAAATCAGGCGCTAACGGTATCGGAAGCGGCGTTGTAACGGCTTTTAACGGATTGAAAACCGGAGTTCTTAATGTGATGGCGGGTATCCAGAGCGGACTTACAACGGCGTGGAACGCTATCAAATCGGTTCTTACGGCTTTAATTCAACCGTTGGTAAATGGCATTCTGGATTTCTGGAGGGCTATTCAACCGGGGTTGCAGAATATTATGGCCGGTGTGCAAAATGTTCTCAGCGGCGCATGGGAAATAATCAAGAATGTCGTTCTTGCTCCTGTCCTGCTGATTTGCGATCTTATTACGGGTAATTTTGGCAAGATGGGGAGCGATTTAGGCCATATTTGGGACAACATCAAAAACGGTGCAATGCAGGTATGGACCGGGCTGCAACAGTATTTCAGCGGAATCATTCAGGTCATAGTCGGAATTTTCACGACCGCGTGGACGCACATCACCGAAAATATCACAGCGGCATGGAACGGAATTAAAGCAATTACCATAACCGTATGGAACGCTATCTCGCAATTTTTCACACAGTTATGGGTAAATATCGGAAACGGTATAAAATCCGCATGGACAGGTTTTTGGATGACCGTAAATAATCTATGTAACACAATCAAGAACGGAATTATCACTATCTGGAATTCCGTGATTGCGTGGTTCAAGAATCTTCCCGGAACGCTGTTGATCATCGGAGCGAATATGTTCACCTCGATGCGAAACGGCGTAAACAGCACGATTAACAACGTGGTAAGCGCGATCAAGACCGGGATCGGAGCGGCAATTGACTGGATCAAGGCACTCCCGGGCGAGGCTATCCAGTGGGGCAAGGATATCATCGATGGGATCGTGCAAGGTATTAAAGATGCCGCTGATGCCGTGGGTGACGCAGTAAAGGGCGTTGCTCAGAATATACGGAAATTTCTCCATTTCTCTGTGCCAGACGAAGGGCCTTTGGTGGACTTTCAGTCATGGATGCCTGATATGATGGAAGGATTGCGTGAAGGTATTCTTTCTAATCTGGATCGTGTAAATGATGCAGCAGCTAAAGTGGGGCAAGCAATTAAATCAGCTATTCCAACAGATTTAAGCCTGAACATCAATTCCAGCATTGCCGGAATGAACGGTTTGAAAGCAGCGACGGCAACCGCTGGTTCGTATTCTTACAGTAATAGTACCCCTGTCATGTTCAGCATAAAAATGGGAGATATAAATATAAAGGGTAATGCTGATCAGAACACTTTAAATCAGATGAAGCGTGAGCAGCAGGGACAGATTGATCAAATGAAAAAGGAGCTATACGGATTTATTGGTGAATTATCCAACATTCAACTTGATGCTGTCCAAAGAATGACAAGGCGTTAATAAAAAAGGAGACTGTCATAAAAAACAATCTCCTTTATTTTTTGCAATTTTTATTGCAAGTATTAAACTTGCTTTTTGAGTATTCCCAAAATCTCATCCGGGGATTTACCGGTTTTGCTGATGAACTCCTGAAGCTCTTCCAGCTTTTTAGCGTTCTGAGCGTCAAGGATGCCCTGCTTCTGAGCTTTTAAATCTTTAATGCGCTCATCAATTTTGGACTTCTTGGTTTCTTCATCCGTTATTTGATCATCAAGCCTCTGTAACTTCTCTTCATCGGTAAGCTGTTTTCCTCTTGGCATAGGGATCACTCCTTTTTTATAGATTATTTTACATCATTATAGGAAAGAAGTAAATATATTATACAATAATTGGGGGAAACCTGAAGTATCTTTATGATTTCCCTATTATATCGTTTAGGATTTATTTTTTAGAATACAACGAAAAGTTTATTCAGTTGACGAAATCTGTAAATTGTGATATTATATCTTATAATATGAATATGGTTTACTGCTTAATTGCGATAACTATACTCATAAATCAGGCAAAAATACTTAATAAAAGTGATAGTCAAAACTTTAGAATGTGGCTTCATTAGTGGATTTTCTATGTGAAACATACTGCAAAACATAGGAGCAAACGAGTGGGGCTACAGCAACAAGGTTCTCGACCTCATCAAGCACATGTTCAAAGTGGACCACGAATAATTTTTCCCTTTGCTGAAAGACAAGCGCTCCCGTCCGGATGACCCGGACAGGAGCGCTTTTTGCAGTAAAAAAAGCTCCGGCTGTATCAAAAATGCTTTTGATACAGCCGGAAGCCTTTTCCCGGGCCGTTTGAGGTTCGGAGTGAAAGCCTTTTGCGGATACGCAGTGCTCTTCGGGCCCACGGAAGTCCGCCGGGAGTTTCCTTTGATTCTCCCGCCAAAACGGAAAAAGCCCGCCGAAATTCAGCGGGCTTTTCGTTGCGGCGGGGTTTGGCTTGACAGCGGCGGCCCGCCGTACGCTATTGCTTCAGCGCTTCGCGGAAGACTTCGTCCACTTTTTCCAGCGTGGGCACGCCTTCCATTATCTTTTTCGAGCCGACGAAGAACGTTGGCACATACCAGTAGTCGTACCCTTCGGTCTTTTCCGGCTCGCGGTTCTCTTCGATCACGTCGAAGTCCACATTCCGGTAAGCCGGATTTCTTTCTTTCAGCTCTTCTATCATCCGGAAAGCCTGCCTGCAGTACGGGCAGGTGTCCAGAATCATCATTTTAACCTGCTTCGGCATGGCCGAATCGCCTCCTTCGGCGTCAATCTGCATGCTTTATTTTTTAAAGCTGTCTTTCAGGGAAACGGAACGGTTGAACACGGGGTGCTCCGGTAAGGAGTCGCGGCTGTCGGCGCAGAAATAGCCCTGCCGCATGAACTGGAACGACTTATTTTTCCCCGCCCGCGCGAGCCACGGCTCCACCTTGCAGCACGTCAGGGTTTTCAGCGAATCCTGGTTCAGCTCTTCCAGAAAATCCCCGGCCTCCGGGTCCGGCACGGTGAACAGGCTGTCGTACAGCCGCACTTCGGCGTCGATCGCCGTTTTCGCGTCCACCCAGTGGATGGTGCTTTTGACCTTCCGGCCGTCCGGCGCGTTGCCGCCGCGCGACTGCGGGTCGTATTCGGCCAGCACGGCGGTGATTTTTCCGTCGGCGTCCTTTTCGCAGCCGGTGCACTTCACGATGTAAGCGGTCTTCAGGCGCACTTCATTGCCGGGGAAGAGGCGGAAGTATTTTTTCGCGGGGACTTCCATAAAATCCTCCCGCTCAATCCAGAGCTCGCGCGAGAAGCTGACCGGCCGGGTGCCGGTTTCCGGCTTTTCCGGGTTGTTTTCCACGTCGAACGTTTCCGTTTTTCCCTCCGGGTAGTTCGTGATGATGAGCCTGACCGGGTCCAGCACGGCCATGGCGCGGCGGGCGTTCTCGTTCAGGTCCTCGCGCAGGCAGTGTTCCAGAAAGCCGTAGTCGACGGTGCTGTTCACTTTTGCGACGCCGATGCGCTCGCAGAAGCTGCGGATGGCTGCGGGCGTGTATCCGCGCCGGCGCAGACCGCAGAGCGTGGGCATGCGCGGGTCGTCCCAGCCGGTGACGCAGCCGTTTTCGACCAGCGTGCGCAGCTTGCGCTTGCTCATCACGGTGTTGTTGATGCCGAGGCGCGCAAACTCGATCTGGCGCGGCTTCGCGGGCAGATCGACGTGATCGATGACCCAGTCGTACAGCGGCCTGTGGTCCTCAAATTCCAGCGAGCAGAGCGAATGCGTCACTCCCTCGAGGGCGTCTTCAATGGGGTGCGCGAAGTCGTACATGGGGTAGATGCACCACTCGGTGCCCGTGCGGTGGTGCGGCATATGGTTGATGCGGTAGAGCACCGGGTCGCGCAGGTTGAAGTTGCCGGAAGCGAGGTCGATTTTTGCGCGCAGCGTCATGCGCCCGTCTTCGAACTCGCCGGCGCGCATACGGTGGAACAGATCCAGGCTCTCCGCCGCCGGCCGGTCGCGGTAAGGGCTGCGGGCCGGGTGCGTCAGGTCGCCGCGGTATTCGTGCATCTGGTCGGGGGTCAGCTCGCACACATAGGCAAGGCCGCGCCGGATGAGATCTTCCGCCAGCTCGTACATCTTCGGAAAATAATCGGAGGCGTAGTAGAACCGGTCGTCCCACGAAAAGCCGAGCCACCGGATGTCTTCCTTGATGGCGTCGACGTACTCCTCGTCCTCTTTCGTGGGGTTCGTGTCGTCCATGCGCAGGTTGCACAGGCCGCCGAACTTTTCCGCCGTGCCGAAGTCGATGCAGATGGCCTTGGCGTGGCCGATGTGCAGGTAGCCGTTCGGCTCCGGCGGGAAGCGCGTGTGGACCTTCTGCCCCTCGAACCGGCCGCCGGACGCAATGTCCTCCTCCACGAAGGTATGGATGAAGTTCCCGGAATTTGCCGGGCTGACAGTTTCTTCGCTCATCTTGCAGGCTCCTTATGTGTCAAGTTTGTGCAGCCCCAGGGTCAGCCGCCGCAGGGACTCTTCTCTGCCGAGAATGCAGAGGATTTCGAACGCGCCGCCGGGCGTCACCACAAGGCCCGAGGCGGCGATGCGCACCGGCCACAGCAGTGTTCCGTTCTTTACGCCGAGCCGCTGCGCAAGCTCCATCATGGCGCCGTGAATGCCCGCGAGGCTCCAGTCCGCGAGGCCCTGCAGCACCGGGATGGAGGCTTTCAGCATGTCGGCGGAATTTTCCAGGTTCGTTTTGCTCTTTTTGTTGACGAACGCTTCGGCGGAATAATCCGGCAGGCAGCGGAAGAACGCCAGCATGTCCGGAATCTCCGTCAGCCTCGTGACACGCGGCTGAAGAATCGCGGCCAGCACCTCCCACGGGCGTTCCCCCTGCGGGAAGGCCCTGCGGAAGTACGGCATGGCGCGGCGGATAAATTCCTCCTGCGGCATGGCGCGCAGGTATTCGCCGTTCATCCACTGCAGCTTTTCGTAGTCGAAGACCGCGGGGGATTTGCTGATGCCGTCGAGGGAGAAGTTTTCGGCCAGCTCGCCCAGCGTGAAGATTTCACGGTTGTCCTTCGGGCACCACCCGAGCAGGGCTATGTAGTTGACGATGGCCTCCGGCAGGTATCCGTCGGCCACAAGATCCGCGAAACCGGTCGAGCCGTGCCGTTTGCTGAGCTTCGACACGCTGCCGTCCTCGTTTTTGCCCATGATGAGCGGCAGGTGCACATAGACCGGCACGTCCCACCCGAACGCCTCGTACAGCAGCTTGTATTTCGGCGTGGAGGAGAGGTACTCGCTGCCGCGCACGACATGGGTGATTTTCATGAGATGATCGTCGACGACGTTCGCAAAATTGTACGTGGGGAATCCGTCGGACTTGAGCAGGATCTGGTCTTCCAGCTCTTTGTTCTCGATGGTAATCGGCCCGTAGACCACGTCGTCGAAGGCCGTGGAGCCGTCGAGCGGCATTTTCTGCCGGATGACGTGCGGCGTCCCGGCTGCAAGAAGCTGGTCCACCTCTTCTTTGGGCAGGCTGCGGCAATGGCGGTCGTAACCGCCGCCGTTCTCCGATTTGGTTTCATGAAGCTGCTCGAGGCGCTCTTTGGTGCAGAAGCAGTAGTAGGCCTTATCTTCGGCCACCAGCTGTTCCGCGTACTTCTTATAGATTTCTTTGCGCTTGCTTTGCACGTAGGGGCCGTAATCGCCCCCGACGTCCGGCCCTTCGTCGTGCGCAAGGCCGACCTGGCGCAGCGTGTCGTAAATTACTTCCACGGCGCCGGGAACATACCGTTCCTGGTCGGTGTCCTCGATGCGGAGGATGAAATCGCCCCCGTTCGACTTTGCAATCAGGTATTCAAACAGAGCCGTACGCAGGTTGCCTACATGCATAAAACCCGTCGGGCTCGGGGCGAACCTGGTCCTGACTTTCTGCTGCATAAATCGTAGCCCTCCTGAAAAGACTTTTATCGGCGGCCGCAGCCGGAAAACGCCCGGTCTGCATCCGGCGGCCGATTCTCCAATTATAACAAAATCCGACCGGATAATCAATTCGCGGCCGTCGTTTTTTGTCCGGACTGAAGGTATTCCTCCAGGCACTGGCCGGAGATTTTCATCGCCACCGCGTTTGTCGCGCCGACGTACCGGTAATGCCACGGCTCGTACTTGATGCGCGTGATCTCCTGCTTGTCCTTCGGGTAGCGCAGGATGAAGCCGTATTCCTGCGCATGCGCGTTGAGCCACCGGAAGGCGGGCGTCTGGTCGAAGTCGTCGCGCACGCCGTTGAGGTCCAGCGCGAGGCCCGTGGCGTGCTCGCTGCACCCGGGCCTCGCGACGGAGCGCTCCGCAAAGGTTTCCGCCACGGCACGCGTGGGGTACGTCTTCCGGTAAAGCTCGACTTCCTGCTCGAACAGCTCGCCCTGGCGCTCGACGCTTCGGTAGGCGGAGGAAATCCATAAAGAAATCCCGTCTCTCGCCGCGGCGTCGCGCATGGCGACATACGGCGCCTCCACGCTCGCGTCCATCTCGATTCCGGAGAAGGTCACGAGGTTCGGCCTGTACCAGTCCGGCAGCTTTTCAGCCGGGTTCACCAAAACCAGCGAGCGGTCCATGACCTTTCTGGAAGCGCCGTCCCCGGCAGCGGAAGAAGCGGAAGAACCGCCCCCCGCCGAAGAAGCGGTACTCTGTGCCGGAGCGTTCTGCGTTTTGGGCGTTTTTCCGCCGAAGGTTGAAAGTAGCAGCCAGCCGCCGGCCGCCGTGCAGACGGCCAGAACGGCGAGAGCCGATGCGGCCCGCCGGAATCTGAGCCGATCCCGTTTTTCCATCCCGAACATCCCCCTGAATTTACTTCAGGCTTAGTATGGGAAAAATTGCGGGAATCATTCGGAATGCGGGCCCGCGCTTTGAAATCCGCCGGGAGAGAAACCGGAGGGAAAAGCCTTGTTTCAGCCCAGGCGCACAGCGGTGCCGGAAGCCGTCACCATCAGCATGGTTCCGCCTTCGCCCAGCGTCTCGTAGTCGAGCTTTACGCCGACGACGGCGTCCGCGCCGAGAGCAGCCGCGCGCCGTTCCATCTCGTGGATGGCGTCGGTCCTTGCCTGGATCAGCTCTTCTTCATAGGAGCCGGAGCGCCCGCCGAAGAAGTTCGTCAAGCCCGCGGCGATGTCCCGCACAAAATTGACGCCGGCGACGACTTCCCCGAAGACGATGCCGAGGTAGGCGGTGATGTGCTGGCCTTCAATGGACGGTGTGGTCGTGGAGATCATAACATTCAGCCCCGTTCTTTTTTAAGTTCATTATACCTTTTTACGGGAAAAAGGCAACGGGGGAAGGCAGGGAAAAAGTTTTGCGGCCCTCCCGCCGGGAAATGCCTTGCAAAGTCCGGCGAAGCGTTCTAAAATGGAGCAGGGTTTTCGGCTGCTGTTCAGGCCGGCGCCCGCCGGCGCTTCCCGGCGGCAGGACGGAGGATTTTATGGGTATTTTCGATATCATGGGCCCCGTTATGGTCGGCCCTTCCAGCTCTCACACGGCCGGCGCGGTGCGCATCGGCTACGTGACGCGCAAGCTTCTGGGCGAGCAGCCCGTTTCCGCGGAGCTGCTGCTGCACGGATCTTTCGCCGCGACGGGCGCGGGCCACGGCACCGACCGGGCGCTTGTCGCGGGGCTTCTCGGCATGAAGCCGGACGACGAGCGGATTCCCCGCAGCTTCGAGCTGGCAAAGCAGCAGAACATCGCCCTGAAGGTCGGCAGCGTTTCGCTGCGCAACGCCCACCCGAACACGGTGGTCCTGAAGGTCAGGGGAGCGGGCGGACGCGAGCTGGAGGTGGAGGCCTCGTCGCTCGGCGGGGGAAGAATCAAAATCTGCCGCATCGACGGCATTGCGACGAATTTTTCCGGCGACTGCCCCACGCTTGTGGTGCACAATCTGGATCAGCCGGGCCATGTGGCGGAGGTGACGTCTCTGCTTTCGCGGTACCGTGTCAATATTGCGACCATGCAGCTTTACCGGGACGTGCGTGGCGGGTACGCCGTGATGGTGCTGGAGTGCGACCAGCCGATTCCCGCGGCCTCGCTGGAATCGCTTTCGAAGATGCCGGGCATTCTGAAGATCACTTACCTGAATCTCGACCAGTAAAAAGGAGCTTTGTGTTATGGCTTTTACATCTGTGGCAGATATGCTGGCAGCGGCGGAAAAGCAGAAGCTGCCGCTGTGGGAGGTCGTGCTGAACGACGACTGCCGCGACCGCGGCATCGCCCGCGAAGCGTCCCTCCGCCAGATGGCCGCGCTTTGGGAAGCGATGAAGGACGCCAGCCGCCATTACAACGCGCAGGCAAAGTCGGCCAGCGGGTTCGTGGGCGGCGACGGGGAAAAGATGCTGCGGTTTGCTTCCGGCACGGATTCGATCGGCGGCCCGTTCCTCGGCAGAATCGCCGCCCAGGCGCTGCGCATGGGCGAGAGCAACGCCTGCATGAAGCGCATCGTCGCCGCGCCGACCGCGGGCTCCTGCGGCGTGCTGCCGGCGGTGCTGATTCCGCTGGCCGAACGGGACGGCCTGCCGGACGGCGAGGTCGTGCAGGGCTTATTTGTCGCGGCGGGGTTCGGGCAGGTGATCGCGTCGCGGGCGTCGATATCGGGCGCCGAAGGCGGCTGCCAGGCGGAGATCGGCTCCGCTTCCGCGATGGCCGCGGCCACGCTTGTGAGCATAAAAAAAGGCACCCCTCAAATGAGTGCCCATGCGTGCGCCATGGCGCTGATGAACCTGCTTGGCCTTGTGTGCGACCCGGTGGCCGGCCTTGTCGAAATACCATGCGTCAAGCGGAATGTGGCGGGGGCGGTCAACGCCGTCAGCTGCGCCGACATGGCCCTTGCGGGCATTGCGAGCGTCATTCCGGCGGACGAGGTGATCGACGCGATGCGCATGGTAGGGGAGTCCCTGCCGAGCTCCCTGCGGGAAACGGGGCAGGGGGGAATTGCGGCGACGCCTACCGCGGTCAGAGCAGCCGAAATCGTCCGTGGGCGGGAGAGGTTCCCCGCGCAGGACGGCTGACGTTCAGCGCTTGAGAGGGTCCGGCGCCTGCTTGGAGACGGAGACGTCGTGGTGCGGGTGAGCCTTGACGATGGCCGCGCCTTCATAGATGGCCGCCAGCAGGTCCACTTCAAACTGGTTTGAAAGCGTGTCGACCTTTGCAAAGGCGCGGCCTTTGTCTGTGCGGACATATTTCGGCTTGAGCCTGTTCAGAGCATAGGTGGCGATATCTTCCTGACACAGCTTGCATTTGCAGCAGTCAAGGTCGTCGAGCACTTCCCTGAGCTTTTGCATCACGAAGTCTTCCATCACATTTTGCAGCTTCATAAATTTTACCCGCCTTCCCCAAATACGAGCATGCGCTTCTTTGCATTCACTATAACATTTGGGGCAGTAAAAGTAAAGCATTCCCGGCCGAATCCGAAAATTCCTGCGAGGCCCGCCGCGCGCCCCTCAGGCGCCGGTTTCCCCGGGCGGGGATTGCATTCCTCACCCGGGTATGGTATACTTTTAAAGTTACAGCGGATTTGTTCGGGCCATTAGCTCAGTTGGTTAGAGCAGCCGGCTCATAACCGGTCGGTCCGGGGTTCGAGTCCCTGATGGCCCACCACCTCAAAAACCGCATCAGATAGCCATTTGTTGGCTGTTTGGCGCGGCTTTTTTATTTCCCTTTTTAACTCAAAAATATGGAAAAATACGCAAAAATTCGAAAAGATGCAAGTCAAAGATATCCGCCTTACAATCTGCACAGCCCGCTATGATCTTGGAGAAATATCATAGAAGTGCAGGGGGCAAGCACCCCAAATGTGATAGAAGCATCAGAAGAATGACTTCTCCATTTAGTGTCGAATCATGGACTATGATGCTGCTGATGATAAAATTTATTATAGAATAATACTTGCCCTCTCACCTGCTTCGCGGCGGCCGGGAAGGGTTATTTTTATCGGGAAGCGCATAAAGGAAGTGAAATTTGAGGACGCTAAGACAGGAGGCGGCAAAAATGATCAATGATGAGCAAATGTTGAAATCCATCTGTGAAACAGCAGATATGGGCCGGGAAAGTCTACGGCAGGTATTAGAAAAGACGGGCGACAGCACTCTTAAGAGCGCGCTAGAAACGCAAATGTCAGAATATGATAAGGATTATAATCTGGCGTCTGAAATGCTTAAACGAAACGGATTTAAGCATTTAAAAGCCAGTCCTATCACTAAGACGGAGTCCCAAATAACAGTAAATTTGAAAACGGCTTTTACCCAAAATAGAGAATCCCAGATAGCTGAAATGGTCATTCAGGGAAGCTCAATGGGGGTAGTTAAAATCACGAAAGGGCTTAACGAATATAGCGGCAGCAACCAGGATGTAAAGCAATTGGCGGAAAAGCATTTGCAAACAGAGCAAAATAATATTGAAGAAATGAAGAAGTTCCTATAATCGGCAATTTTCAGCATGGCGTGCTTCCAAGTTGCTGCATAAGACAGATCAGTATACCCCTTGAACAGCACGCACCACCCGGGGCGTACCGGCTTTGGTCGGTGCGCCCTCTAACATGCTTCCAAAACAATCTCTCTCATTTTTTCTATTATCTTGGTTAAGATTTGGTTAAGATATCGTTGCCTCCTTCAAAGGAGTAGCGATTTTTTATACATTTGGTGGAATAAATTGGATTTGAACGCGATGGTTCCGAAAGATATACTTTAGAAGAGTAAAAAATCTGGAGGGATTTGAGTTGGTTTGTCCAAAATGCGGTAGTACAAATGTGAATGTTCAGGCGGTAACCACATCGGAGCTTATCGATAAGCACCACGGATGCCTTTGGTGGGCATGTGTCGGTTGGTGGTGGATTCCAGTGAAATGGCTATTTCTAACGCTTCCGGCTTTGATCTTTGCAATTTTCGGACATAAGAAGCAGAAAATAAAGCAAGAAACCCATTCGGAAGCTGTTTGCCAAAATTGCGGGCATAGGTGGGAAGTTAAAGAATAGAGTACATAAGGCCCTCCCGGCTGTTCACATGACAGCCGGGAGGGCCTGTTTTCTGCAAGGGTTATGTTTCGTGCTTGTCCGGGCTGTATGGACCCTGCCGTGTCGGGACGCGGCGATTCCCAGAATGGTCTATCCTTTCAGACCCATTTTCCCGTCG
>JAEZCC010000028.1 GCA_023412715.1 Bacillota bacterium
GGGGGGGTGGGATTTTGCGGGACCCCCTCCCCACTGTAGCAGCCAGTTAACGTACGACCTATACAGTTCGAATGTCGACGAAACGAAGACAAATGAAACTGTAAAAGTCGCACATTAAAACAAACTATTTTTTAACTTTTATATAAATATTCATAAAATCATGTTCAATTATTTCGTCAATTGCTCTTTCAATTTCTTCATCATTCTCAAATTCAGTCATTTCATCAGAAGTTTTTGCAATTCTTGCTAAATAAGAAGAACTGTTATAACCTTTTTGGACATCATACATATACCATGCCTTAAAGTTATCGAATGGATCATAAGGATTATCGATAGTAGTTAGCATACATTTCATAACTAATTAGCTCCTTTCATGTATTTTATTATAGTAGATACAGATACACCTAGCTTCTTAGCTATCTGTTCATTAGTGTACCCAGATGCCTTAAGTGTAGAGATATGAGCTATCTTAGCTGGGCTTAGACTACTATTACTTCTAGGCATAGCCATAGCTTTAACTGTATCCATATTAGAGTTATTTAATATTTGTTGTAGTCTATTAGTAGAGATAGCACCTGCTTGAATAGCTTCCCATTCTTTAGGTGAGATCTCTATCATCTCTTTCTTAGCCCCCACCTGTCTACGGGCCTTATCTAGGGCCTGTTGCCCCGCCTTCTTGATCTCCTTATTAGTCATATCAGGGTTGGCCTGTTTCTTAGCTTGAACAACAGCATTTGCAATTGTTTGTGCCTGTCTCTCTTTAGGTGCGTTCTTTAATGCTACATTAAGGGCTGCGTTAAGACGGTCGACTTGTGCTTGGTACTTAACACGGGCTGTTGGAGAGTAAGGTATATCGGGGGTATTAACCATAGCCTTACGGGCCTCGTTAGCTAGTGCTTTCATCTTGTTAGCATACTCAGCATAAGCTATCTCCTTAGGGTTACGAGTCTTACTTACTAGTGTGAATGCATCATCAGTCTCATACATTCTAGTGCTCTTTTGTGTTTTAGTTACAGTCTTAGTTACTTCTTTACCAGACTTAGTTGTATAAGTTTTAGTATAAGTTGGTTCATCTACATTTTTCCATGTTTGTTTACCAGTCTCAGGATCTATGATAGGAGAACCTTGTCTCTTGATTACAGATTGTTCTGAACTAGCACGGGATATGATTGTACCAGCACCCTCTCTGTATCTACCATTTTCATCTATGTGACCTTGGTATTTTCTTTTTAATTCAGCTATGTTATTGTCTTTCTCACTTTGTTTATAGTTTAGTTTATGTTTACCGGCATCTATAACAACCATTGAATGCTTAACCGCTCTTGCTAATTCATCATCAGATGCACCAAATAATGTCATGTCTGTTATTAAGTTAGAAATTTTACCCATCTCTAATTGAGTAACATCACTAGTTTTAGTCTTCATATATTTCATACCTGGTACTTCAGGGTATTGCATCTTAGGATCGAATCCTTCTAGAGCTTTTAGTGGCGGTTTAGAAGATATGTTAACACCTTTACCAGTAGGTATAACCATTACTGTATCACCATCAAAGTCTGCTCCTGATAAACGTTCTGCTACCTTACTATTAATACATACCGCATCTAAAGGGTTCTTACCTATCATTTTCTCCGCATCTTTTTGTTTATTGTTAACTGTTAATATTGGTATTTCAAATAGTCCACCATGTGGGTATCTTATTAATGCAACCTTAGAGCCATTTTCATAGTTAGGTGCATATATTTCTGTATCTTTCATTGAAGGTACAGGTAATATAACTTGATACTTTTGTCCTGGTAATGCAGCTGCTTGAAGATGCACAGCAGAAGAATCACAATCATCAGCAAATGATTTAAGTAATGCTTTCTTAACTGTAGGATTTGTTAATGACATTATTTCATCGAACTCTGCTTGCTTATCGGCTTCCGCTAATCCTAATTGTTGTTTAACTAATTTTAAGTTTTGTTTAGATAGGAATTGAGAAGGTAATTTATCAGCCCATTCTCCCCAGTCTCCTTCTTCTGCTCTTTTATTTATTAATGATAGTTTCTTATTACCATCTTTATCTGTATAGTAGCTTTGACCACCTGCTTTTATTAAAGAACCAAATGGGTTATCTGGGTCATCTTTTATAGGTTTTAATACTTCCATTTTAGATTTATCTTTTGTTTTGTTAGTGTTGAACATAACGTCTACACCTTTTGGTAGGTCATCAGAATATACAGCCATACCTTTAATATAGTGAGTTCCATCAACCATTATACGAACTTGAGCATAGTTAGATCCACCTAAATCTAGATCTGCAACTCCTCTTCTTATCTCAACAAGTCCGTCTTTTTCTATTCCTCCATCCTCAGCATATCTAATTGCTAATCTCTTAGAATCCATAGATGCTGGGTATTTGAAAGTTTCGAATGTTTGACCATCATCACTAGAATGGTATTCAGATATAGAATGAATATTTTGATAATCATAAATATCTTTGTGTTGTTTATCAGGTGCTGCTAATACTTTAAGATTAGTTTGTTTACCAGGGTTATTAACTTGAGAAACACCACCGCCATATATGTGATAGCCTTCCATTTCAAGCATATATAAAGCCTGATTTAATTTCTCTCTAGATATACCTAATTCTCTTTCAACACCTGTTCCTACATCTATCATACCTTTTTCTTCTATTTGTTTTCTTAAGAAATCAGCAGTCTTTTCAGCTTGTTTCATTCTACTTTCAGATTCAGCATTTAATAAACTTCTTACAGATGAATCGTTTTTGTATCCCATTTGTTTAGCTATCTCGTTAAGAGAATATCCTTGGTCTCTTAGATCTTTAGCTATTTCAACTTCCATAGCTCTGTGACCATCTTTTATCATAGATTTTTGTAATCTAACTTTAGTAGTTGTAGTCCCTAATGCATCTGCTATTTCTTTTTCAGATTTACCAGCTTTAGTCATATCATTAACTATAGCAAATGATTTCTCAGTTTCAAATTGTTGTTTAGTTAATCCCATAGATTTAGCTATGTCTTCATCGCTAACTCCGTTATCAGATAAATATTTAACTCTTGATAAGAAATCTGTACAGTGTTGATAAGGGTCCTTACCACTACCCCAAGGATAACGGCCAGAACGTCTAGGCATACCATAATGCATTATTTCATCGATAGAAGGTTTATTTTCATATGACATAAATTATTCCTCCTCTAATTTTAATTTCTCGATTACTTTGTCAAATGTAACTATCTTATCCATAATAGGTAAGATATCATCCACTGAAGGATGGTGTATTAATATTTCATTGTTTTGGTATATTCTTAATTCCATATCTATGTCGCCTGGCTTCTTCTTATATTCTAAACAGAATAAAGCAGCATAGATTTCTAATTGCTCCATGTGAGCTTTAGTTACTCCAGTTTTTAAATCGTGTATTCTTAATAAGTTATTTCTAAATACAATAGCATCGGCAGTTCCAAAACAGTTGTCTGAGTAATATAAAACTTGTTCTGGTTGCATCTTGAATCCGATAGCATCGTTAACATACATATTCAATGTCTTTTGAGATTTAGGTAACTTTTGGCCTAATTGTATACACTGACAAGCAAAGTCATGAAGGATAGTTCCTTTTAAAGTTGCTTGTTGTGTAGTCCATCTTTCTACGATCTTATCAGTATCATAATTAATCCAATGATATTTACTAGCGCCTAAGAACGCATGTTTACCTTCTAGAGAATAATGTTTGTTGAAGTTCATAAAGTACCTCCTCCTTATTTTCAGGATAGATGAAACTTGCGAAAGACATCTTATCCATAATATCAACATAGTATTCTTGATTAGGTCTGTGTGAAGCATTAGCGCTTTTCTTAACTTCAAGAGCAGCCCATTTATCTTCATATAAAATTATAAGATCAGGAATGCCTTGAATATAGGTAGGATCATTTTTCATAATGATACAACCTTTAAATATCATTTTTAATTCTTTGATAAGTTTGGCTTGGAAATCTCTTTCAAGTGCCATCTTATCTCAACCCCTTTCAAAAAGAAAATAAAAAGAGTCAGGCTAAACAAGTACAGCTAAATCGCCTCTTGATTTACAAGTCTAACTCCAAAATATATAGGGGGTGTTATGTCTATAATCACCCTCCAGGTTTCGTCGCTCTTAACGAAAAGAAGAGAGTGGAATTGTTCCAATAAAGACTTTTACATCTTTTCTCTCTCCTCATAAAAGGGCATGTATTTTTCGCGTACCCAACAAAAAGAAAAAGCCCTTGTGAGGGCTAATCCTTATCTTGCTTCTATTTCTTTTATTTGGATTTTTAAATATCCAGCATCCATATCATATCCTTCTATAGTTGCTTTCACTTTTACATTAAATCCTTCTTCTATCATTCCGTTTAATTTTGTATAAGCTATATCTCTTGTTTTTATATAAGGTCCTACGAAATTACCATCTGTATAATCTCCTGTTGCTAATAATAATTCACATCTAGTATTGTATTTCTCATGTGGTGTTACTCCTAATATTTGTCCATCAAATTCAATTACTCTTTTATTGCTTCCTTCATCCCATTCTATACTTTCGAAATAAGTTTTGTATTCTTCATCAGTTAAATTAGTTGTCATATAATAATTAAATTTTTCTTCATCAAACACATCAATTTCTTTCTCAGTATTTTCTTGTTCTTTAGTTTCAACTTTTTGTTCTTGTTTTATTTCTGGTTGTTCCATATTAGTATCTTCCATTGTGTCTTCACATCCTATCATGTTTAATCCTAACATTACAGCTATTGTTAAACCAAATAATTTTTTCATATAAACCTCTCCTTTTAATTAATATTCTTTCATAATAGGCCATGTGTTTTACGCGCAAAAAGAAAAGCCCATGAAGGGCTATCTTTAAAGTCTTTTAACTTTCTTTTTATCTTTTTGAATTTCTAATAATTCTCTAGTTAGTTCTTCTATACGTTTTAGTTTTCTAGGTATTCTATCGAATTTATTTATAGGTGCAGTAGGATCTAATCTTTCTATAGATTCATATATTTCTTTTATTTCAAAAGCAATTCTTCTTTCTTCTCTGTTTAAACTGTTTAAAGCTATTTCGGCTATTGTTTTAAATCTTACTGACAATCCACCTGCTACAGCTATACTAGCTCCTATTAAGATTTCTTTTTTATGCTCTTTAATAAAAGTTTTTATTTTTCCATTTTGTTTCATAATACTACCTCCTATTATTGTATTCATAAGAGAGTATGTTAAGATGACGATTCGTTACTAATATATGGGCTACTCGGGGTACCATTGTTAATGGCGGTCATACGAAACTCCCATATATCTAAATCATCGTAATTATATATCAACCACACCTAATATATAATCTTCTTATTATACTCTCTCATAATAGCATAGGTTTTTCACGCGCGCTTAGAAAGGCCATTCCATATAATATACATGACACACATAATTATATAGTTCTGTCTTGTCACTAAACTCTGGTATAGAAGAAGTGTCATATTTAAATCTAGCAGCTACATGATTAAAATAAATAGCATCTTTCAAGAACTCATTCATACATTCCTCAATGTGTTTGTAACTAAATGATCTAAACGTCTTACACTTAACTTTTGAAATATCAATCTCATTACCAACTAATTTCATACCAGCTTGCACATATTTATCATCTACTTTTATTTTCCAATCTCTCATATTTTTCCCTCCTAAAATATCAATAAATTTGCTTGTGGTCAAAAGGCCAAAAATTTTTCTTAATTATATATATTATATTAATTTTTAAATTAAATTAAATAAGAAAAAAAAGTGGGTTTTTGACCAGAAGTGCCTCAAACCCAGTAATTGCAACGGTTTCAGCGCGGTCAAAAATTTTTTAAAAGTGGCCAATTGGTCACTTTTTTTGACCAAACGTCCGAAAACTAGCAAAAGAAAAGGCCAAGTTTTACAAAATGGCCGAAAATTTTTGTCCAATGGTCAAAAATAAAAAACAAAAGTGGCCACAAAAATGACCACAATTGCTACTATTTTTCCACGTATCTTAGCGCTTTAAGCTCATTGAATTCATCAAGACGTTTTCTAAATAGGTCTCTAAACATTTTATGTTCATTCAATTTAGCAAGATTTTCCGGACCTTCTTTTAGCTCATATACTTTAACTTTGTCTATTCTATAATTTAACTTTCTAGTGGTTGTAGCTATTGCTTCTTCCAGCACGTCTTCACTTACTACCTCTTCAAGAATAGTTACCCTACGTTCTAACTCTTTATTATCGGCAGTTAATTGTTTTATAACTTTCTCTTTATCAGCAAGAATATAAGCAACGCCACCTACAATAGCTATTCCTACAGTAAGCTTAATTATCTTTTTAGTTTTATCTTTCATATAAGCACCTCCTAAAATAATAATAAAAAAAAAAAGAGAAGAAGTATATATCACGATCTAACGCTAGACATGTATATACTTTATATCTACACGCGTAAATATAACATTGTTC
>JAEZCC010000024.1 GCA_023412715.1 Bacillota bacterium
CTCTTGACCTGGCTTACCTGAAGGGCGACGTCGTCGTTGCTTTTATCGCCGATAAATTCCATGACCTCTTTGTTCAGCATAACCTTCTCGGAAGCGTCCTCCACAGTGTCCAGTATATTGGAAAGATTGATGGAAGACTGCTTCAGGGTCTGAAGGGTAGAGCGGGTCACTTCCTCTTCTATGACCGCGCTCGATTTTAAATAATACAGATAGATCATGGCGGCTGCGGGGAGCACAATGAGAAGGAGGAAGATGACGATAAACCGTTTTTTAACATTTGTGCTGAGCCATTGCATCATCTGTTTGAAAAAAAGCAGAATATGCATCAATCCACTGCCTTCCGGTCGAAAATTTTCGGTAAATCTGAACCCGTTCCTTATCATACCACATCGGACCAACGGATGCCCAATGAATTATTTTACAGAAGCCGGTGACTTTATCCATGCGCCTGGGGGCGGCTCCAGAATCCTCCGAAAGTCCCCCGCGGCCGGGGCCCTCAAAAAACCGAATCGGTCTTCCTTTCCGTGTTCGACATTCGACCGGCCGGCGGCGTTTCCACGCAGGCCGCGTCCCGCCTGAGATCCCGCCCGCGCCCGGCGCAAAAAAAGCCGGAAAAATGGTTGACAGACCGTCCGGAAAGATGATATAATATCGCTTGTTGAGTTGCGCGAGTGCTGAAACTGGCAGACAGGCACGTTTGAGGGGCGTGTGAGATTTCTCGTGCGGGTTCAAGTCCCGCCTCGCGCACCATTGCGAATGACCCTCGAGTGGTCATAACGACAAAGGCAGGCTGATGATATGTCAGCCTGCCTTTGTTTTCTGCCATTATTAGGTTTAATTTATTAAAAAATATCTTGAAATTACCCTTATATCAAAAGTTTATGATAATATATCTTTATAAATCTAAATAATGTTGCCCTTTTCAATGCAATTCTTATCCTTTTGGGGATATATGTGGAGGCATATTTTTGCCTACTAAACTTTCCAAAGGGTGAAAAGTGTGACCAGTGAAGAATTCAGAAGCAACCCGTTGTTTCTGAGAAATCAATTCAAGAGTGATGGGGTCTTTGAAATGCCAATTATTTGTCGGCAGAACATTGACCTCAAAGATGTTCAACTGATTGGTTATGACCAAATTAAACCCGGCGATAAAGCTAATGAGCAAAGTTTTGTCCACTTTTTTTTGGATGATTACAAATTTGAAGTCGTCTGGAATGATCCTGAGCCGCGTCTTGAAAAACTTAGTCAGTACAAAGGGGTATTGTCCCCTCAATTTAGCGCCTATTATACCATGCCGGTATCGTTGCAAATTTACAACACATTCCGTTCGAGGTGGTGCGGTGCATACTTACAGTCTAAAGGATTTACGGTAATCCCTACCGTGTATTGGGGACAACCTCAAAGCTATTGGTATTGTTTTGATGGAATCGAAAAGAACTCCGTTGTTGCACTTTCTACATTGGGTGTAAAAAAAGAAAAGGATTTTTTTCTACAAGGCTACAACGAAATGCTCCGACGTATTGAGCCGAAAGCGGTTATTTGCTACTGTGATCCGTTTCCCGAAATGAAGGGCCATGTTATCAAGGTTGATTACTCCAAAACTAACAATCTGCCACATAAAAAGACTTTTTACGGGTTTGTGGATAATAGCTGTTACAAAGCAGGATGGACACAGTTGCTTGAGGAACCAAAAGAAGTCAACGGACATTATGTAATTAAAACAGGCGGATATGTTATCACATCCGGATTCGGCGGAGGAGGGGGAAGCGGAAATACTGGCGAAAGAGAACAAAATAGTAAGCCAAGTCTTAGAAAAGTCGATAATAAAACTGCTGACCGTATTGCAAAATCTAAGGGATATAAAGATGCACACGATCTCAAAGAAGATTATGTTGGTAAAATCAGCATATCAAAATTCGATATTAAAGTCGATAATAATACTGGTCAGTGTTATTTGGAAGGCAAACAAACCGGAATTAAAGTTCCAATTGAATAAGGAGTATGTGATAAATGGAAAGTGAAAAAACTTGTGTGATGGTAGATTTTTGGATTGTCGGAGATAAATTTGATATCGATCAAGTATCACAACAATTAGGTTTAACTCCCACAGAGACCCGCCGAAAAGAAGATTTTAAAATTCCGGAATTTGCAGAAACAGAATGGTGCATCTCGACGGGATATGAAGAATCCCAAAATGTTATGATCCAATTCCAAAAAATAATGGATCTTCTCAAAGAGAAAGAAATAGCGATTAACTCTATTTTGACAGAGAACAATCTAAAGTGTGGTTTTGGGATAGTAGTTAAAATATATGATAGTGAAAGCCCCCTTATGGAATTCTCACGCGCCTGTATCCAATTTGCTGCAAAAATCAATGCCGAAATTAACTTTGACATTTATCCCTATTAAAAGGTTGAGCAATTTACCATTGTCGGAGGGTATAACCAATGAAGAATATTTGTCCTGTATGCAAATATGACGGACTGCTAAATCCCGTTTATGACAATCGTGGTGTTGGTTCTGATGAAATCTGTCCTTGCTGCGGATTTCAATTTGGGTGCGACGACTTTCCAAATAAAGATGAATCTATTGCAAACTGGCGTAAACATTGGATTAATTCAGGATGTAAATGGTTTTCAAGAAAAACGCTGCCGCCCATTGACTGGAATGCAGAAGAACAAATGAAAAGATAACTGCTTTCTATATTTATAGACCGCTTTACTTTAAATGTAATATTCGTTTGCATCTGCGGGGAGGAACCGCTTCCGGCCGGGAGCGATCTTATCATCAAGCAAGGATATGTTGAAAATGAGTATGACAGGAATTATAATAGTTTTGTTCAGGCTGGAATGGGCAGTGCCTACGGAGGAAAATGGAGACCGGACAAGCCGGAAGATGAGCGATTCTTGGGAGAACCGGGAGAAATTAAAACCACCTATATTGGCAAGTCGAAAACAAAATATGAAACCAAGATTGGTAAAGATGGTCGTGCAATTCGAGAGAGGCATTACACGGACAGACCTAATCCCAAATATCAT
>JAEZCC010000047.1 GCA_023412715.1 Bacillota bacterium
CAACAAGAAATACATGGACATGAAGCATCTGGACAATCTCGGCTCCAACGAGTCGGATTTCATAGCCGGTTAACTACTTTCTGCCATATGACTGAATTTGAATTTGCGAAAAACTATTGACAGTACCCGATTTCCGATAGGAACCGTGATAATGTTACCGTCCGGTTTCCATCGTAAGAAGCTTTTTATACCGTAAATCAGAAAACCGTCTGTCACAAAAGCAACAGGCAGTTTCAGATTCTGTGATGTAAGCTTTCTGCCGTTGCGTTTCCCTTTTGTGGCATTCTATTTGCCGGACGCCTTTTGAACGCCTACGGATAAAGCGTAACTGCCCGTTGTTGAGAAGAGAGCAAAGCTATTGAGTATATATGTATTGTTCCTATATACGACAATAAATAATAGAAAGCAGATAACATCAGATATTGATAATAATATACCTATAAAAAAATATTGAACCAAAAATAAAGGTGAATGCCGGATCACTCCCCGGAAGCTGACTTCCCCGATGGAGCGCCTACCTGCAGGCTACGCTCCTTGCAGCACTCACAGTCATGAACCCTGTCGCAGTTTTGGCAGAACTCCGACTTGTCGGAGGGCTTTAAGCAAAACGTGCCTTCCTCTTTCCAGCAGGGTTTCGACTCGTTCACCGGTACTTTGCTGTTTTGAGACGCGCCGCCTTTGCAGAAACGCTGATACCAGCAGGAATACATTGAAATCACCTGACGAACTCCGGCAATATTCAGTCCCTTATCGTCCATCAGGTATTTGATGAACTTGAGGCGTTTCAGATCGTTGTTGGAGTATTTCCGCTGGTATCCGTTCCGGTCGGGCCTGATCAGGCTGTTACGCTCCCAGACCCGGAGGGTTTCCGGGTGCTCGCTGAGGAGATCCGCCATCGTGCCGATCGTATATAGCCCTTTTTCTTCATCCAGCATGAAAGACCACCATCCCAAACACTTATAGTGAAATTATAGACGCAAATTCAGAAATATTCAACGACTTTTTTGAAGTTATCGGCAATTTGGACGGCATGGGAATAGATGCTGACACGGTCAGGAACTCAATCATTGCGACTACAATGACAAGAATGAGCACGAACTGCAGTTTGACTTTTTTAAAGATTTTCATCGTCTGTCGTTCCCTACACTGTCAGAGGCGCCTGACATAATCAATCATGCTTTTCCCGGCGATTGCGCCCTGGCCGACAGCGGTTGCAATCTGCTTAAAACCACCCGTGCAGTCTCCCGCGGCAAAAATCCCGTCCAGGTTCGTTTTCTGCTGCGCATCTGCGACAATCGCGTTCTTGGCGACGGCCACGCCGAGCTTGACGGCGAAATCAAGGCTGGACGCCGTGCCGGAGGCGACGAACAGGCCGTCGATCGGCTGCGAACCGTTTTCCAGCAGAATTTCCCGCAGCACGCTGTCGCCCCGCAGAGCTTTTACACGCTCCTGCCGAATGGTAAAATTCTGCGCTTTTGCCGCGTAATCGCCCGTAAAATCAAGGCGTCCGCCGTTTGTGAAAATGATGATGTCCTTTGTAAAGGGCTCCAGTTCCAGTGCTTCCTGCACGGCATAGTTTCCGCCGCCGAGAACGCCCACCCGTTTGTTCTTATAGAAAAAGCCGTCACAGGTTGTACAATAACTCACACCGCGGCCTTCAAATTCCCGGACGCCCGGGAGATCGGGCCTGCGGGGTGCCTGCCCCGTGGCAATCAAAACCGCTGCGGCGCCGTATTCGCCGGCAGCGGTTTTTACAGCAAAAAGGGCGCCCGGTTCTACCGAAGTCACTTCCTGGTCAACGATCGCTGCGCCAACCCTCGCAGCCTGCCTGACGCCCGCCTCCAGAAGCTGCTCTCCGCTTACCGGACTTTCAAAGCCGTAATAGTTCTCGATCTTCGAGGTCTTTCTCAGCGAGCTGCCGTCCGCGCCGATCACCAGCGTTTTCAGATTGGCCCGGGCCGTATACAAGGACGCCGATATGCCGGCGGGGCCTTTCCCTATAATCACTGCATCGTAATTTTCCAACGTCTTTGCCTCCCTTAAGCCTTCCATGCGACCGCGGCATAAAAAGCCTCGCTGATATCCGTGCCGATAGCATAGCGGAAGCCGGCTTCCCCAAGCCATTCGTAGACCTGCAGCCTTGTGACACGGTGGGCGAGAGGCGGGCCGTAAGCCGTATAGCTTTCGTTGAACTCAACGACGGCAATTTTCCCGCTTTTCCGGCAGATGCGCGCCGCTTCCTTCAGGAAACGCATTTTATCGTCGATCTCATGCAGTACCGCGCAGATCAGCACAAAATCCACGGCCTCATCCCCGATGCTGAAATCGTACTCCTCCGATTTTACAGGGACGATATTATCGAGACCTGCTGCCTCGGCCCGCTTTTTGACCTCGTTCAGCATTTCCTCCGAAACATCCGCTGCATAGATTTTCGCGCCTCCGCTCATTTCCGCCATCGGGACGGTAAAAACGCCGATGCCGCAACCGATGTCGGCTGCGGCGGTTCCTTGCCGATACCCCAACGTTTTCAGCGTTTTGGAAGGTGCAAGAAGCCGGATGCGCTCCTCGCTTTCCAATTTTCTTCGATGTTCCACGTCAAATTTATGTGCCATCACTTTACGCCTCATTCCTGGTATTTTCGTGTCGGAGCTTTCCGCTGCCTTTTTACTTCAGGAGCTTCTCGATGTTATTCTTCATGGTTGTGGCGTCAATCATTCCTTCATAGCTACTCACCACATTTCCGTCCCGGTCGATAAAAACGGAATCGGGGATCGCGGAAATGCCATAGGCGTCCGATGCGGAAAATTCCGTGTCGAAATAGGCAGGGAACGTGTAATGATTGTCGCTGAGGAACTTCTTCGCCGTGGCGGTTGTCTCCCGGTCGCCGTCGGTCAGGTTCACCATCATAAATACGACGCCCTTCGGGCTGTACTGCCGATACATTTTTTCATAATCTGGCATTTCCGCCTTACAGGGCGGGCACCAGCTTGCCCAGAAATTCAGCACGACGGGTTTCCCTTTGAAATCCGAAAGGGAAACGCTTTTCCCATCTGCATCCTGTACGGTAAAATCGGACGCGGCTTTTTCCGCGGGCTTGGAAGAGGAGGCGGATGACACGTTTTCCGTCACCTGAGAAGATGAATCGGCTGACGTATTCTCCTGCGGCTTGAACCGGGGGGAGAGCAGATTGTAGCCGAGTGTCGCCAGCATGAGCAGGAGCGCGAAGGCGGCGACGCCTATGATCACCTTTGTTTGCTTATCCATGTTTCACCTCTGCGTTTATCGGAAGGTAAGAAGCGACAGGAACGCGTTCAACCTTCCGGACATCATCAGCACGCCTGTCACAACCAGCAGAAGACCGGAAACGACGCTGACCGCCCGATAGTGGCGCTTGATACTGTTGAAAGTCTGCTTGAGGCTGTCGATCAAAAGGGCTGAAATCATAAAAGGGATGCCGAGTCCCAGAGAAAACAGAAGCAGCATCAGAATGCCTTTGCCCATATTCCGTGAATTTGCCGCCAGCATCAGGGCCGAACCCAGAAAGGCGCCCACGCAGGGCGTCCATCCGATGGAAAAGACGACTCCAAGCAGCAGGGAGGTAAAAAAGTTGAACGTGTTGATTTTCAGCCCGGGCCTGAGCGTGCGGTTCAGAAAACCGATCCGGATGACATTCATAAAATTCAGCCCGAAAAGAACAAGCACCGCGCCGCCGATCAGGTCGAACGCGGTTTCGTGCTGCCGGATGAGCTTTCCGAAGGTCCCGGCGGCCGCCCCCAGCAAAAGAAAGACAATCGTGAAACCGAGCACAAAACCGACTGCGTTTTTAAGCGCCCGGCGCCGGCGGGAAGGAAGCACGCCGGTATCCCCTCCGGCAAAATAGGCGATGTAGATCGGCAGCATGGGGAGCAGGCATGGAGAAACAAACGTGATCACGCCCTCCAGGAACGATAAAAAGTATTCCATGTCTTCACCCCTTGTCGATTCAGGCTTTTCGAAGAGCCCCCATCGGACAGTAACGGACGCATTTTCCGCAGTCAATGCACTTTTCAGCGTCCACCTGGGGCGCTTTAAAGCCGTGCTGGATCAAAGCGCCTGTCGGGCAGACGCGAACCGACGGGCAGGGATGATTTTGGGGGCATCTGTTTTTATCAACCGCAATCGCCATAAATAGGATACCTCTTTTCGGTTATGATGAAAAGAGTATACCAGTTTCCGCCTTATCGGTAAGTGACGTTGTTACGGACGGAAACCAAAAAGATGCGCCGATTGGCAAAACAGTCGGCGTAGGATAAAAGGCTTTATCATTTGCAGCCATTTGGAGGGACCCTTAAAACTTCGTGTTCAGCCAATGAATTAAATCGTCGATGATTTCCCGGTTTTCTTCCGACGGGCCAACCTGTTTTAAACGCTCGGCGATCGCTTCCTTTTGAAAGGGAACGCTCCTCAGCTGCCGCGCGATTTCCTGTATCAGGATGCCGTCCATCGCGTCGGAATAAAAGGCGGCCGATCGGATTTTTCCGTTTTCGATTTGAAAGCCGAGATCGGCGCCGCCCCAGGAAAAGCGCCGCTGCATCTCGATATCAAAATCAGGCGAATCGCCAAACCGCCATTGCCATGACGCATACTTTCGGTAGAGTGTTGCAGCCTGATCGGAATAGAGATCAAACGGCAGCTCTTTGGGTGCGCCATATATTTGGCCGAAGCTGCCCTCAATGCTTTTCGCCAGGTCTTCCATCCGAAGCTCATGGCGGATATCGGCAAGATTGATCACCCTCGCCCGTACGGAATCGATCCCCTTGGACCGGATCTTATCTGCTGAAACCTTCAGATACCGGGTAAGCCTTGAGAGATCCGTATGGACAAGCAGCGTGCCATGATGATACGCGGTATGCCCCCTGAAATAGAAGGCGTTGCCCGAAAATTTCTTTCCTTGAAACGTCAGGTCGTTGCGTCCGGTGTATTCGCCCGAAATGCCGAGGCTTTCGAGAGCATTGAGAATCACCCGAAACTGGGCGGAGAGATCATAAAGGTTTCTGTCCATCACAAACGTGAAATTGAGGTTTCCCAAATCGTGATACACGGCGCCCCCGCCGGAAAGCCTGCGGGAGAGCTTGCCCCCTTCCGCCTCAAGCAGTCGCCAGTCGCATTCTTTCCAGGCGTTCTGGTTTTTCCCGAGGACGACCGTGCTGTCATTCCGCCACAGATACAGGAGTATCTGATTCTTCCGAATATTGTCCAGCAGGTATTCTTCCAAAGCAAGATTGAGCCACGGGTCGTGGGAACTGGAGCGGATCACATAGGTTTCCATCGGCTCAGTCGACTCCCTCCAAAGCCAGAGCGGCCTCATGGACGGCTTCTGCCGTCGTCGGATGCGCGTAAATGGTTTGCATCAACTGCCCCGCCTTCATGTGGTGGGTGACGGCCAGCGTGATTTCCGCGATCAGATCCGTGGCATGCGGGCCGATGATGGTTCCGCCGATAATCTCTTTGGAGGCTTTGTTCATGATGAGCTTTACGAAACCTCTGTCGTCTCCCGCGGCGAGAGCCTTTCCATTGGCCGAAAACGGGAACTTTCCGACTTCAATGGCAATGCCCGCTTTTTCAGCGGAGTCTTCGCACATTCCGACCATCGCGATCTCCGGATCGGTGAAAATAGCGTTGGGCACCGCCGAATAGTCCATCCCGCAGGCTTTCCCCATGATATTGTTCACCGCGACGACGCCCTGCTGCGAAGCGACATGGGCCAGCATGATCCGGTTGGTGACATCCCCGATCGCGTAGATATTCGGCACGTTCGTCTGCATTTTTTCATTGACCTTGATGCCGCGGCCGTTTTCGTTCAGTTCGATTCCCGCTTTTTCGATGCCGAGCCCGTCCTGGGAAGGGGTCCTTCCGACAGAAAGCAGGACCTTTTGAGCCGATATATATTTTTGGGCCTTGTCTCTTCCGGAGAAAGCGACGATGCAGCTCTCATCTTCACTCGGCAGGATCTCCTCGACCTTACAGCCCTTGTACAGCCGGATGCCTTTCTCCGCGGCAAATCTGCTGATTTGGGCACAGACGTCCGAATCGCAGGAGACCAGGCATTCCGTGAGATATTCCACGACCGAAACCTTTACGCCGAAAGAGGAAAAGATAAAGGCGAACTCCATCCCGATCACGCCGCCGCCGATGATGACCATGCTCTCCGGCAGGCCGTCCATATCCAGCACTTGATCGCTGGTCAATACATTCTTCTGATCGATGCCGGGAATTTTCAGCGAAGCAGATCGCGAGCCGGGCGCAAGGATGATATTCTGGGCCTGAATGGTGGTTTCTCCGCCCGGTGCTTTTACGAAAACCGTGTTTCTGTCCAGCAGCTCGCCGGTTCCGTTCACCAGCCTGACCCCGTGTTTGTTGAGAAGATAACGGATACCGTCGGTGAGCTTTTTCACCGCATCGTTTTTCCGCGTTATGACCCCTTTCCAGTCGACCGCAATCTGTCCGGCGGTACAGCCGTATGCGGAGGCGTTTTTCAGCTCCCGAAAGACCTCGGCGCTGCGGGCGAATGCCTTCGTCGGGATGCATCCGCGGTTCAGGCAGGTGCCGCCGACCGCATCCTTTTCGACCAGAACGACGTCGGCACCCATCTTGGCCGCCTGAAGCGCCGCCACATAGCCGCCGGGCCCGGCGCCGATCACGGCGATATCGGTGCGGATGGTCTCCTTTTTCGGCTTGAGCAGGCTCCCGAAATAATCAAGCCCGGCCTTTGATACGGACTGACCGGACTGCGCCCTTTCGCCGTCGATAACCGCGAGGACATCTCCCGCTTTGATAAGGCCGCCAAGCTCCACGTTTACTTTCTGAAGAATACCGTTGGCGTTTGCTTTCACGGAGACACAGCTTTTTCCGCCTTCCACGTCGAACAGCACCTCACCCGACGAAACGGCGGCTCCGGCTGTTTTATAGATCTTCACCACTTTCGCATCGGACAAATTGTTGGGCAGTGACTCCAACGCTAAATCGATCAGCACTTCGTCAGCCTCCTATCTCTCTATATAAGGAAAGGGGGATGCAAGCCATTTTGATGGCGGCGCTCCCCCTTCAGTGTGTATCACATTTTTTCGTTACTTTTTGAAATCGGACGCGAACTCCTTCACAGAATCCTTCAGCAGCGATACCGTGTATGCCATGGAAGGCCCCCCGCCGAAAGCTACGGCAACCATTGCGGCTTCTATAATTTCTTCGCTGGTCGCGCCTGCTTCATACGCTTTATACACATGGAACACGATGCAATACTCGCATCTGGCGTATGCGGCGATCGCCACGCTGATCAGTTCCTTGGTCTTTGTGTCAACCGCGCCGGTCTTGTAATCGGCACCCAGAAGCCCCATGAACGCGTTGACCACTTCGCCGTTTGTTTTTCCGACTTCCTGCAGCCCGTTCGTGAATTCATTGAGCATATCCCTCGGACTCTTTGACATACAAAAACCTCCCTAAAATTTTATTGATTTGGACTTTTTACCCTGCCCAATCGTAACACAATATCGTCAAAAATTCAATATTCCTATTGATTAAACTTCAAAAAACATATTTTAATTTGATTGGGAATGATCTATAAGATACTTCTGGACAAAAAATGAGGTAAATGGTTGACAATCCTCTTTATTATGGTATATAGTAATAAAAATGAAACCAGGAAGGTTTCAAGAAGCCATACTTTTCATATCGTATTATGGATTGATCATGATGACCATGAGGGGAAGCCGCATGAAACGGCTCTTTTTGTGGTCTTTTTTTGTCTGAGAGGAGATTTGTATGAATCAGGAGCTTTGGAAAAAATGCGTGGCTTTTCACGGGCATGAATGCCCGGGGCTCGCCATCGGCTTTCGGGCGTGTGAGGCCGCCGTCGAAAAATTGGGGCTGGAATTTTCCCCCGACGAAGAGGTCGTCTGTGTCACGGAAAACGACGCCTGCGGCGTCGATGCGGTGCAGGTCATCACGGGTTGCACCATGGGAAAAGGCAATCTGATCTATCACGGCACCGGCAAAATGGCTTTCAGCTTTTACAACCGGAAAACCGGCGAGAGCCTGCGTGCCGTGCTCAAACCGATGTCCAGGGAGATGGACCGCCCCGCTCGGCAGGAATACATTCTTAACGGCCCAATTGACGATGTGTTCGCTTTCAGCAAGCCCAAATTCGAGCTGCCTCAGAAAGCCCGTCTTTTTAAGACCGTGATCTGTGAAATCTGCGGCGAAGGTGCTCCTGAGAACAAGATCCGGCTGCAGGACGGCAAAAAGGTCTGCCTTGATTGCTTCAATGAATACTCCAGAAGCTTTTGAGGTTTCCCAATACTTAAACGAAAACGGAGGACTCATATGGAACTCAAACCGATAGGGGTCATACATAGCCCGTATAAAGAGAAAAAAGACGCGCCCCGGCAGGGGCGGCTCTCGGATAATGAAATCAGGCTTGAAATTTATCCCGAATTTTCCGACGGACTGCAAAGCATTGAGCGGGTGAGCCACCTGATCATTTTATACTGGGGACACCTTGCCGACCGGAACGTGCTGCAAACCGTCACGCCGTTCAGCCCGGAGGTTACCGGAGTATTCGCCTGCCGGTCGCCCAACCGGCCGAATCCGCTTGCGTTCTGCATCGCGGATCTCATTCGCCGCGACGGAAACGTTCTGACTGTGCGGGGCGTGGACGCGCTCGACGGCAGCGCGCTGCTCGACATCAAGGCTTATTCCGGCATGCTTGACAGCATCCCCGAAGCCGTCATCGGCTGGCAAAAAGCGCAGAAGGACGGAGAAAAGGCGGATGAATGACGCGCTTATAAAAAAAGCGGACGCCGCCATCCCGCACTCTTACCGGAGGCATACGGGAAGAAAAAAGCTGATTCTGGTAGCACTCCTTCTACTGACTTTGGCGCTCGCGGTCATCGCCGTCAATGCCGGAGCATCCAGGATCGATCCCATTCAGGTTATAAAAGCAATTGCCGGCCTGGAAACCGGCCCGACGGATATCGTCATCTGGAACATCCGACTGCCTCGGGTGGCCGCCGGACTGCTGGCAGGGGCGGGGCTGTCGGCGGCCGGCTGTGTGATGCAGACCTGCCTGCGCAATCCGCTGGCGTCGCCCTCCACGCTGGGCATTTCCAATGCGGCGGCCTTCGGCGCGAACCTCGCCATTGCGTTTTTCGGCGCGGGCAGCATCCAGAGCAACTCCGCGGATGCCGTCATCGTCAACAACCCGTATACCATTACCGTTTCGTCTTTCTTTTTTGCTGTCGCCGCCATGCTGGTGATTCTGCTGCTTGCCCGTTTACGCGGCTTTTCCCCCGAATCGGTGGTGCTCGCCGGAGTTGCCTTCGGGTCGCTGTTTTCAGCGGGCTCGACACTGATCCAGTATTTCGCGCAGGACGTGCAGGTGGCCGCCATGGTTTACTGGACTTTCGGCGACCTCGGCCGCGTCTCCTGGAAAGAAGTCGGTATTCTGGCAATTCTGATTGTCGCGGCCCTGCTCTATTTCATGTTCCGAAGATGGGACTACAACGCATTGGACAGCGGCGAGGACGCAGCCAAAAGTCTCGGCGTCAATGTCGGGAGAATCCGCTTCGGCGGGATGCTGATCGCGTCTCTGATTACGGCTGTGGCGGTCTCCTTCATGGGGATCATCGGCTTTATCGGGCTGATCGGGCCGCAGATCATGCGGCGGGTCATCGGGAACGACCACCGTTTTCTGATCCCCGCTTCCGCACTCACGGGCGCTGCAATACTGCTGTTTTCGGATACGCTGGCGCGGATGCTGATTTCTCCCGTCGTGCTGCCGGTCGGCGCGATCACCTCGTTTTTCGGCGCGCCGCTGTTCCTCTTTCTGCTGGCGAGGGGGTACAGGCGAAAATGATTCTGTCCGTACAAAATCTCGCATTCCAGTATCCGGGACGGCCGGTGCTCAGCGACGTTGACTTTGCCGTCGAAAAGGGCGAATGCCTCGCCGTGTTAGGCACCAACGGCGCCGGCAAGTCGACATTGCTCAAATGCCTCAACCGGATTTTAAAGCCCCAGGCGGGAACGGTGATGATCGAAGGCGACGCCGTCTCCTCTCTCAGCCGCAATCGGCTGGCCCAAAAGGTCGGTTATGTGGGGAAGGATCCAACTGCACCGTGTTCGATGCGGTGATGCTGGGCCGGAAGCCCTATATCAAATGGGATATTTCCAAAAAGGATATGGAGATCACGCGCAGGGCGCTCAACACGCTGGGTCTGGCCGATTTTGCAATGCGGTACCTTGACGAACTCAGCGGAGGAGAACTGCAGAAAGTTGCCATCGCAAGATCACTGGCGCAGGAGCCGGAAATTCTGCTGCTGGACGAGCCCACCAGCAGCCTTGACCTGAAAAATCAGCTTGAGGTTCTGCGCCTGATCGGGCAGGTAACAAAAGAGCGGATGCTTTCAGCCGTCGTGACGATGCATGATCTGAACCTTGCTCTGCGCTTTGCCGATAAATTTCTGATGCTTAAGGACGGCGAGGTCTATGCGGCGGGTGGAGATGAAATTATCACGCCGGAAAACATCAAAGCCGTCTATTCGGTGACAGTGGCGATTGAAAAATACGGTGCTTCGCGTGTGATCATCCCGTTATAAAGTATTGTAGGAGGATAACCCATGAATAAAAAATTGACAGCGATATTGCCGGCATTTATATTAACCTTGATCGTTTTGTTAAGCGACTGTAGCACCGGGACTGCCCAGAAAAGCAGCTCCGGTTCGGTAAGCGCCACGGTCACAGACCTGCTCGGCAGAACCGTCACCGTTCCGTCCAATGTCAGCAAGGTGGTGGCGATCGGCCCCGGCGCTCTGCGGCTCTATTGCTATGCGGGCACAGCCGAGAAGGTTGCCGGCATCGAGCAGATGGATGCAGGCGACGCAACCGGGAAGCCCTATCTGTTCGCAAATCCCGATCTTATGAAGATGACCGTCATCGGTCAGGGCGGGCCGAACAACGCGCCCGACCCCGAAAAAATCCTGGCTGTCAAACCCGACGTGATTTTCAGCACCTATGCGAGCGACAAAGCGACGGCGGACGATCTGCAGTCGAAAACCGGAATCCCGGTGGTTGCAATCAGCTACGGGAATACTGCCCCCTTTGACCCGGCCGTCTATACATCCCTGCAGCTGATCGGGAAGGTCACCGGGCAGGAAAAGAAGGCGCAGGCCGCGGTCGATTATATCAAGCAGTGCCAGAAGGATCTGGAGGACAGAACCAAAGGCATTTCCGATACCAATAAACCCAAGGTTTATGTGGGGGCTTTAAGCATGAAAGGAACGCACGGTATTGAAAGTACCCAAGGGAAATACTCTCTTCTTGAAGCGCTGCACGCCAACAATGTAGTTGATGAAACCGGGAAAACCGGCTCGATCATGATCGACAAGGAAAAGCTGATTGACTGGAATCCCGACATCATTTTTATAGACGAAGGCGGCTACGCCGCAGTGAAGCAGGATTACCAGAAGAATTCACAGTTCTACAACACGCTTTCCGCATTCAAGGACGGGAAGGTATATTCCCAACTGCCCTACAACAACTATTCAACCAACATCGACACGGCTATTGCCGATGCCTATTATCTCGGAAAGATCATTGACCCGGCTCAATTCAAGGACGTCGATCCGGAGAAAAAATCGGACGAGATTTATCAAAATCTGCTTGGAAAGCCTCTTTACTCTCAAATGAAAAAGGACTTTGGAGGGTTCAAAAAGCTGAGTTTTTCGTAAAAGCGAAGGCAAAAACGAATATCAGATACCAATGCCTGCCGCGATCCAATACGCGGCGGGCCTTTGGAATATATGGGCGGCACTTTGTGATGTTGTTACGGAAACATGATCGAATACGGGCTATACTGAAGCCACAATCAAGAAAAGGAAAGGTGATTCAAATGTCCGCCATTCAATTAAACGGCAATAACTTCGAGCAGGTCGTCCTGAATTCCGACAAGCCCGTCCTGATCGATTTCTGGGCAACCTGGTGCGGCCCCTGCCGGATGCAGGCGCCCGTCATCGAGGAGCTTGCGGAGGAACTGGAAGGCAACGCCGTCGTTGCCAAGCTGGATGTCGACGAAAACCCGGAGCTTGCCGCGCAGTTCTCTGTCATGAGCATCCCGACGCTTGTGGTCATCAAAGGCGGGGAAATCGTCGGGCGCAGGACCGGCGTGACGCCGAAGGGAACGCTGCAGGCCATGCTCGATTCCGTCAGGGCCTAAATCAGCGGCCCATTTCCCGTAGCCTTTTCAGGTCGGTCAGCTCGACCTGACCACGCGACAGCTTCAGAAGGCCGTCGTTTTCCAGATACTTAAGGGAGCGGCTGACGACCTCCCGTGCCGTTCCGATATTTTTGGCGATCGTGTCGTGGGTCATGGACAGTGTTTGGGAGTTCTCCAGGACGGACTGCTCCAGCAGGAAAGCGGCGATGCGCTGCCCCATGTTTTTGGAAACCATCTGCTCCATGACCCACATGACCTCTGAAAAGCGTTCAGATATGAGTTCCGTGGAGAACTCCTTGACCGCGATATTCTCTTTGGCGAGCTTCTTCCAGGTCAGAGCCGGGATAAAACAGACCTCGCTGTTTTTCTCCACCTCAAGGGTGATTTCAAAAGAAATGTTCTTCAGCACGCAGGAAGCGGTGAGGATGCAGACGTCTTTCGGCAGCAGACGGTAAAGCGTGATCTCCTTGCCGTCCTCCAACTCAAAAAAGGCCCGGAGCTGCCCGCTTCGGACAACGACCAGCCCGTTGCATTCCTTATCCTTATTCAGGATGATTTCGCCGGGAGAGAAGACGGAGCAGGATCCCGTCGCGGCGACCAGCTCGCGCTCCTTATCACTGAGCTTCCGGAAAAAGGGAAGCGTCTCCCCTAAAAAGTCCATGCTTTGCCGTGCCAACAACGGAATCCCTCCCTGTCCGTATTTGATATAAAATTAACGATTTGAGGTCGATCCATTATGATTCAAACGATATTCGGTAAAAAAAGAGTCCGGAACATCTCTCAGAGTGATGCTAGAAGCCGGCTTGCCCGCGGCGGGAACATATTCCTGCTCGATGTGCGCACACCGGAAGAATACCGGGAGCTCCACATACCTAACAGTATATCATTGCCGCTGGATCAATTAAAGTCCGAAATCGAAAAAGTAACCGACGACAAAGACGCCGAGATCCTCGTGTACTGCCGCAGCGGCGCGCGGGCCGCCACAGCCTGCCGGCAGCTTGCGTCCATGGGCTACACTAGCGTCTTCAATATGGGCGGCATCCTGTCGTGGAAATATGAAACGGAAAGGGGAATCCAGTCATGAAGGTATTGATTGTCGGCGGGGTCGCGGGCGGCGCCTCCGCCGCGGCGCGCCTGCGCCGGAACGACGAGCACGCGCAGATCGTCCTGTTTGAGCGGGGGCAGTACATCTCCTTTGCCAACTGCGGTCTGCCCTATTACATCGGGGGTGTCATCACGGACAAAGAGAAGCTCACGCTCCAGACTCCGGAAAGTTTCCACGAGCGGTTCAATGTGGACGTGAGGGTCGGCAGCGAGGTGGTTTCCATCGACCGGCAGAACAAGCGGGTGACGGTCAAAAAAACCGGCGACGGCTCCGTCTATGAGGAAAGCTACGACAAGCTGATCCTATCCCCGGGCGCGGAGCCCCTCCGGCTGCGGCTGCCGGGCTTCGACGGCAAACGGGTCTTCACCCTGCGCAATATTCCCGACACCTACGCCATCAAGGATTTCTGCGAGCGGAACGCGCCGAAAAACGCCGTGCTTATCGGCGGGGGCTACATCGGCATCGAAATCGCGGAAAACCTGCAAAAGCTCGGCATCAAAATAACCATCGTGGAGCTGACCGATCACATCATCCCGCCCATCGACGGCGATACGGCGGCGCAGCTGCACAACCATCTGCGCGCAAAGGGAATCCGGCTGCTGCTGAATACCGGCGTCAGCGCCATCGAGGAAACGGACTCCGGGCTTCTTTTCAGGCTATCGCAAGGCTCTGCGCTCACGGCGGATTTCGCCGTGCTGGCTGCGGGCGTCGCGCCGGAGTCAAAGCTTGCGAAGGACGCGGGGCTTGCGACCGGGCTGCGGGGTACAATCCTCGTCGATGAGCATATGAAGACGAGCGATGGCGATATCTATGCGGTGGGCGACGCGGTCCAGGTCAACGACGCCGTGAGCGGCAAGCCCGCGTTTATCCCGCTGGCCTCCCCCGCCAATAAGCAGGGGCGGATCGCGGCCGACAATATCTGCGGGGGCGACGAGCGGTACGACGGCTCGCAGGGCTCGTCCATCCTCAAGGTTTTCGACCTGACGCTCGCGGCCACCGGCCTGTCGGAAAAGGCGCTGAAGACAAACGGCATCGCCTATCGCAAATCTTTCACCTATTCCCCCTCGAACGCATCCTATTACCCGGGCGGCCTGCCCATGAGCGTCAAGCTGCTTTTTTCGCCCGATAGCGGCCGCATCCTCGGCGCGCAGGCCGTCGGCTTCTCCGGGGTGGATAAGCGGATCGACGTCATCGCCGCCGTGCTCCGGCTCGGCGGGACGGTCTACGACCTGACGCGGCTGGAGCTCTGCTACGCGCCGCCATTTTCTTCCGCGAAGGACCCGGTCAACATGGCAGGCTACACGGCCGAAAACATCCTAAAGAACAAGTTTACGCCCTTCTATCCCGAGGACGTGGACGGCATCGACCCCGCAAAATCCCTGCTGCTGGACGTGCGCACCAAGGAGGAATTCGAGGCCGGCACCATTCCGGGCGCCGTCAACATGCCGCTCGACAGCCTCCGGGAAGAATTGGGCAGCCTGCCGAAGGACAAGGAGATCGACGTTTTCTGCCAGATCGGCCTGCGGGGGTATATCGCCTCGCGCATCCTGCTCCAGAGCGGCTTTGAAAACGTCAAAAACCTGAGCGGCGGTTATCGGCTCTGGAAGGAGATTCAGAAGGACCGCACGGGCTCGACAGAGGAGCCGGAGCAAAGCACGGTGGAAACCGAAACACAGCGGCCCGCTTCGATGCCGGCCGAAGAAATCGCGGTCGATGCTTGCGGCCTGAGCTGTCCCGGGCCCATCATGGCGGTCCATAAGGCGATGAAAGGCGCTTCAGAGGGCGCGGTATTCAAAGTGAAAGCGACAGACCCGGCCTTTGCCGGCGACATCGAGGCTTTCTGCAGCCGCACCGGCGACAGGCTGCTGCAATCGGAATTTGACGGCAAGAGCTTCAGTGTTACGATTCAGAAAGGGAAAGAAGCTCCGCAGACTAACGCGAGCAAAGGGAACGATAAGAGCATCATCGTCTTTTCCGGCGATCTCGACAAGGCGATCGCGTCGTTTATCCTCGCCAACGGCTCGGCCGCGATGGGCCGGAAGGTCCATATGTTCTTCACCTTCTGGGGCCTCAACATTCTGCGGAAAGCCGAAAAGGTCCCGGTGAAAAAGGACTTTGTCAGCGCGATGTTCGGGCGCATGATGCCGAGAGGCTCCCGGAAGCTCCGTCTCTCCAAACTGAATATGGGCGGCATGGGAGCCAAAATGATCCGCTCGGTGATGCGGAACAAAAACATCAGTTCGCTCGAAGACCTGATCACGGAGGCAATCAAAAACGGCGTGGAGATCACCGCCTGCACCATGTCGATGGATGTGATGGGCATCCGGCGTGAGGAACTGATCGACGGCATCAGGGTCGGCGGCGTGGCCTCCTTCCTTGCGAGCGCGGAGGAGTCGGACGCCAGCCTGTTTATCTGACCACAAGGGAATAAAAATCTCCGCGGATTTTCATTTTGACCGGAGGGACGGGACGGAACATGGCTTTCAAGGTGATCTTTCACGTCGACGAGCTTTCAAAGTGGAACCTGCTGCTTCGAAACGTGCGGAATCTGACGGAAACGTCAGGTCTGAAAAGCGCGCAGATCGAGGTGCTGGCAAATTCCGAGGCGGTGGGATTCTACGCCGACCCTGCTTCGGATACTGAAAGAAATTTGATGCGAGAGCTTGCCGAAGCCGGTATCCGGTTTGTGGCATGCAGCAATGCGCTGAAAGGGATGGGGATCGCCAAGGGACAGCTTCCGTCGTTTGTCGAGGTCGTGCCCGTTGGCGTGGCAGAACTCATCGAAAAGCAGCATCAGGGCTACGCTTATATCAAACCCTGATGGCGGCTCTGCCCCGGTATCTCAATCAAATATAGAACAGTTCCTCGAATTTTTTGTCCAGCGCGATACAAAGAGTGAGAGCGAGTTTTGTCGTCGGGTTGAAGTGACCCGTCTCAATGGAACTGATCGTCTGGCGTGATACGCCGACCATCTGCGTCAAATCCCTATAGTATGACCCAGTGGCCGGGGTATAAAAAAGCAGGACGCAGAGCACTCGGTAAATACCGGTGTTCTGCGTCCTATATTTTTATAGGAAATGATTTAGGGAGGCCCCCAGTTTACTGTGTATTGACAGGAAAGAGGGCGGCATTCGTACATATGGGGGTCTAAGAAATCTCCGCAAAAATTTCCTGTACCTTTTGTGCGGCGGCCCTTCCAAACCGCCAATGGCCCTCCCTGCTGAAATGGATGGCATCGTCCTCATTCGGCTTTGCAATTTGCGCCGCATTCAGAAAATCACACGAAAGGCTCTCCGCCGTTTTGCGCAGGACATCCGCCAATTCCATGGACGGGGCGATCGATTTTTGGCCGCCGAATTCCTTATTGAACACGGAAGTCTCGATCGTTTTCCCAACGGCCATCGGCGCGACCAGCAAAATCTTTGGTTCGTAGCCCTGCCTGCCGGCGAGTTCCCTGCGCGCCAGTTTCACCAGCTTCCCGGCATTTTCTGCGATTTTCTCCACCGTTGTAAAAAAATTTGCCTTTAAGTCGTTGGTGCCCAGCATCAGGATTACAAGGTCGAGCGGATAATGCGAGCGCAGGCAGGGTATCAGATAACTCTTCCCGTTTTTAGCCTGCGGACATTCGTCGTCCGGGTCGTCCAGCGCTGTCGTCCGGCCGTTCAAGCCCTCTTCGATCACTTGAAAATGGTTGCCAAGCTGTTTCTGCATCACGTTCGGCCAGCGTTCCCCATAAGGAAATCTTCCCTGCGTTTCATGGTCGAATCCCCAGGTGTTGGAGTCGCCATAGCACAAAATCGTTTTCATCGTATCCACACCTCGATCCTTTGTTGCCTATATTCATTATACTACCGAGGCTATTATAGGTAAAATGCTATTTTCTCAATAATCTAATAGTAAAATCTCTATCTATATGAGTGGTCCGCTTCATGATTTCCCAAATGGACGAGCCGGAAAAGGCGTTCAAATTCATCCATCAGGTTTTTCAGGGCGGAGGAGATGTACTTGTCCTTGTGATAGATGATCCGGAAGCTTCTTTTCATTGGAAAGTCTTCGATCGGGAGCTGAACGACTCTGTCTTCATGCAACAATAGAGATTTTGAGAGGATCGAAACGCCCTGCCCGGACGCCACGATGTTGATGATCGAATCGGAGCTGTGGCAGACCCATTTTTCCACGATGGGGATGCCCCTGTCCTCCGTCAGGTTGATCAGAAAGTCCCTTGTCCCGGAACCTTCTTCCCGCAGCACACAGTCCATGTTTGCAAGATCGGTCAGCCAGACGGATTTCCGGGAGGCGAAGGGATGCTTTTTTCCGCAGATCAGGACCATTTCGTCCACATAGATCTCTTTTGAGAGCACATCTTCCGAATGGACGTTGCCTTCGATCACGGCAATGTCCAATGTGCCCTCGGAAATCTTCTGGATGATGTCCTTGGAATTGTCGATATAGACGCGGATGCGGATCTTCGGATTTTCTTCCTCATATTTTGAAATCATATCCGCCAGAAAGAAGCTCCCCACGGTCAGGGAGGCGCCGACGTGGATCAGAAGCTGCTCGGAGGCATGGTACAGGTAATGCTCCATGTCGCTGAAATTGGCCAGGATATGTCTCGCATACTGCAGGAACTCCTGGCCAACCTCCGTGATATACAGCTTGCGGGAAAGCCTCTCGAACAATTTCACATGATAGTTTTCCTCGATCTGCGAAATGGCATGGCTGACGGTCGGCTGCGCAATATACAGCTTCTTCGCGGCCGTTCCCATCCGCCCGGCCTCCGCCACGGCGACGAAAATCTCCAAATCACGGATCGTCATACACGCTTTCCTTTTCCTTATATATAGATAAAATACTATGAAAGCATAATTATATTAGCATTTTACAGCATGAAAAGCAAGCGGTATACTATTCTGTGAAACCCTTGACAACACATTGACAATGTTTCCGGCTTATCTTATTGGAAAGGAAGCGGCTTTATTGAAAAACGCCAAGACCTATCGGCTCAGACCGGATGCTCTCGACGCGCTCTTCGAAAAGCTCGAAGAGCGGTACGACCTCTACGCCCCGGTCCGGGTTCCCGCCGGAGGGCGGTACGCGCAGCAGGATTCCGTCCTGTACCGGCAGGTACATAAATATGACGAAATCGAATTCCGCGAGCGGTCCACCTACCCGATGAAGGAAGTTCTCACGCCCATTACGCAGACCCTGTTTTACTTCACGGAGGACGAATACCGGGAAAGTAAGGGGCCTCAGAAGGACCTTCTGGTTTTCGGCAGGGCGTGCGACATCAACGCCATCAAAATCCAGGATCAGATTTACCTGCAGAACGGCGGCGTGGAGGATTTCTTTTATAAAAGAATTCGGGACAAGGTAAAATTCGCGCTGATGGAGTGCAAGGAGCAGTTTGAGGGCTGCTTCTGCTGCAGCGTCGGGGCGAATGTGACCGACCTGCATTCCCTCGCTTTTTCCTTTGGGGATAAAGAGGCGCACGTTGAGGTTCTGGACGAGGACTTCGGGGGGTATTTCGACCATGCCGAGCCGTCGGATTATCGGATCCAGTTCCCGCGGGAAAACGAGCTCAAGGTGAAGTACCCCGTTATCGACAGTATCGATCTGGCCAACAAATTGAAAGATCACCCCATGTGGAAGGAATTCGACGACCGGTGCATCGCCTGCGGCTCCTGCACGGTGGCCTGCAGCACCTGCACCTGTTTTGAGACCGTGGATCTCGTTTACACGCAGAACGCGCACGTCGGCGAGCGGAGGAGGACCTGCTCCTCCTGCATGGTGGACGGCTTCGACGAGATGGCCGGCGGCCAGTGCTTTCGGAAAACGACCGCCGAAAAATACCGCTATAAGATTCTCCATAAGGTCTACGGTCATGACGCGCGGTTCCACACGGGCCCGATGTGCGTGGGCTGCGGGCGGTGCTCCGCCAGGTGCCCGGAGCTGATCAGCTATCCGGCGACCCTGAACAAGCTGGCAAAGGCGATTGAGGAAATCAAACGGGAGGAGGAGACGCAGCATGCTTAACAATCCGGTAAAACCCCGCGCGCAGAAAATCCTTGAGATTCTGCCGCAGACGGAGACGGAATGGACCTTTCGCGTAGCGAATGATCTTCCGGTCCGGCACGGGCAGTTCATGCAGCTCTCCCTTCCGAAGGTGGGGGAAGCGCCGATCTCCATCAGCGGCTTCGGGGACGGCTATGTGGACTTCACCATCCGCAAAGTGGGAAAGGTGACCGACGGGCTCTTCAGCCTGAAAAAGGGCGATTCCATCTTCCTGCGCGGCTGTTACGGCAACGGGTGGCCGGTGGATCAGCTCAAAGGAAAGAATATCGTCATCGTGGCCGGCGGCACCGGCGTCTCCCCGGTCAAGAGCCTGATCCATATGCTTTATGAAAACCCGGATTACGTCAAAGAGGTCTATCTGATCCTCGGCTTCAAAAATTCCAGAAGCATCCTCTTTGTCGACGAGCTGGCCGAATGGAAGGCCGCGAAGCACTTTCACGTCGTCTACACGCTGGACAGCGAGAAGTTCGCGGGCTGGAACAAGGGGCTGGTCACCGATTTTCTGAAAAACGTCCCGTTCGATTCCTTCGGCGGGAATTATGCGTGCATCGTGGTGGGGCCGCCCGTGATGATGAAATTCACCGGCCTCGGCCTTTTGACGAACGGGGTCCCCGAGGAAAAGATCTGGATGTCCTTTGAGCGGAAAATGTCCTGCGGCATCGGGAAATGCGGCCACTGCCGAATCGACGAGACCTATGTGTGCCTGGACGGGCCGGTCTTCAATTACACGGTCGGCAAAAAACTCGTGGATTAGGAGGTTTGAATCGTGGTAGAAGATTGCAATATCAAAAAGCTGCGGAACAACTGCTTCCGTCAGTCGAAAGTCCCCGGCGAATTCATGCTGCAGCTCCGGGTTCCGGGCGCGGTCATCGATTCGAAATGGCTCGACGTGATCCAGCACGTCTGCCGGACCTGGGGCAACGGCTCCTTTCACCTCGGGGTGCGGCAGACCCTGAACGCGCCGGGGATCAAGGCAAAGGATATCCCCGCGGTGAACGATTACATACAGCCTTATCTGCAGGCCGTCGAGTGCGAGATGTGCGGCGTCGAGATGCAGACGAAGAACGGCTACCCCTATATCGCGCCCCGGAACATCATGGCCTGCATCGGCAGCGTCCACTGTATCAAGGGCAATGTCAACACCCAGGCGCTTGCCCGGAAGCTGGAAAAGGTGATCTATCCGAACCCGTATCATATCAAGATTTCGGTGTCGGGCTGTCCGAACGACTGCGGCAAGGCCCATTTTCAGGACTTCGGCATCATCGGCTGCACAAAGCCAATCTACGATATCGACCGGTGCATCGGCTGCGGGGCGTGCGTACGCAAATGCGAGAGTGCGGCGACCCGCGTGCTCTCCCTGAACGATAAGCACAAGGTGGAGAAGGATGCCTGCTGCTGTGTGGGCTGCGGGGAATGCGTCGCCGCCTGCCCGACTGGGGCGTGGAGGCGGCCGAACAGGGACTTTTATAAGATCATCCTGGGCGGCCGGACCGGCAAGCAATATCCGCGGATGGGCAAGATGTTCGCCAACTGGCTGACGGAAGACAGTCTGCTCGCAATCATGAAAAACTGGCCGAAGTTTTCCGACTGGGTTTTGGGCGGGAAACCCGTCTATATCCACGGCGGGCACCTGATCGACCGGGCGGGATACCAGCGGTTCAAGGAATTCATGCTGGAGGGCGTGACGCTGAACCCGGAAGCCTTCATCGCCGAGAACATCAACTGGGCGGAAACGGAGTACCGCAGCAACATCCATGTGAAGCCTCTCAGCAAGCACCAGAGCGTCAAATAGAAAGGTTGGGAGATTTTATGAGTGAAGTATTTCGGGCCGGCGACCTGCTCAACAGCCTCGTGGGACTGGAAAAGACGGGACACGACTTCTATCTCAGAATATCGCGGCAGGCCAGGGACGCAAAGAGCGGCGACCTCTTCCGTTTCCTCGCGGGTGAGGAAGCAAAGCATGAAAAAATCTATTCCGATCTGTCACAGGAATATATCGGAAGCACGGCAGCCGATGCAGAAATCGACGAAGAGTATGGCGCCTATTTAAAGGCCCTGCTCTCCCAGCACTTTGATTTTTCTCCCGCCGATCTCGATACGCTGGAAGCGGCCCTGAAATTTGCCGTTTCCCTCGAAAAGGACACCCTGCTTTATATCGGGGAACTGCAGAACGTTTTGAAGGACTGGAAGACGGACCTTTTCGAGCGCATCAAGAAAGAGGAGAGAAGCCATCTTAAAATGTTGGCGGACCTTTCAAAATAAGGCGTGAGGCCGGTAAAACAAAAGAAACGTGTGCAGGCACTGCACGAATCACCAGCGATGTCTGCCATTGCAGGCATCGCTGGTTTCGGTTCCATGACGACCGATCAAGGCAGGTGAAAAAATGGGATATTTCCCGCTTTTTATAAACCTTTCCGGCAGGGACGTGCTGGTGGCAGGCGGCGGGAAGGTGGCGGAGCGCAAGGCGCGGATTCTGCGGGAGTTTGACGCCGCCATCCGGCTGGTCAGTCCCGAAGCGACGCAGGGACTCACGGAGCTCGCCGGCTCGGGTGCGATCCGGTTCCTTCGGAGGGAATATCGCACGGAAGACATTGATACCGCGGCCATTGTTGTTGCCGCCACAGGCGACAGGACGGTCAACCGGCAGATCCATGACGACGCCGTTTGCAAGGGCATCCCTGTCAACGTGGCGGACGACCCGGAGCTGTGCACGTTTTTCTTTCCGGCCATAGTCCGCCGCGACGATTTCGTCGTCGGGATCACGACCTCCGGCAGCTATCCTGCGCTTTCAAGATATGCCCGTGAAAAAATTGAGACGCTCTTCCCCGACCAATACGGCGTAATCACGGACATTCTGAAAGAGTATCGGGAAAAAATCCGGAACGAAATACATAGTCCGGCAGAACGGGCGGCAATCCTCGAAAAGCTGATGGATACGGCTGCGCAGGCGGCGCAAAATGCCAAAACGTTAGACCGCCGCATTCTTATTGAACAGCTCGACAAAGCCCGCGAAGAATGGGCGCGGCGGGTTCCCACGCAAGGAGGTGAAAGATTATGAAGATCTGTATGGCCGGCGTCGATTTCAGCCGCGCGGCGCTCGGGCAGCGCGAAGCCTTTGCCTTTACCAGGAGCCAGGCCGCGCAGGCCGGGCATACCATAGCGGAGGTGCCGGGGGTGGAAGGCTGCGTGATCGTCTCCACCTGCAACCGGACGGAGCTTTGGCTGTGCGTGGAAAACGGCGGGAAGGCAGACCCGGCGGCGCTTCTCTGCTCGCTGAAAGGGCTTGAAAGGGCCCGGTTTTCGGATGGGATCACAGTGAGAAACGGTGAGGAGGCGGTCCGCCGCCTTTTTGAGACGGCCTGCGGCCTGCGCTCGCTCATATGGGGCGAAGACCAGATCGTCACCCAGATCCGGGACGCCGCCGATTTGTCCGTGTCCGAAGGCACGGCGGGAAAAGTGCTGGGGAAACTGTTTCAGACGGCCGTCACCTCCGCCAAAGCGGTCAAGACCCAGGTGCGCTTTTCCGCCGGAAATTCTTCCGTGGCCGCGGCGGCCGTGGAAAAATGCCGGGAACTGTGCGGCAGCCTGCGGGGTCTGCGCTGCCTGGTCGTCGGGAGCGGCCGGATGGGGCGCCTCGCGGCGCAGGCGTTTGCCGCGGCCGGCGCGCAGGTTCTTATGACGCTTCGGCAATACAAATATGGAATCAGCGTAATCCCGGAAAACTGCGAAAGCCTTCCTTACGACGAACGGTATGCGGGAATCAGCGACGCCGACGTCGTCGTCAGCGCCACTTCGAGCCCGCATTACACTCTTCTGTTTGATCCGGCTCAGGAAGCCTGCGCGGCAAATCCGAAGGACAGGATCTTCCTCGACCTTGCCGTTCCGCGGGATATAGACTCCCGGATCGCGAAGCTGCCGGGGTGCCACCTGCTGACGATCGACGACATTCCCTGTCGCGTCCGGGCGGAGGAAAAAGCGGCGGTGGAGGCTCAATGCGGGGAGATCATCGGCCATTACATTCGCGAGTTTGAAAAGCAGCTGGTCGCATGGTCCACGCTGCCCGCCATTCATAAACTTGCCCATGAATTTCAGGCTTCCCTGCGCGAAGGGTTGGAAAAAGAACTTCGGCAGACACCCATTTCCCCGGAAGCGATGCGGACGGTCCTGGATGCGGCGCAGAGTCTCTCTGAAGCACAGGCTGGCAAGATGCTGTTTGCCTTTCGGGACTGGATGGAAGAAAACGCCGGGACACGGGAAATGCTGCCGGGTGATGCGGCCCGGGCCGTGGAATAAACGAGGGGATAGCTTATGCCGAAGGAAAAAATCCGGATCGGGAGCCGCAAAAGCAGGCTCGCCGTGATTCAGACGGAAATCGTGGCGGGTTTGCTTCGCCGCGCTCACCCGGAACTTAAAACGGAAATCGTCGCCATGGATACCACCGGCGACGTCGTCCTCGACCGGCCGCTCGATGCGGTTGGCGGCAAGGGACTTTTCACCCTCGAACTGGAACGGGCGCTGCGTCGGGGAGAAATCGACCTTTCGGTGCACAGTTTGAAGGACATGCCCGAAGTCATCCCGGAAGACCTGCCTCTCCTCGCCTATTCCAAACGGGAAGATCCCCGCGACGCGCTGGTTCTCCCCGCCGGCGCCGTTTACGAAGGGCTGGCCCGGCTTTCGGGCGAAAGACCCGTGGGCTGTTCGAGCGCCCGCAGGACGATTCAGCTGCTTGCCCTTTGTCCGGAGCTTTCGGTCGCGCCCATCCGCGGCAACGTGCCGACGCGGCTCAAAAAGCTGGACGACGGCGGCTACAGTGCGCTGATTCTCGCGGCGGCGGGACTCAAAAGGCTGGGACTCACAGACAGGATCTCGAAGATTTTCTCGGAGGAAGAGATTCTGCCGGCGGCCGGTCAGGGAATTCTCGCCGTGCAGGGCCCGAAGGACTTTGACGCAGACCTGCTCGCCTGTGTCGACGACCCGGACAGCCGGACCGCTGCCCTGGCCGAGCGGGCGGTGATCGCGGGGCTTGGCTGCGGGTGCAGTTCGCCCGCCGCGGCGTTTTGCCGCGTTTGGGGGAACGAGGTCCGGATCCGTGCGTTCTATGTCAATCCGGATACCGGACTAAGAGCGTCCGGCAACATTTCCGGCGGCAGAAAAGCGATTTTAACGCTTGCCCAAACGCTCTCGGCCCGTCTTCTGAAGGAGGCGGGACAGCATGAATGAGAAAACCGGGAAAGTGTGGCTGGTGGGCGCCGGCCCTTCGGACGCCGGCCTGATGACCCTGCGCGGACGTGAAGTTTTAGGCAGGGCGGGTGTGGTCGTCTACGACCGGCTGCTCGGTGCCGGCGTTCTCGCCATGATCCCGCCCGGCGCCCAAAAGATCGACGTGGGGAAAAGCCCGGACCGGCACCCCGTCCCGCAGGAGGAGATCAACCGCATCCTTGTGCGGGAGGCGCTGGCCGGGAACCGGGTCGTGCGGCTCAAGGGCGGCGATCCGTTCCTGTTCGGCCGCGGCGGCGAAGAGCTGGAGGCGCTCCGGGAAAACGGAATCCCCTATGAGGTCGTCCCCGGCGTGACTTCGGCAATCGCCGCGCCGGCTTATGCGGGCATTCCCGTGACGCACCGGGAGTACAGCTCCTCCCTGCATGTCTTCACCGGCCATTCCTCCGAGGGCAAAGAGGCGAGCCTTGATTACGCTGTGCTGGCAAAGCTGCGGGGCACACTCGTCTTCCTGATGGGGGTCGCCTCGGCGGGGCGCATCTGCGATGGGCTGCTGCGGGCCGGTATGCCTGGCGATACGCCGGCCGCCGTAATCGAAAACGGCACGGCCGCACGGCAGCGGACCGTCTGCGCAACTCTGGACAGCCTTGCAGGAAAAATTGCGGAGCAGGAGGTCCGTTCCCCGGCCGTGATCGTCATCGGGCAGGTTGCTTCGCTCGCGGACCGTCTGTCATGGGTCTCAAACAGGCCGCTTCACGGCAAACGAGTCGTCGTCACGAGGCCCCTCGGTCAAAGTGAGGAATTCTGTGAGAAAATCCGCAGTCTTGGCGGTGAGGCCGTCGCGTTCCCCTGCATCGAAACCGTCCCGTTCGAAGAGGACAAAATGGCGGAAACGATCCGACGGCTGAACGGTTTTACATGGATCACCTTTTCGAGCGCTTCCGGGGTGGATGTCTTTTTTGAAGCCCTGCGCCGCGCCGGCAGGGACACCCGCGCGCTCGGCCCTTTTAAACTTGCCGCAGTCGGCGCCGCCACCGCAAAGCGCTTGGGAATGCACGGCATCCTGCCGGATCTGGTCCCACCTAAGTTCGACGGCTTGCATCTGGGAAAAGCCCTTGCGAGGGGCGCGGGGCCGGGCGACAACGTTCTGATCATCCGGGCACGCGATGGCTCCCGCGCGCTGGAGGAACAAATGGAACGCACCGGAATCCCCTTTGAGGCGATACCCGCGTATGAAACCCACTCCGCAGCTTTGGAAGAGACGGGGTTTCCCGAAATCCGGAAAAGCATCGGGGACGGGGCATTCGACCTTGTCGCCTTCACCAGCGCCTCCACGGTGAGAGGCTTTGCGCAGGCATTTCCTCATCTGGATTTTTCACACTGCACCGCCGTATGCATCGGCCGGGAGACGGCCGCCGAGGCGGAGAAACTCGGGATGCGCGCCATCACAGCCGAAGTCTCCACCGTAGACGGCATGCTGGAAACAATGATCAATCTGTGACGCACAACGTGCGCCACAACAAACAGGAGGAAACCATGGAACTGACAAAACGGCCGCGCAGGCTCCGCACCGATGTTGGGATGAGGGACCTTGTGCGTGAAACGCGCATCTCAAAAAAAGCGCTGATTTATCCCCTTTTTGTAAAGGAGGGTGACAACCTGATCGAGGATATCCCTTCGCTGGAGGGACAGAAACGATGCAGCCCCGATCAGCTTCCCCGCCTGGTCGATCCGGTCGTAAAGGCCGGCATCGGGAGCGTGCTGCTGTTCGGGCTGCCCAAAGAGAAGGATGAACTGGGCAGCGGCGCCTGGGACGACAACGGCGTTGTGCAGCAGGCTGTGCGGGTGCTCAAAAAAGAATACCCGCAGCTCAAGGCCGTGACCGATGTCTGTCTGTGCGAATACACGAGCCACGGGCACTGCGGGGTTCTCAACGGGCAAACGGTGGATAACGATGGGACGCTTGAACTGCTTGCCAGGACGGCGCTCTCCCATGCCCGCGCGGGCGCGGATATCGTCGCGCCCTCCGACATGATGGACGGGCGGGTCGGGGCGATCCGCCGGGCGCTGGACGCAAACGGCTTTACCGACCGGGCGATCATGGCCTATTCGGTCAAATACGCCTCTTCCTTCTATGGGCCGTTCCGCGACGCGGCGGGTTCCGCCCCCGCCTTCGGGGATCGGAAAAGCTATCAGATGGATTTTCACAACAGCCGCGAGGCCGTCAAAGAGGCCGCGCTCGACGTGGAGGAGGGCGCGGATATCCTGATGGTCAAGCCGGCCTTTTCCTATCTGGACGTCATCGGCAAAATCCGCGCGGCGTTTCCGCTTCCCCTTGCCGCGTACAGCGTCAGCGGGGAATACGCCATGATCAAGGCGGCGTCGCGCGCGGGCCTCATCGACGAAACAGGCGTCGCGTGCGAATCGGCGGTGGGTGTCTTCCGCGCGGGCGCCGATATTCTGATCACCTACTATGCCCCAGAACTCGCCGGGTGGATCGATGAGGGGAGGATCGGATGATGGGCAGATCGGAAGAACTGTTCGAGCGGGCAAGAAAGGTTATCCCCGGCGGTGTCAACAGCCCCGTCCGGGCCTATCAGGCGGTGGGCGGCGTGCCGCGGTTTATCGCCAAAGCGAAAGGTGCCCGGATTACCGACGAGGACGGCCGGGAATACATCGACTTCGTGGGCTCCTGGGGCCCCCTGATCCTCGGGCATGCCCGGGAGGAAGTGGTGGAAGCTGTCTGCACAGCGGCGCGAAACGGACTGAGCTTCGGCGCCGCGACGCGGGCGGAAGTGGAGATGGCCGAACTGATCAGCGAAATGGTCCCATCCATTGAAATGGTGCGTCTGGTCAACTCCGGAACGGAGGCCGTGATGAGCGCCGTCCGCCTGGCCAGAGGCTTCACTGGCAGGTCGAAAATTATCAAATTTGAGGGCTGTTATCACGGCCACAGTGATTCCATGCTGGTGAAGGCCGGCTCAGGACTGATGACAGGCTCCCTTTCGAGCAGCGCGGGCGTGCCGGAGGGAACCGCGAACGATACGCTGGTGGCGCAGTTCAACGATATCGGCAGCGTGGCGGAGCTGTTTGAACGCAACCCTTCTCAAATCGCCGCCGTCGTCACCGAGCTTGTCCCCGCTAATATGGGGCTCGTCCTGCCCAAAGAAGGTTTTCTGCAGCAGCTCAGGCAACTCTGCACAAAAAATGAGGCCCTGTTGATTGCGGACGAGGTCATCACCGGTTTCCGGCTGGGAGCGGGCGGCGCGCAGAAACTGTTCGGCATCCGGCCCGATCTCACCACCTTCGGGAAGATCATTGGCGGAGGGCTGCCCGTGGGCGCCTTTGGCGGGCGCCGGGATATTATGTCTATGGTCGCCCCTTGCGGCAGTGTTTATCAGGCGGGCACCCTGAGCGGGAATCCGCTGGCGACCGCCGCAGGCATCGCGCAGTTGACCATTTTGAAAAACCACCCGGAAATTTACGACCAAATCAACGAGTTGACGCAAGCACTTGCGGACGGGCTTACGGAACGGATTCGGGAATACCATATGCCCGCCACGGTCAATCACATCGGCTCCCTGTTCTGCCTGTTCTTCACCGACCGACGTGTCGAGAGTTACGGCGATACCCGATCATGCGACACAAAGGCTTACGCCGCCTATTTCCATTCCATGCTGCAAAATGGGATCTATCTGGCGCCCTCGCAGTTTGAGGTCGGCTTCATCAGCGAAGCCCATACGGAAAAGGACATCGAGAATCTGCTTAAGAGAGCCGAAAAGTTTTTCAAGGGAAGAGCGCTTTCTCAAAAAATGAAGGGATCTGCAGCTTTTAGTGAAAGAGCTGGAAGCGGACGGCCTCGTGATACGGAAGGAGTATCCGCAGGTCCCGCCAAAGGTCGAATATCGCCTATCGGAACGGGGCTGTTCTTTAATTCCGGTATTGGATAAAATGTGTGAATGGGGACAAAAACATATGGACGATTGAATAGAGACAGGTTCGCCGCATCAAGACAATGCTGAAGGGTTTGCCACCCACTTTACACAATTTTACAAGTTGGTGTGCACTTTTTCACGAAACCTCCTACCTTTTCACGATTCTTAACTTTTTCACGAAAGATATGGAAGCGCCGCAGGGAAGGGTGCATCATTCCACGATACGGTTTCAAAAATGCAAAAAAGGCCGCCTTTCGGGGCGGCCTTTTTGCATATAAAATGCGGAAAAGCCCAGTATTACTGGGCTTTTCCGCGCGCCAACATTGTATCAATATTGACGTTTGTTTTTGGTGGACGCAACGGGACTCGAACCTGTGACCTCTCGCGTGTGAGGCGAACGCTCTAACCAGCTGAGCTATGCGTCCAAAAAAATTTGCGCGGCTCCGCGCAAACTCTGTATCTGGTGACCCGGGCGAGAATCGAACTCGCGTTACCGCCGTGAAAGGGCGGTGTCTTAGCCGCTTGACCACCGGGCCTTATGGTAGCGGCAATTGGATTCGAACCAACGACGCTTCGGGTATGAACCGAATGCTCTAGCCAACTGAGCTATGCCGCCATAATTCTCCGCTTTTTTACAGCGGAGCGTTACTTATTATAAACTATTTTAACCCGGATTGTCAATAAAAACGCGGAATTATTTTTACGCTGTCTAAAATCAGACGGAAACGGAATAATTCGGTGCCTCTTTCGTAATCTGGATGTCGTGCGGGTGGCTTTCGCGCAGGCCCGCGCCCGTAATCTTGACGAACCTGGCCTTCGTGTGAAGCTCGCCGATATCGGCGCAGCCCGTGTACCCCATGCCGGAGCGCAGGCCGCCCACCAGCTGATAGACCGTCTCTGAAAGCGGCCCCTTGTAGGGCACGCGGCCCTCGACGCCTTCCGGAACAAGCTTTTTGGAGTCCTGCTGAAAGTAGCGGTCGCGGCTGCCCTGGCTCATGGCGGCAAGGCTGCCCATGCCGCGGTACACCTTGAACTGCCGGCCCTGGTACAGCTCGGTCTCGCCGGGCGACTCCTCGCAGCCCGCGACGAGCGATCCAATCATGACCGCGTCCGCCCCCGCCGCAAGCGCCTTGACAATGTCGCCGGAGAACTTGATGCCGCCGTCCGCTATAATCGGGATGCCGGACTTCTGCGCGGCGCAGGCCGCGTCGTAAATCGCGGTGACCTGAGGCACGCCGATGCCCGCGACGATGCGCGTGGTGCAGATGGAGCCCGGCCCGATGCCCACCTTGACGCAGTCGGCCCCGGCGTCTATAAGCGCCTTCGTCCCCTCTGCCGTGGCGACGTTGCCGGCGATGAGCTGCAGCCCGGGGTACGCCTTTTTGACCTGGCGCACCGCGTTCAGAATGCCGCTGTTGTGCCCGTGCGCGGAATCCAGCACAACGACGTCGACCTGCGCTTCCACCAGCGCCCCGACGCGGTCGAGAATGTCGCGCGTGGCGCCGATGGCCGCGCCGCAGAGCAGGCGGCCGTTCGCATCCCTTGCGGAATTGGGGTACTGCACCGCTTTCTCGATATCCTTGATGGTAATGAGGCCCTTGAGCATCCCCTTCGCGTCCACGATGGGCAGCTTCTCGATCCGGTGGCCGCGGAGGATCTCTTTGGCCTGCGCGAGGGTCGTGCCCACCGGCGCGGTGACCAGGTGATCTTTGGTCATGACGTTCGAGATGGGCTGGCTGAAATCGGAGCCCTCCATGAAGCGCAGGTCGCGGTTCGTAATGATGCCCACCAGCCGGCCGTTTTCACAGATTGGCACGCCGCTGATGCGGTACCGCGACATCAGCTCTTCCGCGTCGTGCACGGAATGCTCCGGCGAAAGGAAAAACGGATTGACGATGACGCCGTTCTCGGAGCGCTTGACGCGGTCGACCATGCCCGCCTGCTTTTCAATCGGCATGTTCTTGTGGATGATGCCGACGCCGCCTTCGCGCGCGATGGCAATCGCCATCTTCGTCTCCGTGACCGTGTCCATCGCCGAGGTCATCAGCGGCGTGTTCAGGTGGATTTTTGCCGTCAGCTGCGTGCCGATGTCCGCCTCTTTGGGCAGCACTTCCGATTCCCCGGGAATCAGCAGGACGTCGTCGAACGTGAGGGCTTCCTTTACAAACTTTTCCGCATAGTTCGTATTTAACATGCCGTTCCTCCAAATTCAGCCTCATTGCCGAATGGACGGGCCCTTCGGCCCGTCCATTTTTCAATTATTTTAATAATTTTAACATTTTCTGAACCTGTAATCAAGCACTTCACGGAATTATTTCAGAACGGTTTCACCCGGCCGCGCCCCCGCCGCGAATTAAAATACAAGCAGCAAAACAAATGTGAAAAACTACAAAATGTAAATTATTCCGTGGGTCTGGCCTTAGGCTTTGCCGAAGCGGTGAAGCTGACGCCGTGCGAATTGGTCCCGCGGATCAGGAACTGCCCGTCGCGCTCCCCCGCGCAGACGGTCAGGCTGTCGCCCTCCTCCGTCTCCAGAAGATAGTTGATCTGCACCGTGCCGAGGGATCTCAGGATCTCGGCCGGCAGGCAGTCCGCCACCACGTCGCCGTAGACGCAGTTGTTCATATGGCCGTTCGCGTCCACGTCGGAACGGAACACGGCGCGCACGCCGACCTGCGGCAGATCTCCCGGCGCGCGGAAGCGCCCGATACGTTCCTCCGGGGGGATCTCCAGATCCGGGTAATCCCAGAAAGGCTTGAGGTCCTGCGGGCGCCGGATCTGATGCGTCCCCGCGTCCACCAGAATGGAGGTCTGCATCACTTCAATCAGCAGGGAGCCATTCGCGTCGTAAAACCCGTAATCACGGTAAAACTGCGCCCCGACCCGCCCACGCGGGTGGGTCCGGATGGTGATCGACTCTGCGTGCATGGGCATGCGGCACACCCTCAGGCGCGTGGAGATGATGAAGAACACGAGGCCCCCTTTTCCGCGGAGCTCCTCATAGCTGATGTGCAGCAGCCTGAGGTGCTGTTCGCTTGTTTCCTGCACAAGGCGCAGCACCGAGCCGAGCTTCAGCTTGTTCCCCCGCCCGACCTCGTAAACGGGCACCGTCAGGTCCCGCGCGTATTCGGCGATCAGTTCCTGCGGGAGTTTCATGCTATCACTTCCTTATGACGTCCGCGCCGACGTACCTGCGCAGCACCTCCGGAACGGTGACGCTGCCGTCGGCATTCTGGTACTGTTCGACGATAGCGGGCAATACGCGGCTTGTCGCCAGGCCGGAAGCGTTCAGCGTATGCACGAACTGCGTCTTTCCGTCCTCCCCGCGAAACCTGACGTTCCCGCGGCGGGCCTGGTAGTCGCGCGCGTTCGAGGCTGAGCTGACCTCTTTGTAGATGCCCATGCTGGGGATCCAGACCTCGATGTCGTAGGTGCGCGCCATCGAGAACGAGCAGTCCCCCGCCGCCAGCTTGCTGAGGCGGTAGTGAAGCCCAAGCTCCTGCACAAGGTGCTCCGCCTTGCCCACAAGCTCTTCGAACGCCTTGTCCGACTCATCCGGCTTCGTGTACTGGACCATCTCGACCTTGTTGAACTGGTGCCCGCGGATCATGCCGCGCTCTTCCGAGCGGTAGCTGCCGGCCTCGCGGCGGTAGCAGGGCGTGTAGGCGATATATTTCTTCGGCAGCTCGCCGGGCGAAAGGATCTCGTCGCGATGCAGGTTGACGAGGGCCGTCTCCGCCGTGGGGAGCAGGAATTTCTTGTCCGCGCTCGTGGGGTTGGCAATCCAGTAGACCTCGTCGCCGAACTTCGGGAACTGGCCGGCGACGTAGCCGCACTCGTAATTCAGCATATGCGGCACCAGCATCAGCTCGTACCCGTCGCGGACATGCTCGTCGATGAAAAAGTTGAGCAGCGCCCACTCGAGACGCGCGCCCGTGCCGCAGTAAATCCAAGAGCCGGCGCCGGCAAGCTTCGCGCCGCGCTGGTAGTCGATAAGGTGCAGGCTCTCGCACAGCTCCACGTGGTTCTTCGGGGTAAAGCCCGTAAACTTCGGCTGCTCGCCGAAATAGCGCAGCGGCTTGTTGTTTTCCTTGCCGCCGGCGGCGACGTCCGCGTCCGGCATGTTGGGGAGGCTCAGCAGCAGCGTCTTCTGCTTCTCTTCCATCTCGTCGAGCTGCGCCGCGCACTCTTTCACCTGGCCCGCCAGCGTCTTCATGCGGGCCATCAGTTCGGAGGCGTCGCCGCCCTGTTTCTTGATCTGCGGAATCTGCCTGCTCGCGGCGTTCTGCTCCGCGCGCATCGACTCGGCGCGGGCCGTGATTTCCCTGCGCTGCGCATCGATGGCCAGGATGTCGTCGACGATGGCGTCCGCGTCGTAATTCCGTTTTTTCGCGCCTGCCTTGATGGATTCCGGTTTGCTGCGAATCAGTTTGATGTCTATCATTTTTCTCTGCTCCTCAAGTTTGTCCGCCGCGCGGGCGGGAATCTTTATTGTCTTGCGCCGTCCTCTTATTCTCTGGAGATCCGCTTCAGCAGCTGGGAAAGATCTTCCTCGCCGTAAAACTCAATCTGAAGCACGCCGCGGCGCTTCGTCCCGCTGACGTGCACCTTGCGCCCGAGCTGCTCTTTCAGGGCGAGCTCCGCTTCCTCGTAATAGCGGATATGGCTGCGCCTCTGCGGAGATTTCGGTTTGGCGTTCGCCTTCTGCGCCATTTTCTCGATCTCGCGCACGGAAGCGCCGTCCGCAGCGGCTTTCGCCGCCGCCCGCATGCTTTCCGCATCCGGGAAGCTCAGAAGCGTCCTCGCGTGCCCGGCCGAGATGCCCCCGCTGCTCACAAGCTTCACGATCTCCGGCGGAAGATTTAAAAGCCGCAGGGCGTTCGCCACGGCCGGACGCGATTTGCCGACCGTTTTCGCGACCTCGTCCTGCGTCATGCCGTAGGTGTCAATCAGCGACTGGAAGCCCTGCGCCTCTTCCATGGGGTTCAGGTCCTCGCGCTGCAGGTTTTCAATCAGCGCGTACTCCATCACCTGGCTGTCCGACATGTCGCGCACGACGGCCGGGACCTCCGAAAGCCCGGCCCTCCTCGCCGCGCGCCAGCGGCGCTCGCCGGCCACAATCTGGTACCCGCCGCCCATCAGCGGCCGCACCAGAAGCGGCTGCAGCACGCCGTGCTGTGAAATGGAATCCGCCAGCTCGGACAAGGACTGCTCGTCGAACACGCGGCGCGGCTGCGCCCGGTTCGGTTCCAGCTCCGCCGTTTTCAGCATGACGGCGGTACGCTCGCCCTCGGTGTCGTTTTCGGCAAAGATTGCGTCGAGTCCTTTGCCAAGCCCTCCTTTTTTTGCCGCCATCGTTATGATTCCCGCCTTCCGTTCATCTGTATGATTTCATCCGCAAGGCTGTCGTATGCCTGCGCCCCGCGGCTCGTGCGGTCGAAATACTGAATCGGTTTGCCGAAGCTCGGCGCCTCGGAAAGACGCACGGCCCGCGGGATGACAGAAGCGAACACCCTGCGCGGAAAATATTTCTTGACTTCTTCCACAACCTGCTGCGTCAGGTTCAGCCGCCCGTCGTACATGGTGAGCAGCACGCCCTCAATCTCCAGCCGATCGTTGTACTGGCGCTTGACCCTGCGCACCGTGTTCATCAGCTGCGAAAGCCCTTCCAGCGCATAGTATTCGCACTGAATGGGCACCAGCAGCGTGTCCGCGGCGCTCAGCGCGTTCGTCGTGATGATGCCGAGCGACGGCGGGCAGTCAATCAGGATAAAGTCGTACTCCGCCGCCACGGGCGCGAGGGCCGTCTTCAGCCTCGCCTCGCGGTGCTCCATGTCGACAAGCTCGACTTCCCCGCCCGCAAGATCCATGCTCGAGGGAACGAGGTCCAGGCCGTCGAATTCCGTATGGATGCGAACGTCTTTGAGCTCCGCGCCGCCAATCAGCACCTCGTAGACCGTATTTTTGAGCTTTCTGCGGTCGATGCCGACGCCGCTGGAGGAATTTCCCTGCGGATCGATGTCGACAAGGAGCGTTTTTCTGCCCTTCTGCCCGAAGGCCGCGGAAAGATTGACCGCCGTGGTGGTTTTGCCGACTCCGCCCTTCTGGTTCGCAATCGCGATGATTTTCCCCAATCCCATCCCCCCTTCTGTGGAAACGTGTCCTGCGGCTCTTCCGCGGATTGACGCCAAAAGTATTTTCAATGATTTTTTATATTATAGCACGACTTGCAGACGAGATAAAGTCTCTTTTGCCTGTTTTTGTTTTGCAAAAATCGTTTCATTTTCCTGGAAAGCTGCGCCGGCGCTGGATTTCCGGCCGATGTTTCATGTGAAACAGAGGGGCGTGCCGGCAAAATAAACCGATGCGCTCTTCCATGATGCCCTGCGGCGGGGCACGGCTCCTCCGCGCCTGCGGTCTGGCCGGGATGTGTGCGGGCGCGCGGTGCTTTGGGGCAACGCCGGAGCGGCACACAGTCCCGGGCGGGCCGGCGCGCAGGTTTCACACCGCTGACCGAGTACGTTTTGTGGCCAAAGGCCGCGGGAGTTCTGCGCTCAAGCCGCGTGGCCCATATTTTCGGCAGGCTGAACCTGCACGCAATTTTACACACAGCCAGCTGAGTACGTTTCGGGCCAAAGGCCGCGGGAGTTCTGCGTCCGGCCGCGTGGTGCTCCAACTTTCTGGAAAAGTAAGCCTGCCGGGAGTTTCCCGGTGCTCACCCGCCAAAACAGTCTTAAAGTTTCTTCCGTGGCCCATGGCGGGGCGATGCCGGAGCACTCGCTTCGCGGCGCTCCTGCGTTGCCCCTGAACCGCTGCGCTTGCACCCTATCCCGGACAGGCCGTGAGCACCGGGTAAATCCGCGGAAAATAGAACCTTCACAGTACTTTGAAATAAAAATCGGCGGGAGCAGTCCAAAGACTCTCCCGCCAAAATAAGCTGCTTGATTCCCCCCGCACCAAACGGCGGGGTTTGCCCCGGCGACACGCTGCGGTGGAGCAGTGCTGGCCATACCTGCTGGGCTGTGCCTTTCTGCACAAAAGGGGCCGGATTTTCATCCGGCCCCTTTTGCGGGAAATGATATAGGGAAATAGGAGTAAAAACTTGTAAGCTGTTTCAGGCGGGCCTGCGGCCTCCCGCGGTGGCCTGCGTTTTTGGGATGCGGACAATGCACTCTATATATTCTTCCGTTTCGCTTTTCAGCGTCTGGGCGTTGATGCCGCTCTGCTTCATGGTCTGCACGGCGTGCGAAATGGTATTGAGAAATATCCTCACGTCTTTTACAACAGGGGTCTGATGCTGCCTGCAGGTATCTTCGCCCGCAATCAGCTTCAGTATGTATTCATCCGTCTGGCGGACGTTGTACCGCCTTTCAATGATGCAGGCCAGCGCCTTCGCCCGCAGCTCGTCGTCGTCTATACGGAGAAGCGCCCTCGCGTGGCGTTCCGTAAGGCCCGCGGCCATGATCTTTTCGCGCTCGTCGCCGGAAAAACGCAGCAGCCGCAGCTTGTTCGCCACGGCGGACTGGCTCTTGCCAAGGCGGTATGCCGCCTCTTCCTGCGTGACGTGCCAGGTCTCAATCAGCCTGCGGATTCCCTCGGCCTCCTCAAACATCTCGAGGTCCTGGCGCTGCATGTTCTCCGTCATCGCCATGACGGCGCTGGCGTCTGCCGAACAGTCGCTCACAATGCAGGGGACCGCCGCCATCCCGGCCATGCGGCACGCGCGAAGGCGCCGCTCGCCCGCGACAAGCTCGTAGCCGCCCGCAACGCGCCGGACGATAAGCGGCTGGATCAGCCCGTTGACCCGTATGCTCTGCGAAAGGTTCTCCATCTCCTGCTCATCGAAAATCCTACGGGGCTGCGAAGGGTTCGGCTCGATTTTCTCGACGCCGAGTTCGACCACCCTGTTTCTGTCGTTTCGATGCAACGCGCCCGCCTCCCTTCCGGATTTCAGGACAAGCATAACACCCTCCGCCGGAAAAATTTGTAGAATTTGGGACCCGCCCGAAAATATTCACTTTTCTGTCCGCGGGCCTGCCTGCGCGGAAATCCTCTCCGCCTCGGCCGCATCTGGTCGAATCCGGCCTTGTTTTCCACAATCCGACGCCATTCTGTTGAAAGATCTCCTTCCCGCGAGAAAATCGCCTGCCCGCTCGGGGAAAATTTTCTGCATCCCCGCTGGATTTCAGCCAAAAAACTCCGGGCATGAAAAAACGGGACGGAAAGTTCCGTCCCGCGAAAGTTTTCAACCGGATTGGTCCTCAAAGTGGAAAAACAGCGTCAGCCCAACGGCTGCTTTGCGATTTTCGATCCGTGCCTCGGGTACAAAGCCGGAATCGGCCCCGCGCGGCGGAAGAGATAGACGCTGCGCGCGTCGCCCGCCGGCAGGGCGTACTCTTTCACGGCCTCGACGCGGCAGGCGAGCGCGGCGGCGGCTTTTTTCGCTCCGGCGTCCTCTTCCGGCGAAACGCGGCCCTTCATCGCGGCAAAAACGCCGTCCGGTTTCAGAAACGGCAGGCAGTACTCGCACAGCACCGGCATCGCCGCGACCGCCCGCGCCGTGACAAACCCAAATTTTCCGCGGTACTGCGCCTGCCGCGCGGCTTCTTCCGCCCGCGCGTGGACCAGCTCCGCACAAAGGCCGAGCTCCTTTCGCAGCGCTTCCAGAAACGCAAGGCGCTTGTTCAGGGAATCCAGCAGCGTCAGCCGCAGATCGGGGCGCAGAATCCCAAGCGGCACGCCAGGAAAGCCGGCGCCGGTCCCGACGTCCAGCACCGATTCGCCCTGCGCGGGCGCGAACGCTTTCAGCAGAAGCGCGCTGTCGAGAAAATGCTTGACCGCAATCCCTTCCGGATCCGTGATGGCCGTCAGGTTCATTTTTCCGTTCCATTCGGTCAGCAGGCCGGTATAGACGCGGAACCGCTCCTCCTGCTCCTGCGTCATTTCAATCCCGTATCCCCGCGCGTACTCCCGAAAAAGCGAGGCGGCGTCGCTCATACCGCGGTCCCCTCCTCTTTTCTGCGGCTCAGCCAGATCAGCAGCACCGAGATGTCCGCCGGACTGACGCCCGAGATGCGCGCCGCCTGGCCGATGTTCGCCGGTCGGACGGCCTGCAGCTTCTCCTGCGCTTCTTTCCGCAGCCCGACGATTTTCGTATAATCCGCGTCTTTCGGAAGCAGGCGGCCCTCTAGCCTGCGCGTTTCCGCAATCTGCGCCTTCTGCCGGGCGATGTAGCCCTCGTATTTGATTTCAATCTCCGCGTTTTCGAATACGGAATCGGGGCAGTCCGGCCTGCCGGCGTCCACCGGCTTCAGAATCCGGTAGTCAAGCTGCGGCCTGCGGATCAGCTCGGAGAGCTTCACGCCTGTCGTCACGGGCGATGTTTCATGTGAAACAAGCAGTTCGTTCAGTTCCCGCGACGGCGGCAGGACCGTGCGCCCGACCCGCTGCAGCTCGCGCTTTTTGCGATCCTCTTTTTCGAGGAAGCGCTCCCAGCGCCCGTCTGAAATCAGGCCGATCCGCCGCCCGACGGGGGTCAGGCGCTCGTCGGCGTTGTCCTGCCTCAGAACGAGGCGGTACTCGCTGCGCGACGTCATCATGCGGTACGGCTCTTCCGTGCCCTTCGTAATCAGGTCGTCGACAAGCGTACCGATATAGCTGCCCGCCCGGTCGAGAACCATCGGCTCGCAGCCGAGGATCTTCAGCGCGGCGTTGACGCCGGCGACAAGGCCCTGCGCGGCCGCCTCCTCGTAGCCGGAGCTTCCGTTGAACTGCCCGGCCCCGTACAGGCCGGGGAAATCCTTGAACTCCAGCGTCGCGTCCATCTGGCACGGGTCGGCGCAGTCGTACTCGATGGCGTAGGCCGCGCGCATGATCTCGACATGCTCCAGGCCGGGGATGGTGCGGTAAAACTCGGCCTGCACCTCCTCCGGCAGCGACGTGCTCATGCCCTGCAGGTACATCTCTTCGGTGTCGAGGCCGCACGGCTCGATGAAGAGCTGATGGCGCTTTTTGTCGGCGAAGCGGATGATTTTCGTCTCGATGCTGGGGCAGTAGCGCGGGCCGATGCCGGTGATGCCGCCGGTAAAAAGCTGGGAGCGGTCCAGATTTTTAAGGATGATCTCCTTCGTCTTTTCGTTCGTCCAGGAAACATAGCATTCCGCGCGGTTGACGCCGGGCGTCAGCGTGTCGTAGGAAAACGGCACCACGGGGTCGTCGCCGCGCTGGACTTCAAGCCCGCTGAAATCGATGCTGGAGCGCAGCACGCGCGCGGGCGTGCCGGTCTTGAACCGGCGCAGGCGGATGCCGAGCTTCCGGAACGAATCCGCGAGAAAGGCGGCGGGGAACATCCCGTCCGGGCCGGAGTCATAAGAAATCTCTCCCACAAAGATTTTCCCGGTCAGGTAAGTCCCCGTCGCCACGACGACGGCCTTCGCCTCGTACGCCGCGCCGAAACGCGTCGTCAGCAGCCAGTTCCCGCTCTCTGCGCGTTCGAGGGAGATCACTTCCTCCTGCTTGAGCAGCAGGTTCGGCTGAAGCTCCAGCTTGTGCTTCATAATCTTGCCGTACTCCCGCCGGTCGATCTGCGCGCGCAGGGAATGGACGGCGGGGCCCTTGCCGCGGTTGAGCATCCGGCTCTGGATGAAGCAGGCGTCCGTGGTGCGGCCCATCTCGCCGCCGAGCGCGTCGATCTCGCGTACCAGGTGGCCCTTGGCCGTGCCGCCTATGGACGGGTTGCATGGGCAGTTGCCCACGGCGTCAAGATTGATGGTGAACACCGCGGTCAGGCAGCCGAGGCGCGCGGAAGCGAGAGCCGCTTCGATTCCCGCGTGGCCCGCGCCGATCACAGCGACGTCCAGCTTCCCGGCATCATAGCGGCGTGTCGCCGCAGCCGCGCCGCGCCGTTCGGCGGATCGGAACTCCTGGGCCGCGGCCGGCGCGGAAGCCTCCGGATTCTCCCGATCGGCAGAATCCGCAGCGTCAAGTTTTCCCGCATTACTGTTCATTCATATGCCTTCCTTTGTAAGGTAGAAAAAACCAAAGCTGTCGTCTGTTTTTCTGATCCGGCCCGGGTGCCGGCGTGGTCTTCCTTGACGTTAAGACACGGAAGAAGAGCTTTTCAACCCGATAAAAAAGCGGGAGCAGTTTCTTAGACTGTCCGGGCAAAAGAAAGCCCTCCATTCCCACCGGGCCATATGCCCGGCCGTACCCGCGGGGGCACCCCGCCGTCTACTTGCCCACGCAGAAATGGCTGAAAATCTCGTCCACGACCGCCTCGGTCGCCCGCTCGCCCGTCAGCTCAAGAAGCGCGGAAACGGCGTCTTCCACGGAAACCGTCACGGCGTCGAACGTCATGCCGGAATCCAGGGCGCCGAGCGCCTCTTCCACGCAGCCGGCCGCGCGCACCGCGGAATCGCGCTGCCGTTCGGTGAAGAGCATCCCCTGCGCGGGGTCGATCTTCGACGTGCCGAGCACGTCCGCCACCGTGCTTTCCAGCTCCTTCAGCCCGGCTCCGGTCGCGGCAGAAATATAAACAATATGTCTAAATCTATTTTTAATATACTTATAGTCTATTTTTTGCGGCAGATCGCTCTTGTTGACAACCGCGACGCACGGCACGGATTTCAGCTCGGCGGCGAGCGTACGGTCGGAGTCGTCCAGCTCCTGCGAAGAGTCGAACACCGCGAGCACAAGCTGCGCCGAGCGCACGCGGCCGAGGGCGCGCTCCACACCGATGCTCTCGACCGGGTCGTCGGTCGCGCGGATTCCGGCGGTGTCGGCAAGGCGCAGCGGGATCCCGCCGAGCAGCACGGTGTCCTCCACCACGTCGCGCGTGGTGCCGGCGTACTGCGTGACGATGGATCGCTCGCAGCCGGCGAGGAGGTTCATCAGCGTGGATTTGCCCGCGTTGGGCCTGCCCGCTATGACCGTGGCGACGCCTTCGCGCAGCGCCCGGCCCGCCTCGAACAGATTGAGCATGGAACGCAGCTTTTCCAGCGCCCCCGCGAGGGCCTCGCGCAGCTCTTCCGCCGTGACCTGCGGCACGTCGTCCTCCGGGTAATCCGCCCAGGCGTCGAGATGCGCCGCCGCGCCGGTCAGGATGCCGCGCACGGAAACAATCTGCTTCTCGAGCGCGCCGTCGCGCCCGGCCAGGGCCGCCCGCGCCGCGGCCTCGCCCTCGGCGGAAACGATCTGCATGACGGACTCCGCCTCGGTCAGGCCCATCTTCCCGTTCAGGAACGCGCGGCGCGTGAACTCCCCCGGTCCGGCGGGGACCGCGCCCGCGCTCAGGACCGCGCGCAGCAGGCGGCGCAGGACGTACAGCCCCCCGTGGCAGGAAAGCTCCACCACGTCTTCGCCGGTGAAGCTTGCGGGCGCCCGGAAGTTCAGCGCGATCGCCTCGTCGATGTCCCCCGCGGAGTCGCGCACGCGGCCGTAAAGCGCGCGGTAGCCGCCCAGCTTTTCCAGCGATTTTCCGTGCGCGGAAACAAACACCCTGCCGGCTATTTTCTCAGCTTCCGGGCCGGAGATGCGCACCACGCCGAGCGCGCTGGACGCCTGCGGACCGAGCGACGGCTGCGGCGTGGAGATGGCCGCTATGGTGTCGCCGGAAGAGTGGTACGCGATCTTTTCCATACGGAAACCTCCAAAAAGAGAGGGCAATTCACAACGGAACCGCCCTCTCGCAACGTTTATCGTATTTACCCGTTCGTTTCGACCTTGCCGTAAAGCGCGCCTTTTTTCTCAGCCTTGGGCGGCTGGGGCTGGCCCTGTCCCGCCGCGGGCGGCGCGGGTCTCGGCGGCCGGTTCTGTCCCGCAAACGGCCTCGGCTGCCTCTGGCCGCCGCCGTACGGCGGGCGGCGCGGCGGCTGCCCGCCGGGGTCCCTGCGGTTTTTATTGAACCCGCCGCGGCGCTGCGGGCGCTCGCCGTTGACCGGGCCAATCACGACGTGGCGCTCGAGGTCTTCGCCCTCGGACCACGATTTCGCCCCTTCCACCGTCTGCACGGCCGTATGGATAATGCGCCGCTCGTAGGGGTTCATCGGCTCCAGCGACGTGTTGCGGCCCGTGCGCAGGCTTTTCTCCGCCATTTTCTTCCCCAGCGAGTCAAGGGTCTGACGGCGTTTTTCGCGGTAATTGCCAATGTCTAGCGCGACGCGGTAATAAGAGCCGCCCACATGGTTTGCGACAAGGCCGGCGAGGTACTGCAGCGCGTCGAGCGTTTCGCCGCGGTGGCCGATGACGAAGCCGATATCGTCGCCGTCCAGGGTCAGCATGGCGCTGCCCTCTTCCTTTTTGACGGACACCCTGACCCCCGCCACGCCCATGCAGGAAACAATGTCCCGCACGTACTGCGCGGCGATCTCGGCAGGGTCGTCCTCAATGAAGACCCTGACCTTGGCGGGGTTCCCGCCGAAAAGCCCGAACGTTTTCTTGGTCGGCAGTTCCAGGATCTCAAACTCGGCGTCGTACGATTCGACTCCGAGCTCTTTGCAGGCCGCTTCTCTGGCAAGTTCGACGGTTTCACCGGTCCCTATTGCTTCTCTCATCGTTAACGACCTCCCCCGAAAGGCATTGCGCCTAAATTTTTTATCTACGCTTTTTCTGCGGCTCCGGCGCCGCTTCCCGCCGGAACGTCACGGGCTTCAGGGCGGCCTCCTCGGCTTCGAGGCGGGCGACGCGTCTCGCTTCCGCCTCCGCGTTCAGGTCGTCCGGGCTGAACCAGACGTTCAGGACCACGGTCTGAAGAAAGCCGGTGATGGTCGAAATGATCCAGTAGAAGCCGACGGCCGCGGGCACCGTGCAGGCGAACCAGACGGAAATAAGCGGCATCAGGTAAAAAGTCGCCTTCATGCAGCCCTGCTGCTGCTGCATGCCCGGCTGCATCTTCATGGTGAAGTACTGCGCGAGGATGGAGGAAAGCAGGCACCCCATGGGAATCAGCCACAGATTCGACTGGAAAATCGTCCCGAAAATGTTCGACGGGTCGCTGGGCGTCTGCAGAAGATCCAGCCCCAGGAACATGAACCCGTGGCTGAACGACTCCAGCCTCGCCATCTCGGACGCGCCGAACATGGTGAGGAACGGCTTCAGGCTGGCGAAATTCTTGACGATTTCAATCTGGTTGTACGCCGTGTTGTAAGACGAGCCGAGGCCCGGCACATGGCTGAGCATGTCCAGCGCTTTGGTAATGGAGTCCGCAGAGAGGTGCAGCGCGTTGGCAAGCGGGTTCAGCACCGTGTAATACAGGCCGAACATGACGAGGAAGGGCAGAAACATGGTGGTGCAGCCGCCCATGGGGTTGACCCCCTCGGAAGCGTAGAGCTTCTGCGTCTCTTCCTGCAGCTTCTGCTTGTCTTTCGCGTACTTTTTCTGCAGCTCTTTCTGCTTGAGCGAAAGCTTGGCCGTCGCCGCCATGGAGCGCTGCTGCTTGACCGAAAAGGGAAACAGAAGCAGCTTCACGACAATGGTGAAAAGGATGATCGCCACGCCGTAGTTCTTCACGATCAGGTAGAAAAACCAGAGCAGGTAACCCAGGATGCTGCCGAAAAAATTGAAAATGTCAGTCATGCGGAAATTCTCCTCTATCTTCCGTCAACGCCTGTCCTTTTTTCAGGAACGGGGTCGTACCCCCCGCGGCTGAAAGGGTTGCAGCGCAATATTCTGTAGATTGCAAGCGCGGAGCCTTTGAGCGCGCCGAACCGCTCGATCGCCTGGATTGCGTAAGCCGAGCAGGTCGGGTAATATTTGCAGCACGGCCGCTTGTACGGCGAAATGGCCGTCTGGTAAAAGCGGACGAAAGCAATCAGAATCCGTTTCATTGCAGAATCCCCGCGTTTTTCAGGTGCTGCTCCATTGCGCGCCGCACGTCGCACATCCTGACGAAAGGCGTCTTCGCCCTCGCGACGAAAACCAGGTCGTAACCGGGCCGTATTTCTGTCTGGACTGCGCGGAACGCCTCGCGGATAACCCTGCGCGACCGGTTGCGTTTCACGGCGTTTCCGGTTTTCTTGCTTGTCGTAATGCCGACCCGAAGCGAAGACCCGCGGCGGCTTTTCATCACGTAAGACACCAGCACGGGGCTGACGAAAAATTTTCCGCGGGCGTAAATCCTCTGAAAATCCCTGTTCTGGTTGATAGACAGATATTTTTTCATTAGCAGGAACAACCCTTACCGGATCTTTGATAAAAGAAAAGAAAGGCCGCAGCAAGCGGCCCCGCCCAAATCACGCGGCGGCGGAAACGGGATTCGGAGCCCCGCGCGGCCGCCGGCCCCTTCTTCAGTAAGACAGGCGGGTCCTTCCCTTTCTTCTGCGGCGCGAAAGCACCTTGCGTCCGTCCGACGTGGCCATGCGCTTCAGAAAACCATGCTCTTTTTTGCGGTGCAGCTTTTTGGGCTGAAAAGTTCTGAACATGAAGAAACCCCTCCTTTCGGGCATACCTTGCCATAGCATTATATCGTACGGGACGGCGGCATGTCAACACAGAGGCCTGTTTTCTGCAAAAAAATATGCAAAAACACCCTCGCCCCGCAGTTTTTCCCGTAACAATTACTATAACACAAGATTTCCTGAAAGAAAAGAAAAAATTCGGGGCATTCTCCGGGCAGGTAAAATTTTCTGAAATATTTTTTGCCCCGGGCAGGCGAAAACAGGATTTGAAAAGGCGGGATATTTGTGCTATGATAATTAATGGAAACCTGTTGTTTCCGGAAACATTTTTTTGCGGTTCAACCCGCATTTTCCCTTTTCCGGCGGAACGCGCCGGAAAAAATTTTCTCACTGAAAAACAAGGGGTAGTAAAAAAAGATGGAATCGTTTACCGAAGTCTGGAACCTTGTGTGCGTCTACTGCAAAAGCCGCATCACGGAGATTGCGTTTTCCACCTGGATCAGCCGCATGGAACCCGTAACGCTCGACTTCGCGGCCGGCGTCGCCGTTCTGCAGGTCCCGAACGAACTTCACCGGCAAACGGTTCTACATTATTACATGGAGCTTCTGGGCGAGGCGTTCCGCCAGATTTTCAGCCAGGAGATCCAGATCCGCATCGTCCTTCCGGAAGAGACGGAGCCGGAGCAGAAAAAAGAGGAAGCGCGCGAAAACAGCGACAATTACGAATTCACGTTCGAAACCTATATTGTGGGCCCTTCGAACAAATTCGCCCACGCCGCATCCATGGCTGTCGCCAGCAAGCCGGCGACGCTTTACAACCCGCTTTTCATCTACGGGAACTCGGGCCTCGGCAAAACGCACCTTCTTTATGCCATCCGCAACGAGATCAACCGCACGAACCCCGAAATGAACATCATCTACATCAAGGGCGACGAGTTCACGAACGAGCTGATCGAGGCGATCCGCCGCGGCACGACCGGGGAATTCCACCAGCGCTACCGGCGGGCCGACGTGCTGCTCGTGGACGACATCCAGTTCATCGCGGGCAAGGACTCGACGCAGGAGGAGTTCTTCCACACCTTCAACACACTCTACGAGGCGAAAAAGCAGATTGTGCTGACCTCGGACAGGCCCCCGAAAGACATCGCCACACTGGAAGAGCGCCTGCTGACCCGCTTCGAGTGGGGCCTTACCGCGGACATTCAGCCGCCGGACTTCGAGACGCGCATCGCCATCATCAAGCGCAAGGCCGAGCTGCTCAAGATCTCCCTGCCCGACCCCGTGATTGAATATATCGCCAACCGGCTCAAGAACAATATCCGCCAGCTGGAGGGCGCCGTCAAAAAAATGAAGGCATTCCACCTCCTGAACGGCGAGCCGTTCAACATCCAGACGGCGCAGGCCGCCATCAGCGACATCATCAACAACGACCAACCGACGCCGCTGACCGTCGAGAAAATCATCGACGAGGTCGCGCGCACGTTCGGCGCCACGGTCGAGGACATCCGCTCTTCGAAACGCTCGGCCAACATCTCTTCCGCAAGGCAGGTCGCCATGTACGTCGTGCGCGAAATCACCCAAATGCCCATGGTGGCCATCGGCAGGGAGTTCGGCAACCGCGATCACTCCACCGTGGTGTACGCCATTCAGCAGGTGGAAAAAAATATCCGCCGCGACCCGAAGACAAAGGCCACGGTCGAAGATATCATCAAGAATATCCGCGACAGGTGACGGGAAGAAACGCCCGGTTAAATTTTTTTCAACATTCCACATTTCTGTGAATAACCCATTTTTCCGTGACCAAATTTCGCGCAGACATTTTAAACAAGTTTTCAACTTTCCCCACAAAGTTTTCAACATATTGTGGAAGAAACAGAAAACGGCGGATTTTCCACCTAAAATTCCCACACCGCAGTCTGAAAACAAAACAGTGAAAAAACCGCGCCGCATCTCTCTTTTTCTTCCCTTTCCACTTTTCCGCGCCCCCTGCTCCTAATACTGAAAAAAATACTGACTTACTTGATATTTTATGAAAGCAGGCGATTCTTCCATGCAGTTTACCTGTGACAGGCAAAAACTGAACGACGCCGTGTTGAATGTGCAGCGCACGGTTTCCGCAAAATCTTCCGTGCCGGCCCTTGAAGGAATTCTGCTGACCGCGCAGGAAGGAAGCGTGCGCCTGTGCGGCTTCGATCTTGAGATCGGCATGACGACGGAACTGCCGGCCGAGGTCGGGGAACCGGGTTCCATCGTCATGGGCGCCCGGCTGTTCGGCGACATCGTCAGGCGGCTCCCGCAGGACACCGTCAGCTTCCGTGCCGACGAAAAGCAGGTCGCACAGATAGAAAGCGGCGAAGCGTCCTTCTCCCTCGTCGGCATTCCGGCGCAGGAGTACCCGGAGCTTCCGCAGATCAGCGGCGACACGAACATCCGTCTTCCGTCGAACGTTCTGAAGGGCATGATCCGCCAGACGCTGTTCGCCGTGGCCGAGACGGACGCGAAACCGGTCCACACCGGCACGCTGTTCGAAATCGAGGGCGGCGAAATCCGCCTGATCTCCGTCGACGGGTACCGGCTGGCCATCCGCTGCGAGAAAATTCCGGGAGAGGACAAATGCAACTTTGTCGTGCCGGGCAAGACCCTCGGCGAAGTGATGAAGCTGCTGCCCGACAGCGACGACGAGACCGAAATTCTCGTGGGCCTGCGGCACATCCGCTTCCGCATCGGGGACTACGTCGTGATTTCGCGGCTTCTTGAAGGGGAATTTCTCGACTGGCGGGCCGCCCTGCCGAAGGAATGCTCGACGGAGGTCCGCGTCTCCGTCTCAGACCTCATCGGCAGCTTGGAACGCGTCTCGCTCATCATCACCGAGCGCCTGCGCAGCCCGGTGCGCTGTACGTTCGGGGAAGACGGCATCCGCTTGACCTGTTCGACGGCAATCGGCCGGGCGAACGACAGGCTCGGCGCGAAAATAACTGGCAAAGAAGTCGAGATCGGCTTCAACAGCCGCTACCTGCTCGACGCCCTGCGCAACTCGGAATGCGACGAAGTGAAAATACAGCTCAACGGCCCGCTGAGCCCCATGAAGGTACTGCCGGAGGAGGGGGACTCCTTTTTGTTCCTCGTGCTGCCGGTGCGCCTGAAAAGCGGGGATTGAAACGCATGGAAAACGGTAAAGATATGGCAGTGGGGAAAATTGACACCGAGTTTATCCGGCTCGACGCATTTTTAAAGCTCTGCGGCGCGTTCGAGACGGGCGGGCAGGCGAAGGTCGCCATTCAGGGCGGGGAGGTCCTCGTCAACGGCGAAGTCTGCCGGCAGCGCGGCAGAAAACTGCGCCCGGGCGACACGGCCGCCTTCGGGGGAAAGACTTACGGGGTGGGCGCGGCGTGAAGATCCTGCGTTTTTCCTGGGAAAACTTCCGCAACCTTCCGTCCGGCGGGTTTTCCCCGAACGGGCGGGTCAACGTGCTTTTCGGGAAAAACGCGCAGGGCAAGACCAATCTGCTGGAAGCGATGTGGCTTTTCACCGGGGAACGGTCGTTCCGCGGCGCAAAGGACGCGGAGATGCTCGGCCCGCTGCCGCGGGAAACCGCGCTGCGGCTGGAATTTTCCGGCGGCGGCCGCGAGCAGGCCGCCGTCATCCGCTTTCCGGAGGGCAGGCGCAAAGCCGAGCTCAACGGCGTGCCGAAACGCTCCTGCTCCGCCCTCATCGGCGTATTCCAGGCGGCGGTGTTTTCACCGGAGCATCTTTCCCTGCTGCAGGGAGGGCCGGCCGGCCGCCGGGGGTTCGTCGACGCGGCGCTTTCGCAGCTGCGGCCGTCGTACGCCGCCCTGCTCGCGGAATACAACCGCGCGCTCGCGCAGCGCAACGCACTGCTCAAAGAGATTCCGCGCAGGCCGGAGCTGCTGGACACGCTGGCCGTCTGGGACAGCCGCCTCGTGCGCGACGGGGAAAAAATCACCGTCTGGCGGAAGAAGTACCTCGAAAAAATCTCCGGTCCCGCGGAACGGTTCTACTCCGGCATGTGCCGGGGCAAAGAGGCGCTTTCGCTTTGCTACGAAGCCAGCACGCGATCCTTTGCGGAAGACCTCGCCGCCTGCCGCAGGACGGATCTTCTGACGGGGCATACCGGCGTGGGCCCGCACCGGGACGACGTCGGGGTGATGATTGACGGGAAGGACGCCAGGGCCTACGGATCGCAGGGGCAGAAGCGCTCCGCCGTCATCGCCATGAAGCTGGCGGAGGCGGAGATCCTGACGCAGGAAAGCGGCGAGACGCCGGTCGTCTTCCTGGACGACGTGCTCAGCGAGCTGGACGGGGAACGCCAGTCGTTCCTTCTGGAAAAGCTGGACGGGTTTCAGGTTTTCCTGACCTGCTGCGAACTGCCGGCAATGCCGGTTTCACCGGCCGGGACGGCGCAGACGGGCCTCCGGGCCCGCGGCGGCACCGTGTTTCATGTGGAACGCGGCGAGATGAGAGAGATCCCGGAAGCGTAATGGAGGATTTTGCATGTATCTGCATCTCGGGCAGGATATCGTGATACGGATGGAGACAATCGTGGGCATTTTCGACCTTGAGACCTCCACCATCTCGAACACGACGCGCGACTACCTCGCCGCGGCGCAGAAAGCCGGGTGCGTCGTCGGCATTTCCCGGGAAATGCCGAAATCGTTCATCCTCTGCTGCGGGAAGGACGGCCGCCGCACGGTCTACACGTCGCAGATTTCGACCTCGACGCTGCTGAAACGGGCCGGGTTCTCGAACGATCTTTCGAACTTCAGGGAAAAGGAAAAGCCATGAGAATGAGAAAGCCCAAATGCCCCTACTGCGGGGACAGACTGAATTACGCGAAGACCTGGACGCTGAAACGCCGCGGGGAGTATATCTGCCCGAAATGCGGCGGCCTTTCGAACGTGCGGCTCGACCCGCTGCTGTACCGGATCGGGATTGCCGCGCTGGTCGCGGAGGCCGGCTTCTTCGCGGCCGGCTGGTTCGCCGGGCCTTTCGGCTCCGCCGTATGGACGGTGCCGGGCATCATTCTTCCGGCCGCGCTGTTCTTTCTCGTCTCCGTCTTTTTCGTGCGGCTGAAAAAGCCGGCCCCGCCGCGCCCGCATCCGGAGCCGCGGTCGCCTGAGGCGTACGCCCCGCCTGGCCGTGCCGCGCCGCCGCGCTGAAAAGGGAGGAAACGCTATGCTGAAGCTTCCCCTGTGCCCCTACTGCGGGGCGAGATTCCTTTACGGGCAGGTCAGGAAAAGCAGGTTCCGCAAGACCGGGGTCTGCCCCCACTGCGGCGAAAAATTCCGCATTACAAGCTGGCGCGGGCTTCTGGCTCTGCTTCCTTCGGCCGCCGTTCTGATGGTCGGCCTCAACGTTCTGCTGATGCAGATACCGGAAATGAGCCTTCCGGCTCTTTCCTTTGTCACGGCGGCCGGCGTGACCGCCACCTATTTTCTGCTCCCCTATACCGTCCGCTACGTCCCGCGGACATAGTCCGTTCCGGCCCGCCGATAGAGGCAGAAAACGCGAGGTTCCGTCCGGCGGTACGGGGGCGCGCCCGGGGCAAGAAAAAATTGCTATATTGCTAAGAGCAAGAGCCGTTTGGGTTCGCCACAGGTGTAAAGGGCGTCATATGCCCGGGAGATTTGCAGGATCTCTCCCGCCGAGAAAAGCTTAAAATTTCCGCTATACTGAACGGCGGGGCGTAGGAGCGGGCACAGCCCGCCGGGGGCATCCCGCAATGGAGGGTTTGATTTGGAATTCGGAAAAGTAACACAGGCTGAAAACGAATACGATGAAAGTGAAATACAGGTCCTCGAAGGGCTGGAGGCCGTGCGCAAGCGCCCGGGCATGTATATCGGCTCGACGGGGCCGCGCGGGCTGCACCACCTGGTCTACGAGATTGTGGACAACTCCATCGACGAGGCGCTCGCCGGGTACTGCGACAAGATTGACGTGTCCCTTCTTCCGGGCGACATCGTCAGGGTGATCGACAACGGCCGCGGCATCCCCGTGGGGATCCACCACCAGGCGGGAATCCCGACCGTGACCGTGGTTTACACCATGCTGCACGCGGGCGGAAAATTCGGCGGCGGCGGATACAAGGTCTCCGGCGGTCTGCACGGCGTCGGCGCCTCCGTCGTGAACGCCCTTTCGGAGTGGCTGGAGGTCGAGGTTTTCAAAGACGGCGTCGTCTATTACCAGAAGTTCGAGCGCGGCAAGGCCGTGACCGGCCTTGAGGAGCACGGCACCGCGCCCGCCGAAAAGACCGGCACGCTGGTGCGCTTCAAGCCGGACGCGGAGATCTTCCGCGAGACGACGGCGTTCGACTATGAAACGCTGCAGACGCGCCTGAGGGAACAGGCGTTCCTCAACGCGGGCGTGCGCATCGTGCTCGCTGACGAGCGCGATCCGCAGAACCGCAGGGAAGACGACTTTCTCTACCACGGCGGCATCAGCAGTTTCGTCGAGTATATCAACAAGAAAAAAGCGGTCGAGGTCATCCACCCCGACGTCATCCATTTTTCGGCCGTCGCGCCGGACGACTCCGCCACGGCGGAGGTCGCCATGCAGTACAACGACAGCTACAACGAGCTGCTGCTGTCGTTCGCGAACAACATCCACACCACGGACGGCGGCACGCACGAGGACGGGTTCAAGCGCGCGCTGACCCGCGTGATGAACGACTACGGCAGAAAGTTCGGTATTCTGAAAGACAGCGACAAGAACCTTTCGGGCGAGGATTTCCGCGAGGGCCTCACGGTTGTCATCAGCGTCAAGCTCAAAGAGGCCCAGTTCGAGGGCCAGACGAAAGCGCGCCTCGGCAACACCGAGATCGGCACGCTTATGGGCAACATGGTCTACGACAAGCTGTCGACCTACCTCGAAGAAAACCCCGCCGTCGCGCGGGCCATCTTCGACAAGTCGCTCGCCGCGTCGCACGCGCGCGAGGCCGCCCGCAAGGCGCGCGAGATGGTGCGCCGCAAGTCCGCGCTGGAAGACGCGTCCCTCCCCGGCAAGCTGGCCGACTGCCAGAGCAGAAACCCGGAGGAGACGGAAATCTATATCGTCGAGGGCGACTCCGCCGGCGGCTCCGCAAAAGGCGGGCGCGACCGCAGGTACCAGGCCATCCTGCCGCTCTGGGGCAAGATGCTCAACGTGGAAAAGGCGAGGCTCGACAAGGTCTACGGCAACGAAAAGCTGCAGCCCATCGTCACGGCGCTCGGCTGCGGCATCGGCGAGGACTTCGACATCGCGAAGCTGCGCTACGGCAAGATCATCATCATGGCCGATGCCGATGTCGACGGCTCGCACATCCGCACGCTGCTTCTGACGTTTTTCTTCCGCTTCATGAAGCCGCTCGTGGAGGAGGGGCACGTCTACCTCGCCCAGCCGCCGCTCTTCCGGCTGACAAAATCCAAAAAACACTACTACGCCTATACCGACGAGCAGCGCGACGACCTGATGAAGGGGCTGCAGGCCGGGTACGAGATCCAGCGTTACAAGGGCCTCGGCGAAATGGACCCGGACCAGTTGTGGGAGACGACCATGGATCCCGATCGCCGCATGATGCTGCGCGTCGAGGTCGAGGACGCCGCTGCCGCGGACGAAGCCTTCACCGTCCTGATGGGCGACAAGGTCGAGCCCAGGCGCGAATTTATCGAGCAGAACGCAAGGTACGCCGAAAACCTCGACGTCTGATGTTCCGTGCCGGATAGAGAGATTTCGCGCTTTTTTGCGCCGTGTCTGACTTTTAATGAAGATAAGCCCGCGGAGCGGACGAAGGAAAGGCGCTCTGCGCCGAAGGACACGCGTGTGTCCTCGCTCTGAAAGGAGAAATCTGTATGGAGACCTATTTCACGCAGAATACGGGAAACGGAGACCGCCGGGAAGAGGAGAAGCCGGAGCCCGGCGGCGACGGCCTCCCTGAACGAAGTAGCGCGCCCCGCGCCGGCTCGCCGGAACAAGACCGGCCCCGCCTGATCGCGGACGACACGGAGGCGTTTGAAGACCAGCGCACGGGCATAGAGGCTTCTTTTCAGCTGGAAGAGGAAGAGCTCTACCGCAGCCTGAAACGGATCGAGCTCTGCGGCTCGCGCCGGATTCTGTCGGTCACGGGGGCGGTGCTGCTCGTGTGCCCCATGGCGCTGTTCCTGGCGGAGGGTCTGCAGACCGGCAAGCCCTCGGCCTTCCTGCAGGCGGTAAGCTGGGCCATGCTGTCCCTGCTGTTTTTGCTCGGGCCGCTTTTCACCATACATAGCCGCGCGAAAAACTGCGCGCGCAGCGGCGGCGTGCGCGTCAGGATCTACCCGGACCGCGTCGTGACCGAGCAGGGGGCGGTCCGGTGGGAAATCCCGCTCGACGGCACCTGCGAATACGTTCTGGCCGAGAACGTCCTTGTGCTGGCGGCCGTGGATCCCCGCCGCCCCGGCGGAATCGGGCCGGCGCGCGTCACCGTTCTGCCGCTCCGGTGCTTCAGCCCCGACGAGCTGCCGGAGGTTCAGGCCATGATCTACGCGGGGGCGAAGCCGCGCAGAAAACGGGGCTTCTGACCCCGAAAGGAGGCTGCCATGCCGGAAAAGGAACAGCAACCGATCTGCTTTGAGCAGACGCTCGGCGAAGAGGATTTCGCGCGCGCCCGCCGCGCCCTGAACTACTGCGTCTCCCCCTGGCGCCGGCACACCGTGCGCGCGGGCGTCTGCGTGACCGCGGCCGCCGTGGCCGCCTCGTTTCTGCCGCTGTACGGCAGGCATTTCGCCTCCGCCGTGTTCCCGTCGCTGCTGATCTGCGCGCTTCTTGTCGCGGCGGGCGCGTTCTTTTTCCTGCAGCCGCTTGCCGAGACGCGCCGGGCGCAGAAGGCGTACCGCTCCTGCAGGCTGATGGCCCTGCCCGTCCGCTTCTGCGCCGGCAGGGACCGCGCGGAATGGAAAAACCGGTATGAAAGCTGCACGGAGTACTGGACGGATTTCACGTTCTGCGCCGAGACGCCGACGCTTTTCGTGGCCGCCGGGGGCCGCGGCCGGGGAATGCTGGCCGTCAAAAAGGCCGGGATGGAACAGGGCGGATGCGAAAAGCTTTCCCTGCTGCTTTCGAACGCGTTCGCCGGAAGGTATTATGTTCTGAAAAGAGACGTCTGAATTCCGGGAGGAGGAAGGATCCGTGGTACCTGTTACGGTCAGCTTTGCCGTTACGCGGGAGGATTACCTCGACTGGCGCACCGCGCAGATGAAGCATGCCATGACCCGCGCGTACCGGCAGACCGTGAAGCTGACCGGCGCTTATCTGCTCGTCTTTGCCTTGATGATGCTTGCTCTGGGCATCGGCGCGGGCTGGCCGACAAAATGGCCGGCCGCCGTCGCCGCGGCGGGAGGCATCGTCCTGCTGTTCCTCCTCAACCCGACGCTTTTCGCGCTGACGCGCCTCAGGGCCGCGGAGGAGTTCGATTCCGGCCGGGCGGGCACCCCGTCGCAGAGTGTGCGGTTCTGCCCGGACCGCATCGAGATCCGCTCCGAGCGGTACGAGGCGTCCCTCCCCTACGGCATGCTGTTCTGCGCCTACGAGGACGGCGCGGTTTTCCTTTTGTACACGGGCGCGGGCGAATGCCGCTGCGTCCCGAAAAGAGCCATGGCCCCCGGCGACTGCGAAAAAGTGGAAGCGCTTCTCGCGGACCGGCTGAAACAGAAATTTATACAGGAAGGTGCCCGTGAATGGACGAAATAGAAGAGAACGGTAAGATCGTCAATGTCGACCTGGAAAAGGAAATGAAGAAATCCTTCCTGGCCTATTCCATGTCGGTCATTGTGCAGCGCGCCCTGCCGGACGTGCGCGACGGCCTCAAGCCGGTACACCGCCGCATCCTTTACACCATGTTTGAAAACGGCCTGACGCCCGACAAGGCGTACCGCAAGTGCGCGGACACCGTCGGCTCCGTGCTGGGGCGCTACCACCCCCACGGCGACGCTTCGGTCTACGACGCGCTGGTGCGCCTGGCGCAGGACTTTTCCATGCGCTACATGCTGGTGGACGGGCACGGCAACTTCGGCTCCGTGGACGGCGACCCGCCGGCCGCCTACCGTTACACCGAGGCCCGCATGAGCAAGGTCGCCGTCGAGATGCTGCAGGACATCGACAAAGAAACCGTCGATTTTCAGCCGAACTACGACGACCGCCTCAAAGAGCCGGTCGTGCTGCCCAGCCACTTCCCCAACCTGCTGGTCAACGGCTCGACGGGCATCGCCGTCGGCATGGCCACGAACATCCCGCCGCACAACATGAGCGAGGTCATCGACGGCGTCTGCACCCTGATAGACAATCCGGACGCGTCGCTCGACGACCTGATGCAGAGCATCCAGGGCCCGGACTTCCCGACGGGCGGCATCATCATGGGCAGAAGCGGCATCCGCGCCGCCTACGCCACGGGCCGCGGGCGCATCGCCGTGCGCGCGAGGGCTGAAATTGAGGAGGAGAAAAACGGGCGCTTCGCCATCGTCGTGACGGAGCTGCCCTACCAGGTCAACAAGGCGCGCCTTATCGAGAGCATCGCCGATCTTGTAAAAGAAAAGCGCATCGAGGGCATCACCAACGTGGAGGATCACTCCGACCGCGACGGCATGCGCATCGTCATCTCGGTGCGGCGCGACGCGTCGCCGCAGATTGTGCTGAACCGCCTGTTTTCGTTCACGCAGATGCAGGTCACGTTCGGCGTCATCATGCTGGCAATCGTGGACGGCGAGCCGAAAACGCTGACGCTGAAGCAGGTGCTCGAAGAGTACGTCCGCTTCCAGGAGGGCGTCGTCCGCAGGCGCACGGCGTTCGAGCTGCGCAAGGCGCAGGAGCGCGCGCATATTCTCGAAGGGCTGAAGGTGGCCGTCGACAACATCGACGAGGTCGTGCGCATCATCCGCAGCTCCAAATCCATCCCCGAGGCGCGGCAGAGGCTGTCGGAGCGCTTCGGCCTCGACGACGTGCAGACGCAGGCCATCGTGCAGATGCCGCTCGGGCGCCTGACCGGCCTCGAGCGCGAAAAGCTGGAAGCCGAGCTCCGCGGCCTGCTCGAAAAGATTGCGGACTACCAGGACATCCTCGCGCATGAGGAGCGCGTGCTCGCCATTGTGAAGGCCGAGGCGCTGGCCGTGAAAGAGAAATTCGGCGACGAGCGCCGCACGGAGATCGAGACCGTCGAGGGCGAGATGGATATCGAGGACCTCATCCCCGACGAGGAATGCATGCTGACGCTGACGCAGTTCGGCTACGTGAAGCGCCAGAAGCCGGACGTCTACCGCACGCAGCACCGCGGCGGCCGCGGCGTCTCCGGCATGACCCGGCGCGAGGAGGATGTCGCCGAGGAGATGTTCGTCATCGGCACGCACGACTACGTGATGTTCTTCACGAACCTCGGCCGCGCGTACCGCCTGAAATGCTACGAGATTCCGGAGGGCTCGCGCACGGGCAAGGGCATCAACATCGCGAACCTGCTGCCCATCGCGCAGGAGGAAAAGGTCACCTCCATGATCCGCGTCAAGCAGTTCGACCGCGAGGGCTACCTCGTCATGGTCACGAAGCGCGGCGTCATCAAGCGCACGGAGATTTCCGCGTTCGACACGGCCCGCAAGGGCGGCGTCATCGCCGTGAACCTTGACGAGGGGGACGAGCTGTCGTGGGTGCGCCTGACCGGGGGCGAAGACGAGCTGCTCGTCGCCACGCGGCTCGGCATGGCCATCCGCTTTCAGGAAAGCGACGTCCGCGCCATGGGCCGCACCGCGCGCGGCGTAAGGGCCATCGCGCTGCGCGGCGGCGACGAGGTCGTCGGCATGAGCATCCTGCGCCCGAACGGCCTTGTGCTCACCGTCTCCGAGACCGGCTTCGGCCGTCTGTCGCCCATCGGCGACTACACGCTGCAGCACCGCGGCGGCATCGGCCGCATCAATTACCGCGTGGAAAAATACGGCGCCGTGGCCGCCATCAAGGTGGTCGATTTCGGCGACGACCTGATTCTCATTTCTTCCGACGGGGTCATCATCCGGTTCCACGCCGACACCATCCGCGTCTGCGCCCGGCCGGCGAAAGGCGTGCTGCTGATGCGCGTCTCCGACGGCAGCCGCGTGGCGACCGTCGCCCGCACCGCGCGCGACGAGGAAGAGGACGTCGCCCAGCCGGAGGACGACGGCAGCGCCTGCGAGGGCGCGGACGATTCAGACGATGCCGGCGACGATGAAGGCAGCGCAGGAGACTCCGACAATACTGACGACAAAGGCGAAGCCGGCCCTGCCGGTGCCGGCGGAGACTGAGAAGGAGGCAACCGATGAAAAAAATGCTGTTGGTCCTGGCGCTCGCCGTTTTCGCGGCGGCCGCGATCTCCGGATGCAAACGGAACAACGATTCTTCCTCCGCCGTTCCCGCGGGGGGGATCGTGACGGCTTCGTCCGCCGCTTCCGGATTGGCCTCCCAGCAGGCCGATCCGTCTTCCGCGCCCGCCTCTTCGGACGACACGCACGTCGTCACGCCGGGGGAGCCCGCCTCTTCGCAGAACGGCCCGGTCATCGACATCCAGACGGACAACAAGGAGTTCGACGCGAAGTTCAAGCAGAACCCGATTGACAAAAGCTATATTTCGGAGTCCGCCGCGGCCGTTTCGAACATCGACATGGTGAACGTGTCGAACAAATACGCCGGCGTCTGGCAGAAAGAAATCGACAACGCGTGGAGCGGGCTTCAAAAGTACATGAAGGCTGATTCCAGCACGCGCCCGGCGGCGCTCAAAGCCGAACAGCAGAAATGGGAGGACGGCAAAGCCGCCGCCCTGCAGAAGATCACGGACGACGCGCAGGCGGCCGGCGGCAGCATGGCGCAGGTGGACGCCTCTTCCAAGACGATGGATTTTTACCGCAGCCGCGCGAACCAGCTTTACCGCGAGCTGTATTCCTACAATAAGAATTACGCGTATGCCTGGAAGTCGAATTAAGGAGAATAAACGGACGATGAAACTGACGGAAAAGACGCTGGCACGCAACGACATGTACCGCGGCAAGATCCTGGATTTCCACGTGGACAGGGCGGAGCTGGAAAACGGGCGCGTCGTCACGCGGGAATGCGTGGATCACCCGGGCGGGGTCTGCGTTGCCGCGCTGACAAAGGACAACGGGCTTTATTTTGTGCGGCAGTACCGCTACCCGTACCACGAGGTGGTGCCGGAGCTTCCCGCGGGGAAGCTGGAATGCGGCGAGGATCCGCTCGAGGCCGGGAAGCGCGAGCTGCGCGAAGAAACCGGCGTCGTCGGGGAGGGCTATGCGGACTGCGGCAGGCTGTACCCCTCCCCCGGCTACACGAACGAGATCATCTACCTGTACGCGTGCCGCGCGGCCATGCGCGGGGAGGACGACCTTGACGTGGGGGAATTTCTCGAGGCGGAGGTCGTCCCGCTGGAAAAAGCCGTCGCGATGGTCATGTCCGGCGAAATTACAGACGCAAAAACGCAGGTGCTGGTGCTGAAAACGGAAAAGCTTCTCCGGGAGGGGAAGCTGTAGGAGGCCCGTCATGAAACAGTGGAAGCATATCGAGCTGAACGAAAGGCGGAAGCATCAGTTCACCTATTTTTCCCTTCTGCTCGCGGCGGTTTTCCTTGCCGCCATCAGACAGGTCGGGTGGTGGCTGGCGATCGCCATCGCGGTCGGCATTGCAGCCGACGAGGTGTTCTACCAGATTGCAAAACGCAAGGCGGGCCGCGGGAAGCAGGAGCCTGGATCCGAGAAGCCGGAGAATCTGCCGGAAGATTCGGGAAAAGCGGAAGGGCCGGGCGCCGCGGACGGAAAAGTGCCGAGAGAGTGAGCATGCGGAAAGCCCGGGAAGTTTTCCACGAATTTCTCCCGGACGGTTGAAAAAAGGACGGGAAGTAAGCGCGGAGTAAGTCCGCGGCGGGCTTACTCCGGGTTCAGCCTGTTCATCACGAGGCCGGTGATGAGCTTCGGGTAAAAATAGGTAGATTTCTGCGGCATCTTCTCGCCCGCGGCGGCGACGTCGCGGATCTGCATCACGCGCGTGGGGTTCAGGAGGAACGCGCACTGGCTTTCGCCGGAGCGGACGGACTGCAGCGCCTCCTCCGCCGAGCGGGTGTAGGTCAGGTTGACCTGCTTCGCCATGTTCTCTTTGTCAATGCCGAGCAGCCGCTCGAGGATCAGGCTGTGCAGCACCGAAACGTCCAGGCTGCGGTAAGCTTCGCTTTTTTCCGGCAGGGCTTCCGCCGTGGCTTCTGCGTCCTTCAGCGCAAGCAGCGCCCATCCGTTGCCGCCGGAGTAAAACGCGAACGCGTTTTTGCCCTGCGCGTACAGTTCGCCCAGTGTTTTTTCCATGCCGGAAAGGGAATCATAACGGACGACGTCGAACAGCGCCGCGCATTCCCGCAGGAGCCTTTCGGCGTCGAAGCCCGGCAGGCGGCGCACCAGGCGGTGCGTCGGAAAAACGACCAGCCCGTCGCTTTCCATGTCCACCAGCATCATCATCACGTAGTCCTCGCCGCCGTCCGCCGTGCCCTGCTCCCGCTTCCAGCTGCGGTAGTTGAGCGCCGTTTCGTAGCGGTGGTGTCCGTCGGCGATGTAAAGCCTGCGGTCCGTGAAATCGGCCGAGATGGAGGCGATGGCCTCGGGGTCGTTCACCAGCCACATGCGGTGCGTGACGGCGCCGTCGGAAAATTCGTACCGCGGCCTGCCGGAAGAGAGCGCGTCCAGCTTTTTGCCCGTAGCGCGCCCCTCGTCCATGTAGAGGGAGTAAATCTGGCTGAAATTGCAGCCGGTCGCCTTCATCAGGTTGAAGCGATCCTCTTTGGCTTTCGAAAGCGTTTCTTCGTGCGGAAGGATGACGCCCTTTGAAAATTCCTCCAGCCTGACAAGGCAGATGAAGCCCTTGACCCTTTTTGTCTCGCCGTACGCCGTGAATTCCTCTTCGTAGAGGTAGAAGCCGGGGTCCGTGTCCCGGCGGAGGATGCCGTCCGCGAGCCACGCGCGCAGCGTCCTTCCGGCCTCGGCGTAAGGATCTTCGCCCTCCGGCAGCTCCAGCCGGACGACGTTGTACGGGCTGCCGTCAAGGTATCTGCGGCGCTCTTCTTCGCCGATGATGTCGTAAGGCGGGCAGGTCAGAAGAGCGACGTCGCCCGCGGCGGCGGCGTAGCGCAGCGCGCGGAAAGGTTTGATTTCAGCCATGTTTTTCCACCGTTTCTCCGCGCGCAGTTTTCCGGGGCCGCCCGCGCGGAAGACGCCCCGCCGCCGTCCGCGCGGTTTTTTTCCTGCCGCGCGGGGATTCTGTTCCCATTATACCGGCGGCGCGCGGCCGCCGTCAAGCCTCGAGGGATCCGCGCGTAACTGTCCGGGCGGGGCGGCCCGGACTTTCAGGCGGCTTTGGGCCCGGCAAAATCAGGCAGTATTCGCAATTTTCATGAAAATAAAAGCAATAATTCAAGAAATGTTTACATTTTCATCTTATCATATTGCTAAAATAAGAAAGTAATGCGTGAACCGACAATCAGGAGGGATGGCACGATGATTGAGGTGAAGAACCTCTCAAAACGCTATGGAGAGAACACGGCGCTGAGCCACGTGAACTTTTCCATCGGCGAGAACACCGTGGTGGGTTTCCTAGGGCCGAACGGCGCGGGCAAGTCAACCACCATGAACATCATTACGGGGTATATTTCGGCAAGCGAAGGGTCCGTCAGTGTAGGCGGCTATAATATACTGGACAACCCCAACGAGGTCAAGCGGCAGATCGGCTACATGCCCGAGGTCCCGCCGCTTTACCACGACATGACCGTAGAGGAATATCTCAATTATATCTACGAGCTGAAAAAGGTCACGCTGCCGCGTGAAAAGCATCTTCGCGAGATCTGCGCGCTGGTGCGCATCAACGAGGTCTACGGCCGCCTTGTGGGCAACCTTTCGAAAGGCTACCGGCAGCGCGTGGGCCTTGCGCAGGCCCTGGTGGGGAATCCCCCGCTGCTGGTCCTGGACGAGCCGACCGTCGGCCTCGACCCGAAGCAGATTATCGAAGTGCGCAACCTCATCAAGAATCTCGGCAAGAACCACACGGTCATCCTCAGCTCCCACATCCTTCCGGAGGTGCAGGCCGTCGCCGACCGCATCATCATCGTGAACCGCGGCAGGCTTGTCGCGGACGGGACGCCGTTCGAGCTGGAGCACGGCGGCAGGCAGGGCGGCGAGCAGAAGCTCACCGTGCGCATGGAAGGCGAGCCCGGCGAGATGGTGAAGACCATCCGGACCATCCACGGCGTGCTGGAAGTGCGCGACTACGGCGAAAGGGAGCCGGGCGTGTACGAATACGAGATCACCGGCCGCGGCGGCACCGACCTGCGCAGGCCGCTTTTCGGCATCGCCGCGAAGCGCAACTGGCCTGTCCTCTCCATGGTAAGCTCCGAGCTTTCGCTGGAAGACGTGTTCCTCAGGCTGACCGGCTCCACGTACCTGAGCGACAACGCCCGGGCGAACTTGAAGGGAAAGGACGGCGGTAAAAAATGATGGCGATCTGCAAAAGGGAATTCAGAAGCAATTTCCTTTCCCCGCTCGGGTATGTTTTCTGCGGGGTCATGCTGCTGCTGTTCGGCATCTACTATTTTCAGGTGCTGATGACGCAGTCTTCCGACTATATCCCGCAGATTTACAGCATGCTGTTTTCATGGATCATGGTCATTGTGCTGCCCATCATCACGATGCGCAGCTTCAGCGAGGAAATCCGCAACAAGAACGACCAGGGCCTTCTGACGGCGCCGGTGAGCGTGACCGGCATCGTGGCGGGCAAGTTCCTCGCCTCGTTTTTCACGTTTGCCATCGCGCTGACCGCGACGCTCATCCCGGCCGTGGTCATCACGTTTTTCTCGTCGCCTGACTGGGCGATGATCTTTGCTTCCTATTTCGGCTCGCTTCTGTGCGGGGCGGCGATGATTGCCATCGGCAACTTCATCTCGTCGCTGACCCAGAGCCAGGTCGTGGCCGCCATTGCGACGTTCGGCACCTCGCTGCTGCTGATGATGATCGGCCAGTTTTCGGGCAGCATTTCAAACCAGTTCCTCTCGAACCTCTTTACCTGGATTTCCTTTGACTCCCGGTATCAGCCGTTCACCAAGGGGATTCTGAACCTTTCCAGCATCGTGTTCTTCCTGAGCGCGGCCGTTGTGTTCCTGTTCCTGACGGCGCGCAAGCTGGAAAGCAAAAGATGGAGCTAAGGGGGAGATTGAGACATGAATCAGGAAAAAGAGCCGCAGACCGCGGCGACGGAAGAAGAAAAGCAGCCCGCTGACAGCGCCCCCGCGGACGAAAAGACGCAGGAGCAGAAAACGGCGGAAGCTGTCGCGGACGGGCAGACGGAGTCTGCCGGGGAAAAGCCGGAAGAGGGACAGTCCTCCGACGGCCCGGCCTCTGAACTGAAAGAGGAAAAGATCCCCTTCTACCAGAAAGAAAAGTTCAGGCACGGTTCGGCCGCGACGGCCCTGACCGCCGTTTTCATCGTGGTCGTCGTGCTGCTGAACGTGATTGTCGGCAAGCTGACGGACAAATACCCGTCCCTGAACCTCGACATGACCAAAAACGCTTCCAACACGCTTTCCGCGGAAGCGGTGAAGGTCGTCGACCAGGTCAAGATCCCGGCGACGATTTACGTCTGCGCCACCAAAGAGGCGGTCGAAAACAATTCGTACGGTTCCGACTACAGCCTTGTGGCGACCCTGACGGGAAAGATCAGCGAGCGCAACTCCAACATCAAGGTGGAATATGTCGACCTGGACAAAAACCCGACCTTTGCCACGGAGTATAAAAGCGACAACATCGCCGCGGGCGACGTGATTGTCAAGACAGACAAACGTTACCGCGTGCTGACAAGCACGGACCTGTTCGACACGCAGTACAGCAGCGACTATACCACGACGACGACCTACTCCAACGTGGATTCCGCCCTAGCGTCGGCGCTGAACACGGTCATTTCGGACGTGCTGCCGGTCGCCTCGTTCGACACCGGCCACAGCGAAAAGCTGGACAGCACGGGCTACACCAGCCTGCTCAAAGGCAACAGCTTCGAAACGAAGACCTTCAGCCTGCTGACCGACAAGATCCCCGACAAGACGCAGCTGCTCGTTCTGGGCTGCCCCTCGACCGACCTGACCGACGACGAAATCAAGAAGCTTGAGAGTTTCCTTTCCGACACCGGCCTTGCGGCCGACCGCTCGCTCGTGGTTACGTTCTCCGCGGGCGAGGCCGACCTGCCGAAGCTTTCCGCGTTCCTGAAGGAGTGGGGCCTGCAGCCCGAGTCCGCAAAGGCCGTCGTGGAAACGGACGCGCAGAAGTACGTGGCCAACAACCCGCTTTATCTTCTGGGCAGCGTGCAGACCACGCTGAGCCTGGGCCGTTCCGGCGCGACCTATAACAACCTGATTCTGCCGGACGCGTGCCCGGTCAACGTCACGTTTGAAAACAGCGGCTCGAAGAGCACGTTCGCCCTCGTGAAATCGAACGACACGTCCTATCTTTACAAGAACGGCGACGACCAGGCGAAGGCCGAGCAGCAGAAATCCGCCCAGACCATCGCGGCGCTGTCGCAGGATTCCGTCCAGTCGGGCGGCAAGACGTACCACGCCAACGTCGTCGCCATGGGCTCCACCATGATGTACGGCAGCGACATTATCGGCACGAACCTGTTCGCAAACAGTTCTTACCTGATTGACCTTTCCAAATACGCCACGGGCACCAGCAATTCTTCCACGCAGGTGACGACGACCAGCCACGAGCTGTACGCAAAAGACATTACGCTCAGCACCGGCCCGAGCATGTTCCTCGGCCTCGGCGTGTTCACCATCCTTATCCCGCTTGCCGTTCTGGTCGCAGGGATCGTCGTTTTCCGCAAGAGGAGGTCTCTGTAACATGAAAAAAGGCACGAGGAACCTGATTATCCTTGGAGCATGCGCCGTTGCCCTCGGCGCGGCGACGGCTCTGCTTTCAAACGGCGGAGGCGGGACCGGCGCATCTTCCTCGGCGTCTTCGTCGAGCATACAGCTTGTCTCCAAAACGAGCGCGGACGTCGCCTCCATGAAGGTGACGAACAAGAAGGGCAGCTACACGCTGGTGCCGCTGGAGTCGAAAGCGGCGTCTTCCGCCGCATCTTCCGCCGCTTCAGGTTCGTCGTCGGCTTCCGCGCCCGCGGTGACTTACACGGTGCAGGGCCTCGGGGGAATCCCAATTAACACGAGCGAGACGGACTCGGTCGTGCAGAACGGGTTCAGCCTTGTGGCGACCAAAAATCTCGGCACGGTGAGCAACGCCGAGGAGTTCGGCCTTTCGGACCCGCAGGCGACAGTAGAGGTGCGCTTCAAGGACGGCACGAGCTTCAACTATAAAATCGGCAACGCCACGGCGACCGATTCCTCCGCCTATTATATGAGCGGCGCGGATTCCAGCAACGTCTATGTCGTCACAATCGACCAGGGCCTGCTGGAGGACGAAAAATACTTTGTCAACAAAGAGATCCTTTCCATCACGCCGCCGGCGTCTTCCAGCTCGTCGTCCTCTTCCGAGACGGCGTCGAACGATTTCGGCAGGATCTCGCTTTCCGGGACGTCTTTCCCGCAGACGGTCGTGATGGAGAAGCAGGGCGACACGCTTGCAATCACCTCGCCGGCCGCATATCTGACGGACAACACGAAGCTTGCCGCGATGGAAAGCGCGCTGACCTCGCTGACCGCGGATTCCGTGGTGGCCATCAATCCGGACGCCTCGGATCTGATGAAATACGGATTCGACAAACCGAGCGTCGTCGCCGACTATAACGTGAACAACGGCAACTACAAGCTGCTTGTGGGCGCGCAGAGCGGCTCGGACTATTACGTCATGCTGGGCGGGGTCAACGTCGTTTACAGCGTCGCTTCCGACAGCATCGGCGCGGTGGCGCAGCAGAACCTGTTCAGCATGCGCAGCAAGCTGATTCTGCTGCCGGAGATCGGTACCGTGAAATCCATCGAGTTCACGAAGGGCACGGCTTCCAATATCATCAATATCGCGCGCACAGAGAGCGCCTCGTCTGCCGTTTCCTCCGCCTCGGCGTCGTCCGGGAGCGAGAAAAGCTACACCTACACGGTCGCGGGCGATGGAGGCAAAGCGCTGAACTACGACACGAACTACAAGCATTTTTACCAGAAGCTGATCAGCCTGGAGCTGCTGGAAGACACCGGCGCGAAACCGTCGGGGACGCCCGCGTTCACGGTGAAGTACAGCTATTTTGACAAAGCCTCGACCGACACGCTGGAGTTTTACCAGGCCGCGGACCGGCGTTACCTGGCCGTCGTCAACGGCGCGCCCTACGGCAACGTCGTTTCCACGGACGTGGACGCCGTAATCAGCCAGCTGGCCGATTTCGAGGCCGGCAAGGCGATCCCCGAGCCGGCAGGCTGAGCGGGCACAGCCCGGTTTCACCCCGCCGTTCCGCGCGGAGAAAATCAAACAGCTTATTTTGGCGGGAGAGTCTTCGGACTGCTCCCGCCGATTTTTATTCCAGATTGCCGCAGAATTCTATTTTCTGCGGACCCACCCCCGGCGGGCCGAACTGTTTTTGCGGCCCTTGGCCGAAAACGCAGCCCCGGCAGATCTTCCGTTGGGCACGGCGGGAAAGGAAAACCTTCTCCGGCAGGCGGAGCCTTTGGGCCTTCCCGCTTCATTCTTGCATAAGCTTTATCGCTTCTGCCCTTGAAAGCACGAAATTGACATTATATATCGCGTCAACTATAATAATTTGCAGGATTATAAAAATCAGCCTGCATTTTACCGCAGGCTTTCAGGAGATGGAAGCAATGAATTTTGAGAAGAACAAGCTGGTCGTCGTCGGCTCCGGAATGGTCGGTTCCGCGGTGCTGAACACGGCGCTTTCGCTCGGCCTGCTTTCCGAGATTGTGGTCATCGACAAAAACATGGACCGCGCGCGCGGCGAGGCGCTTGACTCCAGCCACACGACGTCGTTCGCGTACAGCCCGAACGTGCAGGTGCGCGCCGGCACCTACGAGGACTGCGCGGACGCGCAGATTGTCGTCGTCACGGCCGGCCCGAGCGTCAGGCCGGGAGACCTGCAGAAAGAACGCACCTCGCTTGCGAAGATCAACACGCAGGTCGTGGCGGAAGTGATGGAGTCCATCCGCAGGTATACGCAGGAGGCAATCATCATCCTCGTGACGAACCCGCTCGACGTTGTCGTCTACCAGGCCCAGAACCGCTTCGGCTACCCGGCCGACCGCATTATGGGCACCGGAACCATGCTCGACACCGCGCGTTTCCGCCGCATCCTTGCCAAACGCTACGACGTGGACACGAAAAATGTGCACGGCTACGTGCTCGGCGAGCACGGCACCTCCGCGTTTATCGGCTGGAGCCTGGTCAACATTGCGGGTATCCCGCTTTCCGGCCTGGACGCGGCGTTCGGCGCAAAGGATCCCCTCGACCGCGAAGAAACGCTGCATGAGGTCATCAAGGCGGGCTACGACATCGTGCGGCTCAAGGGATACACCAGCGCCGGCATCGCCATGAGCGTCTGCCGCATCATCAAGGCGATTATCCTGAACGAAGAGAGCGTGCTGCCGGTTTCGACCACGCTGCACGGAGAATACGGCGTGGATAATGTCGCAATCAGTATCCCCTGCGTTGTTACGAACCGCGGGATTTCGCGCCGCCTGGTGCTGCCCCTTGCCGCCGACGAGGTCGCGAAGCTTCAGGGAAGCGCGGGCAAGCTTGCTTCCCTGCTTGACGAGCTGCATCTGCGCGACAAAAATTAAGCCATCCGGCATTTGCCCGCGTAAAAAAGCCCCCGCCGCGAGACGGGAGCTTTTCCATTTATTGACATATTCCCTTCCCTGCCCTATACTGGGAGCGGATTTGCTTTCGGAATGAGGGAGGGGATTGCATGCGCAGAATTCCAAAGCCGCGCGACCCGGTTCTGTTTTCCCTGCTGGCCGTCGTTCTGGCGTCGGCTGTCATCTCGGCGCTTTATTTCACGAGGGGCCGGGACCCCGGCGGCAGCCTTGGCCGCAGGCCGGTCGTCAAGGCGGAGATTGTGATGTGGTACGACGAGCCGGGCGTGGACGGCAAAAGCGCCTGGCACAGCCTGGATACGGATTCGCCCGCGCAGATTCAGGAACTGCTGGCGCTTGTGAAGCGGTACCCGTACAATCAGAAGATTGATTTTTCAAGAATCAGGCTGTTTACCGAACCGACCACAACCATGTGGGTCAATCTGGCCTGCGCGCCGGAGGACGGAAAAACTGCCTGGACGCAGGAGCTGGTGTACTCCAACGGCTATATGGCGGCGGCCCTTTCCGACGGGAAGCTGTTCTCCTGCGGCGTCGGCCGGTCCGGGGCTTCCCGCACAAAAGAGTATTACGCCCGCCTGAACAGCTTCTTCCTGGAAAAAGAGAAAAGCCCGGAATGGAAGACGGGGCAGGACATTCAAAAACCGGGAGGCATGGGAGAATAAGAGGGCCGTCCGGGCACGGGAAACCCGGAATCCCCCCGGGCCCCGGCCTGCCCGCGCGGGCGGCGCGCCGGCGGGATTCGACTTGCTATTTCTTCCAGTTGAAAGTATAATAAGAATGATTCCCGGTTTTTGGGCAAAGCTGGAAACAAGGGAACGGATTGCCGGAAAGGGCGGTTATCATATTGTGACAATACAGCAGTTTTACCGGTTTATAAAGGGGAAGACCGCGGCGTTCTGCGGCCTGGGCGGCAGCAATCTGCCGCTTGTAAAGCTTTTCGCGCAGCATGGTGCCGCCGTGACGGCGCGCGACCGCCGCAGCGAAGACAAGCTGGGCGAAACGGCGCAGGAGCTGAAGCGGATGGGCGTCCGCCTGGTGACGGGCGACGGGTACCTCGACAATCTCAGCGAAGAGATTGTCTTCCGTACGCCGGGCATGCGCTATCGCCTGCCGCAGCTCGACGCGGCGCGGGAGCGCGGCGCGGCCGTCACCAGCGAGATGGAGCTGTTTTTCGACCTGTGCCCCTGCCGCACCGTGGCCGTGACCGGCAGCGACGGCAAGACGACCACGACGACGGTCATCGCGAAAATCCTTGAGGCCGCGGGTAAAACCGTCCACGTCGGCGGCAACATCGGCACCCCGCTGATGCCTCAGATTGAGAAAATCTCTCCCGACGACGTGGTCGTGGCGGAGCTGTCGAGCTTCCAGCTCATCAGCATGCGCCGCAGCCCCGACGTCGCCGTGGTGACGAATATCTCGCCGAACCACCTCGATATCCACAAGGATATGCAGGAGTATGTGGACGCGAAGAGGAACATCATCCTGCACCAGAACGCCTTCGGGCGCGCGGTGCTCAACGCGGACAACGACTACACCGCCGCCTTCGCGCGCGGGACGCGCGGCCAGACGCTGCTGTTCAGCCGCAGGCACCCCGTGGAATACGGCGCGTGGATGGACGGGGACGGCGAGCTGTACGTCTCTCTTCCGGACGGCAGGCACCGCGTGATGAACGCGTCGGAGATCAGGATTCCCGGCCTGCACAACATCGAAAACTACCTCGCCGCGTCGGCGGCGGTCTGGGGCATGGCCGGCGCGGAGCAGATTGCCGGCGTCGCGCGCGCGTTCCCCGGCGTGGAGCACCGCAACGAGCTGGTGCGCGAGCTGGACGGCGTAAGATGGTACAACGACTCCATCGGCACCACGCCGAGCCGCACCATCAGCGGCGCGCTGTCGCTGTTCCCGCAGAAGATCCTGCTCATTGCGGGCGGGTACGACAAGAACATCCCGTTCGACCCGCTCGGGCCCGCCGTTGTCGAAAAGGTCGGGACGCTGGTCCTCATCGGCGCGACGGCCCCGAAAATCGAGGCCGCGGTCAAGGCCGCGCCGGGCTACCGCGAGGGAAACCCGAAGATCCTGCACGCCGCGTCGCTGGACGAGGCCGTGGCCCTCTGCCGCGCTGAAGCAAAGCCGGGCGACGTCGTTTCGCTCTCGCCCGCGTGCGCCAGCTTCGACATGTTCCCGAATTTTGAAACGCGCGGGGAAAAGTTCCGCGAGCTTGTGAACGGGCTGAAATAAAAGTTGGAAGTGAAAAGATGGTAGAACTGAAAGAGATGCTGTTCCGCCTTTGTGAAGCGGACGGCGTATCCGGGGACGAATCCGATGCCGCGGCTGCCGCGGCGAAAGAGTTTGCCCCGTACGCGAAGGCGAAAACGGACAGGCTCGGCAACCTGACGGCCTGCATGGGGCCGGAAAGCGCAAAGACGCGCATCCTTATCGACGCGCACCTGGACCAGGTCGGCCTTATCGTGACCGGCATCGACGAAGACGGGTTCCTGCGGGTGGACAAATGCGGCGGCGCGGACCGCCGCGTGATGCCGGGCGCGCCTGTGCTTGTCATGGGCCGCGAGCGCGTGGACGGCGTGATCGGCGCGGTGCCGCCGCACCTGGCCGGCGAGGAGAAAGAAAAGGTCCCGGAGCCGGACAAAATGGCCGTGGATATCGGCTGCTCCCGCAAAGAAGCGGAAAAACTCGTCCGCCCGGGCGACCGGGTGATCTTCCGGGCAGAGCCGCGCGCCCTGCTCGGCACCCGCGTGACCGCGCCGGCGCTTGACGACCGGGCCAGCGTGGCCGCGCTCGTCCGCTGCGCGCAGCTCCTTGCGGAAAAGGCGCCGCGCTGCCGCGTCGTTTTCCAGTGCAGCACGCGCGAAGAAATCGGCGGGCAGGGCGCCGTGACGGGCACGTACCTTGCCGACCCGCAGCGGGCAATCGCCGTGGACGTCTCGTTCGCGCGGCAGCCGGGCGTGGAGCCGGAAAAGTGCGGGAAGCTCGGCGGCGGGCCGATGGTGGGCTTTGCGCCCATCCTTGACCGGGCCATGGGCGAGCGGTTCGTGCAGCTTGCCGAACAGGCGGGCATGCCGTACAAGCGCGACGTCATGGGCGGCTCGACCGGCACCAACAGCGACGCTCTGGCGGTCACGCGCGCCGGCGTGCGGACGGGGCTCGTCTCCATTCCGCTGCGCTATATGCACACGCCCGCCGAGGTTGTGGATCTGCGGGACATTGAGAACACCGCGAAGCTGCTTGCGGCTTATCTTGGGGAGGCGGAATGATGGCGGACTGGGATCTTCTGGAGAAGCTGTGCGGAGCGCGCGGCGTTTCCGGCAGAGAAGACGAGGTGCGGGAGCTGATTGTAAAGGAAATCACCCCGTTTGCGGATAAAATCGAAATCACTCCGCTGGGCAGCGTCATCGCGTACAAATCCGGCGAAAAGCGGGCGAAAACGAAGCTGATGCTCGCCGCCCACATGGACGAGGTCGGCCTGACCGTCACGCATGTCACGGACGAAGGCCTGCTCAGGATCTCCTCCGTCGGCGGCGTCGATCCGCGCGTGCTGCCCGGCCGGCAGGTGCTCGTCGGCCGGAAAGCGATTCCGGGCGTGGTCGGGGTCAAACCCATCCACGTGCTGAAGAAGGACGAGCTGGAAAAGCGCGTTCCCATGGAAGAGCTGTACCTCGACATCGGCGCGCTCACGAAAGAAGAGGCGGAGGCCGCCGTGTGCCCGGGCGACGAGGCGACGTTCGTCTCGCGCTTCTGCGCGCAGAACGGCACGGTTTCCTCCAAGGCGCTCGACGACCGGGCGGGCTGCGCCCTGCTGATCGGCCTGATGAAGAAAGAACTGAAATACGACGCGGCGTTCGCGTTCACCGTGCAGGAGGAGGTCGGCTCCGCGGGCGCGAAGACGGCCGCTTTCGCCGTCGGGCCGGACGCCGCCATCGTGGTCGAGGCGACCACCGCCGCCGACGTCCCCGGGACGGAAAAGGGAAAAGAGGTCTGCCGCCTCGGCTGCGGGCCGGCGATCTCTTTCATGGACAAACGGACCATTTACGACGCGGAATATTACGGGATGGCTTTGCGCGCGGCGGAAAAAGCGGGCGTCAGATGCCAGCCGAAGCAGGCGGTCGCGGGGGGAAACGACGCGGGGGTCATCCACGTGTCGCGCGGCGGCGTGCGGACGGTCGCGGTGTCCCTTCCCTGCCGGTATCTGCACGCGCCGGTCGGGGTCATCTCGCAGGGGGATTTTCATGCGGCGGCGGAGCTGCTGGCGCTTTTGGCCGACAAAATAGCCGGAAAGGCGCAGCCATGCTGAAGCTCGCAGAATCCATGACGGAGCTTGCGGCCCGCGGGGAAACGCCGTTCGGCTGCAAGATCCTTTCCGCGGCGGCGGCGTACGGCTTCCAGAACCGGAACGTGCAGTTCTGGTCGCAGGAGGGCGGCGCGGCCCTCGCCATGATGGACGACGCCGTGTTCCTGGAAACGGGCCGGCAGACGGACTGGGAAGAGATCGCCCCGTTTGTGCGCGCGCTCGGGCCGCGCGTTTTTTCCTGTGAAGAGGGCGCCGCGCAGGAACTGGGCTTTCCGGTCGCTTCCCGCGGCGAAATCATGACGCTGGCGTCGGACCCGGCGGGCCTGCCGCAGTCCCCGGACGGCGTGGAGTGGGATCCGAGCCCGAGGGAGATTTACGGCCTGCTGGAGCGATCGCAGACGTTTTCTTTCCGCCCGCCGGAATTTGAGCCGTTTTACCTGGACCTTTCTTTCCGCACGCGCCGCGGCGCCGCACTGACGGCCTGCGTGCGCAAAAACATGCTGCCCGCGGCCTGCGCCGTCTGCACGTCTCTCACGCCGGAGGCCGCGGTCGTCACGGCCGTGGCGTGCGCGCCGGAATTCCGCCGCCACGGGTTTGGAAGCACGGCGGTGCTTGCGCTGGCGAAAAGGCTCGGCCGCAAGCATCTCTACATATTCCGCGCGGAAAACGAGAACGAAGGGTTTTACCGCTCGATCGGCTTCGGGCCGTGCGGACGCTGGGCGGAGTGCTCGTTTGATCCTCTCCCGGAAACAAAGATATATCCATAAAGTTTTATAATACAAAAATATAACAATCGGGATACGATAAAATGACAGAAAAAAGCGATTTGTACCCTTTTTTTCAGATTGATGAAAGAATCAGGAAGGCGGCCCGGCAGGCGGAAGGGATGGCCCGGCCCATGTTTGCGGGCATCGATGCCGCCGCCGACTGGAACGAGCAGAAAGTGCTGGCTGCGTTCATCCGGAACGGCGTCAGCGAGAGCCATTTCGCCGCTTCCACGGGCTACGGCTACGGCGATCGCGGCCGCGACGTGCTGGACCGCGTGTTCGCCGACGCGTTCGGCGCCGAGGACGCGCTGGTTCGGCATAACTTCGTCAGCGGCACGCACGCGCTCACCGTGGCGCTGTTCGGCGTGCTGCGCCCCGGCGACACCATGCTGTGCGTGACCGGCCTGCCCTACGACACCATCCGCGAGGTCATCGGCATTTCCGGCGACGGGAACGGCTCGCTGCGCGAGTTCGGCATCCGGTATGAGCAGGCGGACCTTGCGCCGGACGGCCGCCCCGATTACGCGGAGATCGAACGGCGCGTCGGGCCCGGGACGAAGATGGTGTATATCCAGCGCTCGCGCGGGTACAGCCTGCGCCCGTCGCTCACGGTTGAAGAGATCGGCCGCATTGCACAGGCGGCAAAGCGGAAGAATCCGGGCTGCATCGTGATGGTGGACAACTGCTACGGCGAATTCGTGGAGCGGGAGGAGCCGGTGTCGCGCGGCGCGGATCTGATGGCCGGGTCGCTGATCAAGAATCCGGGCGGCGGTATCGCCCCCACGGGCGGATATATCGCCGGGAGGAAGGATCTTGTGGAAAGCTGCGCCTGCCGCCTGACGACCCCGGGGACCGGGCGCGAGATCGGCGCGACGCTCGGCATGAGCCGGGAGCTTTTCATGGGGGCGTTCCATGCGCCCGTCGTCGTGGGCGAGGCGCTCAGGACGGCCGTGTTCACTGCGGCGCTGTTCCGCCTGCTCGGCTATGAAGTCATGCCGACCTACGACGAGCTGCGCGCGGATATCATCCAGACCGTGCTGCTGAAGGACGAGCGGGCGCTGATCGCGTTCTGCCGCGGCGTGCAGAAGGGCGCGCCGGTCGACTCGTTCGTCGTGCCGGAGCCGTGGGACATGCCCGGCTACGACTGCAAGGTGATTATGGCGGCAGGCGCGTTTACCCTCGGCGCCTCCATCGAGCTTTCCGCGGACGCGCCGCTGCGCGAGCCGTACGCGGCGTGGATGCAGGGCGCCCTGAACTACCCGAGCGGCCGCCTCGGCGCCATGCTGGCGGCGCAATCGATGCTGGAACAGGGCGTGCTTGAAATTTAGCGTTGCCAACCCAAAGAAATTAAGGTATAATAAAACGCGCGGTTTTCCGCGCGTTTTGCCTGCGGGTGTGGTGGAATTGGCAGACACGCAAGATTTAGGTTCTTGTGCCAATCGGCATGCAGGTTCAAGTCCTGTCACCCGCACCATGTCGAGTGTTCATAACGACACTGAACATTCCGTGAATAGGAGTAACCGAAAGGTTGCTCCTATTTTCGTCTATCCGGCTTTCCGTGTGATGTACTCCACCGCCACGCCCTGCCGTGTGTCCACGGTCACGCTCTGCGGCAGCGCCATGACCTGCGGTATATCCAGAACGCCGACAAAGTTATAGTGGATTTCAAGCTGCTGCGTCTTGCTTCTGCCGGTTCCCTGCGCCTGATGAACGACAATCTTTTCAATCAACTCGTTCACAATGGTCGGGGTAAGTTCCTTGATTTCCGTGTATTTGCGCACCGTCCGTAGGAAATTCGCCGCGCTGCTCTTTTGCCGTTTCTCCGCGTCAATCTCCGCTTGCAGGGCGGAGATTTTCTTTTTGAGCGCAATTTGCTCGTCATCATAGCGTTTGGTAATCATCATGAACCGCTCGTCCGAGAGCTTTCCGCTGGCGTTGTCCTCATACGTTTTGGTGAAAAGCGCGTCAAGCTCATGACAACGGGCAATCATTGCGGCAACCTCATTTTCCCGGCGCTTGCTTTCCTGCTGCGCTTCCTGCAAAGATTTGTCCATTAGCAGCTTTACGAAATCTTCCTCTTTGTCCTGTAAAAACTGCGTCATACGCCGGAGTTCCAGAAGAACGACTTCTTCCAGCGCGTCGGCCCGTATGTAATGGGTGCTGTTGCAGGTTCCACGGTTGCCGCGATAATTGGAGCAATTGAAATATTGAAGCTCCGTGTGCGGATGGTTGACGTTAAAATGGAGCTTGCAGCCGCAGTCGGCACAGTACAGAAGTCCGGCGAACATGTGCTTTTCGGTATTCTTTGGTTGCCGCCGTTTGGTTCCTGCCCGGATACGCTGCACCATTTCCCATGTCTGGCGGTCGATGATCGGCTCATGGGTGTTTTCAAAGATCACATGGTTTTCTTCCGGGTTTTCATATCGACGCTTGTTCTTGAACGACTTGGAATAGGTCTTGAAATTGACGGTATCGCCCACGTACTCACGCGCCAAAAGGATTTTTTCAACCGTGGTTTTGCACCAACAGTAGGGGCTGTCCCTGACGGTAGACTTTTTTCCCGGCTTGCGGACACCCTTGCTTTTCCAATACTCCGTAGGTTTCAGGATTTTATCCCGTTCCAGTATCGCAGCGGTTTTCTCAACGCCGAGGCCGTCAATACACAACTGATAGATGCGCCGCACCACAGCCGCCGCTTCCTCGTCGATCACCCAGCTTTTGGGGTTATCCGGGTCTTTTCTGTAACCGTAGAGAGGCAGGGAGAGAGGAACGCCCGCGCTGCCGCGCAACCTTTGGGAGCTTCGCACCTTGCGGGAAATATCTCTGGCGTACCACTCGTTCATGATATTGCGGAACGGGGCAAATTCGTTTTCTCCCTCCGCGCTGTCTACACCGTCATTGACCGCGATAAACCGAATATTGTGTTCTGGAAAGAAATTATCTGTGTAAAATCCCACTTGCAGATAGTCTCGGCCAAGACGCGACATGTCCTTTACCAGAATTGACCCAATATAGCCTTCCTCCGCCGCCTCTATCATTTCGGTAAAGCCCGGTCGGTTGAAATTCGTACCCGTGTACCCGTCATCCACAAAATACTTCGTGTTGGATAAACCGTATTCCTTCGCGTATTTGGAAAGCAACTTTTTCTGATTGGCGATACTGTTGCTGTCCCCCTGAACATCATCATCCCGTGAAAGGCGGCAATAGAGCGCCGTTACAATGTTTGACTGACTTTGCATATGTCCTCCTTCCCGGCAGTCAAACAAACGAATATTACACT